>CAXXLQ010000001.1:0-144504 GCA_963668695.2 Vicinamibacteria bacterium
GTCACCGGTCTGCCGACCGTGGAGCTCTATGCCTCGTCCAGCGCGGTCGACACCGACTGGACAGTGACGCTAACCGACGTGTTCCCGGACGGCTACTCGCTGACGCTCCGTCAGAACATCCTGCGCGCGCGCTATCGGGAAGGCGACGAGGCGCCGGTCCTGATGACCCCCGGCGAGGTCTACAAGTTCGCCATCGAGATGTATCCCATCTCGAACCTCTTCAAGGCGGGCCACCGCATCCGGTTGACGGTGTCGAGCAGCTCGTTCCCGAAGTGGTATCCCAACGGGAACACCGGCAGGGAGATGGACGAGGACATGCCGGTGGTGGTTGCGGAGAACAGCATCTATCACGATGCCGAGCATCCTTCGAAGGTCATCCTGCCCATCATTCCCGCGGGATCGTCGTCGGACGGGGCGCGGCGGTAACGCGGTAACGCCGACTAGGGGACTGGCGCGCCGACGCGATCGTTGCGCGCCAGGACCCGGCCGTCGGGCCCGAATCGCGAAGGGCACCGAGCGGTTGTCGGGGTCCCAAAGGTCAGGGTGGGTCTGCACCTGGAGATGAAGGTGCGGCATCGTCGTGTTCCCCGAGTTTCCGGCGAGCGCCAGCGGATCTCCCTTCCGGACCCGGTCGCCTTCGCTGACCCGGAGCGTCCCGTGCCGGAGATGCGCCAGAACGACGAAGAAACCGGTGTCGAGTTCGATGACGATGACGTTCCCCGCCGCGTCGGCGAGCTCGGTCACGAAGTTCGCGCCGCCTGCGTCTTCCATCTCGTCGCGGGCGACGACCACCGTGCCGTCGCGGGCGACACCAGCGGCTGCTCCCAGCTATGGACCGTCGCATTCGCATCGCCCGGATCGCCGGTGAAAATCCGGCCGTCTTCCAACCGGACGAGATCGAGGGCGAACCGCTGGTTGTAGGCCGCGAGATGGTGGCTCTGCAGGGGACTGTTACCACCCTGCAACACGAGCCACTCCCCCGCGAACGGGGGAGCGATCTGTAGTGCGGCGGCCGGTCCCCCGACAAAGGCGCGACCAAGATCGAATGCCAGGACCAGGGCGCCCGCCGCCATGACGAGGGTGGCCCCGGCGTTCGTCCGGCGCGGGACGAGGAAGGATGCCGCGACCCGAAGCAGGCCGACGACGATCATCCCGGCGAGCAGGGTGGTCAACTCCGCCGACCGGGGGAAAACCGCGATGCACGCGACGGCGGCCGCCGCCCAGAAGCTCGCCCGCCCCACCGCCTGGACGAAGTAGGGCCGATTCTCGGATCCACGAAGTCCCCGCAGCAGCCCCGGATGAAGGCGCCCCTTCCGCGCCCACCAGATTCGGCTCGCGATCGCCCAGACGGAGCCGAGCAGCAGCACGAGCGCGAGCGCCTGGTGGCTGTAGAGACCAACGAAACGGAGGGAAAACAGGGCCCCGAGACCCAGCGCCGTCAGCAGGGTCGTGACGACCCGGTAAGCGTGCTTCCTCATCCGGTCAGCGGATCATGAGCGAAGCGTCGGCGACGGCCACCGCCAGCCGAGGAAGCCGGCGGTGGGGTACAGGAGTACCTACGGCCAGAGCCAGCCGAAGACGCCCCCGGTGAGCAGCGCGTAGACCAAGCCGTCCGCCATCGTGCGCAGCGTGTAACCACAGCTCCGTCCCCACCAGATGGAAGCCTGCAGGATGGCGAGCGAATACCCGGCGAAGCTGACCGCGGCGACCACCCGGAACACGTCGCCGTACGCCGCCCCGATTCCGAGGGTCATCCCCGCCACGTAGGCGGCGAAGCCCCCGACGACCAGCGAATAGCCGAACCACATCCCGAGGCTTTTGCCCATATTCATGGGTTCGTTCGGAAGCACGGTCAGGATCGCCACCGGTCCCTCCTTGGTCTTCTGGATGAATTCGGGGGACGCCATTTCTTTCGCGTCCGCGCCGTGGGGCATCGCGTAGTCGCCGGGCGGGATCTGGAACGGCCGCAGCGCGTCGGCGACCCGGCGCTCGTCGGGAATCGCCCCCATGTCCTTCTTGTGGAAGCCCAGCATCATGTGGATCACCGAACTGGCGATGAACACGAGGGCGGCCGCGATGAGGATCGGCAGCCAGAGGGAGAGGACGGTCATCATGGGGGGGGTCTCCTGGCGGGTGAGGCGCTTGTGTCTGCGGGGATTACGACCGCAGTTTCTTGGGGTTGCGGATCATGTCACCGGCGTTTCGGCCATTCCTACTGGTCCGATCAACCGGGGCAAGCTCAGAGGCTGGCGCTCCGCTGTCGCGCGCCGTCCGGGTTGTCGGCGGTGCCTTAGCAGCCTGTGGTGGAACCCGGGTGAGCGCCGAGCCCGGTGAGGCCCAGTTCTCCCGGTGGGGGCCCGGCTGACAAGGCGCGTGAGGGAGGAATACCTGGTGTATTTCGACCGAAACGCAACGCAGAACGGAGCGAAGCGGAGTGGTTCAGCCGGGATGGATCGCCGGGCGAGCCCCCACCGGGAGAACTGGGCCGCCTGGGTTTCACCACAGGCTGCTAGCCCCGCGAAGCCCGCTGGGCGCGCAGCCGCGCAACCACCAGCGGCCGGGCGATCTCGTTGAAGGCGAGCAGGAGTGCGTCGAGCTGCATCCGCTTGTTGCCGTAGGAGCGGTACATGTTGCGGTCGGTCTCCTCGACGAGGAGCAGCGCCTCCGCGAAAGCGCTCCCGGGCGCGAGTTCGGCGATCTTCCGCAGGTGTCCGGCATCGCCGGAGACCGCCGCGCTCTCGGAACAAAGAGCCGCCAGATCGCGAAGGGTGGCGCGGAGCAGCACCAGAACGGTCTGCAGTTCATCGATGTGGCCCGCCTTCCGGCTGCGGGGAGAGGCCTTCATGAGTCGTTCGGTCAGCGCCGTCCGCGCCGGCGGCGCGATGCCCCGGCCGACGATCACGGCCATCCGTTCGGCCTCCTCGGCGAGCGGCAACAGCCGGTCGCGCGGCAGCGCGAGCGCCCGCGCGAGGTCGCCGCGGGCGGCGGCCGCGGCGACCACCGCTTCTTCCGGCGGGTAGTCGTGCGCCTCCTGCAGCCGCGCGGCGACCGCCGGCGTGGTGGGCGCCGCGAAGCGCCAGCGCTGGCAGCGGGAGACGATCGTGGGGAGGAGCGCCGCCTCCCGGGTGGCGCAAAGAATCAGCCCGAGCCACGGATGCGGCTCTTCGAGCGTCTTGAGGAGCGCGTTGGCGGCCGGGGGGTTCATGGTGTCCGCGGCCTCGATCACCAGGACGCGCCGCCGCCCTTCGAAGGGATGGGTTCGCACCGCGGCGATCGCCTGGCGGACCTCGTCCACCCGGATCGGCTTGCCGCTCTCGGGCCTCAGGATCCGAACATCCGGGTAGGGCCCGCCCGCCGGACCGGTCCCGCGGCCGGCCTCTCCGCCCGTGCGGAACGCCGAGTCCGTCCCCACGATGCGTTGGTGGAGCACGCGGGTGGCCTCGGACTCCGGGTCCCGGTCGGAACTGTTCACGATGGCCGAGAGCGCGATCGCCGCCTCCACCGTGGGGGCGCCGGAAGGCCCGCTCAGCAGGAGGCTTTGCGGCAGCCGGCCGCTCGCGGCAAGCCCGGCCAACCGCGGGAACGGCGCGGGGATCGGAAACCCGGACACCGCGTCAGCCCTTCCTTTCCGATCGGGCGGCGACCGTTGCCCAGGCCGCCTCGAACACTTCGTCGGGGCTCTGATACCCCCGGATCACGACGACCCGCTCCGGTTCCTCGCGCGCGATCCGGAGGAAACTCTCGCGGACGTGGTGGTGGAACCGCTCGGCCTCCTGCTCGATCCGGTCGGTTCCCTTGAGGCGCGCGAAACCGGCGGCGACCGGCAGATCCAGCACCAGCGTGAGGTGCGGGCGGAAGCCTCCGGTGACCGCCTGGTCCACCGCCAGGATCTGTTCCACCGGCAGACCCCGGCCCCCGCCCTGGTAAGCGATCGTCGAATCGGTGAAGCGATCGGAGATCACCACCTCGCCCCGGAGGAGCGCCGGGCGGATCACCTCGGCGATGTTCTGCGCCCGGGCCGCGAAAAAGAGCGCGAGTTCGGTTTCGGGGGCGAGCGGTCCGCCGGTGTGCAGCAGCAGTTGCCGGATGACTTTCCCGGCGGCGGTGCCGCCCGGTTCGCGGGTCAGCGTGACCCGGCGCCCTTCGCGGCGCAGCCGCGTGCCGAGACGCTGGGCCAACGTGGACTTCCCGGCGCCATCAACCCCCTCGACGGTCAGGAACAGCGCCGAATCCGGGAGCCCGGATCCCGCGTTTCCCGACAAATTCGAAGAAAAGCTCGAAACGGGCTTACGACCGGGCCGGTGGGGCGGCTACCGGCCAGCCCTACCGGAACGTGGGGTTGAAGATCGGGACGTTCGAGCCGCACATCCGCTCGCGCGCGGAGCGTTCCCAGACCTCCCGCGGCACCGAGGGTCCCTCGGTCTCGCAGTGCGCCTCGAACGCGGCAGTCAGGTTGGCCGCGACCATGTCCGGAGCCATCCGTTCGATGTGCCGCCGTTCGAGCATGTGGATCAACTGGCCGTCCTTGAAGAGCGCGATGGCCGGGGACGACGGCGGGACGTCGGTCATGTAGCCGCGGGCGCGGTCGGTCGCATCGCGGTCCACCCCGGCGAAGACCGTCCCCATCTGGTCCGGGATCCGGGTGTGCTGGAGCGCCATGGTGACGCCGGGCCGTGCGGAGCCGGCGGCGCAGCCGCAGACCGAGTTGACCACCACGAGGGCGGTTCCGGGCTTCGCCAGCATCTCGTCCACGTCTTCGGCATGATGGAGCGGCGTCACCCGGCAGTCGGAGAGTTCCTCCCACATGGGGCGAACGGCGTCGGGGTCATAGAGAGGGGGAAGCGGCATGTGGAATCTCCTGGGGAAATCTCCTGGGTGGGCGCAACCCGGAAGGATACCGTCCGCTCAGTTACCGGCGGCGGCCGGCTCGCCGAGCGAGAACGCGACCAGTTTGTTGCCGGTGCCGCGTCCCACGGCGACCACCACGAACTGGACTCCCTCGGGGGATTCGTAGGTCATGGGGTTCGCGTAGGAACTGGCTCCGAGCGGGTGGGCCCACAGCTCTTCACCGGTGGTCTTGTCGATGGCGAAGAGGTGGTCGGCGCCTCCCGTGAAGAAGACGAGCCCGCCTCCGGTGACCATGGGTCCCGGGGCGCCCACGACCCCGAGCCGCTCGTCCCCGATTTCCACGCCCGCGAGCGCCTGGTGATCGCGGACGAGCGGGTTGTTGCCCGCGGGGACCTGGAAGAGGTGCTCCCCGGTGTTCAGATCGATCGCGGTGATCGTGCCGTACGGCGGCTTGTTGATCGGCAGCCCGTTCGGGAGGTTCAGCGACCGGCGGGCCCGGTCCAGCCCGTAGCGGCCTTCGGTCTGGTCGGGGTTGGCTTCGGTGATGGCGAGCAGCGCGGGGAACTCGTTGGCCTTGATGTAGATCACTCCGGTTTCGGGATCGGCCGCCGCTCCGCCCCAGTTCGCACCGCCGAGGATGCCGGGACTGGCGATCGTCCCTTCGATCGAGGGCGGGTTGTAGAGGCCCCCCATCCGGTACTTACGGACGATTTCGAGCGCCTCCTCCCGGAGCTCCGGGGTGAACGCGATCACGTCCTCCTCGGTGAAACCCTGTTTCGCGAAGGGTGCCGGGCGGGTGGGGAAGGGCTGGGTCGCGGCCGTCCGCTCGCCGGGGACATCGCTTGCCGGGACCGCGCGGTCCTCGATGGGCCAGACCGGTTCGCCGGTCACCCGGTCGAAGACATAGACGAACCCGGTCTTCGCCGGGGCCGCGACCGCGTCGATCTCCCGGCCGTCCACGTTGATGGTGAGCAGGGTGGGCGCTGCCGGCAGGTCGTAGTCCCACAGACCGTGGCGCACGGTCTGGAAGTGCCAGACCCGCTCGCCGGTCGAGGCGTCGAGACAGACGATGGCCTCGGCGTAGAGGTTGTCACCGAGGCGCATCCCCCCGTAGTAGTCGTTGCTCGGCGTCCCTACCGGCAGGTAGATCAGACCCCGTTCGGCGTCGAGCGACATGGGCGCCCAGACGTTCGTGTGCCCCACCCGGTCCCAGGATCCGTCCTCCCAGGTGTCGTTTCCGAACTCGCCGGGCTGCGGGATCAGGTTGAAGGACCAGACCAGCTCGCCGGTACGGGTGCTGAACGCCTGCACGTTGCCCGGCGGATCGCGTTCGTAGACGAAGCGGTCCCAGACGCCGTTCCCGAGGATCACCAGGTCCTCGAAGACGACCGGAGGCGAGGTCTGGGTGTAGTGGAGGCGGTTGATGGGCCACAGGAGTTGCGCCGTGAGGTCGATCTCGCCGCCGTCCCCGAACGAGGGATCGGGTTCCCCGGTGACGGTATCGATGGAGATGAGCCGCCAGCGGCTGTTCAGGAAGACCCGCCGCTTGCCGTCACCGTCCTCCCAGAGCGCGACCCCCCGGTGGACGAATCCGGTGCCGTTCGGGACCTGCCCCCACTCGGTGATCCGGGGGTCGTAGGTCCACTCGACTTCGCCGGTGTCCGGGTTCAGGGCGACGACTTTGTTATAGGCGGTGCTGACGTACATGACCCCGTCACGGACGACCGGGGTGTTCTCGAAACTGCCCGGGCGCACGGGGTTGTCGGGGACGGGCAGCCGGGGCCCGCTGAGCGGACCCTCGCCGGTATCCCACTCCCAGGCGAACTTCAGGTTGGCCACGTTCTCCCGATTCACCTGGGCGAGCGGGGAGTAGTGCATCGACCCCGGGTCGCCACCCCAACTCGGCCATTCGACGCGGGCGGCGGCGCCGGGAGCCTCCTGGGCGGAGGATTCGGCCGCGAAGGCGGCGAGGAACAAAAGGACGGCGAGTCGGGTCATGAGGGTGGATTATCGGGGAGGGGTTGGCCCGTTCGACGAGATCTGCATCAGCTCTCCTCTGGAGGCGCAAGCAATCGCAGCGACGGAAAATAGGTCCGGTAGCGGCGCGCGTCCCTGGTGATGAGTGTCAGATCGGCCACGACCGCGTGGGCCCCGATGTAGAAGTCAGGCAGCGGGGACCGCCGTCTCCCGCCCGCTCGCCGGTAGCGCTCGTAGGCGCGCGATGCCGGAAACGCGGCGTCATACGGCAGCGACCGCCTCTCGATGTCGAGCTGTTGCAACCAGCGATCCAGGGCTTGGGCATCGGCGAAATCGAGCGCCACCTCCGCGTAGATGATCGGGTTGATGGAGACGTTTCCTTCCGCGAGGGCGTCTTCCAGCACGCGTTCCGACCAATCCCGCCACGTCGTGTCGTTCGTGGAGATGTCGAGCAAGACGTTTGCGTCCGCGAGGAACACTCAGTCCTCTCCCCGCGTCATTCGCATGATGTCGTCCGTGGTCCGGTTGCCTGTTCCGGCTCCCCGAGCCCGGCGAATGCGCTCCCGGACCAGCCCGCGGCGGCTCAATCGGGAGCGCAGGACAACGCAGTCCTCACCGGCCTCGAAGATCACTTCCGTGTTGGGGAGGAGGCCGTATGCCTGCCGGAGCCGCTGCGGGATCGTGACCTGTCCTTTTTCCGTAATTTTCATGGTAAGAAAGTCTAACCGCGACAGTCTTACCAACGCTGCGGGGAAGGCAGGGGAACGCCGACCCCCGGCCAGTTGCTGTGAAAATGCAGTCGCCCGGGACGCCGACAACCCGGATGGCGCGCAGGCAAGGGAACGCCGGCCAGTCCTCCCGGTGGGGGCCTTCAGACCGGCACCGCGCGGGAGCGCGAAACCAGCGCCGATGACGTTGCGCCATGGCAAGTTGACGGCCGCGTCTTTTTCATGACGGGCGAGGGTGTGCAGGAGGACCCGATCATGAGGGTTTCTCCCCGTGGGGGCCGGCACAGCCCGCCGCGGGTGGGCGGAGCGCGAGTTCCTTCCTCTCCTGATGGCGCCGGCTGCGTTTCGTCCCGAGAGCCATCATTCCCGCATGAAACAGCTCCAGGAAGACTTGTGGCAGAGCACGATCCACCGTGCCGGCATGCTCAACACCCACGCCTATTTCCTCGAACGTCCGGCCGGCAACATCCTCTTCTACAACACCGGCGACGAAGACGATCTGCGGCACATCTCCGAGCGGGGCGGCATTGCCTGGCAGCTCCTCACCCACCGGGATGAGGCCGGTCCGTCTCAAGCGCGGATCAGAGACCGGTTCGGGTGCAAACTCGGCTGCAGCGCCATCGAGGCCCCGTTCGTCGGGGTGCACGGCGAGCCCGATGTGCTGTTCGGTCCGAGCGACAACCGGATCGAGGATGTGGCGATCATCCATACACCGGGGCACACGGATGGCAGCATCTGTTTCCTCTACAGGTCGCCGCACGGCAAGTCGTATCTCTTCAGCGGCGACACGATCTTCCAATGGGACGGAGAGTGGTCCACATTGGTGCTCCCCCATTCCGGCGGCAGCGCGGCTGATCTGGCTCGAAGCCTGTCGAAGCTCAAGGAGATCGGTCCGGACATCGTGATGAGCAGCGGTTTCGTCGGCGAGGTGGCGTACCGGGAGGTGACGCGCGAGGAGTGGACGGCGTCCTCGACGACAGGATCGCCGGCCTCGGTGCTGCCCCGTGAAGCGGCCCAACGCAGGATGCCGCGGGCCCCTGGCGGATGCCTGCGCGTCGAGGGTTGCGCCGCTTGCCGCCTCGTCTACCGCCACCTAAGATCGCCGGAATGGAAGGGATGGGACCGAAGGGCGCGGCGCTGCTCGAGCGGCAGGGCGACGACCCCCCGCTCTCCGAGTTGGAGTTTCCCGGCTGCTACCTGCGGCCGATGACGTTCTCGGAATACGAGGACCACGAAGGCCGCGTCGAGTTCTTCGACTCCCGCGCCGGCCTCGCCTGCCTGGCGAGCGAGGCGGCGCATTTCGCGCACGAGATGCCGCTGCGCATGCTGGGGCCGCTGCTGGAACGGATCGCCCAGATGCGGGGATCGCCGATCGTCTTCTGCGGCCAGGCTGAGATCCGGCGGGTGCTTACTGGCTCCGAGGGAACGCGCCACATCCAGCCGGACGAGATGGTGTTCCTGGACCCGGCTCGGCTGGACCGGATGGCTTCGCCGTATTTGAACGCAGGGGAGGACCCGTATCCCGACGTGGTGGTGGAGGTGGACAGCACGACGGATGTGCGGAGGAATCGGCTGAAGCTGTATGAGGCTTGGGGGTTTCCGGAGGTCTGGGTGGAGGTACCGGACGCGTATGCGCCGAGCCGACCTGCGGGACTCCAATCGGGGCTCCGGATTTACTTGCTGGAAGGGGGTCGGTACGCGCCGTCGGAGGCGAGCCGAGCGTTTCCGGGCTGGCGGGCGGCGGAGATCCACGGTGCGCTGAACGAGCGGGTCATCTCGGAAGAGACCTCGGAGATCCTGTCGCGGGTGGGCCGTGCGCTGGGCGAACGGGAGGGCACGGGGCCGGACGACGACCCCCTGCTCCGCGAGCAGCGCGCCGAGGGACGCGCGCAAGGCGCCGGCAGGATGGCCCGCGCGCTCCTCCGGCAGCGGGGCGTCGCGGTCCCTGCCGACTTCCCTGCCGACTTTCCCGCCGGGCGTCACCTCAGCGCCCTCCGTTCGACGCCCGAAGACCGGCTCCTTTCCGCCGCGTCCACTGCGGTGAACTTCGCCGACTTCCTCTCCCGGCTCGACTCCCCCGAACACTGACCCGCCGCTCGCAACGCCGAAAGCGGATTGCGGGGGTTCTGGCGTCCGCACCACCACGACCCGACCGGCGCTGGGGCCTGTTGGTAACCTGATGGTCGGAGGAAGCGTTCACCAACCGGGTACCTGGCATCTGCGAGCCGTTGAAGGACAGGTCCACTCGGCGCGCGTGCATCGTTGTGGGTCGGCTTGATGCGATTGAGCACGAAAGCGGCAAGTTTGAACTCGTCCTCGATCAGGGAGGAGGGCTTACCGGACGGTTGGACCCGGACGCCTCGGATAGCCAGGTGCTTTCGTCTCTCCAAGGCCAACAGGTCACGGTCATGGGCGCCATTCGCTTTGCGCCGGCTGGACAGCTCCAGTTTGTCGAGGCTCGGCGAATGACCACTCGAGTCTCCGGCGACGATGTCTTCGGCGAGTTGCCGTCCACAGACGCGGGCAAGCCCTGGGGTGCGCTCCCCGGTCCCTCTCCGTCGGACGACTACGCGAGACCCCGTGATCTCGTGGGCGCTTGGCCCGGTGACGAGCCGGTGGAAGAGTTGCTGGCCCTTCTCGACTGAGCGGCAACCCGAATGAAGGCTCGGGCGATTCGCCTCCTTTGACGCCTCGACCGTGGGTATAGTTGGGCGCCGATGACGGATAGCGCGGGCCTGGAGCGAGAACTCGGCGAGTTCTTCGGCGGGCTGAGTGCGGCAGTGGAGGCCGGGGAGGAGCGCCGCCTTGGACGTGAGGTGGGCATCCAACAGGAACTTGCGGAGTTCTTCGGCAAGCTGACTGCGGTCCGCGGAAACCGAGGACGAACGCCGCCGCGGGCTCGACGCAGGACTCCAGCGAGAACTCGACGAGTTCTTCGGCAGGTGACTCCCGTTGTGCGAGCGGAAGGAACGGATGCAGAGCAACGTGGTGGACTTGAAGCGGGACCTCACGGGGATGTTCGACTTCTCGAACCGACGATTGCGGCAGCGACGGTGGCCATCAAGGTCATGGAGAACGCGCGCGGGAGGAGCAGGACCGCCGTACCGGTCGCAGGTTCTCCGCGTTCGACTTGGTCCGGACGCAGGAACTGGACCTTTCCCGTATTTTCAGCGGGCTTCTCGACCCCCGGGCGCCATTCACAGGGAGATCTGTTTTTGTCGCTGTTGCTCGAAGAACTGAAGTGCGGCGTCGGGCAGTGCCGCCGAGTGCTGCGAGACTTCCAGCCCAACCTGCCGGGTGCGCCTGGAGTACCCGATTAGCGACCGACAAATTCTCCCCGGTGGAGCAATCGCTGGAAGCGTTGACATCGTCCTCGAGATGGAAGGCAACCGCTGGATCGGCATCGAAAACAAACCTTCGGCTGTGGACCAGCCGTGGCAAGTCGACAGGTACCTGTTTGCGTTGGCGCACGAAGTCGAACAGCGCGGTGGAGGCGAAGAGCAGGTGCTCCTTCTCTATTGGAGCGGCGATGGGAGCGATCCAGATCTTCGAAACCTTCAGGAACTGACCTCCCCTGGGACGAGGAGAAGAAGAAAAGGCAAGAGCGGCTTAGGTCGCGTTGCCTTACGGTGCCCTATCGAAAGCGTTTCGGCGTCGCGTCTGTGGAAGGGTGGCTCAAGCGATGTCGGGTGGAGTGGAAGCCGATCGCGTCCGCGGTTTTCTTCGTGCCTTCTGAATACATTCAGGACAATTTTGCTAATACAAACTCAATCTAGCTCTTATGAGGGGAGCATTCGATGACTATCGAAAAGACAAGAGAAACCATCATCAAGAAGTTCCTTCTTGACAACGACGCCTATCTTGAGCTTGCCTTGGCAGTCGAAGGAGCCGTGGAATCGATCAGGAACGACACGCCGCAAGACTGTCGAACGAGACCAGTGCAGAAATTGAGACTCTCGCACAGGCAACCGAGGGGAAATGGGTCACGATACCAAAGACAAGCGTGGCAATCCCTTGTTCTGGCATAGGCTCTACAAGAGTGCGGGACCAAAAGAACCAGCGCTAACGCTGGGACGTCTGAGTACTCGGAATTTGCGTCTGGAAACACCTCCGCAAGAGAGCCTCTGGAACTTGAGATCGGCGTCGCAGGCTGGCCCAAGGAGGGTCATCCAATACGGAACGCAATGTGCAGGCTGTCTTCGACGACTTTGTTGGAAGGAATGACCCGAGCCTCTGGAGTGAAGTGAGAGTCTTGGACGGAGAGCGCTTCAATCCTACTAAGACTACGAGTCAAGTCAAGTATGTACTCTAGCCGGTATTTCGACGGTGACAGGGCATTCCTGAACGACGACTCCGAAGAGTTCGGTAAGAGGGTCTTAGGCTTGGTCCGTCAACTCATGACGTGCCTCGACGAGGTGTAGTTGGCCGGGACGGGGCGTCTTGCGTGTTCTGCGCCGCGCTGCGCGCGGCGATGCCGACCGGAGGTCTGGCGGTCCCTGACCGTCGGTCCCCTCCCGCGGATCAGCAGCCGAACAGAAAGACGCTGAAGCGCTCCCCGGGGTCGCTCCAATGGTGCAGCGGACGCCAGGCGAAAGCGGCGAGGGCGAGAACTTCCTCGACGTCGTACTTGTAGGAGTTCTCGGTGTGGATCCGGTCGCCCGCGGCAAAGCGCAGGGTCTCGCCCGCTACCCGGACGGTCTGATCCACGGCGCTCACGAGCCACAGCTCGATGCGGCCGTGCCGCTCGTCGTAGAAGGCGCGGTGGATCCACTTCTCCGGGTTGAAGTCGCCGTCCGCGAGCGCGTTCACGTTGTTCAGAATGTTCCGGTTGAAGGCCGCTTTGAGCCCCTCGGGATCGTTGTAGGCGCGGTCGAGGACCCCCTTGTCCTTCTTCCGGTCCACCCCGAGCAGGAGGCGGGACCCCGGCCCGGCGGCGCGGCCCACCCGGGCGAGGAACTCCGCCGCTTCCTCGGGTTCGAAGTTTCCGAGCGACGAGCCGGCGTAGAAGATCGCGATGCGGCCGTGCTCGAAATCGAACGGCGGGAAAGCGAAGTCGCGCGAGAAGTCCACTGCCACCGGCAGCACCCGGAGGTCCGGAAAGTCGCGGCGGAGCGCGTCCGCCTGCCCGGCGAGCGCGCCCAGCACGATGCGCGCTTGTAACAGCCTGTGGTGAAACCCAGGCGGCCCAGTTCTCCCGGTGGGGGCTCGAGCGGCGATCCATCCCGGCTGAACCACTCCGCTTCGCTGCGTTCTGCGTTGCGTTTCGGTCGAAATACACCCGGGCCAGTTCTCCCGGTGGGGGCTCCTCCCTCACGCGCCTTGTCAGCCGGGCGCCTCGCCCCCACCGGGAGAACTGGCCGCTCTCGGCGCTCACCCGGGTTCCACCACAGGCTGTTAGGCCCCGCAGGCGTCGGAGGCGCCGGCTGCCGCCGGCGGCGGATACGCCAAAGACCTCCTGGTACTCCGGACGAAGTGGGGAATACCCGGTCCCGTCCCGACCGGGCACGCCCTCTCGCGAGAGCACGAAGGTCTCGAAGAGCTATGCGGTGTGGCCGAGGCGCCGCTTCGCCGGATTCGCATCCGGCGTGGACCGCACCACGTAGTCCTCGATGGCGAGCGGCGCCACGAGCCGCAGGGATTACAGGTGGAGTTTCTCGAAGGTTTGCAGGGGCAGAAAGAGGCGGCGCGGCGCGGAAGGAAAGGGTTGGAAGCCATAGCGTTCGTAGAACGCGCGGGCCGCGTCGTTCTTCGCATCCACGACGACGGCGTATGCGGCGATCGTGGCGCCCGCACGGACGACGCGGCGGATCGCGTCGAGCAGCAAGGTTTCGCCGAGCCCGCGTCCCTGAAAGGTGCGAGAAACCGCCAGGCGGCCGATCACTACCGCGGGTACGGGGTAGTGCGGTAACCGTTTCGCGATGTCGGCCGGCAATTCGTCCTTCTCGAAGCTCGCCGCGCTGAGGGTGTAGTACCCGGCAACCTCGTCGGGCGTGTCGCCCACGGCGACGAACACCCGCGCCACGCGGCGACGCGTGTCTTGGGACGCCCTGCGACGGAGGTAGTCGTCAAGGGCTGGCTCGCCGCACGCGAAGGATTCGCGATCGTGGTGGGAGCCGAGGGGCTCGAGAATGAGCCTCGGCTCATTCACCGCCGCGCTCGCGGTAGCGGCGGGCTGCCGCCATCAACGTCGCGTTCGGCTCCGGCGGGTTGAGCAAGGCATCGTGGAAGGCGTCCCAGTCGGTCGCAGGGAGGACAATCCTCTCCTTTGACTCGATTACGCGCTCGGCAGCAGCGATCGCGCTGGACAGGACGAAGCGATTCACCGTCATCTCCTCGTAGGCCGCCGCCCGCTCCAGCGTGCGTTTGCTTCGCCCATCCAGCCTCAGGTGGACGCGGGCGTGCTTCACCCCGCCCGTTTCGGGTACGGGCCTGTCTGCTGGGTTCGCCAAGGGCATGGCGCCATTATGGCGTACAGATTGAGCAAGAACACGCTCTTCCCGCCATGGTCTCGCGACGGTTTTGCTGGTTCTCCGTCTCCGCTCGCCCTACCGGCCGAACAGGAACACGGTGAACCGATCCGCGGGGTCGCTCCAGTGGTGTAGCGGACGCCAGGCGGGAGCGGCGAGGGCGAGGACTTCCTCGACCTCGTACTTGTAGGAGTTCTCGGTGTGGATCCGGTCGCCCGCGGCAAAGCGCAGGGTCTCGCCGGCTACCCGGACGGCCTGATCCACGGCGCTCACGAGCCACAGCTCGATGCGGCCGCGCCCTTCGTCGTAGAAGGCGCGGTGGATCCACTTCTCCGGGTTGAAGTCGCCGTCCGCGAGTGCGTTCACGTTGTTCAGGATGTTCCGGTTGAAGGCCGCGTTGAGCCCCTCGGGATCGTTGTAGGCGCGGTCGAGGACCCCCTTGTCCTTCTTCCGGTCCACCCCGAGCAGGAGGCGGGACCCCGGCCCGGTGGCGCGGCCCACCCGGGCGAGAAACTCCGCCGCTTCCTCCGGTTCGAAGTTCCCGAGCGACGAGCCCGCGTAGAAGATCGCGATGCGGCCGTGCTCGAAATCGAATGGCGGGAAAGCGAAGTCGCGCGAGAAGTCCACGGCCACCGGCAGCACCCGGAGGTCCGGAAAGTCGCGGCGGAGCGCGTCCGCCTGCCCGGCGAGCGTCTCCTCCGAGATATCAAGCGGCACGTACGCGCCCGGCGCGTCGAGCGCGCCCAGCACGATGCGCGCTTTCCGGGCGCTCCCGCTGGCAAGCTCGGCGAGCACGGCGCGCGACCCGATCCCCGCGGCGATCTCCGCGCGCCGCGCCTCGAGGATCCCGATCTCGGTCGCGGTCAGGTAGTACTCGGGCAACCGGGTGATCCGGTCGAAGAGGTCCGATCCCACCCGGTCGTAGAAGAACTTGGGCGAAATCGACGGCGGATCGCCCAGCAGCCCTTGCCGGATCTCGGCAAAGGCAGCCGTCCGGGCGAGGGCCAGGTCCGCCACCGGTCGCTCGGGCTACCCGTCGCGGGCGATCCGGACCCCCGCCGCGTGCCAGCGGGCGTCCGGCCGGAGGACATGGCGGTAGGTGGCGCGGAGGTGGGAAGCCGGGGTGAAGCAGGACCCGCCGCGGAGCACCATCCGGCCGGACATGGACTTGCCGCTCGATTGGCCGAAGACCCCCGACGGCCGGAACCGCGGATAGGGGAGATAGGCGCTCGCCGTCCACTCCCAGGCGTCCCCGAAGAGCTGGCTGGGGCCCGACCTACCACCGGGGCCGGGGCCGGATCCCCCCGGACGGGTTGCTCTCGGCGCGGGTGACGGGCGCAGGCCGCCGTTTTCGAGGAACGTCCCCGCGACCGGCCGGTCCGCCGCCGCCGACTCCCACTCGAACTCGGTGGGCAGCCGGGCTTCCCGCCAGCGCGCGAAGGCGTCGGCTTCGAAGTAGCTCACGTGAATCACCGGGGCATCAAGGGCGAGCGGCAATAGCCCGCCGAGCGAGAACTCGGCGAAACGGTCGTCGCCCTGCCGGACCCAGTAGAGCGGCGCATCCCAGTCGCCCGCCACCTTGGCGTCCCACCCGTCCGAAAGCCACAGCGAGGCCTCGCGGTAGCCGCCCTCCGCGACGAACTCGAGGTACTCCCCGTTCGTGATCAACCGGGAGGCGAGCTGGAACGGCTCCAACAGCCGCTCGTGGCGGGGCCTCTCGTTGTCGTAGGCGAACTCCGCTCCCGGGTGGCCGAAGGGCAGGGTGCCTCCGGCGAACGAAACGAAACGGAGCGGCGACGCTTCTCCCCCGCGCGTCTCGTCCGCCGCCTGGCGGTACGCCGGGTAGAGCGGGTTCAGCGAGAACAGGTGCTTCAGGTCGATCAGCAGCCGTTCCTGGTGCTGCTGTTCGTGGTGCAGTCCGAGCAGCACGATCTCCCGGATCTCGTCGGGAAGCTCACCTTCGAGGAGTTCGGCCACCCCGTCGTCCACCTGGTGCCGGTAGTCGAAGACCTCGGCCACCGTCGGCCGTGACAGGAGGCCCCGCACGCGTCGGAGGTGCCGGCCGCCGCCTGCGGCAGATACGCCGAAGACCTCCTGGTACTCCGGATGCGGTGGGGAATACCCAGTCCCGTCCCGACCGAGCACGCCCTCCCGCGCGGGCACGCCCTCCCGCGCGAGCACGCCCTCCCGCGCGAGCACAAAGGTCTCGAAGAACCACGAGGTGTGGCCGAGGTGCCACTTCGCCGGGCTCGCCCCCGGCATGGACCCCACCACGTAGTCCTCGATGGCGAGCGGCGCCGCGAGCTCCGTGGTCTGCCGCCGGATCCGGCGAAACGCCTCAAGCAACTCGGAACGAGTCTCGGAAAGCGTCCCGGAAGGAGTCCCGGCAGGAGTCATGCCGCCCGCGGTTCCCCCGTCAGCCGGACGCCGCGCTCGCGGCCGCCGGGGCCACCCGGACTCCTTCGGCCACGCTGTCACCGGGATACACGATGACCTGATCGCCGACCTCCAGCCCGCTGAGGACCTGTGCTTCCCGCTGGTTGCGCTCCCCGATCTCGACCGCCCGCTCGCTGGCCATTTCGTCTTGCACGACGAAGACGGCCCAGTTCGCTCCCCGGCGGAAAAGCGCCCCGACGGGCACCTTCACCTGATCCTCCTGCTCCCAGACCACGACCCGGGTTTCGACCCGGTAGGCGTCGCCCAGGCTGGACCGCGCCGCGTAGGGCTCCTCGAGTTCCATGACCACGTTGACGCGCTGCTCCTCGACGCCGAGGGCCGAGATCTTGGTGAAACCCGAGGGTTCGACCCGCAGGACCCGGCCGCGGAGCGGGCGGTCGCCGCCCCAGCGGTCGATAAGCGCGGACTGTCCGGCGCGCATCCGCACCGCATCGTTCGAGAGGTAGTCGGTCACGACTTCGA
Source organism: Vicinamibacteria bacterium (assembly GCA_963668695.2). GTDB lineage: Bacteria > Acidobacteriota > Vicinamibacteria > Marinacidobacterales > Marinacidobacteraceae > Marinacidobacterium. The sequence goes on from CAXXLQ010000001.1 coordinate 16,940, forward strand.
GTTCCCGCGGGTCCCCGACCTCGAGGAGCGGCTCGCCGGCAGGAACCACCGCCTCGCTCTCGCGAACCCGCCGCAGCACGACGCCGTCCACCGGCGAGAAGATCTGGATCGCTTCCGGATTCCCCGTCCCGGCGTCACCGGGGCGGAAACGGAAGCGCTGCACCCGGGCCCGGGCGACCGCCAGCTTGCCGCGCGCATCGCGGACCGCGAATTCGGCCGCCTCCAGCGCTTCCTGGCGGGTGTCGAGCTCGAGCTGCGCGATCTCGAGCTGCTCTTCGGAGGTGACACCCTCTTCCTGGAGGCGGCGCAGGCGGTTCAGCGTGGATTCGGCGAACGCGCGCTCCTGCGCGGCCTGCTCATGGAGCGCCTCGGCCTGACCCACCATGGCTTCCGCGGCTTCGACTGCGGCCTGGGCTTCCGCTCGCTGGCGGGGGTCGAGAGGCACCGGGGACGCGGGCAGGAACGAGGCGAGCACGCTCTCTCCGGCCAGCACCCGATCACCCGGTTCGAGCTCGATGCGGAGCACGCGCCCGGCCACCGGCGCCGAAATCTCGAACCGGTCCCGGACCCGGGTTTCGCCCTCTTCGTCGAGCGTCACCGAGAGCGTCCCGCGCACCACCGAGGCCATGTCCACCGGCACCGGGCGGGGCCGTGAGGCGAGCGCGATCAGCGCCACGACCACCACCAAGGCTCCGCCCCAGAGGATGAGCCGCCGTCTCTTCTTCATGCCTTTACTCCCGGGTCTTCAGGACCTCGACCAGATCGAGGCGGTTCAATTTATGGCGAACCACGAGCGCGGACAGCCCCATCGCGGCGACCACCGCGCCGGACGCCAGCGCGAAGGTGCTCGCCTCGGCGACCATCGGAAGCCGGAACAGTTCCGTTTCGAAGGCGGCCAGCATCCCGGCGAGCATCGAGTAGCCGAGTCCCAGTCCGACCGGGATCGCCACCGCCGTCAGGATCCCGAGTTCCCCGAACAGCACGACGCCGATTTCCGAGCGCGTGAAGCCCATCACCCGCATGCTGGCGAGTTCGCGGCTGCTCTCCGATAGCGAGATGCGGGCGGTGTTGTAGATCACGCCGAACGCGATGATAAGCGCGAACAGGAGGTTGATCGCCATCGTGGAGTTCATGTTTTCGGCCACGAAGGTGTCGAAGTTCTCGAGCATCGCGTGCCGGAGCGCCACTCCGGCAACCACCGGCATCCCCTTGAGCGCCTTATAGACCTCCTCGCGTTCTGCCGGATCGATGCCGAGGGCGGCCCCGCTCATGTTGGCGGTGTCGCCGAGGAAGCGCTGGAGCGCGTCGGGCTCCAGATAGGCGGACATGCCCATCAGGTCGTCCACGAGTCCCCCGACCGCCATGTCGGCCACCGGCCGGGTCCCCTGGAGCGCTTCCACCCGGATCGTCTCCCCGGGTGTCACGTCGAGAACCTCGGCGAGCTTTCGCGACAGAATGAGTCCGGCCCGGTCGAACTGCACCGGCCGGTAGTCGGATCCCACCACCCGCTGGAGGCGGGCGTCAGCCTGAAACGCCTGAATCGCGACCTGCCGCTGCCGGCTTCCGTTCCGGAGGCGCACGGCAGCTCCGTTCTTGGCTTCCACCTCGAGGACGCCGGGGACCGAGGCGAGCTCGTAGTAGGCGGCGCGCCCCTCCGGTTCGACGAAGGTCACGGTGACGTCCTGACGCTGGACCACGTTGAACTGGATCTCCATGAACTCCGCGAACGAGTCCATGGAGGCGCTCGCCATCACCGTGATGGCGGCGGAAAAGGCGATCCCCACGATCGACATCGCGGCCCGGAGCGGCCGGCGCGACAGGTTCCGAAGGACCATGCGGAGCGGCTGGGAGAGGAAGCGTCGGAGCCCCAGCCGCTCGAGCAGGGATACCCGGAACTTCTCGGGTGCGGCGGGGCGCATCGCCTCCGCGGGCGGCAGGCGCACCACGCTCCTCACCGCGGCGGCCGCTCCCAGGACGGCGGCCGCCCCGCAGGCGAACAGAGTCGCGAGGAGGCTTGACCAGTTCCAGTGGGCCACCAGCGCGGGGAACGTGTAGTACTCCAGATAGAGCGACAGCATCCCGCCGCTCATGAGCGCCCCCAGCCCGATTCCGAGTGCGCCCCCAATGACCGAGACCAGCAGCGCCCACTGGATGTAGTGCAGCCCGAGGCGCAGGTTGGAGTAGCCGATCGCCTTGAGTACCGCGATCTGTTCCCGCTGGACCGCGATCAACCGCCTCAGAACCACGTTCAACAGGAACGCGGCGATTCCCAGGAAGATCGTGGGCAACACCACCGCCATGCCGCGGAGCCCCGTGATCTCGTTCTGCAGGTACCAGTTGGAGACCTGCAGCGCCCGGGGGATCGCTCCCAGGCCGCCGTAGGGCTCGATGAGGCGGTCCAGTTCGGCGATCGCCGGCGCGGCGGATGCGCCCTCGGCGAGGGACAGCGAAATGTCGTTGAAACCACCCTCCATGTCGAAGGCGGTGGCGAGATGCCGGCGCGTCAGCCAGAACAGCCCGAAGCGCTTCGGGTCCGGAAACAGGTCGCCGCCCGAGATGGCATAGACGTACTCCGGCGAGAGAACGGTTCCCACGATCTCCAGCGGTTGGCGGCGGCCGTTGATCACGGCGGCCACCTCGTCGCCGAGTGCGAGGCCGTGCGCCTTTGCGAACCGCTCGTTCACGAGCGCTTCCTCGCCGCGTCCCGGGTCGGGCCAGCGGCCGCTCCGCAGGACCACATTGTTCAGAACCGGGCGGCCGGTGTCCGGCACCGAGATCAGGCGGCCGTTCACCGGCTCGGTCATCCCGGGCACATCGAGCGTGACGCCGACCACCACGCGGGTGGACACCTTTTCCACGCCGGGCAGCTCTTCGAAGCTCTCGGCGAGCCACCGGGGCGCCCGTTTGGTGCCGGCGAAGACGTCGGCAAACTCGGTCTGGGCGTAGTAGCGGTCGCGGGTGGATTCCAGCGAATCGAAGCAGATCAGCGACGCCACCAGGAGTGCGATGCCCGCCGCCACCACGACCGAGATGGCGAGCGCCATCGAGCGGACCCGCCACAGGTCGCGCAGCAGCTTCCGGTCGAGTGCGCGGATCATGCTCGGTCCCTCACCACTGGACGGTCGAGGCGGCGGCCCGCGTCCCGTTGACCCGCTGCTGGGAAATCCGGCCGTCGGCCAGCGAGATGACCCGGTCGGCGATCGTCGCGATCGCCGCGTTGTGGGTGATGATCGCGGTGGTGGCGCCGTATTCGCGGTTCACCAGCTCGAGCGCTTCGAGCACCTGGATCCCGGTGGTGATGTCGAGCGCCCCCGTCGGTTCGTCGCAGAGCAGGATGTCGGGCCGCTTTGCGATGGCCCGCGCGATGGCCACCCGCTGCTGCTCGCCCCCCGACATCTGCGAGGGGAAGTGGTCGCTCCGGTCCGATAGCCCGACGATGTCGAGCGCTTCCGCCGCGGGGAGCGGGTCGTCGGAGATCTCGGTCACGAGTTCCACGTTCTCGCGCGCGGTGAGCGAGGGGATCAGGTTGTAGAACTGGAACACGAACCCCACCCGGCGCCGCCGGTACTGGGTCAGCTCCCCTTCGTCCGCCCGGGTGAGATCCTGGCCCCGGTAGAGCACCTGCCCGGAGGTGGGGACGTCGAGTCCCCCGAGGATGTTCAGGAGCGTGGACTTGCCGCTTCCTGAAGGTCCGAGCAGGACGGTGAACCCGCCGACCTCCAGGTCGACGCTCACGCCGCGGAGCGCGTGCACCTGGACCTCGCCCATCTGGTACACCTTGGTGACGTCCCGCATGGAAACGGCCAGGGAGGCGTTCGGGGAGCCGTTCGGAGAGCCGCTTGGGGAGCCGCTCGGGGCGGCGGCGGTTCCGTTGCTGCTTCCGTTCAATTCGGCGCTCTGTTCGTTCGGCTACCTATACGGTGCGCAGCGTACCCCGTTCCGCCAGGGAGCGCCGGTCTTCAGGCCCCCACCGGGAGAACTGGCCGGCATCGCCCGCGCAGCGGGCGAAACTCCCATCGCTAACCGAGAAGAAGCGCGGGGACGGCAAGGAGCGCCGGTCTTCAGACCGGCATCGCGCGGGAGCGCGAAACCGGCCCCGATGATGCTGCGCCCTGTCGACGTGACTGCCGCACCCTCTCCCAGCACTGGATGGCACGACGACTTGCCGCTTCCTCGTACGGCGCTGGCGTGGGAGCACCCACGCCGCGGCGCCTCCGGGACAGGATCAGTCAGTTCGTGAGCAGGTAGCCGAGGACCACCAGCCACACCGTCAGCGAGATTCCGAGAGCGCCCCAGATCAGCCGCATTTCCCGCCTGATCCCGTCCAACTTGACGTCGACAACCTCATTCACCCTCTGGACCTCAGCCGTCAGGGCGTCCAGTTTGCGTTCCTGCGCGTCGAACCGCTGCTCCAGCGCGTCGAACCGTTGCTCCAGTGTGTCGAACCGCCGTTCCAGCGCGGCGAACCGCCGTTCCTGTTCGGCGAAGAACTGGCGCATCTCCACCAGGATCGGCTGAACCTGCGTGGCGACGGCCTCGGAAACCATGGACTGCGTCCCTTCCTCTGCATTGTAGGCGACCATCGCGTCGGCGCCGGCGTCCACGAGGGCGCGGAAGAGGGCGCCCTTAACTCCTGGTTTTCGAACGGTTTCGGGTGGCTGGGGTTCAGGCTTCGGCGGTTGGGGTGGCGGGGAAACCTCGTCGGGCGGTTTGCGCGCGGCCTCTGCCTTGGTCTGCGCAGCGTGCGGCATGGGGAACTCCTCCGGGGATATGCGGCCAACCGGAAGACCCGATGTCCTCCCCTACCCCCATAGACGAAATTCCGGCCCGTTTCTTCTCACCTGCCGCGGTGATGTTGAAAACTCGGCGTGAGGCCGCCGCATCCCAGCGGACGAGGCACGGGGCCCATGCGTCGCGCTGCGCTCAGTCGGAGTGCCGGACCTAACTAAGATCGCCAGTCCGCGCCGGGAATGAATCGGGTCATGAAACCCTCGAAGAGCGGGACGGTGAAGGCGGTGTCCCCGTGGCTGGGACTCCACACCATCCCCTGAGCGATCAGTTTGCTGCGGGTCGGACCGAGGGCGGTAACCGGCCTGCCGAGGACTCGTGCGATATCACCCGACCGATGCGGACCCTCGCCCAGGGCGGCCATGGCCCGGAGGTACTGGAGCTGGGACCGCGTCAACTGGTCAACTCGAACCCGGAAGAATCCCGTGTCGAGCGCCGTCTCCGCTTGTGCGGACGCCCGCTCCACATCAGCGAGACCGATGGGCGACTCGTCGGCGGCATCCCAGGCGTGTTTGCCCCACTCCTGGAGGAAATAGGGATAACCACGCGTCTCTTCGAAGATCCTGAGCAAGGCTTCCTCCGTGACTCCCACTCCCTGATCCAATACGGGCTTCTCGATCGCGCGTCGGGCCGCCTCCTGATTCAGCCTTCCGACAGACGGAAAGTCGAACAAGCGCTCCGCGTAGGACTTCGCCTGTCCGGTAAGGGCTCGCAGTTGCGGTAGTCCGGCGCCTACCAGCGTGACGGGTGCCTCTTCCTGGTTCGCAAAGTGGAGGGCTGTGATGAGGGCGGCAAGTTCGTCCTCCTTCACGTACTGCAGTTCGTCCAGAAACAGGACCAGGGCCGTTTCTGCCTTTTTCGCCGCCGCTCCGGCCGCCAGCAGGAGCGCCGTCAGGTCCTGTTCGAGATCGCCGTTATCGGCGAGCCCCGGCTCCGGATCGAAGTCGAGGCCGACCTGAATGTCCTGGTACTGCACCTTGAGAGAGCTCGCGAAGCCCGCCAGCCCCCGAAGCGCCCGTCCGGCTAGATCCTTCGCCGTGTCGTTCCACGAGAGTCTCAGCAGCGCCTTCCGAAGCTGAGGTGCCAGGATAGCGGGCAAGGAACGTGTCCTCACTGCTTCGACATAGACCGTCTGGAGCCCGGCCGCCTCCGCTTCCTTCCGCATCCGGACGAGCAGCACGGTTTTGCCAACGCCCCGCAAACCAACCATCACGACGCTCTTGGCCGGACGCGCGATACGGATCCTCCCGAGGGCGATCCGCACGCTTTCCCGGAGTTCGTCCCGTCCGGCCAACTCCGGGGGTGGGGTCCCGGCGCCCGGTGCGAAAGGGTTGGCAATCGGATCCATGGATTGGGACGGCTCCTTTGGCGAATTATATCGATCTTAGCCAGATTATCCGATTTTGATAAGACGGCTAATATCGCTATAAATCCGGATCGACCACGCCATCCGATCTCCATCGTGGTGTCCACTCCGGGTATTCACCAGCTCACGAGGTCGCATTTCCCCTGATACGGTTCGTCACGAGACAGTAGAAAAACACCGTGGAGATCGCTGGTCCTCGGCAGGAAGTACCGCGCGAGCCGGTCGGACAGGTGCTGACGTACGAGGGACACTCCAAGATGGCGTTGGTGGACCTCGGCAGCGATGCCAGTGACGCATTGCGAGCGTCCTGGTCCACGGCTCGCCCGTTCCAATCCGGCGGAGTCATCGAGAGCGCCTGGCTGCTGCCGCTACTCGGCGCCGGAAGCACCACGGCGTCCTCCTTGCTCGCCGGCAACGTGTTTCTGGCGACCGCCAATCCGGCGACGCTCATGGCCATCGGTTCGGGGCTCGGATCGGCCGTCATGGGGGCGGGAGGAATCGTCGCGCAGGCACCGTTTGTCGCCGCCAGCAGCGCCCTGATACCGGTCGTGGCGCCGGTGATGCTCTTCACGACCGTTTCGTCGGTAGTGATGGGTGCGCGCCTCGACCGGGTGCAGAGGAGTCTCGGAAGGCTTTACGACGCTGTGGAGAGCGTGCGTGGCCTCCTGGACGCCGATGACCATGCGCGGTTCGAGACGGCCGCGGAACAACTCGAAGAAATCCAGTCCGAATTCGAGGACCAGCAGCGATTCCCGGAAGATGCGGACATCAAGCTCGCGCTGGTCAAGAACGAAGTCAAACAGTTGCGGCAGAAGTACGGACGACTGTTGACGGGAAACATCGATTCGGAGGACTCCGCCCGGTCGGCGGTGTCGGATCTCAATCGGTTCTTCCTCGCCAGCCTCCATGACATTCAGGCCGACCTGCTCCGGCTGTATCTGGCGCTCCAGAGCGATCCGGAGTTCGTGGAACTCCGCCAGGCGCGACTCCGCCAAAAGATCGAGCGGTACGGCGAGGACTTCCGACAGATCCTGAGCGACGACCGGCTTGGGGCCTTTCACCGGAAACTGAAAGAAGACCTGGCGAAGTCAAAGTGGCGATGGCTGCCTGGCGGCTGGCGCATTCCCCTCGGCGGCGGACTGGCCGCAACGACCCGGAACGTCCGGGCCATCCGCAAGGATTTCCATTCGATTCGGGCGCGTATCAAGCGGTGGATTGATGCGTTTGAGTCGTCGGCGGGTCCGTCGCACGAACACTCGGTCGTCATCTACCGGGAGCCAGCCGGCGAGCGCACGCTAAGGGCCGTTCACACGCGCGACATTCGACTGCAACTGGCGGCTGCGTAGGCGTTACGGACGCTGCCCCGCCCTCGCGGGGATTCGCGGCGTCATGTTTTCGCCTGCCTCCGGCGGGCGATGCCGACCTGGAGGTCGGCGGTCCCTTGCTTCCGCGCCGCGATCGCTACCGGCGTCCCGGCGTCAGGGGACCGTCACTGGTTCCGTCGCCGGTGCGGCGGAGACGACCTTCTCCCCGCTCAGCCGCCACACCCGGCGTGCCCGTGCCGCCAGATCGTCGAGCAGCGTAATAGAAGAAGGGCAGGATGACGAGGGTCAGAACGGTGGAGGCGGCGAGTCCGCCGATCACCGCCCGTGCCAGCGGGAAGTAATAGAGACCGTCGAGCCCGGTCCGTCCGACCGCCATCGGGAGGAGGGCGAGCATGGTGGCGCCGGCGGTCATCAGGATCGGCCGGAGCCGGTCGCGTCCGCCGACGAGCAGCGCCTCGCTGCGGTCCATTCCTTCGCGGCGCAGCTTGTTCACGTGGTCGATCAGCACGATCCCGTTCTTGACCACGATCCCCATCAGGATGAGCATCCCGATCTGGGCCATGAGGTTGAAGGGGCTGTTCGTGAAGAGCAGCGTCCAGCTCGCGCCCCAGAGCGCGTACGGGATCGAAATCAGGATCGCGAGGGGGTGGATCAGCGATTCGAACTGGGCGGCCATCACGATGTAGATCAGTAGCAGCGCCAGCAGGTAGTTCACCGCCATGGTCTGGAGATCGGTGTCCTGCCGGCTGATCCGGTCCCCGAAGGACCACGAATAACCCGCGGGGAGGGCCATGGCGTCCAGTTCCTCCTCGATCGCGGCGCGGGCGTCGTCCCACTCCTCGCCCTCGTAGGCGGCGCGGAGCGTCGCCACCGCCTTCCGGTCCACCCGCCGGATCGCCCGGCTGCGTTCGACGATCTCGAAGTCGGCCAGATCGCCGAGCAGGATCGGGACGCCGCCGTCGGACATCAGCGTGAAGTTTTCGAGGTCCTCCACCCGGGAGACGTCCTTTTGGGACATCGTGAGGAGCACCTCGGCCTCCCGGTCCTCGGTCTGGAAACGCCGGAGCGGCCGGCCCCCGAGCGTGAAGCCGAAGATCTCGGCGAGGTCCCGCGGGGTGATGCCGAGGCGGGCGACCCGCTCGGTCTTCCCGGCTCCGCGGACGCCGAACTTGAGCACCCTCTTCGTGGGGCGGCCGATCCGGATCCTTGCGGAGAAACACTCGCGCACTTTCCCAAGATTCGTCTTCCCCCACCTTGACATGCGCAGTCTCGTATGGACACTCACGACACAACGACAGTGGAGGATCACGTTTCGCATGAATAACACGGTGTCCCTGCAGGATCTTTTTCACGACCGGATCTTTCGCATTCCCGACTACCAACGCGGGTACGCGTGGGAGGAACAGCAGGTCCTAGAGTTCCTCGAAGATCTGGAGCTGCTGTCGTCTTCAGGCCGCCACTACACGGGCACGATCATCCTCCATCCACAGCCGGACGACGAGTACATGGACAGCGAAGGGAACTCGTACGTTGGTAACCATGTTGTGGACGGACAGCAGAGGCTCACAACCATCGTTCTCTTGCTGAACGAGATGGGTAGGATGCTGGGCGCCCACGAGTCAACGCGAGGCATCGCTGAAGGCATCAAGAAGAACTATGTCAAGGCTCGGAATGTCGCAGGCCAGTCCTTGCGCAAACTGAGGCTCAACCAAGAAGATACGGACACCTTTTTTCAGACGGGCGTCCTGCCGGAGGTTCCATCTGTCACCGGGCCGCCCAATGCGCCCTCGCGACGGCTCGTCGACGCGAAGAGGACAATCGGCAAATTCCTCACGAGCGGGGGAAACGACGTGACGGATCGACCGGAGTGGGTTGTTGATCTCCACAAGAAGGTGACGAAATGTCTCCATTTCAACCTCTACGAAATCGAGGCGGCAGAGGAGGTTGGCGTGATTTTCGAGGTGACAAACGACCGTGGAAAACCGCTGAGCAATCTGGAGAAAGTCAAGAACTACTTGCTCTACACCGCATCGTCCCTTGGCATTGGCAAGGAAGAGTTCGTCAAGTCCGTCAACAGTGCCTGGGCGGAAATCCTGACCAAACTGATGAACGCGGGCCTCAGCGCTCCTGCCGAGGAAGACAGGTTGCTACGCGCGCACTGGCTGATGGCCTATGACCCACATTCAAGGTATTGGCAAGGGAGCAAGAGCATCAAGACTAGGTTCGGTCTGCGCAAATACAAAGATAGGCCCCAGGAGCTCCTCGCGGACCTGACCGCCTACGTTGCGGGACTCCGCGAGGCCTGCACCTGCTTCTGTGATGTCCTTAGGCCGGATCGGAACGACGCATTCAGTGCTTTGAAGGATGAGCCCGCCCTCCGCAGCAAGGTCGTATTGTGGAGTTCGAGGCTTGTTCGAACGGGAACGGTCGCGACTTTTCTACCGCTTCTCATGGCTGCTCGAAAGCGCTCGACGGCCAAGCCGCAGCAATACTGTGACATTGTGCAGCTTTGTGAACGGTTCGCCTTCAGAATCTATCGTGTAGCTAGGCACAGGAGCAACTATCTTCAGTCTGATCTATTCAGCCTTGGCAATGCACTGTATTGGGGCACAAGGATTTTTGAGGACATTGGGCGTGGAATCAAGCAAATGATGACTTGGGACGCCGATAGTTTCGAGCAGTTTACTGACGCTAGACAGCCGAAGATCTGGATCGGATCCAGCTACCTTAAATACTTCCTCTACGAATACGAAATACACTTGGCATCGAAGAGGGGAAAATCGCCTACGTTCCCGTGGAAGGATTTTGCTTATCAAGAAACGATCGAACATATTCTCCCGCAAACGATTGAGAATCAACCCTACTGGCGCGACCGATTCACCGATGAGGAGCATCATAGGTATCTTCACGACATCGGCAATCTGACTCTGACCAACTACAACCCATCACTTGGCAACAAGCCATTCCCGGAGAAACGTGGGAGGAGCGACCAAGAGTCGCCCTGCTACGCGAACTCGGGTCTGTTTCAGGAATTGGACCTGACCAACTGGAGAGACTGGACGCCTGGCGCGATTGACGAACGTCGTGCCCGCCTGCTCAACTGGGCCGAAGATCGCTGGCGCGTGGATTTGCACGAGGTTCCCCGCGATGCCTATCAAGATGTCCCGATGGACGAGGACCTGGGAGAAGACGATATCGGCTAAGCCGTCGTGCTTTACGCCGGTGAGCGACATGCCGTTCGCCCGCCTGCGGCGGACAATGCCGGCCAGAATGCCGGCGGTCCCCAACGGTCACGAGACCGCGATCGGTTGAGTTGCCGCGGAGGCTGCCGGCGTCTCACCGCTGAGCGGCCGGATCCGCCGCGCCTTAGCGCCAGATCGTCGAGTAGTGTGTAGAAGAAGGGCAGGATGACCGGGGTGAGCACAGTGGAGGCGGCGCGTCCGCCGATGACGGTCCGAGCGAGCCGGAAGTAGTCGAGCCCGTCGAGTCCAGTCCGCCCGATTCCGGTCGGGACGAGGGCGGGCATGGTGGCGTCGGCGGTCATCGGGATCGGTCTCGGCCGCCTTCAGGCAGTGCTTCCGTGCGTTCCCTGCCCGCACGGCGGAGCTTGTTGACCTGGTCGATCACAGCACAATCCCGTTCTTCACCGCGCTTCCCATCAGGATGAGCATTCCGATCTGGGCCCTCAGGTTGAAGGGGCTGCTCGTGGCGAGCAGCATCCAGAATGTGCCCCAAGGCGCGTAGGGGATCGAAATCAGGATCGCGAGGGGATCGAGCGGCTCGTTTCACAAACGGCGGGCAGCGCGCCGTCGCCGCATATGTGGTGGCTGAGCGCTACAGACCTACTATCGACCCGATGTACGAGTCCCTATCCTCTTCTTGAAAGACGACGTGTCGATTCTGCATCTCACTCTTCTTCATTCCCCAGAGCTCGGTCATCTCCGCGGAAGGAGTGTTCGAGACTATGAACGACTCCAGGCTCACCGACGAGCCCTCGAGGCGTTGTTCTATCTCCTTGATGGTCCTGAAGAACCTGACCTTCGGATCGTGAGGTCCGAGATTTCGGATACCCTTGGGGTCCACGAAAATGACCTGCTGCTGTCCACCGGAGAGCAGCCATAGGATGAAGTCGGGGTGGAAGTTGCCGGCTTCAAAGAAGCCGACACCACGGCCCTTGCTCAAGTTTCGCAACAGATAAAGATCGCGGGTCTTGAAGAAGTCTGGATGCCCGTCGTGGAATTCCTTCAGGTCCTCAACGAACTGCCTCTCTCCCTTGTTCAGCGGTGCCGGACTGACCTCGATGATGTGTGTGTCGAGACAGAGCAACGGCTGGTACAAATGATTTCCGAAGCAGATGGCCTTCATTCCTCGGAATTCCCAGGGCCTTAGCTCTCCTTTCTGGATGGCTGCCTTGAGTTCTTCGAGCTTGGCGACGACTTCGTCCTGTGACTCGTCGATGAGAATGCGGTAGCCCTCATCCGACGACTCCTTCACACCGAGGAAGTTCGGGTCGTCGCCTTCCAAGTCGCGGTATTCGAGGTGAGGAAGCTCCCACTCGTGCCGGCGGAAGGTGTAGTAGCGCTCGATGTACTTCTTGAGCAGAGCCAACGCGATCTCCTCCCAGAGGCGCACCTTCTCGTATGCGTCGGCAACCAGCTCTTCTTCGGGAATCTGCAAGCGATACCAGCTCTGGTCCTCGAGCACGGCCTCGACTCCCTGCCGTGAGAGATTGAGGTTGTGCCAACCACGTTCGGCCTTGAATCTCTCGAGATCAAAATACAGGAGGTCAAGATCGAGAAACGCCACGTGCTGGGGCGTCAGATGGGTCTCGTTCAGCGCGGCATCGTCATTGCCGTGAACCAAATCGCCCGATGTCATCGCCTGGATCTTCGGATACCAGTTGAGCAGCACCTGGTTTCGCTGGAGGTAGGCCGTGCTCGGATCGAGCGCGGGGTTCGGCGGCGCGAGCGTGGGGACGGGCGCGAGCCTGCGGAACGCATCGCCGAACTCAGTGCTGACGCCATTGATGGTCTTCTTGAGCCGGATCGTCTTGAGCTTCTGAGTCCCCAAGTTCTTGATCACCGGCAGCAGAAACTTGATGCGGTCGTCGTTGGTCGGCAGACCCTCCTCCTCAAGGAAGTCCCGGAACTGTGCCATGTAGTCGGCCCGGATGCCGAAAATGCCGAGCGTCTCAAGCAGAGAGATGTGTTTCGGCCGCTCGGGACCTTCGGGGGGGTGCGTCTTGCCACTGCGCTTGAGACTCATCTCGTAGCCTTTGAGACGCACGCCTCGCCCGAAGAGTTGGATGATCTGCGCCCCTTCCCCCTTGCCTACGTTCAGAAGGCCCATCGTCGAGACGCGCCAGCTGCTCCAGCCTTCGGTAAACTTCTTTGAGCCGATGAGGATGTGCACTGTGGAGTCCGGCTGGTTGATCTCGTGGAAGAGCGACCCAGAGAATTCACGGTCGCCCGTGGCAATGCCCGTCGCCTCGCACAATTTCACGAGCTTGACGTCGTCGCCCACGTTGATGACGCCGAAGGCATCGTTCTCCGCGCCGAGCCGCAAGGCCACTTCCCCAGTCACGCCTCTTAAATTCTCGACATAGAGCTGGCCGCCGCCGGGGGCGTTGAAGAGCATCGCAAGCGTTTGGTCGAAGATCTCTTCCGGTGAGAGTTCGCAGGTATTGAGATATTTGAAGCGCCCCGAGCACAGGTCCTTTCCTGTTGCGGTGAGGAGGCCTTGATTGAGAATCTGGCTGATGCGATTGATGCTGCCCTGGCGATCGGTCACATAGCGGGCAAGGAACTGCAAGATCTGCACAATATCCGAAGCATCTTGCGCAGCCAGACCTTTGACGACTCGCCCTCCGACAAAGATCCAAAGAGGTTTCTCGACGTTGAAAGGCCGGAGCGCCCTGCATTGCTCGAGGTAGAGCCGCTGCTGCTGGAAGAACGAGAGCAGACAGGCCACCAGGTACAGCTCCAGATGGCTCTTCTGCGTTCCGTCATCAAGATTGAGGATCTGATAGTCCTTGCCGAAACCATCTCGGTAGAAATACCGGTACGAGTAGTCGCACAGCGTGCTCTTGGCGTACACATCTGTTAGCTTGGGGCTGGACTTGACTGCTTGCCCGAAGGTGGCCGAATACTCGAACGAGAACCCTTTCTCGCAGAGAGCATTGCGGTAGCGCATCCACGCGCCCTTGTCTCCTCCGGTTGCGCCGCGGTGTCCCTCATCTACGAGAACCAGGTTGTTCCCCTCGAAAGCGTCGATAGCGATGGTCCGATCACCCATCTCGTCGCGTAACCGAGTGACTTCGATGATCTCTACCGCGTCCCCACTGAACAGTCCACCGCCGTCCTTGTTGAACAATCCAGCCGGGAGTCCCGCCGCCTCGAACTCCCGCAGGTGCTGCTGCGAGAGCCCTTCGTTCGGGGTCAGCAGGAGGACACGGTTCAGCTCGCGCTGGCGACCATGTCGGGCTAGGGCATGCCGGTACTGCAGGATGTTGGCGTGCATCAGCAGCGTCTTACCGCTGCCCGTGGCCATCCAGAACGCGAGCTTGTTGAGCTGCGGCCACGCCTCTGCACCTTCGTCGAACGGTGCGATTCGGTCGGTCTCGGCTTTGTCGGCGTTGTAAGCGGCCGTCTGAGCGTTCAGTGCCGCGAGCAGGGTCCCGGGGTCGCGGAAGTAGCGCTCGAGATATATCTCACTGAAGAGCAGCGTCAGGTATTGGAAATACTTCCAGACGATCGGCTGGTCGCCGCGGGTGATCCGCCGTTCGTTCAGTCGCTGCGTGTGCTTGACGACGTTTTGGTCGTATTCCACCAAGAGCTCGGCGGGCAGTTGAGCTCGTTTGGACAGATGTGCTGTGAGCGCGTGGTGAAAACGGTGGTTGTTGTTCTCATCCAGCCCTTCCAGCTCTTCGTGGCACAGGTGCTCTGCCAAGTCCTCGAACCGCTTCACACCGAAGAGCGACAGCACCCACTGGTTCAGCACGAGCTTGTGGGCAAACGGCGCCCGCGGCCGGTTGTTGGCGCGGGCCATCACGCCACTCCTGTGTCGAACATCAGGCGATGGAAATCATCTTCAATGAGCCGCACCTTCCACAGATCGTCGGAAATCTTGAGATTCGCGAGGTTGTTGCCGCCGTTGATGTAAATGAGGTCCAACTCGCTGCCTTGGGCCGAGTAACCTTGCCTGGTGAACCATTCGTCAAGAACGAGATTATCCTGCTCCGGCTCATCGCTGAGCTTGCGCCAAATGATGAGCGTCTGGCGACCGTCGGGAATTGCACCGGTGACCGTTCGGAACCAGTACGGGCTCCCCTCCTCCTGCTTGACGCGGCCCTTTAGGCGTAGGCGCTTCTCTGTGTCACGTTCGAACGCGGCGCTGAACGTCTGTGGTGCGCCGATGTGCCGAACCGTGAGGCCGATTAGCCAGTTGAACGTCTCAAGCAGGTCGACGCAGACCTCGCGGCCTTCGTTCGATCCCGGCCGCTTGATCTTGAGCTTGTATGCAGTGGGGTCGGCAAATGCCTGCGTGTTGAGCAGGCTGCCACGGGTCTCGACATCAAGCATGTAACGCAGGAGGTACTGCTCTCTGAAGCCGCCCGGGCCTTGCGCGTCGCTGGCGTCGAGAAGAAGCTGCTGCCTGTCGGTGCGGCGGATCTCCAGGTTGTTGAGAACGTCTTCATAGGATTCGAGTCGGACAATTTTGACAATGCGCGGACTGTGCGCTGTTTCCTCTGGCGTCGCTAGGCGCCCCAGGTTGCCGTCCTTCCACTCTGGCGCGAAGGTGACCTTCTTGATCCGCGGCAACAGCACCGTGTCGAAGTAGTCACCCATCTCAGCCAGAATGAACTTGCGCCGTCGGCGTTCCTCCCGGTTGAGATTTATGACCGCATGGCCCGTCGTTCCGGAGCCCGCGAAAAAGTCTAGAACATAGGCCCCAGCGGCCAGGTCGACCGCAAAAATGGCATCCTCGACCGTGTGCACCGACTTCGGATACGAGAACGGATTCTGCGTTCCGATGATGTCCCGCAGTAGATTGGAGCCAAATGTGCCAGCGTTGTAGCGCCGGTCGATCCAGTTGCTGAACAAGGCCGCTTTGCGTTCTCGCGCTTGAATCAACTGATAGATCGTGTTGCCTTCCGTACAGCTTAGTTTGCCCTGGGCTACCAGTTGCTGGCAAGATTCGTATGAACGTCGCCAAACGCGCTCATTCCCGTTAGCGCCTATCGGATAGATCCTAAGTTGCCCTTCGGCGGTTGGCCCTGTCGGATAATCGTTCTGTACCAAAGGTGGCGGAGCCTCGATTCCCACCACCTTTCGCGATCGTGGATCGATCAAGATCGCATAGAAGCTATTCGGCCGACCGTAGCGGAAATTGCTTCTTGCCGTTCCGCTTCGCTTGAATGGTCGGAACTCAACATCGGCATCGACCATCCTTCCAGCGAGAGTGCGGTCGGAAGAAGCGGCGAAACACGCGACCATATACTCATGGGTGTGCGATAGCGTCTTCGCCTTTCCACCCTGCGGGTGGTGGTTGACGATAATCATCTCACGACGCAACGATGAGTGTTCGCTATCGACAAGCTTAGCTAAATTCGCCATCTCGAAGTCGTCGATCGCTATGAATAAAACAGGATCAGCCGCCAATATCTTGGGTACCAACGCCAGCCGACTGGCCATTAGTGTTAGCCATGATGATCGAAGATAGTTGTTCTTGTATGGAATCTCGGAATCACCGGTGTTGTAGGGGGGATCGATATAGACACACTCCACTCGGCCTTGATATCGGCGTTGCATGAGAACTAAGGACTGGAAGTTGTCGCCGTGAAAGAGAATGCCGTCGGTCGGGTCGTCCAGGTTGTCGAAGGTGGCAAGAAGCTCTGCGACAAAGGTCGGATGAAAGTGCCGCGTATCCAAGACTAATGTAGGGTGGGCTCTTAAGAACGCGGCGGTGATGTGTCCGCTGTAGCCGGGCGTGGTCAGATCGGGCTTGATGCTGGTAATCCCAAAGAGCTCTACCCACTCCTTGTGCTGCGCTTCATTGGAGGCAATGTCAGGGTAGAACCCCTCGGGGATGATGCCGATTGCTATGCAGTAGTGCGTTGCGACCACGAACTTCTTCTTCAACCAAAGTTTTTTCTGGAAGTTTTCGAGCTGCGCAAGGAAATCGATAATCTTCCCCGCTATCTTGCGGATGACCTGGATCTTGGATAGGTACTCTTCGACGCGCGCCACCGACTCGTTCTCTACATCGTCCAGATGCATAACTTCGTTCTTGATGTAGAAGTCCAATTCGCGACGTAGGAAGGTCCCGAGATCCTTGTGGATGAAGAAATCGAAGGTGTTGCGGGCGGTGTAGCGGCGCAAGTGCGCCTCGAGTCGCGTGTAGTCCGCGCGCCTGCCGCCCGCCATTTCGTGCGGCTTGCAGAGTTCGCTGATCCACTCGTCGAGTCTGGTGCCGGTTGTGGTCAGCACGCGCCGGGAGGCAAGTGCGCTCAGGTACTTCTGGGCGGGGGGCTTTTTCTTGGCATCGCGGTCGACATCAGACCAATCGGCGAGCGTCGGCGGGCGGTACTCGAACCGAATGACGAGTTCTCTGCCCTGGTCGCCGATTTCGTCGGTGAGGAAGTCATGGCCAGAGACGCCGGGGGGTGAGAGGACGAACATGCGGTCCTTGCCCTGGGCAACCTGGACGTTGCCGTGTTCGTCCTCAACCGCATCCGTGAGGCGGAAGTGCACCCGCATCGGGTTCGTCGCATCTTCCGGCGTGAGACAAAATGAGTAGTCGCGCAGGTACTGGCTCGTCTTGATGTAGTGCTGGTCCTTGTTGGCCCAGTGCAGCGTCACTTCCTGGCCCTCGTAGGGGATCGCGTAGACGCCTGCCTTGTACACGGGCTTCGCGAGGAAATCACCGTCGGAGTAGTAGCGACTGAAGAAGCGAAACAGGTGGTCGTACACGTCGCTCTCCAGCGCGCCGATGTCCACCGCGTCGCTCGTGAGCCGTGTACGAAGGCCTTTGACTTTTCGCGATGTCTCCGGGTCCACGCCGAGATCCTCCGCCTGACCGATGGCGGTGACCAAGTCCTTCTCGATCGCGGCCTTGTCGGCAGTCTTGTATCGACGGAAGGCATCCCGCACTTGAGACAGGAGATCCTCTTCGAGGAACTGCGACACTTCGACACTCTTGGCGTGCATCACGCGGTAGAGACCGAAGTCCAAGTCGGGCTGGTCGAGCTGGAACAGCTCCTTCAGCTTGTCCCTCAGCTTCTCGTACTTGTGACTCATGTGGACTCTTTTTCCTTGTTCAGGGTCTTCCGGCGCGGCCCGCCTCGAATTACCGGATGGCAGCCTCGCCTTCTCTTCGCGTGACCTCGCCGACTGGGGACGGGCGTGCCGGACGCCCGTTTCGGGACTTTGTCAAGCGGCCGGACTTCTCCAAAGTTCTCGGACTCGGCCGGCCTGCGCGTAGCCCGGCCGTGAGTGAACCCGTGCGGTATACGCCCCCCATGCCTGCCGCTCCCCGCTCAGTTGCCACACCCGGCGCGCCCGCGCCGCCAGATCGTCGAGCAGGGTGTAGAAGAAGGGCAGGATGACTAGCGTGAGGACGGTGGAGGCGGCGAGTCCGCCGATCACCGCCCGCGCCAGCGGGAAGTAGTAGAGACCGTCGAGCCCGGTCCGTCCGACCGCCATCGGGAAGAGGGCGAGCATGGTGGCGCCGGCGGTCATCAGGATCGGCCGCAGCCGGTCGCGTCCGCCGACGAGCAGCGCCTCGCTGCGGTCCATGCCTTCGCGGCGCAGCTTGTTCACGTGGTCGATCAGCACGATCCCGTTCTTGACCACGATCCCCATCAGGATGAGCATCCCGATCTGAGCCATGAGGTTGAAGGGGCTGTCCGTGAAGAGCAGCGTCCAGCTCGCGCCCCAGAGCGCGTACGGGATCGAAATCAGGATCGCGAGGGGGTGGATCAGCGATTCGAACTGGGCGGCCATCACGATGTAGATCAGGAGCAGCGCGAGCAGGTAGTTCACCGCCATGGTCTGGAGATCGGTGTCCTGCCGGGTGATCCGGTCCCCGAAGGACCACGAATAGCCCGCGGGGAGGGCCATGGCGTCCAGTTCCTCCTCGATCGCGGCGCGGGCGTCGTCCCACTCCTCGCCCTCGTAGGCGGCGCGGAGCGTCGCCACCGCCTTCCGGTCCACCCGCCGGATCGCCCGGCTGCGTTCCACGATCTCGAAGTCGGCCAGATCGCCGAGCAGGATCGGGACGCCGCCGTCGGACATCAGCGTGAAGTTTTCAAGGTCCTCCACCCGGGAGACGTCCTTTTGGGACATCGTGAGGAGCACCTCGGCCTCCCGGTCCTCGGTCTGGAAACGCCGGAGCGGCCGCCCCCCGAGCGTGAAGCCGAAGATCTCGGCGAGGTCCTGCGGGGTGATGCCGAGGCGGGCGGCCTCCTCGACCCGCGGCCGCACCACGACTTCCTTCCGGGGAGTGTCCTCGGTGCTCCGGATATCGGCGACGCCCCCGACGCCCGCTATCCGCGTCTCGGCGCGCTTCGCGAACTCAGCGAGCCTTTCGGAGTCCTCCCCGTAGAACCGGACCCGGAAGAACATGCTGTCCCCGCCGGTTTCCTGATCGTCGTCGCCGAACACGATCCGGGTGCCGGGAAGGACGGGGAGGGCCTCCTTGACCCGTTCCTTCATTTTCTTCCCCTCGGCGTCCGAGATGTGCTCCTTCCCGAACGAGATCACGGTCTGCGCCTCGTTCTCGGCGAAGAAGCTGTACACCGACTCGATCCCGAGCTCCTCCCGGAGTCCGGCGAGTTCGCGTTCGACGGCCAACACCGCGATCCGGGAGTCCTCTTTGTAGTGGAAGTCCGAGAACTCGTAGGCGAGGAAGATCCGGTTCCGGTTGAGCCCGGAGAACATCGCGGTGGAGAGGCCGAGGAAGAAGGGCAGGATCGCGGTGGCCAGGAAGGCGACCGCGATTCCCGCGGTGACCCAGCGGCGGCGCAGGGTGAACCGCAGGACTCGCTGGTAGAGATCGCCGAGGCGCTCCGTCCAGCGCGGCGCCACCGACGGCTTCCGGGCGAGGAGACGCGAGCTCACCAGCGGAATCAGGGTGAGCGAGATGAACAGGGAGCAGAAGATGGTCAGCGAGATGGCGAGGCCGATCTCACCGAGCCAGATGGACATCTGGTTCTTCGATCCCACCACCGCGGGGAGGAACACCACCGCGGTGGTGACCGTAGAGGCGATCACCGCCCCGGAGACCGCCTGGGCGCCCGAGATGGCCGCCAGCTTCGCCGGGATGCCCCGGCCGTGCTCCCGGACCACGGACTCGAGGACCACGATGGCGTCGTCCACCAGGAGACCGATGCCCAGCATCATTCCCATCATCGAGAGCACGTTCAGCGAACGGCCGGCGAAGTAGAGGACGATCGCGGTCGCGATGATGGACATCGGGATCGTCAGGCTGACGATCGAGGTGGTGTCCACCCGCCGGAGGAACAAGAACAGGACCAAAACTGCGAGGAGCGCGCCGAGCAGTCCCTCGGTCCGGATGCCCGACAGTCCCGAAGTGATCTCCTCCGCCTGGTCCTCCCAGACGAAGAGGTTGATGCCGTTGAGCGCCGGATCGGCGGCGATCTCCGCCTCGATCAGCTCGGTGACCGCAGTGGCCACCTCGACCGTGTTCGCCTCGGCGCTCTTGTAGACGGTCAACCCGATCGCGATCTCGTCATCCAGATGCCGTCCGAAGGGAATCGGCGGCTCCTGGTAGGTCACCTCGGCGACGTCGGCAACGGTGAGACCCCGGTCGTTCAGCGGCAGGCCGCCGATCTCGTCGATCGCGGACAGCGCACCGAATCCGCGCACCGGCGTCACCACGCCGTCCGCCCGGATGCGTCCGAGCGACACGTTGCGGTTCATTCCGGAAACGCGCTCGGTGACCTCGCCGAGGTCCACCCGGTGGGCCGCGAGCCGGTCGAGGCGCAGGTTGATCCGCACCTCCCGCGGCTCGACGCCGTCAAGGTCCACGCGGGCCACCCCCGGAACCCGGCGGATGGGGTCGGCGATCCGCCGTTCCAGGCGGTCGTAGTTCGCGGACAGGTCCATTCCGGGCGCCGAGATGCGGGCCTCGACGATCGGGATCTGCGTCGTCGAGAAGGTGTTGACGTAGATCTCCTTCACGTCGGAAGGAAGATCCCGGCGCGCGTCTTCGACGGCCTCGAAGACCTTGGCGCGGGCCACGTCCACCGTTTCGCCCCAGGTGAACTCAAGTTGGAGGTCGGCGCGGTCGGCGGTGGCGGTCGAGTTGATTCGGCGGGCGCCGGGGATGGTGGCGAGCGCCTCCTCGAGCGGCTGGACGATCTCCCGTTCGATCTGCCGGGGGCTCGCGTTCGGATACGGAACGGTTACGAAGACGCCGGGGAAGTCCACGTCCGGCAGATAGGTGAGCGGGATGCGGGTAAACGAGATGCCGCCGAGCACCAATAGGCTCAGCAGCACCATCGCGGTGGTGACGGGCCGGTTGACGGCCAGGCGGGGAAGGCTCATTCCGTCAAGAAAGAAGCGCCGGTCTCCGACCGGCATCGCTGCCCGGCAGGGCAGCGAAACTCCCGCTTCTCCATCGCTGCAAGACGCGACTCACTCCGCAAACCTCTTCCGGTCGAACACCGCGTACGCCGTCGGAATCACCACCAGCGTCAGCAGGGTCGAGACCGCCAGTCCGCCGATGACCGTGATCGCCATCGGGCCCCGGATCTCGGCTCCTTCGCCGAGTCCGAGCGCCATCGGGGCCAGCGCCAGGATCGTCGTGAGGGTGGTCATCAGGATCGGCCGCAGCCGGATCTCCCCGGCGGCGACGATGGCCTCCGCCTTCGCCATCCCGTCCCGCCGCAGCCGGTTGATGCAGTCCACCAGCACGATGGCGTTTTTGACCACGATGCCGGCCAGCATGACCACCCCGATGAGCACGATCACGCTGATCGTGGATCCCGAGAGCAGGAGCGCCCAGACCACCCCGATCGCCCCGAGCGGGATCGTGAAGAGGATCAGGAACGGATGCAGCAGCGACTCGAACTGGCTCGCCATCACGAAGTAGACGAGAAAGATGGCGAGGCCGATGGCGAGCGCCAGGCTCGCGAAGGAACGCTCCATCTCCTCGCTCTGTCCCCCGAAGCGGGTGGAGACCCCCGGGGCGAGCCCCAGCCCGGCGACGGCGGTCTCGATGGCCTCGGTGGCGCTGGCCAGGTCCACCCCGTCGAGGTTGCCCGAGACCACCACCGCGGGGCGCTGGCCGACCCGGCGGAGTTCGGCCGGTCCCTCGCTGAGCTCGGCGTTCCCGAGCGCGCGGAGCGGCACCGGGCGCGCTCCCTCGGAGTACACGATGAGTTCGGGCACCGCGGCGGTGTGCGAGCGGAGGTTCTCGCTGCCCCGCACCACGATGTCGATCCGCCGGTCGCCCTCGTCGAGCCGGGTGGCGACCTCGCCGCGGAGCTTGGAGCGAAGCCCTTCGGACGCCTGGTCCACCGTGAGTCCGAGGCTCGCCAGGCGATCGGCGGCGAATCGGACCCGGATCTCCGGACTCCCCGCCTCGGCGGTCGAACGCACGTCGGCGAGCCCGGGGACCCCGGCGACGGCCGCCTGCACCCGGCGGGCGCTCGGCACCAGCAGCGAGCGGTCCTCGGAAAAGACCTCGACCTCGACGGGCTGGCGGACGCTGAAGTAGGACGGCCGGCCGAACTCGTAGCGGATCCCCGGCCGCTCCGCGAGACCGGCCCGGACCCTCTCGATCGCGGCCGCCTCGGCCTCCTTGTCACCCCGGTCCGCCATGACGACCTGGACCCGGCCCTGGTGCTCGGCGCGTCCCGAGCCGCCCGCGAAGCCGCCTCCGGCGGCGGTGCCCGCTTCGGTGGTCACCCGGAGCACCCCCGGGAGGTCGAGCGCGGCGGTGCCCACACCGTCCACCACCGCATCGGTCGCGGTCACTGCGGATCCCTCCGGGAGGTGGACGTCGAAGTGGAACTCGCCCTGGGAGAGCGCCGGAATGAGTTCGACGCCGATGGCGGTTCTTCCGACGGCGAGCGATCCGGCGAAGAGCCCGGTCGCCAGCGCGAAGACGGTCACCGGGTGGCGGAGGGCGGCGCGCAGCACCGGCGGATAGGCGCGCGTGACCGCGGTCTCGGCCGCTCTAAAGGCCCACAGCAGCGGCCGCAGCGGAAGGATGATTACGCGCCCGACCTTGCGAAAACCCGTGCGGACCGCGCCCAGCGCCCGGACGGTGATCGTCGCCTTGGCCTCCCCGGTGGAACCGGGAGCGGCTCCGCCCCGGCTGGCGAGGACCGGGATGAGCGCCAGCGAGAAGCCCAGCGAGGCGAGGATGGAGATGGAGACGGTGAGCGCCTGGTCGTGGAAGAGCTGTCCGGCGACTCCTTCCACGAAGACGATGGGCAGGAACACCGCGACGGTGGTCAGGGTCGAGGCGATCACCGGGCCCGCGACCTCCACCGTGCCGGCGATCGCCGCATCCCGCCAGTTCTCCCGGTGGGGGCCGGGCTCGCCCCCGTGGCGCCGGCGGTGGATCGCCTCCAGCACCACGATGGAGTCGTCGAGCAGCATGCCCACCCCGAGCGCGAGCCCGCCGAGCGACATGATGTTCAGCGAAAGCCCCATCTGCTGCATCACGAAGAAGGTGGCGATCACCGAGACGGGAATGGCCATCGCGACCACCGCCGTCGCCCGCCGTTCGCGGAGAAACAGCGCGATCACCAGGATGGCGAGCAGGCCCCCCTCCCAGGCGTTGCGCACCACCTCCGAGATGGCGCCTTCGATGAACTGCGACTGGTCGAAGAGGACGGCCAGCGACACCCCGGCGGGAACCGAGTCCTCCACCGCTTCGAGCTGGGCCCGGATGCCTTCGGCCACCCGCACCGTGTTCGCGTCTCCCTCCTTGAAGATCCTGACCTCGACGCCCTCGGCGCCGCCCTGCCGCAGGATCACTTCCTGATCCTTGAACCCGGAACGGACCTCCGCCACGTCGGCGAGCCTCACGAGGCGCCCGCTGGCGTCCTTCACGATCACGGCGTCAATGCGGTCCAGCGTGTCCAGCTCGTTCAGCGTCCGGACCAGATAACGGGCCTCGTCCTCGTACACGCTGCCGCTGGCCAGGTTCACGTTGTTGTCGGCCAGCGCCGTCCGGACCTCCGCGACGGTGATGTCGTAGGCGCCAAGCCGGCCCTCGTCCACATCCACCTGGATCTCCCGGACCAGGCCGCCCTCGATCCGGACCGCGGCGACCCCGTCCACCGCGTCGAGGTCCTTCTTGAGGTCCTCTTCCGTCCATTGCCGGATACCGGAGAGCGGCAGTCCCCCGGAGACGCCGATCCGGAAGATGGCGTCCGACGCGGGGTCGAAGCGCAGGAGCCGGGGCCGCTCGGCGTCTTCCGGAAGGAGGACGCCATCGAGCTTTTCCCGCACGTCGAGCCCGGCGAAGTCCATGTTCGTGTCCCAGACGAACTCCAGCGTGACCTCGGACACCCCGGCGCGGGAACGGGAAGTAACCCGGCGGAGCCCGGGAACGACCGAGGCCGCCTCCTCGATGGGGCGCGTGACCAGCGTTTCGACCTCGATGGGCGCCGCGCCCGCCATTCGGGTCTCGACCGTCAGGGTGGGATAGGAGATCTCCGGCAGCAGATTGACCGGCAGCCGGCCGAGGGCCACGAACCCGAACACGCAGGTGGCCACGGTGAACATGGCGACGGTCACCGGCCGCCGGATGCAGGAAGTGATCAGGGATTTCACGGGGCTGATTTCACGGGGTTGGCAGTCCGGAATCCGTCCGGTGAATCAGTTGCCGTTCAGGATTTGGACCAAGTCGCCCGGGGTCAGCGCGCCGTGGCCGGCAACCACCACGCGCGCTCCCGCCTCGAGCCCGTCCAGCAGTTCGATGAGCGCCCCCTCGGGGCTCTCCATCTCGATCCCTACGGTCACTTCGCGCCGCACCGCGCGGCCGTCCTCGACCACGAAGACGTGGGCGCCGCCCTCGCTCTGGATGATCGCCCGCTTCGGAACCAGCACTGCGTTCTCACGCCGGCCGGTCTCGATGACCACGCGGGCGAAGGAGCCGGGACGGATGACCGCCCCCGCCGGGCGCGGAAGCGCGACGGTCACCTTCACGGTGCCGGTGTTGCGGTCCACCACCGGGCTGACCTCCCGGACCCGTCCCACCAGGCCGCTCCCGCTCGCGTCCGACTCCCGCCGGACCACCGCCGGCAGACCCGGCGCCAGACCGATCACGTCCCGCTCCGGGACATAGAGCCGCGCCACCAGAGTGTCGAAGTCGGCCAGCGTCAGCAGGTGCTGCGCGGGCTCGAGCCGGCCGCCCTCGACCAGCAGGAGCTCGGTGACCTTGCCCGCGAAGGGAGCGCGGATCTCGGTCCGTTCCAGCTCCAGCCGAGCGGTTTCCAGTTCCGAGGCGGCGAGGTCGCGATCGAAGCGCGCCTTCTCG
Organism: Vicinamibacteria bacterium; assembly: GCA_963668695.2. Classification (GTDB taxonomy): domain Bacteria; phylum Acidobacteriota; class Vicinamibacteria; order Marinacidobacterales; family Marinacidobacteraceae; genus Marinacidobacterium. Next base: position 41,939 of record CAXXLQ010000001.1, read on the forward strand.
TAGTCCCACTCGGAGACCAGGTCCTGTTCGAACGCCCGCTTCTGCCTCGAGAGTTCCGCATCGGCCCGCGAGAGCCGGAGATCGGCCTGCTGGAACGCGAGCCGGCGCTCGCGGGCGTCCACCCGGGCCAGCACGTCACCGGCGGCGACCGAATCGCCCTCGCGGACCCGGATCTCGGTGAGGACTCCGGAGGTCTCGGAGAACACCTGCGCGGTGCGTTCGGCCTCGACCGCCGAGGTGGTCGCGAGATGGAGGGTGACCGGGCCGAGCCGGGCTTCGGCGACGCTCACCGGCGTCCGGGTGGTCTCTTCGGCGCCCCCGGTGATATCGCCCGCCTCGCTCGCTTCGGTCCCGGACAGCAGCAAGGGGACGACGAGGCCCGCGCCGCCCAGGACCGCGGCTGCCGCCAGCACGACAAACAGTGTTCGCTTCATGGCTTCTCCTAACGGATCACCCGGGCCGGTGGTTCCGGACTTCGGGCTTTCACTAGGGAACTACGCGGCCGCGCCCCAAACTCTTCATCGCCGAATCCGCCCGGAACCGGGCCGGACCGTATGGACCGCCATCCCGGTTACTGCGAGAATGCCGGGAATGCGCGGTTAGCTCAGCGGGAGAGCGCCTGCCTTACACGCAGGTGGTCGCAGGTTCAAATCCTGCACCGCGCACCACGCCGGCCCTGAGCGGGGTCGCCGTCCGGTTTCGTGCACGGTGCCACGGGGCTGATTTGGCAAGACCCCGCTCAGGGCCGGCCCGGCGCTTCGCGCCGGACTTCCGAAGTGCGGCGGGAGCCGCACGGAGACCCCGGAGCAGGAGGGTTGGAGGTCGGGGAACCCGACTCCCAACCGCTCCTGGCTCGGGAATCGCAACTCCCTTGCGCGCCTGCGGCGCACTGCGGCGAGTTTCGATTTTGCGCTGTCAATTTGTGAAAGGGGGGTGCCCCCCTTTCACACTTTCCCCCCGGTCATGCGGGCGGCGAACCTCCGGTTCGCCGCCATTTCGTTTTTTCGCTTGCTTGGCGCTCCGCCACCGCTACTCCGCCAGCCGGAATATGGGAGAGGGAACGCCGGTCTTCAGACCGGCACCGCACGCCGCAGGCGTGCGAAACGCGTTCATCTGAGCATCCCTCAAGGCGCTCTACAGCGGGAACGCCTTCAAGAGACACCGACTCTTACGTCTTTGGGAGAACCGCAGCCCACCAAACCCGGTGGAGGATCGCGCCGGCCCGGAAATGTCCACCCCCTCCGCTGACACCCCACAGGTGCGCCGCAGGCGTCTGATATCTGATAAGATATGACATCATACATGATGCGATATGTGCTTGACACCAACATCATCGTCGCCGGTCTGCGCAGTCCGAAAGGCGCGTCGGCGGCGTTGACGGATCGCGCCCTGAGTGGAGCGTTCGTGCTGCTGCTGTCCGTAGCGCTCGTGCTGGAATACGAGGCCGTGTGCCGCGATCCGGCGCAGAGGATCGTGTCCGGGCTGAGCGAGGTCGAGGTGGAAGCCATCGTGAAAGCGCTGTGCGCCGTTGCGGAGCCGGTTGAAACCGGGTACCTCTGGCGGCCGCAGCTACACGATCCTGCGGATGAGATGGTGCTGGACGCCGCCATCAACGGCGGGGCCGACGCGCTGGTCACTTTCAACCGTCAGGACTTCGGTCAGGCGCCCGGACGCTTTGGCACCGCCCTGCTCTCGCCGCAGGACGCCTTGAGGAGACTCCCGTCATGAAGAAGCAACTCAGCACCTATCCCCTGCGCCTGCCGGCGTCGCTGAAGGCGGCCGTTGCCGAGGTGAGCCGGGCCGACGGCACGAGCATCAACCAGTTCGTGGCGACGGCGGTGGCGGAGAAGCTGTCCGTCATGAAGACCGCCGAGTTCTTCACCGACCGCGCGGCCGGAGCGGAGATCGAGGTCGCGCGCCGACTGCTGCGGCGCGACGGTGGGCAGCCTCCGGCGCCCGAGGACCGTATTCCGTAGGGGCAGTAGCGGTCCCGCTTCGGTTCGGCCGGTCCTGATCCAGCCGTTTCGCCAGGCAGGAGCTCGCTTACTTGAGCTGACTCTTGGGGTCAGCGACGAATCTGACGCCCGAGGACGCTGAGGGCAGCAGCAGCAGCCGTCTTGTGGTCCTTGCGCCACGGCGTTCCCGCCTCTCGGCCGAACCGGGCGATGAGCGAGGTGACCTCGGATACGTCGACCCCCATTGCCTCGGCCGCCAGTACCGCCGGGTCCGTCCGGCGCGGGTACCTCCGGACCTCCATGCCGCGTTCGGATGCCGCGTTCGCATGCCGCGTTCGAATGCCGCGTTCGGCCGCCGCCTGGGCTAGGGACTCGCGGTACAGCATCCCGTCGGCGGCCAGGGTTAACAGCCGGTGGTGAAACCCACGCGGCCCAGTTCTCCCGGTGGGGGCTCGGCCGGCGATCCATCCCGGCCAAACAGCCTGTGATGAAACCCACGCGGCCCAGTTCTCCCGGTGGGGCCTCGGCCGGCGATCCATCCCGGCTGACCGCGTCGCTTCGCGCCGCTCATCGTTGCGTTTCGGTCGAAATACACTCGGGCCAGTTCTCCCGGTGGGGGCTCCTCCCTCACGCGCCTTGTCAGCCGGACCCCCACCGGGAGAACTGGGCCTCGCCCCCACCGGGAGACTGGCCAGCCTCGGCGCTCACGCGGGTTCCACCACAGGCTGTTAAAGGACGTGACCTCAGGACCTCCTCGAGCGAGTCGGGCAAGCTGTCATACGGACTCGCGGGCAGGATCAGCACCCGGGCCCGAAAGGTCGCGAGCATCGTCGAGATCGCCGCGCTCGCGTGTTCCGCTACCGATCGCCTCACCCGGTTCACGAGGTCGGTTGCCGCTCGGATGTCCAGCTCCAAGGCCTCGTGGTGGTAGGGCGCGCTCGGGAGACCCTTCGGGAGGCCCTTGTCGATCAGCTCGACGCGCCGGCGATCGAGGAAGACGGGAGCGGAGTCTGCTACCGCGAGGGTGACCAGCTCGGCCCGCGCGTAGTGGTCGGAGGCCCCGATGACGGGTTCGGCGACACTCACTGCTGACGACTGTAGCGGGGGCGGGTGGCAGGCGCTCCCTTGCTCGACAGCGCCTGCCGGAGGCGGGCGGGAGCCCGGGCGGGAGCTTGGTCCGGAACCCTCCGGAACGCGTTCGAAGCTACCTAATTTTTCCGGTAATCTGTAGGGCGGTTTCCGAATTCCAAGTCGCCGGTCTGCGCAGTCCGAAAGGAACACCGGCACGGCAACCAGGGCCCAAGGAACCAGGCGGCATGACCAACAACCCGAACCTTAACTCAATTGAAAGGAAGAATGACAATGAGAATCACAACAGGAATAACACTAGCGCTGTTGATGTCCACAGCAGGGTGCGGGGGTGACGGCGAGGACGGTGGGGTCCTGTCTCCAACAGGACCCTCAGCAGTGAGTTCGCCAGCGACACGCATGTCGTCGAGCCCAATGGGGACGACGAACGCACAGGCGCACGGCGGGTTGGCAACCGCCCAACTCAACAACATGAAGTCAGCAAAGCCAGACACCCGGACGGTCGACTTCTCTAGTGTGAAGTGGGCGTGGAACGCCGCGAGAACACACCTGGAACCGGACAGCTTCCCGGACGCCAGGGTGCGGTCAGGATCCAATGTCTGGCGCCGGGACAGTGGCACGGGGCTCATCCGCATCTTGAGCGACACTGACCTCAGTGGGATGAGCTTCAGCACCTCAGGGTCAAGCTGGCCTCTGAGCATGAGGCGGGCCGGGCTGTATGTGTCTGATATCAGCGGCGACGACGTTGAGAGGATCCGAGCCGGCGGTGGCATCGGGGGCAGGGCCGACGAGCCCACAGCTATAAACTGCTGGGCCTCGGAGGCCGGTAAAGAGGTCACAGTCGACGCAGTCGGCGCCAGCATCGAGACGCCCGTCGAGGTCACGTGCAACAGGAGCATAGACCTACCCGACGACGAGGCCGTCGTAAAAACCGCCGCGGTGCCTTCGGCTAGCCCCGATTGGATCGATCTCATTCATAACCGATACGCCCTGAGGGTTCCTGCCGGACGTTCGGTTTATGTCGATGTGATTCTTTACCCCGATGATAACGGAACGTCCGCGCGGGTCGGGAATGTGGTCTGGCCGCCGGTACCGCCGGGTGAGATGGCGTCCTTGAGCGCGCTCGTGGTACATCAACCTGGCAGAACCGTCGGTTCTGCCAATCCACCCATCATTCTGATCTGCCTCGAACCGAGTTCGTCTTTGCCGAAACGTCCAGGCCCGTGCCCTGACCGCGTAGAGGTTGGCAGTACCGTGAGCCTCAGAGCCATCGTGCTTCCGCTGCCCTCCGGCTATGTTACGGCAGAAGTGAATGGCAGCCTAAACGGCAAGATCGAATGTAGTGTCGGTAGGACAGCGAGAACCTGCGGTTGGCGTATATCGCAGCTGTCTGGATCTGGTACTCCAGGACGCTTCGTGAACGGCGATAGTGAGATCCTCACGTGGAAGGCTCCGTCTTCTCCAGGCAGCGTGACGATCGGGGCCAGATATCAGATCTATGTGCAGGGGGTTGGCGGTTTCTTCCCGATACCAGAACATTGGAGCGACAATAAGGGAGACGCCGCTGGTTCAAACACACTCACCTTCGACGTGATCGAACCCACTCCCCCACCGGACCTGCGTCCGCATCTTTCGTGCGACAACGGGGAGCCGCTCCCCACGGACAGCTCGCCCCGTCCGAACGACCCCCCCCGGATGGGATCTTGTGATTCGATTGACGGCGCGGACGTCGAGGTCACCTTGACGGTCACAAGACCTAACGGGACCACGGTTTCCTCACTGCTCTACACTGTCGAGTGGGATGTGAGGGGTGGAGAGCACGCCATCAGCTCCTCACATCCAACCTCTACCACAAGCAGAGCGAACCATCTTCTGACCTGGTCGAGCACGGGACTCACGACTGGTGATCAAGGAGTCGTGACCGCCGCTGCGCGACCCAATGGCTACGACTACGCCTTCAACTCCACCCAGGTCACCATCATCGTGAAGGAGAGGGATCTGCCGCCGGTGGTGAGCGAGATCGCCTGCACTCCCAGGGTGACACCGCAGGGAGACAACCCCGCCGTCTGCACAGCAACGCTCGACGCTCCGGGCGGACAGGGGCACCTTGTCGATCTCAGTATCGACGCATCCGATCCCAACGATGATCCGCTGACGTACATCTGGAGGGCAGCCAACGGTAGCTTCAACGGCGGTGTACGCACTAACCAGACTACCTGGGACGCCGCTGGGCTCTCGCCGGGCCAGTACACCGTGACCGTGACTGTCGCTGAACGCATCACCGGTGGTCAGGAGCGGACCGTGAACGTGAATGTGGCGAGATACGCACCTCCTATCGCCTATGTCTGCACCCCCGACAGTGGGTGGGAGAACGGGACGCTGTTCCCGATGATCGGGGATCCGTACTGCGGTCAGTTCCACGACACCCATATCAGCAACTTCCGATGGTTCACGACGGAAGTCGGCGCACGTGGCGCTTCGGAGGTGACCTTGGTGGGAGGCGGGAACAGCATTTGCGGCGTGGCAGCGGGTGTGTGCAAGGAGAGAGAGGATCCGTGGAATTCGAGCTACGATCCAGACGATCCCAAGTACGACCCCAACGACGAGGCCTACAGCCCGAACTACGACGACGGGAACGGCAACGTCTACCAGTGGGTCAACGTATACCCGATAAATCCATAGTAGAACCCTCGGCCGCCGGTAGCATTGTGCTCCCGGCGGCCATTCACGCGCCAACTGCATCGCGTGTCTGGTCGCGACCGAAACCAACATCCCGATTCATGTCGACAACACGCCGCGCGGTTCTCGATGCCGTCACTGCGACCCGGCACCTTCGTGCTGCTCGGCCGTCGTTCCCCGGGGTTACAGGACCGTCACTGGTTCCGTCGCCGGCGCCGCACGGACCGTGTTCTCCCCGCTCAGTTGCCACACCCGGCGCGCCCGCGCCGCCAGATCGTCGAGCAGGGTGTAGAAGAACGGGAGGATCACCAGGGTGAGGACGGTGGAGGCGGCGAGTCCGCCGATCACCGCCCGCGCCAGCGGGAAGTAGTAGAGACCGTCGAGCCCGGTCCGTCCGACCGCCATCGGGAAGAGGGCGAGCATGGTGGCGCCGGCGGTCATCAGGATCGGCCGCAGCCGGTCGCGTCCGCCGACGAGCAGCGCCTCGCTGCGGTCCATGCCTTCGCGGCGCAGCTTGTTCACGTGGTCGATCAGCACGATCCCGTTCTTGACCACGATCCCCATCAGGATGAGCATCCCGATCTGAGCCATGAGGTTGAAGGGGCTGTCCGTGAAGAGCAGCGTCCAGCTCGCGCCCCAGAGCGCGTACGGGATCGAAATCAGGATCGCGAGGGGGTGGATCAGCGATTCGAACTGGGCGGCCATCACGATGTAGATCAGGAGCAGCGCGAGCAGGTAGTTCACCGCCATGGTCTGGAGATCGGTGTCCTGCCGGGTGATCCGGTCCCCGAAGGACCACGAATAGCCCGCGGGGAGGGCCATGGCGTCCAGTTCCTCCTCGATCGCGGCGCGGGCGTCGTCCCACTCCTCGCCCTCGTAGGCGGCGCGGAGCGTCGCCACCGCCTTCCGGTCCACCCGCCGGATCGCCCGGCTGCGTTCCACGATCTCGAAGTCGGCCAGATCGCCGAGCAGGATCGGGACGCCGCCGTCGGACATCAGCGTGAAGTTTTCAAGGTCCTCCACCCGGGAGACGTCCTTTTGGGACATCGTGAGGAGCACCTCGGCCTCCCGGTCCTCGGTCTGGAAACGCCGGAGCGGCCGCCCCCCGAGCGTGAAGCCGAAGATCTCGGCGAGGTCCTGCGGGGTGATGCCGAGGCGGGCGGCCTCCTCGACCCGCGGCCGCACCACGACTTCCTTCCGGGGAGTGTCCTCGGTGCTCCGGATATCGGCGACGCCCCCGACGCCCGCTATCCGCGTCTCGGCGCGCTTCGCGAACTCAGCGAGCCTTTCGGAGTCCTCCCCGTAGAACCGGCCTCCTCGATGGGGCGCGTGACCAGCGTTTCGACCTCGATGGGCGCCGCGCCCGCCATTCGGGTCTCGACCGTCAGGGTGGGATAGGAGATCTCCGGCAGCAGATTGACCGGCAGCCGGCCGAGGGCCACGAACCCGAACACGCAGGTGGCCACGGTGAACATGGCGACGGTCACCGGCCGCCGGATGCAGGAAGTGATCAGGGATTTCACGGGGCTGATTTCACGGGGTTGGCAGTCCGGAATCCGTCCGGTGAATCAGTTGCCGTTCAGGATTTGGACCAAGTCGCCCGGGGTCAGCGCGCCGTGGCCGGCAACCACCACGCGCGCTCCCGCCTCGAGCCCGTCCAGCAGTTCGATGAGCGCCCCCTCGGGGCTCTCCATCTCGATCCCTACGGTCACTTCGCGCCGCACCGCGCGGCCGTCCTCGACCACGAAGACGTGGGCGCCGCCCTCGCTCTGGATGATCGCCCGCTTCGGAACCAGCACTGCGTTCTCACGCCGGCCGGTCTCGATGACCACGCGGGCGAAGGAGCCGGGACGGATGACCGCCCCCGCCGGGCGCGGAAGCGCGACGGTCACCTTCACGGTGCCGGTGTTGCGGTCCACCACCGGGCTGACCTCCCGGACCCGTCCCACCAGGCCGCTCCCGCTCGCGTCCGACTCCCGCCGGACCACCGCCGGCAGACCCGGCGCCAGACCGATCACGTCCCGCTCCGGGACATAGAGCCGCGCCACCAGAGTGTCGAAGTCGGCCAGCGTCAGCAGGTGCTGCGCGGGCTCGAGCCGGCCGCCCTCGACCAGCAGGAGCTCGGTGACCTTGCCCGCGAAGGGAGCGCGGATCTCGGTCCGTTCCAGCTCCAGCCGAGCGGTTTCCAGTTCCGAGGCGGCGAGGTCGCGATCGAAGCGCGCCTTCTCGTAGTCCCACTCGGAGACCAGGTCCTGTTCGAACGCCCGCTTCTGCCTCGAGAGTTCCGCATCGGCCCGCGAGAGCCGGAGATCGGCCTGCTGGAACGCGAGCCGGCGCTCGCGGGCGTCCACCCGGGCCAGCACGTCACCGGCGGCGACCGAATCGCCCTCGCGGACCCGGATCTCGGTGAGGACTCCGGAGGTCTCGGAGAACACCTGCGCGGTGCGTTCGGCCTCGACCGCCGAGGTGGTGGCGAGATGGAGGGTCACCGGGCCGAGCCGGGCTTCGGCGACGCTCACCGGCGTCCGGGCCGCTTCTTCAGCGGCGGTATCGATCTCGCGGGCCTCGCTGACCTCGGTCAGGGACGGGAGGACGAAGGCACCCAGCCCGGCTATTCCAAGGACGGTGGCGCCGACCAGCCAAATCAGGGACTTGCGCTTCATGTCCCTCACTAACGGATATTGCGGCTCCGAGGTTCCGGCTTACTGCGACAATGTCGGGCGCCCGTTCGGACATGCGCGGTTAGCTCAGTGGGAGAGCGCCTGCCTTACACGCAGGTGGTCGCAGGTTCAAATCCTGCACCGCGCACTGAGCGGTCCGGAAAGGGGGCGCGTAGATCGGTTTCTCGTAGCGAGGTGAAGAGAGACTCGATCGGAGCGCCCCCTTTCCGGACCGCCCGGCGCTTCGCGCCGGTCCGCTGTGACAGCATCCTAAACCGTTGATTTATCTTGCGATTACAAGTTATCTCGAAAACCGAATATCACGTCTGGCATCACAGCCGCGATGGGCGGGCGCGTCTGGGTCGAAGGGAGTAGCCGCAGGAACGCAGATCACCTTCGAAAGGCTGCCCGACAGGGCCGCGAAGGCGCTTCTGGCCGACTGGGAACACCCGAAGGGCTTCCAACGCGAACCCCGGGTCGGCGTCTTCCAGAGACAGAAGACGAAGTGGACCAATCGGCCAAGGCGGGACGGAAACGAGGGACTACTTTGGATCCGCCGTGTGAGTTGAAACCGACCCTTAACCCACTGCTGATCGGGGTACCCAGATCGCGTCGTTGGGCAGTTGCCCAAGCGCCTCACGCTCATCTCTAGCAAGACTCGCGACCCACGCGCTCAGGAAGGCATCCAGTTTGTCATGGCTGGAGCCGTAACCCTGTTTCTGGAGACGGTGCTTTAGATCATCGGTGGATTCCCACCCTGTCAACCGACACACGGCATTCAATCGACTCTGGAAGCCAGCTGCCGAAGATTTCTTGGGCTTAGCTGCTTTGAGCCGAACAGAAATGGCATGTGGATGCGTCTCAAGAAACTCGGTCTCAGCGAAGGCAGCCGTCAGTGCTCGCCAGATCTGAAATCCCGCGAGCATCCAGAGTCGGTTCGCACTAGGCAGATAGCTCGTTTCTCCTCCTTTACACAGATGCTCCCTGGCTCTCCGTCGGATCTCTTTGAACTCAGTGCGAGAGGGCGTAACGAAGAAAGCAATGCCGTGCTTACGTAGTTCTTCCTCCGACTCCCTCAGCCCGCGATCCTCCGACCGATAATCCCGCGGTGCATCAATCGCGATTCGAACGATTTCAAGCTTCCGGCACTGCGCAACCTCCGCAAGGAATTCTGCCGTCTGCTTGGCAAATTGGGCCGTTTCTTTCTCCCACAGGATCGCGGCGTTACCAGGGCCGAGTGGTGATTTCAGGTCTCGAAGCTCTAGCGGAACTAGGCGGTTGTGCTCACGAACGCATGCCGACACCGGTACGCGTTTGTTCCGGGATACCGACACATCAATCCCAACATACGCCTCCCGGACGGACGATCCAATGTGCAAAGAACGCGCACGAAACGGCACACCGGGAGTATGGAATGGGTCGAACGGTCTGTCCACCACCGGCTGGTCCGCCCGCGTGACGCGGCAGGCGACCACAACGGTGCTGGTGTCCCGCGCGGCAATGAAGGGGCTGCCGGCAGGACCGAACCGGCGAACGCGGTACACTCGATTGCATCAGCAACCGGTGACCGCATGGGCTCGCACCGCCGCCGTCCTTCTGCTAGCGGGCTGCGGCACAGGGACAGACGGCGCGCCCGTCACACCTCCAGCTACGCCCACTGCTCCCTCCCCCGAGCCCGTCGCACCACCGGCGCCTGTCCTCCAAGCCTGGGTGTCGGTCTACTCGGTCCCAAGCCCCTATTCAGGCAACTACACCGAGGGCATGTGGATTCGGCTGATTGCGGAGTTCGAGGAACCGGTCAGGGTGAACGGCTCGCCCCGGCTGGCAATCAAGATCGGGGAGGCGATTCGCCATGCCGACTTCTCACCGTACGAACTGGGACATCGCTACTCCACTCCCGAACACCGTGTTCGGGGAGACTACCTGCCACGGTTCGATTATCTAGTTCGTGCGGATGACATTGACAACGACGGGTTCAGCATCGGGGTGGACGCCTTTGACTTCACCGGAGGGGCTCTTCTGAACGAGGCAGGCGTGGAGGTCGAGGTCGAGATCTACTCCGTCACACCCACCGAATCCGATGATGGGTTTGCCGAGCCTGGGTTGGATCTCGGTTCTCACCCGGTGGACGGGATGCCACGCCTGAGGAGATGCACGGACGAACTGGAACGCGCCCGAGGTGGCCAAGCCATTTTGATCGAAGAGTGGGACGGTACCCCGTTCCTCTTCTATTTCAGCCTTGTGGGGCTGCCCGAGGCTGAGCGGGCGGATGCAGAGCGTGTATTGGAAGCGGCGGAACGGCTATCGGACCGGATCAAAGACCAGATCGGCTATTCGATCCTTGAAGTCGGAGGCTGGTCCACCGATCCGTTGGTTGACTTCAATAGCGACTGTGACTGGCGCCAGCCGAGAAAGATCTTCGCGATGGTGGTGCCTGGCCCGGAGGGACCAGCGCGTGCGAAGCGAAGATGTGGCATTTGGGCGAGCGAGGGCACTGACTTGGATTTCGGCGCGGGAACCGTCTCGCACGAACTCTTCCACCTTTTCGGTTTCGAGCATCACCCAGAAAACTGGCGATCCCCGGGGCAATACGACTCTGGCGTGTTCATGTCCAACCGTCTCAGTGGCGTGTACGTGGACGAGGAGGATGTTGGCGTCAGCTTTGAGGACGTGGATGCGCTACGGTGCATCTTTCCCAAGGCGGGATAAGGAATAGCCCGTCTCTCCCGAGGGCCTGAGGGCACTCGGGCGGTTTCAGGGCGCGGCCGATTTCATAGTGCCGCACCCGCCATCGTGGAGTCCGGCCAGGACGGGTTCGAGTCCGGAGAGTGGTCGTTCGCGGTGCTACCGGATTCCGCTTTGCCGGAGAACCGCCGACGGATCTGGTTCACGGCCCGCCCTGTCAATTGGACGACCGAACCTGTCCGCTCCCAGAGGCGCACTCCACACAGTGTGAAGTCGCACTGGTCATCTTTGACCAGGTGACCTCACCGCCGGCTGGCGGTTCAGTCTTCTTCGGGCACTTCTCCCTCTTCGGGGGCGCCGGCGAAATCGAGTTCGACCAAGACCCCATTGCCCTCCGAGATTTCCTTGAAATGGGCTACGACAGCTTGGAAGAGATCACCCATGAGAGGATGGTTTTTGTCTAGATCGGCCGCATCACACGTGGCCGCCCAGAAATCTCCCGTCTGCCGCCACACGTGCACCGTGAAGCGCAGCGTCAAAGCACCGGGGCAACGGCTCTGAGTATCTGGATGGGTCATGGGGCCTCCGAGGGGAAGGTGGGCTATGGCTACAGCCCAAGTGGCAGGAATCCTACCTGCGGAATCGAAATCGTGGCCCGGTTCCCGCGGGCCCTTTGACTAGTCCTACCGCCCCTAATCGTCCGTGGTTCGCCTGCGCGCCCCAACGCGCTGAAGAGCGGTACGCTGGACTTCCTAGGTCCGCTACGAGTGCGCCGCGTCTGTCGCGTCGGCTCCCGCCAGGAATCCGTCCTCCGTGGGGCCACCCTCGGGGCCAATATTGCAGTAGCGGAAGTCAACACCCCCTTCCGCTACTACTTTCGCTACCCCGTTCTCGCTACCGTGTTTCACGAATCCCGTTGGCAGCACTACGTTCGCTCGCATCCTCCCAAACCGGACTCTCCGCTTTTGCGCGGAGAGTGGGGCTGGGAGCGACCCCCCTCCGATCGTACGATCTACAGCCCCGGAGTCCGGACTTATGCAAGCCCTTCTGCTACGGGTCCGGGGTCGCTCCCAGCCCGCGCCTGCGGCGCGATCGATCCCTGCGGGAAGGCTACGAACCCGCCTGCGCGGCGGGTGAAGGAGGCGGCCGGCGACGTCTCCGGCCGCCGCGTGGTCCTCGCTGCCGACACAGGCATCGAGCCACCGCTCACCGAGGCGCTCAGGACCTCGTGGCCCGGCTCCAAGGCATTTTGGAGCCAGTGGGCCTGCGCCTCGCCGAAGGCGTCCTGGTCCGCCCGCGTGATGCGGGCGCCGACCACAACGGTGCGCCGCTCCGCCAGGAGCGCACCGGTGCGGGGGTCCGGGGGCAGAGCCCCCGTCCGTCCGTTGCTCCGGCAGCGGCGCGAGAGGCCGGGGGTTCGAAGGGGGGCGCAGCATCCCCTCGCCAGAGCACAGTGTGGACACACTGTGTAGGCTGGCTTACGCTCAAGTGGCCTGCCGGCTCTGATGCTCCGGTGATCGTCTTCGGTGGTATTGGTCGAGAGTTATGCAGAACATTCCTTTGCGGCTGGCGGTGCCGGGGGCCCGCCCGGATGCTTGCGGCGGTGCTCTTCGGCCTCTCGGCACAGGTCTCGCGCTACGCGTTCCGCCGCGTCAGGCGTAAGAAGGGTGCTGTAGCGCAAGCCTGATTTGGTGCTCTTGAGTTCGAGCCATACTCCCTCCGGTCGGTAGTGAGCGCCGGGGCATTTTGGAACGGGCATGTGCGAAATCGGAACCTCGGCGGCGGAGTCTACAATCGCTCCTTAGGGCAACGCCTCGCCACACGAGCGGCAGGCCAGCGACTGGCCCCCTGAATAAGCCCCACAGGAGGGGCACGCCTCCGCTTTCAAACTCAGCGCGTGGACCAGCGCTAGCGGGAATGGCACCAAGGCCGCGTAAGAAGAGATCAGCGACATTCCGAGCGGCAATAGGCCACCGTAAGCCCACCAAGCCCAGAAGGATCTCCCCTTTTTCCGGGCAATCCTGCCCGGAATGATGCCTAACACGGGGCAGAGGAGCAGGCCCACCAGAAGCACGAGCGCCATCGTTTCGCGCCTTTCGCGCCGGACAATTGCGGGATCTAGCGGAGCGGCAAGTTGCTCGGTGCGCGCCTGAAGAGCGGCCCACGCTTCCGGTGCCGCCTGCTCCAACTTCGCCGCCGCCGCGTCCGCCGCGTCCGAAGCCGCGATGGACGCCAGCATCGCTGGCGAGAGCGATGCCGTAAAGGCCTCCTCAGTTGCGCTGACCAAGACGTCAAATTCGGCCTGCGCGGCAGCGGTCACTCTGTCGGCATCGGCATCGGCCGCCTCGAACTCCCTGCGAGTCCTGTTCGCAGCCGCCTCGGCCTCCCGGATTACGAATCGGGCGGCGTTCCCAACCCCGATCCCATGTCCGGAGCGTTCGAACCGAAGATCGTCCTTCCTCTCATTCCAGGTGTGAACGTAGTTTTGCTGCGCCGCCTGTGCCACTTGGAGTTTCTCGTTCCGGAGTTCTACTGCAGCCTGAATTCGCGCGTTCAGTTCGTCTTCGGCCTCGGCCATCTCCCTCTCGAGTGCGTCGGCCCCCTGCCGTGCCAAGAACCGCTCCTTGTCAGGCACAGCCTGGGAGGCGATTTCCAGTGCCTCGTTCGCCGCCTTCCAGGCCGCGTATTCCAATGGCGCTGCTGTCTCCAGCACGCGCTCCGCGGCTCGCAACTCCGAGCCTCCACAGCCGGAAAGCGCGAGTGGGAGCGCCAGCGCGAGCAACAGCCGTGCCCCGGCGGACGCGCGGAGGATTCTCGGAGTCAATTCGCCCTCCTGCCGGTCACTGACCGGGCGGGAGGGGCTATCAGCCCAGAAGGCGCACTAACCGCTTGAACCGGGGCGACGGTCGCAGCCGAAAAAGGATCGCCTGGCCCGGAATCCTCCAGCGCGCGGAGCGCCGCCAGCGGGGCTCGGAACGCAGCGGCGGCCGCCCGCCGCGCTGCCGAGAGAGGGGCGCGGCAACCGCCAGACGTCGCCGATGAGATTATCGAGACAACCAATGCTCTGCAGCCCCTACGCTCGCATAATGCCAGCTGCTTGCGGCGCTCAGTAGGCGTTCAAGAAGTAGTTTCTCGAATGCAGCGCGATCGGCTACGGTCCCTTCCGCTACAGCCTCCGTCCACCTTGAGCTGCGGTTCCAGATTCCGTTGAATTCGTCCGCACGCAGTGCGGGGTTCAGCATCGCATCCGCGTAGCGATCCAAGGCGTTGACAAAGTAGCCGTGGGTATTCCTCACTTGCGCCGCCTCCGCCTCCCTCCGAGCCGCGCTTGCCATCGTCCTTGCCAGATCGTCGGCCGTCGCCTCCGCCTCCCTCCGAGCGGCGTTCGCCGTCTGTATCGCTATGTCAAGTGCCACCATTGCCGCATCAGCAACGCCAGTGGCGGAATCCAAACCGTCAATCGCTGACGAGCGGTCGGGACACCCGCTCGAAGAATCCTGGGCGTCCGGCCGGGATTCGGCCACGGAGAAGATTGCCACGGCCGCCTCGGCCGCCTTCGAAACGGCCAACAAGGCGGCAATGAACGGGTCCCCGACATTGCCGGTGCGAACCGCATCCGATAGGACCTCGTCCGTGATTTCGCGGTAGCCTGGACCGCTTCCGGCTCTTCCCGAATTTCCCCCCACTACTACCGATATCGCGCGCCGGAATTCATCACAACTACTAACGGTCCTTTCCGCCGCAACGCGGTGTATTGCCTCTGTATAGACACCGACAGAGCGCACCATCGAAGCGGCAGCGACCAGCGCCCTTGTAGCCCGCACCTCGGCTTGCGCGGCGGCAACGGCGGGGTGATCTTGTGCCGCCGCGGGCACCGGCAACAGGGCAAGCGCAACGAGAATCGAAACCGTTTGGACCATGTGGGGTTTTCCTTCTGGTTGGCAGGACGGCGTCCGATCCCCGGAGCTGCGGTGGGGCCCCGGTGCGCCAGCCGCAGCGGGCGGCTCCGCGTCCCGCATAGGCTACCAAGGGTCTAGGGATCCGCTCGCGCATCACCTGTGCACCGTCCTTATCGGCGCGAGGTAATCCGCCTCAGCTGGCGGCTCGTCGTCGCCATCCTTCCGGGCTTTCTGGATCGTGCTCAGAAACGGTTCGGGTGGCCGGGATGGCGGAATCAGAAGCCCGTGCCTAATCCGCCAGAAACGCGCTCCACGCCTCCATGAGCGCCCGTCGCCGCTCGAACAGGTCCGAGCGCCGGTAGGCGGCCTCCACGCGGTCCCGGTTCACGTGCGCCAGTGCCAGCTCGCAGACCTCCCTGGGCGTCTCGGTGCACTCCGCCGCCCAGTCCCGGAAGCTCGACCGGAACCCGTGCGGCACCGCTTGGATCCCGAGGTCCCGGACCATCTTCGTGATCGTCGCATCAGAGAGCCGCCGGCCCCGGGGCGAGGGGAACACCAGCCCCGTGCCGTCCGCGAGCGCCTGCGCCTCCCTCAGCACCGCCAGCGCCCCCTCGGAGAGGGGAACCCGGTGCTCGCGGCCCATCTTCATCCGTTCCGCCGGAATGCGCCACTCCCGCGCCTCGATGTCGATCTCCTTCCACCGCGCGCCGCGCATCTCGCTGCCTCGGCACGCCGTCAGCACCAGGAACTCGAACGCCAGCACGGTCGCGGGATAAGCCCCGGACCCGCGCACCGTAGCGATGGCCCCGGCAACCTCCGCATAGGGAAGCGCCCGGTGATGCTGCGGCCGGACCTCGTTCCGGGGCCGCGCCGCGCCGATGGCCTCCCCGGCCGGGTTGTCCTCCCGGTAGCCCTGCGCCACCGCCCACCGCATCACCGCGGCGATCCGGTGCCGCACCTGCCGGGCCGTGGCCCGCTTCTCGTTCCAGATGGGAAGCAATACCGCCATCACGTCCGCCGTGTGGATCCGGTCCACCGGTCTCCCGCGCAACCTCGGCATCGCGTGGTCTCGCAGCGTCGCCCGCCACAACTTCTCGGAGCGTCCGCCGTCCTTCCATCCGGTCCGGTGCATCGCGATGACCTTCTCGGCGGCTTGGTCGAAGGTGGGGACTGTGCGCTTGCCTCCGGTGACCAGCTCCCCGGCCGGCGTCGCTGAAGGCGGCCGTTGCCGAGGTGAGCCGGGCCGACGGCACGAGCATCAACCAGTTTGTGACGACGGCGGTGGCGGAGAAACTCTCCGCCCTGAAGACCGCCGAGTTCTTCAACGACCGCGCGACCGGGGCGGACATCGAGGCGGCGCGCCGGCTGCTGCAGCGCGACGGCGGGCAGCCTCCGGCGCCCGAGGACCGGATTGCGTAGGGGCGACGCCGTTTCGGTTCGAATACGAACGACGCACCACTGATTGTCCTGCCGACTCCGTCCGTCGTGACCGAGCCGCGGCACCAACTCGGCGCGGCCTAGCGTCATCAGCGCTGATTTCGCGCTCCCGCGCGATGCCGGCCAGAGGCCGGCGCTCCAAGCCGTCCCCGCGATCCTGAGTCAGCAGCTCTGCGCGATTCGCGGCGCTCCGCGCCGCGGTGCCGGTGTGAACACCGGCGCTCCCCGGCCGTCCCGGTCGCCGTGCCGACCGGAATTCCACCCCCGGTCGCGTTGGGAATGGACGGAACCTTCCCGGTACACTGCTCGTTCATCTTCAATTCTGGAGACTGGGACGCTGGAGGTCATGCACCGTCATTCGCTGATCCACAAGGTGTTCTGGAGGACCGTCGAGGCGGCCGTTTTGTTGCTGGTCGGCGCGTTCCTGGGCGCCGGCAGCGCGACCGCCGCCCAGGACGGCTCGGCTACTCCACCCACGGACCGCCGGGTTCAGGATGATCAGGACGACCTCGGGCTGTCTTCCCGTGGTTCCGGCAGGCTCGCCGACAGCCAGCAGGCGCTTGACTCGACGATGGAAAGCCGCATTCTCGGGCCGCCCGCCCCCGCGGCGGGAGAAGCCGTCAGCCGTGACGCCGACGGCCGGGTAACCCTCCGCGCCTTCCGGCTCGCCGAGCCGCTCACCGTGGACGGGATCCTCGACGACCCGGTCTACGACCAGGTGCCCGCAGCCGAGGGGTTTGTCCAGCAAGAGCCCGACGAAGGTGCGGCCGCCTCGGAGGGCACCCGCATCTGGGTGCTCTACGACACGGACAGCCTCTACATCGCCGCCGAACTCGAAGAAGACCATCCGGAGCGCCTGATGGCCAACGAGATGCGCCGCGACGCGCGGAACATCGACTGGGGCGACAGCTTCTCGGTCATCATCGACACCTTCTACGACCGCCGGAACGGCGTCCTCTTCCACACGAACGTGCTGGGCGCCCTGTTCGACGCGCAGGTGACCGACGAACGAAACGTAAACGCCGACTGGAACACGGTCTGGTGGGTGAAGAGCCACCTTCTCGACGACAGGTACACCGTGGAGATCCGAATCCCGTTCCGCTCGCTGCGTTATGCGGCCGGCGGCGCCCAGCTCTGGGGGATCAACTTCCGCCGCCGCATCAAGCACCGAAACGAACAGGCCTTCTTCACCCCGACGCCCCAGGCCTACAGCCGCGACGGATTGACCCGTCTCTCCAACGCGGCGACGCTCGTTGGCCTCGAGGCGCCCCCCGGCTCGCGAAGAATGGAACTGAAGCCGTACGCGATCGGATCCCAGAGCCACGTTCCCCTGCGGGACATCGACAACGAGTGGTCCGGCGATATCGGCGCCGACTTCAAGTTCGGCGTCACCGACGGGCTTACCGCCGACATCACCTGGAATACCGACTTCGCGCAGGTCGAGGACGACGAGACCCAGATCAACCTGAGCCGCTTCAGTCTCTTCTTCCCGGAAAAGCGCGAGTTCTTCCTCGAGGGGCAGGGGGTCTTCGACTTCGGCGGCCGGCAAACCCGCGCCCGCGCCTTCGGAGGCGGCTCCAACGATGCTCCCATCCCGTTCTTCAGCCGGTCGATCGGCATCTCGGGCGGCAGCGCGGTGCCGATTCTCGGGGGCGCCCGCCTCCACGGCCGCGCCGGCGCCTACCAGATGGGGCTCATGAACATCCAGGCCGGCGACGTGCCCGGCCTCGACGTGGAGTCCACGAACTTCAGCGCCTTCCGGATGAAGCGGGACATCTTCTCGCGCTCCAACATCGGGGTGATCGCCACCCATCGGAGCCTGAACGCCGCCGGCACCGGTTCCAACTCGCTCTACGGCGTGGACGGAGTCTTCAACCCGACCGATCACATCCGGATCAACACCTTCTACATGGCGACCAGCGAGCCCGGGGTGGACACCGGCCATCAGGCTGCCAGCTACCTGGGCCAGTTCCGCTACGACACCGACCTGATCGATGTCACCGCCGAACGCCTCTACCTCGGCGAGGACTTCAATCCCGGGATGGGTTTCCTCCGCCGGAGCGACTTCACGAAGAACGGCGCTTCGTTCCAGTTCTCGCCGCGCCCCCGCGGCATCAAGGCGATCCGCCAGTTCGAGTTCAAGGTGGACGCGAACAACTACGACCGTCCCGACGGCGAGATGGAGACGCGGGAATACAAGTTCGAGGCGAGGGCCGTTCTGGAGAGCAGCGACCGCATCTTCCTCGACCACACCGTGACCGAAGAGCGTCTGCTCGGGGGGTTCGACCTCTCCAGCGAGGTCGGAGTGCCCGCCGGCAACTACCGTTTCGCCCGCACCGGGGTACGGTTGAGAATGGGATCCCACCGCCCGTTATCGGGCTTTTTGCGTTACGAGTTCGGCGATTTCTTCGGGGGGAGCCGGCAGGAAGTGAGTTACATGGGACGCGCCGAGCTCACCCAGCGCTTTTCCGTCGAGCCGAACGTCAGCCTGAACTGGATCACCGTCCCCCAGGGTGACGTGCGGGCGACCGTGAGCTATCTCCGCGCGACGTACACCGTCTCGCCCCGCAGCTTCCTGGGCGCGCTCGTCCAGTACAACTCGGCGGCGCAACTGATGTCCGCGAACGTCCGTTTCCGCTGGGAATACTCGCCCGGTAGCGACCTGTTCGTGGTCTTCAGCACGAACCGCGACGGGGATGACGGGCTCTCCGGGCTCAGCGACCGGACGCTCGTCGTCAAGTTCACCCGCCTGTTCCGCTTCTGAAAGGGACTTCGGACCGGCTCCCGGGTTCCGCCGCCCCTCCCCCACGTCTCTCCCCGGTTCCGCGTCACGCCTCGTTCGGGAGAAGGGCTCGTTTTGCGGCGAGCCCAGGATCTCCGCTACCCCCGGAGGACGCTCGGAATGGACGGAACCTTTCCGGTAGTCTGTTCGTTGGTCTTCGAATTCCAATTGTCTGATCGTCGGCTCCCGTGATTCGCTTTTCCTCGAGTGCCCGCAAGGCGTGGCGAGCCTCCGCTGCGGGGTTTTTCTTCCTGCTGGCTGGCGGTTCACTCGTTGCCGCGGGCGCCGAACGCACGCCGGCGGAACCCGCCCCGCACCCCTCGGACCGGCGGGTCCAGAACACTCAGGACACGCAGGACGATCAGGACGATCAGGATGACCTTGCCCTTTCGCCCCGCGGCGCGGGTCGGCTCGCCGAACCGCAGCAGGCGCCCGTCAGCTCGGCGATGGCCGAGCGGATCCTCGGCCCGCCCGCTCCCGCGGCGGGAGAAGCGGTTAGCCGCGACGCCGGCGGCCGGGTAACGCTCCGCGCGTTCCGGCTCGCCGAGCCGCTCACCGTGGACGGGGTGCTCGATGACCCGGTGTACGACCAGGTCCCGGCGGCAGAAGGATTCCTGCAGCAGGAACCCGACGAGGGTGCTCCGGTGTCGGAGTCCACGCGCGTCTGGGTGCTCTACGACGCGGACAGCCTCTACATCGCCGCCGAGCTGGAAGAGGACCACCCGGAGCGGCTGACGGCCGGCGAGATGCGTCGGGACCACCGAAACGTCGGCTGGAACGACAGCTTCTCGGTCATCCTCGACACCTTCTATGACCGGCGGAACGGCTTCTTGTTCCACACGAACTCCCTCGGCGCCCTGTTCGATGGCCAGGTGACCGACGAGCGGAACACGAACAGCGATTGGAACACCGTGTGGTGGGTGAAGACTCGCCAGCTGGAGGACGGGTGGACGGTGGAGATCCGGATCCCGTTCCGCTCGCTCCGCTACGCGGCCGGCGGACCCCAGCTCTGGGGGATCAACTTCCGCCGCCTCATCAAGCACCGCAACGAACAGGTGTTCTTTACTCCGACGCCCCAGTCGTACAGCCGGAACGGACTGCTGCGGCTCTCCAACGCCGCGACGCTCGTCGGTCTCGAGGCGCCCGCCGGATCCAGGCGGATGGAACTGAAGCCGTACGCGATCGGCTCGCAGAGCCACGTTCCCCTGAACGACGTGCTTAACGACTGGTCGGGCGACATCGGCGGCGACTTCAAGTTCGGCGTCACCGACGGGCTCACCGCCGACGTGACCTGGAACACCGACTTCGCGCAGGTCGAAGACGACGAGAGCCAGGTCAACCTGAGCCGCTTCAGCCTGTTCTACCCGGAAAAGCGCGAGTTCTTCCTCGAGGGCCAGGGGGTCTTCGACTTTGGCGGCCGGCAGTCGCGCGGCTTCGGAGGCGGCTCCGACGCTCCCATCCCGTTCTTCAGCCGGACGATCGGCATCTCGGGCGGCAGCGCGGTTCCGATTCTCGGGGGCGGCCGGCTTCACGGCCGCACCGGCGCCTACACGATGGGCCTCATGAACATCCAGACCGGGGAAGTGGGCGGCCTTGATGTGGAGAGCACGAACTTCAGCGCCGTCCGGGTGAAGCGGGACATCCTTTCGCGCTCCAACATCGGGGTGATCGCCACCCACCGGAACGTCGGCGCCGGCGGCTCCGGGGCGAATTCGCTCTACGGGGTGGACGGCAACTTCGCCCCGACCGACAACATCCGCATCAACACCTTCTACATGGCGACGACCGAGCCCGGAGTCGAGAACGGGCACCAGGCCGCCACCTATATGGGCCAGTTCCGCTACGACACCGATCTGATCGATGTCACTGCCGAGCGTCTCTATCTCGGTGAGGACTTCAACCCGGGGATGGGCTTCGTCCGCCGCCGGGATTTCACGAAGAACGCCGGAAGCCTCCAGTTCTCGCCGCGCCCCCGCGGCATCAAGGCCATCCGCCAGTTCGAGTTCAAGGCCGGCGCGAAGAACTACGACCGCCCCGACGGTGAGATGGAGACCCGCGAGTACCAGGTCGACGCGCGAATCGTCTTCGAGAGCAGCGATCGCCTCATGTTCGACCACAGCGTGACCGAAGAGCGGCTCCTCGAGGGTTTCGACCTCTCGAGTGACGTTGGAATCCCCGCCGGCAACTATCGGTTCTCCCGGACCGGGGTAAGGGTGCGGATGGGATCCCATCGCTCCTTCTCGGGCATGTTCCGCTACGAGTTCGGTGACTTCTTCGGGGGCACCCGGCAACAGGTGAGTTATTGGGGACGCGCCGAGATGAACCAGCGCTTTTCCATCGAGCCGAACATCAGCCTCAACTGGATCGAGGTGCCCGGCGGCGAGGTACGGGCGCAGGTCAGCCGGCTCCGCGCCAGCTACACCGTCTCGCCCCGGAGTTTCCTGGGTGCGCTCGTCCAGTACAACTCGGCGGCGCAGCTACTTTCCGCGAACGTGCGTTTCCGCTGGGAGTATTCACCGGGCAGCGATCTCTTTGTCGTCTTCAGCACGAACCGCGACGGGGATGACGGGTTGGCGGGGCTCAGCGACCGGACGCTCGTCGTCAAGTTCACCCGTTTGTTCCGGTTTTAGCAGCCCCTAGACAAGGTCGCGCGGCCCAGTTGCTGGGTAAACGCAGGTCCGACGTGCACCCACAATCTGGACGGCCGAGCCCTCGACAGAGCAGATGGCGCGCAGGCCCGGGAACGCCGGTGTTCACACCGGCACAGCGGCCCGCAGGGCCGCGGCGGTGCAGACCCCAACCGTCGGGATGGCTTCCTTCTCGGCGCGTGCCCCTCAAGGGCAGGATGGCGCGCGACAGCGGGCCCCCACCGGGAGAACTGGCCACCGGCCTCCGGCCGGCATCGCGCGGGAGCGCGAAACCTGCGGCGATGACGCCGGGCCCGGCCAACGTGAGTGCCACACCACCTTTCTCATGCGGGCGGGGTGAACGGGCGGACCCGATCATGGGGGTTTCTCCCGGTGGGGGCTCTTCGTTCGCGCGACCTTGTCTATGGGCTGCCGACCCGTTTTCGGACGCCGCTCTCCGCCGTTGCGGCGCCCCCCGGAACGCGTTGGGAAGGGGGGACCAATTCCGGTAAACTGGCCGTTGGTCTTCGAGTCTCCTCGCGCCGAGTTCCGGGTGCCGTGCATCGCCTTTCACTGACTTCCCGCAACGTCTCGGGAGCTGCCGTCGGGTGGCTTTCCTTTCTGCTGGCGGGAGCTTCCCTGGGCGCCGCGGGGACACTCCCCGGGCCTGACGGACCCGCTCCTCCGCCCCCCCCAGATCCGGGGCCAAACCCGGGGCCAAACCCGGGGCCAAACCCGGAGTTTGACCGGCGCGTCCAGGATGATGAGGACGGCTTCGCCCGGGACGATTTCGGGATGCCGAGCCGGGGCGCGGGACGGCTCGCCGAAAACCAGCAGGCGTCCCTCAGTTCGGCCATGGCGGGCCGGATCCTCGGCCCCCCGGCGCCCGCGGCCGGGGAAGCCGTCAGCCGCGACGCCGACGGCCGGGTGACGCTGCGCGCGTTCCGGCTGGCCGAGCCGCTCACCGTGGACGGAGTGCTCGACGACCCGGTGTACGACCAGGTGCCGGCGGCGGGCGGGTTCCTGCAGCAGGAGCCCGACGAGGGTGCTCCGGCGTCGGAGTCCACGCGCGTTTGGGTGCTCTACGACGCGGACAACCTCTACATCGCCGCCGAGCTGGAAGAAGAACATCCGGAGCGCCTGATGGCCAGCGAGATGCGCCGCGACCACCGGAGCATCGGTTGGAACGACAGCTTCCAGATCGTTCTCGACACCTTCTACGATCGGCGGAACGGCTTCTTGTTCCACACGAACGCGCTGGGCGCCCTCTTCGACGCCCAGGTAACGGACGAGCGGAACACCAACAGCGACTGGAACACCGTCTGGTGGGTGAAGAGCCAAGTGGTGGAAGAGGGGTGGACGGTGGAAATCCGGATCCCGTTCCGTTCACTCCGCTACGTCGCCGGCGGACCCCAGCTCTGGGGAATCAATTTCCAGCGCAACATCAAGCACAAGAACGAGAAGGTGTTCTTCACCCCGACGCCCCAGGCGTACAACCGGGACGGGCTGGTGCGGCTGTCGAACGCGGCGACGCTGGTGGGTCTCGAGGCCCCGGCCGGCTCGCGGCGGATGGAGCTGAAGCCCTATGCGATCGGCTCCCAGACGCACGCTCCCCTGAGGGACATCAACAACGAGTGGTCCGGCGACATCGGCGGCGACTTCAAGTTCGGCGTCACCGACGGGCTCACCGCCGACCTCACCTGGAACACCGACTTCGCGCAGGTCGAAGACGACGAGAGCCAGGTCAACCTGAGCCGCTTCAGCCTGTTCTACCCGGAAAAGCGCGAGTTCTTCCTTGAAGGGCAGGGGGTGTTCGACTTCGGAGGCCGGCAGACCCGGGCGTTCGGGGGTGGCGGGCCGTCCGACGCTCCCATCCCGTTCTTCAGCCGGGCGATCGGCATCTCGGGCGGCAGCTCGGTGCCGATTCTCGGGGGTGCGCGCCTCCACGGCCGCACCGGCGCCTACACGATGGGCCTCATGAACATCCAGACCGGGGAAACGGCCGGTCTGGACGTGGAGAGCACGAACTTCAGCGCCTTCCGAATGAAGCGCGACCTCTTTTCGCGCTCCAACATCGGGGTCATCGCCACCCACCGGAACATCAATGCTGACGGTTCGGGATCGAATTCGCTCTACGGGGTGGACGGCAACTTCAACCCCAGCGACAACATCCGGATCAACTCCTTCTACATGGCGACGAGCGAGCCGGGAGTCGAAACCGGGCACCAGGCGGCCAGCTACATGGGCCAATTCAATTACGACACCGACCTGATCGACCTGACCGCGGAGCGCCTCTACCTGGGTGAGGACTTCAATCCCGGCATGGGTTTTGTCCGCCGGCGGGATTTCACGAAGAACGGCGCCAGCTTCCAGTTGTCCCCGCGTCCCCGCGGCATCGAGGCGATCCGGCAGTTCGAGTTGAAGT
Organism: Vicinamibacteria bacterium; assembly: GCA_963668695.2. Lineage (GTDB taxonomy): Bacteria > Acidobacteriota > Vicinamibacteria > Marinacidobacterales > Marinacidobacteraceae > Marinacidobacterium. The sequence goes on from CAXXLQ010000001.1 coordinate 66,177, forward strand.
TCGACGCCAACAACTATGACCGTCCCGACGGCGAGATGGAGACGCGGAAGTACAAGTTCGAAGGAAAGGCCATCCTCGAGAGTAGCGACCGTCTCATGGTGGATCACACCATGACCGAAGAGCGCCTGCTCGACGGTTTCGACCTCTCCACCGAGGTCGCGGTTCCCGCCGGCAACTACCGCTTCAACCGTACCGGGCTCCGCCTCTGGCTGGGAACGCACCGTTCGTTCTCGGGGTACTTCCGTTACGAGTTTGGTGACTTCTTCGGCGGCACCCGCCGGGAGGTGAGCTACTGGGGACGCACCGAGGTGAGCCAGCGGCTGTCCATGGAGCCGAACATCAGCCTCAACTGGATCGAGGTGCCCGGAGGCGAGGTGCAGGCGCAGGTCAGCAGCCTCCGCGCCACCTACACGGTGTCTCCCCGCAGTTTCCTGGGCGCGCTCGTCCAGTACAACTCGGCGGCGCAACTGATGTCCGCGAACGTCCGTTTCCGCTGGGAATACTCGCCGGGCAGCGACGTGTTCGTGGTCTTCAGCACGAACCGCGACGGGGACGACGGTCTCGCCGGGCTGACCGACCGGGCGCTGGTCGTCAAGTTCACCCGGCTGTTCCGGTTCTGACGCGGGGCTCCGCACTGCCGTACGGGTGGCGTTTCGGCGCGCTCGCCGCCTGTCTGATCTGGGTCCCGGCCGCCGCTATGCCGGTGCCGGGGCAGCCCCCGCCGGCCCCCGTGATCCACGGTCCCGCGCCGCCGGACCCCCCGGCGATGATCCGGCGGGACGATCAGGGTGGCGCCACCATTCGGGCCGTCCGCCTCCAAGAGCCGCTCGACTTCGACGGCCGCCTCGATGAAGCCATCTACGAGCAGGTTCCCGGAATCAGCGATTTCATCCAGACCGAGCCGCTCGAAGGAGCACCGGCCACCGAAAAGACCGAGGTCTGGGTCTTTTTCGACGACGAGGCGATCTACATCGCCGGACGCTGCTGGGACACCCAACCCCACCGGATCGTGGCCACCGAACTCCGGCGCGACCACGGGAGCATCTGGCTCAACCAGCACCTGGCCGTCACCTTCGACACCTTCTACGACCGCCGGAACGCCTTCATCTTTTACCTGAACCCCCTGGGCGGGTTCTTCGACGGCCTCATCACGGACGAACGGAACTTCAACCGCGACTGGACCGCGGTATGGGATTCTCGGACCGCGCGTTTCGAGGGCGGTTGGACGACCGAACTGCGGTTCCCGTTCAAGACCCTCCGCTACCCCGCCGCGGGCCCACAGGTCTGGGGCATCAACTTCCGCCGGGTCGTCCGCTGGAAGAACGAAATCTCCTACCTGACCCGGCTCCCGGCCGCCCTCGGGATCTGGTCGATCACCAAGGTGAGTTCCTATGCGACCCTGGTCGGCCTCGAGGCGCCGCCCAGCTCCCGGACCATAGAGGTGAAGCCGTACCTCACGGGTGACGCCGCCGGGGCCCAGGTCGAGAGCGGCGTCCTCGACCGGGACTTCGGGGGCGATTTCGGGGTGGACGCCAAGGTCGGGATCACCAGCGGGCTGACTGCCGATCTGACCTGGAACACCGACTTCGCGCAGGTCGAGGCGGACGCCCAACAGATCAACCTGACCCGTTTCAGCCTGTTCTTCCCCGAAAAGCGCGAGTTCTTTCTCGAAGGGCAGGGGCTCTTCGCCTTCGGGACCTCGGAGCGCACCCCGCGCGCCTCGAGCCGCAGGTTCGGGGCGCCGAGCAGCGTCCCGCTCCTCTTCTTCAGCCGCCGGATCGGAATCGCCGGAAACCAGGTGGCGCCGATTCGTGGCGGCGCCCGGGTGACGGGAAAACTCGGCGACTTCGGCGTCGGTGCGCTCGCGATCCGTAGCGGCGAGAGCGTCGCCGCGGGCGTCCCGGAAACCGACTTCTCGGTATTCCGGCTGAAGCGGGACATCCTGAGCCGCAGCACCGTCGGGGTGATGGGCACCTACCGCTCGGGCACCGGAGACGGCCGGGGGAGCAACGCCGCCTACGGGATGGACGCGCGTTTCGGGTTGTATGAGAACCTCGACATCCGCAGCTACGCGGCCTGGACGCAGAACGAACACGACGACCGGACCGGCATGAGCTACCGGGGCCAGCTCGACTACCAGGCCGACCGTTACGGACTCCAATTCGAGCGGCTGGTGGTCGGCGAGGGCTTCGATCCCGGGCTCGGCTTCCTGCCCCGCCGGGACTTCCAGCGCAACTACGCGGAGGCGCGCTTCAGTCCCCGGCCGCGCTCGATCTCCTGGCTGCGGAAGATCGGTGGGACCGGCAGTCTCGACTACACCACGGACAACGACGGGAATCTGGAAACCCGGATCTTCGCGCTCCGGTCCGACGTCGCGTTGGAGAACGGGGACAGCGCCCAGTTCCAGTTGGCCCGGAACCGGGAGGTGCTTCACGAGGAATTCCGGCTGGCCGGCGACCTTGCGGTGGCCGCCGGCGCCCACGACTTCGACTACGCCAGCCTCAGCTACCGGGCCGGGCCCCAGCGGCCGATCTCGGGGACCTTCGCCTATCAGCAGGGCGGGTTCTTCTCGGGGACCCGGCGCGAACTCGCCTGGCGCGGCCGGCTCGAGGTCGTTCCCCACCTCATCGTCGAGCCCATCATCTCTCTGAACTGGATCGCCCTTCCGGACGGCGATTACAACACCCGGCTGGTCGCTTCGCGAATCAACTACAACCTTTCTCCCCGGAGCTTTCTTGCCGCGTTCCTCCAGTACAACACCGCCGCGAACAGCCTTTCGACGAATATCAGGTTCCGCTGGGAGTATCAGCCGGGCAGCGACATCTATCTCGTCTACAACTCGGTCCGCGACACCCTGATGCCCGGCTATCCCGAACTCGACACGCAGGCGTTCATCGTCAAGTTCACGCGTCTCTTCCGCTTCTGACGTTCGCCATAGAGCTCCCGGTTTGGCCCGCTCCGCATTCGTTTTTCTCGTCGCGGGCGCCGTCCTGATCGCGCCGGACTTGCTGTGGGGGCAATCCGGAGACCCCGGGGAGCGCCAGGACGGGCAGCGCTCGGCGCCGGCGCCCACCTTCGCGGTGCGCGGACCCGCTCCCCCCGACCTCCCCGAGATGGTCCGCCGCGACGAGGCCGGCGGGGCCACCATGCGCGCCACCCGTCTCACCGAGCCGTTCGAACTGGACGGCCGCCTTGACGACGCCATCTACGACCGGGTGCCCGGGGTGGGCGGTTTCATCCAGGCGCTGCCCCTCGAAGGCGAACCGGCCACCGAGCCGACCGACGTCTGGGTCTTCTACGACGACGAAGCGGTGTACATCGCCGGCAGGTGCTGGGACAGCCAGCCCCACCGCATGGTGGCGACCGAGATGCGCCGGGACAACTTCGGCATCTTCAACAACGAGAATCTCGCGGTCATCCTGGACACCTTCTACGACCGCCGGAACGCCTTCTTCTTCTACATGAACCCGATCGGCGGGTTCTTCGACGGCCTCATCGCGGACGAGAACCCCCCCAACCGGGACTGGACCGCGGTCTGGGACTCCCGGGCGGCCCGGTTCGAAAACGGCTGGACCATGGAGATGCGGATCCCGTTCAAGACGTTGCGCTACGCGAGCGGCGGCCCCCAGGTCTGGGGGATCAACTTCCGCCGCATCGTGCGCTGGAAGAACGAGCTTTCCTTCCTCACCCGGGTCCCCGCGGCCCTCGGACCCCGTGCCATCACCAAGATCAGTTCGGCGGGAACGCTCGTCGGCCTGGAGGCGCCCACCAGTTCCCGGACCGTCGAGGTGAAGCCCTACCTCATCGGGGACGCCGCCGGAATCCGCGCCGACGCCAGCGGGCTGGAACGGGACTACGGCGGCGACTTCGGGGTGGACGCCAAGGTCGGGATCACCAGCGGCCTCATCGCCGACCTCACCTGGAACACCGACTTCGCCCAGGTGGAGGCCGATGCCCAGCAGATCAACCTTACCCGCTTCAGCCTCTTCTTTCCCGAGAAGCGGGAGTTCTTCCTCGAAGGGCAGGGGACCTTCAGCTTCGGCACTTCGAGCCGCAGCCCTCCCGCGGGATCGACGCGCAGCTTCGGCCCGCCCAGCAGCACCCCGGTGCTCTTCTTCAGCCGCCAGATCGGGATCGCCGGCGGTCAGGTGGTGCCCGTCCTCGGCGGGGGACGGGTGACCGGCAAGCTCGGCGACTTCGGGGTCGGGGCGCTCGCCATCCGCACCGGAGGGAACAACGCTGCGGGTGCCCCGGAGACCGACTTCTCGGTCCTGCGGCTGAAGCGGGACATCCTGAACCGCAGCACCGTGGGCGTCATGGGCACCTACCGCTCCCACACCGCCAGCGGGCTGGGACGGAACTTCGCCTATGGGATGGACGCCCGCTTCGGGTTCTTCGAAAACCTCACCATCCAGTCCTACGCCGCCTGGACCCAGAACGAACTCGAGGACGGGACCGGGATGAGCTACCTGGGTCAGCTCGAATACAACGGCGACCGGTACGGGCTGAAGACGGAACGGCTCGTGGTCGGAGACGGCTTCGATCCCGGCATCGGGTTCCTGCGCCGCCGGGATTTCCAGCGCAACTACGCCGAGGCGCGCTTCAGCCCCCGGCCGCATTCGATCTCCTGGCTGCGCCAGATCGGCTGGACCGGCAGTATCGACTACACCACCGACAACGAGGCGGTCCTCGAGACCCGGATCCTCCAACTTCGAACGGAGGTCGAACTCGAAAACGGGGACCGGCTGAACGTGGACGCCGCCCGGAACCACGAGGTTCTCAGCGAAGAGTTCGTCCTGGACGCTGACGAAGGGATCGGCGTGGGGGTGGGTCCTTACGACTTCGACCACCTCAGGGTCGCCTACCAGGCGGGGCCGCAGCGTCCCATCTCGGGCAACTTCGCCTACCAGCAGGGGGGCTTCTTCTCCGGGACGCGCCGCGAGGCAGTGTGGCGCGGACGGGTCGAGGTGACGACGCGCTTCTCCCTCGAGCCCACCCTTTCGATGAACTGGATTGACCTCCCGACCGGCGAGTACGACACCAACCTGATCGCGTCCCGGATCAACTACACGCTCTCGCCGCGCAGCTTTCTCGCAGCGTTCCTCCAGTACAACACCGCCGCGAACAACCTCTCGACGAACGTCCGCTTCCGTTGGGAGTACGAACCGGGCAGCGACCTCTACGTCGCCTACAACTCGCTGCGGGACACCCTGGCGCCGGGCTACCCCGAACTGAACACCCAGTCGTTCATCGTCAAGTTCACGCGTCTCTTCCGGTTCTGACAAGCTGTCACTCGCCCGAGTTCTTTCTCTTGTTCCGCCCCGCATTCCGCTCTGTCCTCGCCGGCGCGGCCCTGATCGTTCCGGCCGTCGGTTGGACGCAGTCCGAGGAACTCGCTGACCGGCAGGACGCCCAGGGGTCGGAGCCGGCGCCCGCCTCCGTGGTGCGCGGCCCCGCGCCGCCCGACCTCCCCGAAATGGTCCGGCGCGACGAGGCCGGCGGCGCCACCATGCGCGCCACCCGCCTCGAGGGGCCCTTCGATCTCGACGGCCGTCTCGACGACGCCATCTACGACCGCGTGCCCGGCGTGGGCGGGTTCATCCAGGCCGTGCCCCTCGAAGGCGAGCCGGCGAGCGAGGCGACGGAAGTCTGGGTCTTCTACGACGACGACACCCTCTACGTCGCCGGCCGCTGCTGGGACAGCCAGCCGGACCGGATGGTGGCGAACGAGATGCGCCGGGACCACTTCGGCATCCACAACAACGAGAACCTGGCGGTCATCCTGGACACCTTCTACGACCGCCGGAACGCGTTCTTCTTCTACCTGAATCCGATCGGCGGGTTCTTCGACGGCCTCATCACGAACGAGTTGAACGTGAACCGCGACTGGACCGCGGTCTGGGACTCGCGGGCGGCCCGGTTCGAAAACGGCTGGACGATGGAGATGGCGATCCCGTTCAAGACCCTGCGCTACGCCGGCGGCGGTCCCCAAGTCTGGGGGATCAACTTCCGCCGCATCGTGCGCTGGAAGAACGAGATGTCCTATCTGACCGGGGTTCCCGCCGCCCTCGGGCCCCGGGCGATCACCAAGATCAGCTCGGCGGGAACCCTGGTGGGGGTCGAAGCGCCGGCCAGTTCCCGTACTGTGGAAGTCAAGCCGTACCTTATCGGTGACGGCGCCGGTTCCCGCACCGGCAGCGGCTCGCTCGAAAGGGAGTACGGCGGCGACTACGGGGTGGATGCCAAGGTCGGGATCACCAGCGGGCTCACCGCCGACCTCACCTGGAACACCGATTTCGCCCAGGTGGAGGCGGATGCCCAGCAAATCAACCTCACCCGTTTCAGCCTCTTCTTCCCCGAAAAGCGGGAGTTCTTTCTGGAGGGGCAGGGGATCTTCAGCTTCGGCACCGCGTCGCGGGCGCCGCCGTCCGGATCCACGCGCTTCGGCCAGCCAAGCAGCACTCCGGTGCTCTTCTTCAGCCGTCAGGTCGGGATTGCCGGCGGCCAAGCAGTGCCGATCCTGGGTGGCGGGCGGGTGACCGGAAAGCTCGGCGACTACAGCGTCGGAGCGCTCGCGATCCGCAGCGGCGCGAGCAGCGTCGCGGGCGCCCCGGAGACCGATTTCTCGGTCCTGCGGCTGACGCGCGACATCCTGAACCGCAGCACGGTGGGCGTGATCGGGACCTACCGCTCAAACACCGCCAGCGGGCTGGGGCGGAACCTTGCCTGGGGGATGGACGCCCGGTTCGGATTCTTTGAGAATCTCGACATCCAGACCTACGCCGCCTGGACACAGAACGAACTCGAAGACAAGACCGGAATCAGCTATCTGGGCCAGCTCGACTACAACGGTGACCGGTACGGGCTCAAGGCCGAACGGCTCGCGGTCGGGGACGGATTCGATCCCGGGATCGGGTTCCTGCGCCGCCGGGACTTCCGGCGCAACTACGCCGAGGCCCGCTTCAGCCCCCGGCCGCACTCGATCTCCTGGCTCCGCAAGATCGGCTGGACCGGCAGCATCGACTACACCACCGATAACGTAGGGAATCTCGAGACCCGGATCTTCTCGTTGCGCACCAACGTCGAACTCGAAAACGGGGACCGGTTGAATCTGAACGCCGCCCGGAACCGGGAGGTCCTGAGCGAAGAGTTCCTGCTGGATGCGGACGAAGGGATCGGCGTGGGGGTGGGCGCCTACGACTTCGACCACGTCCGCGTCAGCTACCAGGCGGGGCCGCAGCGCCGGATCTCGGGGAACTTCGCCTATCAGCAGGGGGGCTTCTTCTCCGGGACCCGCCGGGAGGCGGCGTGGCGCGGACGCGTGGAACTCACGACGCGCTTCTCCCTCGAGCCCGCCGTTTCGCTGAACCGGATCGCGCTCCCGACGGGCGACTACAACACCGGCCTGCTCGCGTCCCGGATCAACTACACGCTCTCGCCCCGCAGCTTCCTCGCGGCTTATTTCCAGTACAACACCGCCGCGAACAGCCTCTCGACGAACATCCGTTTCCGCTGGGAGTACGAGCCGGGGAGCGACTTCTTCGTCGTCTACAACTCGCTGCGGGACACGCTCGTGCCCGGGTATCCCGAGTTGAACACGCAGTCACTCATCGCCAAGTTCACGCGGCTCTTCCGGTTCTGAAGGGCGCCGCGAAACCGCGCGTCGCCGGTGGAGAGAAAGCGCGGGGACGGCCGGGAACGCCGGTCTTCAGACCGGCACAGCGGCCCCGAGGGCCGCGGCGGTGAGGAAGCCAACCGTTGAAGTGGTTCCCGTCTCGGCACGTACCCCCAACAGTTAAGACGACCTGGCAAGACGGCCTGGCAGGCACGGGAGCCCCCACCGGGAGGACTGGGCCGACCTCCGGCCGGTTCTCCCGGTGCTCACGCCACTTTGTCCACAGGCCGCTGACGCGGATCCCGGCGTAGAGTTCCGCGACCTTCCGATTTCCCGTCTTGGCCCGCTACGCGTTCCGTCTTCTCCTCGCCGGCACTGCTCTGATCGTTCCGGCCTCGGGGTGGGGGCAGTCTGGAGAACTCGCGGAACGCCCGGACGGTCAGGGCTCGGCGCCGGAGCCGGCCTTCGTGGTGCGGGGTCCCGCGCCTCCCGACCTGCCCGAGATGGTGCGCCGCGACGACGCCGGCGGCGCCACCATGCGCGCCACCCGCCTGACGGAACCGCTCGAATTCGACGGCCGCCTCGACGATGCCATCTACGAACGCGTTCCGGGCGTCAGCGGCTTTATCCAGGCGCTCCCCCTTGAAGGCGAACCCGCCACCGAAGACACCGAGGTGTGGGTGTTTTTCGACGACGAAGCCGTTTACGTGGCCGGGAGGAACTGGGACAGCCAACCTGACCGGATGGTGGCCACCGAGATGCGGCGCGACAACTTCGGCATCTTCAACAACGAAAACCTCGCGGTCATTCTCGACACCTTCTACGATCGCCGGAACGCCTTCTTCTTCTACATGAATCCCATCGGGGGCTTCTTCGACGGCCTCATCGTGGACGAGCGGAGCGTGAACCGCGACTGGACCGCGGTCTGGGACTCGCGGGCGGCCCGGTTCGAAAACGGCTGGACGATGGAGATGCGAATCCCTTTCAAGACCCTGCGCTACGTCCGGGGCGGCCCGCAGGTCTGGGGCATCAACTTCCGCCGGGTGGTTCGCTGGAAGAACGAAATGTCGTACCTGACGCAGGTCCCGGCGGCGCTCGGGCCGCGCGGCATCACCAAGATCAGCTCGGCGGGCACCCTGGTGGGACTCGAAGCGCCGGCGAGCTCCCGGACGATTGAGGTGAAGCCGTACCTCATTGGGGACGCCGCCGGCGCCCGGATCGAGAGCGGCGCCCTCGACCGGGATTTCGGGGGCGATTTCGGGTTGGACGCGAAGGTCGGCATCACCAGCGGGCTCACCGCGGATCTGACCTACAACACCGACTTCGCCCAGGTCGAAGCCGACGCCCAGCAGATCAACCTCACCCGGTTCAGCCTTTTCTTCCCCGAAAAACGCGAGTTCTTCCTCGAAGGGCAGGGAATCTTCGATTTCGGCACCTCAAGCCGCGGTGCGCCGCCGGGGTCGACGCGCAGCTTCGGGCCGCCGAGCAGCACGCCGGTGCTGTTCTTCAGCCGCCGGATCGGCATCGAGGCCGGGCAGGCGGTGCCCATCACGGGCGGCGCCCGGGTCACCGGGAAGCTCGGCGACTACAACGTGGGGGCGATTGCCATCCGCAGCGGCGAGAGCACCGCCGCCGGGTCTCCGGAAACTGATTTTTCGGTGTTCCGGTTGAAGCGGGACATCCTGAACCGCAGCACGGTCGGCGTGATGGGGACGTACCGCTCGCACACCGCGAGTGGCCTGGGACAGAACTTCGCCTACGGGATGGATGCCGGGTTTGGCTTCTTCGAACATCTGGACATCCGCAGCTACGCGGCCTGGACGCAGAACGAACTCGAGGACGAGACCGGGCTGAGCTATCTCGGCCAGGTGGACTACAACGGCGACCGCTACGGGCTCCAGGCCGAGCGCCTGGTGGTCGGGGACGAATTCGATCCGGGGATCGGGTTCATACGCCGCCTGGACTTCCAGCGGAACTACGCCGAGGCCCGGTTCAGTCCCCGGCCGCATTCGATCTCCTGGCTCCGCAAGGTGGGCTGGACCGGCAGCGTGGACTACACGACGGATAACGAGGGGGTGCTCGAGACCCGGATTTTCGGCTTCCGCTACGACATGGAGTTCGAGAACGGGGACAACTTCAACCTGAATGCGACGCGGAACCGCGAGGTGCTGAGCGAATCGTTTTCCCTGAGCGACGACCTCGGCGTGGCGCCCGGGACCTACGACTTCGACTACGTGCGGCTCAGCTACCAGGCCGGCCCGCAGCGCCCCATCTCGGGCAACTTCGCCTACCAGCAGGGCGGATTCTTTTCCGGGACCCGCCGGGAGGCTGCCTGGCGCGGCCGGGTCGAAGTCATGCCTCGCGTGACGGTCGAGCCCTTGGTTTCCCTGAACTGGATCTCACTTCCCGAGGGGAACTACGACACCAACCTGCTCGCGTCCCGGATCAACTACACCCTCTCTCCCCGGAGCTTCCTCGCGGCGTTCCTCCAGTACAACACCGCCGCGAACAGCCTTTCGACGAACGTTCGCTTCCGCTGGGAATACGAGCCGGGGAGTGACCTCTACGTCGTCTACAACTCGCTCCGCGACACCCTGGCGCCCGGCTACCCGGAACTGAACGCCCAGTCGTTCATCGTCAAGTTCACCCGGCTATTCCGGTTCTGACGCGGCTGGTCCGGTTCTGACGCGGCTGGCGCGGATCAGGCGCCCGCGAACGGATTGACCACCCGGACGCCGTCGTAGTCCTGTCCGGGGTTCAGGTCCTCGGTGTACACCGTCCGGCACCCGGCAGCGCGCGCCGCTGCGAGGATGGCGGCATCCCAGTAGGCAACGCGAAACCGTTCCGTGAGATCGAGGGCGTCATGGATCACTCCCAGGGTGAGCGGCTGCACCGGGAAACGTTCGAGGCTTCGGACGAAGGCCACGGCTTCCTCGTGGCTGAGGTTCCACGGCCTCGTCGGGCGCGTTGCCTGCCAATAGAACTCCTGAAACACCTGGACCGAAAAGGCGAGATCGGTTGCATCGAGAAGCTCCAGCGCGCGCCTTTTCTTTCCCGTTTCTTCAGCGACGGGGCTGATTGCGTAGAGCAGAATGTTCGTGTCAACGAAGCGCATCGCGCCTCAGGTGTTCTTTGTGCTCCCGACGAAGGGCGTCTCGGTCGTAGAGGGCTTCCCGAGGGAGCCTGTCGGCGGGCTTCAGCCCGCCACCGCGCGCGCGTATGGCCTCCAGCACTTCGTCCTGAAGCCGCCGCAAACGCTGGAAGCGCTCCTCGGAAGTCCGTGATTGGGCAATGATCTTCAAACACTCCCGCGTCAGAGCGGAGACCGAGGTTCCCGCCTCTGCCGCCCGGATGCGCGCCATCCGGTGGGTCTCCTCGTCCACGGATACAGTGATGTTCCTCATGGGCACAGTCTAACAGTTTCACAGTCTCACAGTCCCCACCAGGATCCGGTGCGGGAGGGGGCGCGGCCGCGCGGCCGGCGGTTTACCAGACGGAAACGTCCACCCGCGTATCTCCGTCCCGGACCTCGATTTCGGTACCGCGCAGCACCGGGATCAGCGAGCGCGCAATCCGGCCAGGGCTGCAACGGAACGAGGTCTCTCGTTCCTCGCAGGCGTCGTGAACCGCCTCGGAAAGCGCGCGGAGCGGCGTCCTGACGAAGATGCGGACGCCGTCACCTTCCCGCACCCGGATCACGAGGTCTCCGCCCTCCTTGGCGATGAACACCTCGTTGTCCGGCTCGGTGACTCTCACGAGCACGGCGTCCTCGGCCTCCTCGAGGGCTCCAAGGAACCCACCGAGGGCGGAGAGCGCCGGACCGCCGAACTCGTCCATTTCTTCGTGCATCGCATCGTCCATCAGGTGGTCCGGCACGAAATGGAGCGCGGCGAGCGGGAGCATCAGCGGCACCGGCACCACGAAGTTCGGCCCTCCCTCGGCGACTACCGACACGACAGCGACGCCGCAGGCGGAAATGCAGGCGCCGAACAGCAGCGCGGAGATCAGCGCCGCCGCCAGCAGGATCCCAAGCAGTCGGAACATGGCCGGTTACCGGGGTTCGATCCAGACGCGGACCTTGCCGTCGTCGCCGTCCACGGAGATGAGGACATCCTCATGGTTCGCGAGACTGCGGATCGCCGCTCCGAGGTCGGGTTTCTCCCCGCCTTCGCCAAAGAGCGCGTCTCCGAACGCGACCGGAAAGCGGATGTCGAGGGATCCATCGTCGCCCGAGCCCTCGATCCGGATTTCCTTGCCGTCCATCCGCGCGCGCAGGTTGCTCCCGTCCTCTTCATCGATGCTCACCCAGGCCCCCGGGTTCTCCCGAAGCGAGTTCCAAAACGCCCGGAGGTCTTCCGGGGCGATGTCGTTCCCCGCTTCGTGTTCCCACTCCTCGGCCATCTCATTGAGGAGGTGTTCGCCGAGGGAACCGCCCAGGGCCTCGATGGCGGCGAGCGGCAGGTTCACCTCGACCTTGGTGCCGTCGTCATCGCCCTCCACCTGGACGTGAAGCCAGGGTTTCTCCTGCCCCAGCGCGGGCAAAGCGGCAAGGGTGAGGATCAGCGCCAGCGGGATCGCCGCGGCGGCACGGGAAAGGGGTGGGATGTCTCGCAGTCTCATCATGTCCACCCAAACGAAGACGACGGGCCATCGGTTCCTGCCAAAGAGGATGGAATACTCGCGATCATGACGCCCGCGAACCCGCGCCGCCGCTCGCTCCTCTACGTCCCCGGTTCCAGCGAGCGGATGATCGCGAAGGCCGCCACCCGCGGCGCCGACATTCTCATACTCGACCTCGAGGACGGCGTCCACCTGTCCCAAAAGGACGCGGCGCGTGAGCGGCTCCGGGAGTCACGGGCCGCGGCGGCGGCCGCCGGCGCGCTGGTCGCTCTCCGGATCAACCCCCCGGCCGGCGCCTTCGGACCCGCCGATCTCGAAGCCGCCGCGGACGTCGGCTTCGACGCCGTGCTCCTCCCCAAAGCGGAGACGGCCGAAGCCGCCTCCGAAGCGCGCCGAGTTCTCGGAGAAGCGGTGCCGCTCTGGCTCATGATCGAGACTGCCATCGGCGCCGCGGCGGTTTTCGAACTCGCCCGGCTACCCGGGGTGGATGGACTGGTGTTCGGGTCGGCCGACTACCGGCTGAGCATGGGGGCCCGCATGCGGCACGATGAATCGGAACTCGATTTCGTCCGTCAGCGGATCCTGCTCGCCGCCCGGGCCGCAGGGGTCTGCGCTTGGGACGCTCCCTGGTTCGCCTTCCGCGACCTCGACGGGTTGTACCGGAGCGCTCGGCGCGCCGCGGAGTCAGGGTTCGACGGCAAATCCGCGGTCCACCCGCAACAAATCCCCGTTATCCACCAGGCCTTCGAGCCCACCCCGGCGGAGCGCGCCTGGGCGGAACGGGTCGTTCGGACCATGGAGGAAGCGGGAGCCCGCGGCGTCGCGGTCGTCGACCTCGACGGCGAACTGCTCGAGGAGCTCCACCTCCGCCAGGCGAGGCGCCTCCTCGCGCGGTAGTTCAGCGCGTCACCGCTGACGTTCCGGAGCCGGATGATTGCGGCATCGGTTTTTCGACCGCGAACGTGCAGCCTTCCCACCGCGCTACGACGGCTGGCGCGGCGCAGTGGCTCGCGACGTTCACGCTCGTCCGGATCGGATCAATCAGCGCGTCGATCCCGAGCAGGATGCCCAGTCCCTCCATTGGCAGGCCATGCCCCTCGAACACGGCCGCGAGGACCACGAAGTTGGCGCGCGGAACGCCCGCCACACCCTTGCTCGTCACCTTCAGCGTCAGCAGGATGACCGCCTGCTGCTCCCACGAGAGTTCGATCCCGGCCGCCTGCGCGATGAACAGGGTTGCCATCCCCAGGTGAATCGTGCTGCCGTTCAGATTCAGGCTCAGGCTCAGCGGCGTTACCACTCCGAGGATGCGTCGCGGCACCCCGAATCGCTGCAGGTTCTCGAGCGTCTGGGGCAAGGCGGCGGCGCTCGATGTAGTCGCGAAGCCCACGAGGAACGGCTCGCGTGCGAAATGCGCGAACCTCCGCATCGGAATGCCGCACAGAAACAGCCCTGCCGCCAGCACTGCCCCGAGGAAGAATCCCTGCGCAAGCCAGGCGAGGGCCGCGAACTCGGCCAGGCCCTCCAGGGCGGCGGAACCGCCTCCGGAGACCGCGTTGGCGGCGGCTGCAAACACTGCCAGGGGCGCCAGGTACATGACGTAGTCGGTGTAGCGGAACGCGACTTCCGCAAGCGCGTCGGCGAAAGCCACTACCGGCCGAGCCCGGCTGCCGACGGAGAGGCACGCAATCCCGAACACGAAGCAGAACACGACAATCTGCAGCACGTCGCCCCTTGCCAGGGCGTCCACGATGCTCGTCGGAACGGCGCTCTCAAGCGCTTCGACGAAGCCGGCGGTTTCCGGGAGTTCCATGCCGGGTGCCGCACCCAGGGACAGGCTGTCGCCCGGCCTGGCCAGCATCACACTGAACCAGCCGAGCAGCAGAGCGATGGTCGTGGCGAATTCGAAGCAGACCACCGACTTCCAACCCAGCCGCCCCAGCGCGCCCATGGACCCGGCGCCGGCGATCGCCCGGATCAACACGCCCACCAGCACGGGGGCGATGATCGACCGGATCAGCCGCAGGAACAGGGTGCTCAGGAACTCGATCCGCTCGGCCCAGTGCGGTGCCGAGAGGCCGAGGCACACGCCCGCAACCATCCCGACGAGGATCCACCAGGCAAGCGAGACTCTGGGGAGGCGGGGCACCGAAGCGAGACGGGCGTTCCAGCCTACCAGCGGTGACTCCCCGGTGGCCCTAGCAGCCTGTGGTGGAACCCGGGTGAGCGCCGAGGCCGGCCAGTCCTCCCGGTGGGGGCGAGGCCCAGTTCTCCCGGTGGGGCCAGTCCTCCCGGTGGGGGCCCGGCTGACAAGGCGCGTGAGGGAGGAGTACCGGGTGTATTTCGACCGAAACGCAATGCAGAACGAAGCGAAGCGGAGTGGTTCAGCCGGGATGCATCGCCGGGCGAACGCCGCCTGGGTTCCACCACAGGCTGCTAGGCGCGTTTAGCTCAGCGGAGCGTCGCCACTACCTTTCCGAGGGCCGTCAGGGAGAGCTCCGACAGGTTCAGCTCGTCGCCGCCCACGTTCCGGAGCAGAATCACCGCGGCGTCGGTCCCGGGCTCGATCCAGGCAGCCCCCCGGTATCCGGCCACGCTGCCCCCGTGGCCATAGGCCGTGAAACTGTTGCCGTCGCTGTCGTCCGCGCGCCGCGCCATGAAGCCGAAGCCATAGCCACTCGAAAGATCTCCGGTCGCGAACGCCTTGGTCAGGTTGTCCTGCCGGACATCTGCGGGAATGACCCCGTCGAAAGGGGTCCCGGGGGCTCCGGTCAGGAACCGCAGGAACACCCCCAGGTCCTCGACCGTCGAATAGAGGGCGCCGTTCGGCACCTTGTAGCCGCGCCCCGCGTGTTCCCTCGCCGGCGTTTCGGCGTCGAGGCTTCCGTCGTCCTCTACGGTGAGTCCTTCCGCGATGCGGTCCTCAAGACTCGGTGTGGGGAAAAAGGTGCTCGAGTCCATCCCGAGCGGAGCCAGGAGGTTCTCCGCCACGTGCGCCATGAACGGCTCGCCGGCGGCCCGCTCCACGGCGGCGCCGAGCATCGCGTAGCCGATGTTCGAATACTGGTAGCGGGTACCGGGTTCGTACTCGAAGGAGGTCGCCTCGAGCGCCCGGAAGGCGGTATCGAGCCAATCTTCGGGGGCCCCCACCAGGTAGCGCGGGAGGTCCTGCGGTTCGCGGGCGAGCCCGCTGGTCATGGTTCCGAGCTGGAAAATGCTTGGTCCGGGGGTCCACGCATAGGGGTTGTCGACCTGCTCGAGTTCCGGCACCAGAATGGCGACCGGATCCCCCAGGCGCGCCTTCCCCTGGTGGACGAGCCGCAGCAGCGCCATGGCGGTGAACGGCTTCGTGATCGACCCGATGCGGAACAGGTGATCGGCCCGGGCAGGAATCTCGCCCTCGGTGTCCGCGAACCCGAATCCTTCCGCGAACAGCATTTCTCCGCCGACGAAGACCCCGAAGGCGGCGCCGCCGCGTCCGTCATCCTCGATGACGCGGCGGATCTGTTCGGCGGCCGCAGCGGCGGCCTCCGGCAGCGACTGCGCCACCTCCGGTTCGGATCCAGGCCCACAGGTGAGGGTGGCGATCCCGAGTAGCAGGGAAGCCGCCAGCGGGCGGCTCGTGAGCGGAAAACGAACGTGGTGACGCATGTCGAAGGGAACGATACCCGGAGGCCGGGGACGGCGTATTGGGCGTTTCGCCCCAGGTGGGCTCGGTTGACAACGGGTCATTCAGGGAGCGGCGAAGGGAGTTCGCTGCGCTGGCGCGCAGCGATGCCGGTCTGGAGACCGGCGGTCCCTGAACCGCGTCCCGTCCGGCCGCAGGGCGTTCCCCGGCGCGCTGATAGCAGCCTGTAGTGAAACCCGCGCGGCCCAGTTCTCCCGGTGGGGGCTCGGCCGGCGATCCATCCCGGCCAAACAACCGGCAGTGAAACCCACGCGGCCCAGTTCTCCCGGTGGGGGCTCGGCCGGCGATCCATCCCGGCCAAACAGCCGGTGATGAAACCCACGCGGCCCAGTTCTCCCGGTGGGGGCTCGGCCGGCGATCCATCCCGGCCAAACAGCCGGTGATGAAACCCGCGCGGCCCAGTTCTCCCGGTGGGGGCTCGGCCGGCGATCCATGACCGGCTGTTCACCGCGTCGCTACGCGCCGCTCATCGTTGCGTTTCGGTCGGAATACACTCGGTATTCCTCCCTCACGCGCCTTGTCAGCCGGGCCCCCACCGGGAGGACTGGCCCCACCGGGAGAACTGGGCCTCGCCCCCACCGGGAGAACTGGCCAGCCTCGGCGCTCACGTGGGTTCCACCACCGGCTGTTCACCGCGTCGCTACGCGCCGCTCATCGTTGCGTTTCGGTCGGAATACACCCGGTATTCCTTCCTCACGCGCCTTGTCAGCCGGGCGCCTCGCCCCCACCGGGAGAACTGGGCCTCGCCCCCACCGGGAGAACTGGCCGGCCTCGGCGCTCACGTGGGTTCCACCACCGGCTGTTCACCGCGTCGCTACGCGCCGCTCATCGTTGCGTTTCGGTCGAAATACGCCAGGTATTCCTCCCTCACGCGCCTTGTCAGCCGGGCTCCTCGCCGGCCTCGGCGCTCACCCGGGCTCCACCACAGACTGCTAGGATCGTCGCCGATGCGTCGGCTTTCGCTCCCCTTGCTGTTGATGGGCGTCGCCGCCCTCGCCAGTGGGCAGGACACCGGGGAGCGGTTGGTTCGGGTGACCGAGGGCACGAACTTCGCCGTCGCGGCGTCCCCGGACGGCGAGCGGCTCGTCCTGGATCTGCAGGGCACGCTGTGGTTGCTGCCGGCGACCGGGGGTTCGGCTGCGGCGCTCACCGATGGCCTGGGAGACGACCGGTTGCCCGACTTCCACCCCGAAGGCGACCGGGTGGCCTACCAGTCGTTCCGGGGTGGAACCTGGGACATCTGGCAGTTGGCCCTCCCCGGAGGGGAGCCCGAGCAGCTCACCGATAGCGAGTTCGACGACCGGGAACCCACCTGGTCTCCCGACGGTAGCCGGATCGCCTTTTCCTCGGACCGCTCGGGGAGCTACGACATCTGGATTCTGGATGTCGCAACGGGTGACACGAGTCCGGTTACGAGCAGCCTCGGCAACGAATCGCAACCGGCATGGACCCCGGACGGCGACGGCGTCGTCTTCGTGGCCACTGCCGAGGGCGATGCGGACAGCACCCTCCAGTGGCTCTCTCTCGCGCCGGACGGCGATTCCTCGGTGATTCCGGGGTCGGCGGGGAACATCGCGGCCCCGGCGGTCAACCCGGAGGGGACTCAGGTCGTCTTTCGGCGTCTCCAGTACGAGGGACTCACCCAGATGGGTACCCGTTTCGACATCGGGACCGCGAGCGAGTGGGTGCTGGTGCCCCTTTCCGAAGAAACGGACGCCTCCGACGGAAGTGAAGGTGCGACCGCGCCGCGAGTCCTCGCGGGAGCGGGGGAGGATCTGTTCCCCTTCCGGCCCCAGTGGCTCGACGCCCGGACCCTGCTCTATACCGCCGACGGTGGACTCCGGCGACTCGACGTGGGGTCTTCGCCGAGCGATGCCGAAGCGGAGCCTGCCGCTTCCGCGGAGACGGCCGCCGAGGTCATACCCATGTCCGCCGAGTTGGGCGTTCGCCGGCCTCCCGAACGTCGCGGCCGGATCCGTACCGATTCGGAAGGGGCGCTCCCGGTGCGGGGCATCATCCGTCCGAGCGTCAGTCCGGACGGGACGCGGCTCCTCTACGCCGCGCTCGGCGACATCTGGACCGCCCCGCTTGACGGTTCGGAGGCCCCCCTGCCGGTAACCCGCGACACCTGGCTCGACACCGACCCGGTGTGGTTGCCCGATGGGGAGAGCGTCCTCTTCGCGAGCGACCGCGGCGGGACGATGGACCTCTGGGAGAAACGGTTGGACTCGGGACCCGGCGCCGGGCTTGTCCAGCTCACCACCCGGCTCGGGGCCGAGGTGAGTCCGGCCGTGACCCGCGATGGCTCCCGGATCGCCTGGCTGGACGAACGCGGAAACCTGCGGGTCACGAGCCGGGACCTTGATTCCGGTCCGGACTCCGAGCGGGAGGAGGAAACCGTCTATACGGCGCGGCGGGGCGCCGGCATGCCGAGTTGGTCCGCGGACGGCGAAACGGTCGCGCTCGCCAGCCTGGTGCCGTACTCCTCACGCTACCGGGAGGGGCGGAACCGGATCGCGCTGATCGCCGCGACAACCGGAGAAGCACGGCTCCTCGAAGAACCGGCGGGCAGCTTCGGGACGCGCGATTCGGATGGCCCGGTGTTCTCGCCGGACGGAGGACGGCTGGCGTTCGCGCTGGGGGGAGGACTCGCGATCCTGCGGCTCAGCGCCGACGGCGTCCCCGAGGGGCCACCCGAGACCGTCTTCGAGGGGCCCGTGGACTTTCCCTCCTGGACTCCCGACGGGACGGCGATCGTCGCTCTTTCGGGTGCGTCGCTGCTGCGTATCGAGGCCGACGGCAGCGGTTCCGAGACCATCAGGTTGCGGCACGAGTTCCCGCTCGCGGCTCGTGCGGGAACGCTGCTCATTCATGACGTCGGAGTGCTCGATGTCGAAGCGGGCGAGGTTCTGGCAGGGCAGGATGTCCTGATCGAGGCCGGCCGCATCGTTTCGGTAACCCCGGTCGGCGAGCCGCCGCCCGAAGAGATGCGGGTCGTCAACGGTGAAGGGGCAACCCTGATCCCCGGGCTCATCGAGATGCACACCCATCCGATGACTCCGGCCTTCGGCAACCGCTTCGGGCGCGCGCATCTCGCCTACGGCGTGACGTCGGTCCGGATTCCCGCTGCCGCTACCTACCGGGTTCTGGAGGAGCGGGAGTCCATTCTGGCCGGACTCCGGGTAGGTCCCCGGATCTTCCTGACGGGCCTCACCCTCGACGGAAGCCGCATCTACTACCCCGGCGCCGCCGCGCTCTCGAGCGGGCAGGGAATGGACGCGGCGCTGCAGCTCGCGCGGGAACTGGACTACGACGTCGTCAAGACGTATGTCCGGCTCGACGACGAGTCCCAGCGGCAGGCCATCCGCCGCGCCCAGCGTCTCGGCGCCTTCGTGACTTCCCACGAGTTGTATCCGGCGGTCCGGTATGGGGTGAACGGGCTGGAGCACGTCAAGGGCACCTCGCGCCGGGGCTTTTCGCCGAAGATGACGGACCTCGGCCGCTCTTACCAGGATGTCCGGACCCTGATTACCGAATCGGGAGTGTTCTTCACCCCGACCATGCTCATCTACGGCGGGTGGGAATTGGCGCTCGCCCGCGAACCCGATCTCGTCTCGTCCGACCGCCGCATCCAGGCGTTCCCGGCGTGGCTCGCTTCCTCGCTTACCGCCCCGCGGGAACCGAGCGGGAACCGCGAGGCGCAGATTTCACGCAACCTCGCGCTGATGCGTCCCATGTGGGAGACCGTCAGTTCCATCGCGGCCGCCGGAGGCCGCGTCATCGCCGGAACCGATACGCCGATCGTGCCTTACGGACTCGGCCTCATCGTGGAGATCGAACAGTTGGCAGAGGCGGGACTTGGCCCTGCCGGAGCTCTTCGGGCGGCCACCCTCACGGCCGCCGCAGCCCTCGGGCTGGAAGGGGAACTGGGCGTCATTGCGCCGGGGGCCCTCGCCGATCTGGTGCTGCTCGACGGCAATCCCCTCGATGACATCTCGAACCTCCGCCGCGTGCGCGCCGTGCTCGCAAACGGGCGGTTGGCGACGCTGGATCAGCTTCTCAGCTTCTGACCGTTAGCACAAGAAAGCCGTTGGGAGTGCACATATTTTTGGGGTATCGCGTTGGATCCCTGTGATACATTGCCGTCCCTCGCGCACCGTGTTCTCCGGGACTTAGTGGCCCACCGCGCCACACCGCCTGGACCAAAGAAAGGAATCAGATCGAGCATGACCAAGGTGGAACTCGTAACGACATTGTCAGAGTTTGCTGGAATCAGTCGTCGCGAAACCGCCGCGGTTCTCGACGGACTGCGTGACCTGGCGATTGAGGAACTCAAGGCTGGCAACGGCTTCATGCTTCCGGGAATCGCCAAGTTTTCGGTTGCGCACCGGGAAGCGAGAATGGGCCGCAACGTCCGCACGGGGGAAGCCATTGAGATCCCGGCGCGGAATGTGGTGAAATGTAAAGTTTCACGCCCCTTCCAATCCGACTCCTGCGACTAGCAGCCCGTAGACAAAGTCGCGCGGCGTTCGACCGGCGATGCATCCCGGCTGAACCGCGCCGCTACGCGTCGCTCATCGTTGCGCTTGGTCGAAATACACTCGGTATTCCTCCCTCGCGCGCCTTGTCAGCCGGGCGCCTCACCGCTCTCGGCGCTCGTGCCACTTTATCCACGAGCTGCTAGCCTCCCGTTCGGAGGCCCGCCGCCGCGGTGGACCCGGCGCCACTTTGCCGAGGTCCCGAAGCGCCCAATCCGAAGCGCCCAATCCGAAGCGCCCGGTTGCGCGGATTCCCCTGAAACGGATATGCCTTAGCGGTTCACTTCATCTGTGGATTGCCAAAGGGAGGGCTTCGATTCGTTGACCACCGGCCGGGCTGAGCGCGTATCCGGGGCGTCGCCCCCGCTTTATCCGGCGACCGACCTTTCGGGGTATCGGGACGATGCGGCGCTCTGGCGCAGCGTGCCGATGGAGTTGGTGCGGCGCCACCGTTTCGTTCCGCTGGCTGAAGACGGCGAGCGGCTCTCCATCGTGGTGGTGCCTCCGGTAGTCGAATCCGAGGTGGACCGGCTCGAGTTGCTGCTCCGGCGTCCGGTCGTCGTACATGTGGGGGATCCGGCACAGATCGATGCGATCATCGACCGGAACACCAACTCCAGCTTCCTGCTGGACCGGGCGTCCGAGGATCTGCGGATCGAGAGGCTCGAACGCGGCGACGGAGGTTCCGGCCCGCCGGTCATTTCACTCGACACGCTGGAAGACGGTCAGACCGGTAGCCCCGTGGTCCGACTGGTGGATTCGCTGCTCGTGAACGCCATCGAGCGGCGCGCCACCGACATCCACATCGAGACCAAGTCCGGGGAGGTCGTTCTGAAGTATCGGGTGGACGGCATTCTCTATCCGGCGATGGAGCCGGTGGACCGGGCGCACCATCAGACGATCGTGGCCCGGCTCAAGGTGATGGCGGAACTCGACGTCGCCGAGCGCCGGGTACCGCAGGATGGACGGTTCCGGGCGGCGCTTTCCGGCGGAGGCGATCGCGATCCCCGCACCGTGGACTTCCGGGTTTCGGTCATGCCGAGCGTGCACGGTGAAGACGTCGTGATCCGGGTGCTCGACAAGCGCAGTCTCGGGAGCCGCTTCGAGGCGCTTTCGCTGGAAGCGCTCGGGTTTTCGGGCCGGGAGCTCGGGCTCCTCCGCGAACACGCGCGTCGACCCTTCGGGATGCTGCTCGCCACGGGCCCCACCGGAAGCGGCAAGACGACGACCCTCTACGCCGTGCTCTCCGAGATCGCGACCCCGGAGGAAAAGATCGTGACCGTCGAGGATCCCGTCGAGTACGAGATCGCGGGAGTCACCCAGGTTCCGGTGAACGAGAAGAAGGGCCTCACTTTCGCTCGCGGCCTACGGTCCATCCTGCGGCACGACCCGGACACGATCATGGTGGGCGAGGTTCGCGATCCGGAGACGGCCTCGATCGCGGTCCAGGCAGCGCTGACCGGGCATCTGGTCCTCACCACGGTGCACGCCAACCACGCGCTCGACGTGGTGGGGCGCTTCCTGCACATGGGGGCGGACCCTCACAATTTCGTTTCCGCGCTGAACTGCATCGTCGCTCAGCGGCTGGTCCGAGTGCTGTGCCCGGCCTGCCGCCAGCCGGGGCAACCCGATGCGGCCGAGCGGGAGGCTCTGATGGATCTCGCATCGCGACCGGACCGGCTCTTCCGGCCGCGGGGCTGCCGGAAATGCGACGGAGCGGGGTACCGGGGACGAACGGTGGTAGCCGAGATTCTGTCGCTCAGCTCTCGGGTTCGGGAACTCATCCTGGCGCGGCAGGGAGGTCCCGCGATCCGGGCGCAGGCCGAAGGGGAAGGGATGGTTTCGCTGCGCCGGAATGCTCTCGAACTCGTAGCGCGCGGAGTGACGACTCTCTCCGAGGTCGATCGGGTAACGGCCCGTGAGACCTGACACGCCTGCCGGACCGGGAGGTCACGGGTGACCCTTTCCAGCGACTCCCTCGCCCGGCCGGACCCACCGCCGCGGGCGGATCTCGCCGCGCGGCTCCTGGCCCGGGACCAACTCTCTCCCGATGCCCAGCTGCTCCGCTTCGAAAGTGAGGCGCCGCTTCGGGCTCTGCCGGGCCAGTTCACGATGGTGCGGGTCGAAGGCGGAGGGCTGCTGCGGCGGCCCTATTCCTTCTGCGACCTGCTGGAGGACGGTGCGTTCACCCTGCTGGTCAAGGAAGTCGGGATCGGGACCCGCGCGCTCATGAAGATGCCGGTCGGCGGAGCCATATCCAGTCTGGGCCCGCTCGGGACCACGTTCGATCCGCCCCCTCCGGACCTGACGCCGGTCATCGTCGCCGGCGGGGTGGGAATCGCGCCCTTCGTGCTCTTTTGCCGCCGCCTGGCCGAAACCGGGCGCCGCGGGATTGTGCTGCTCGGGGGCCGGCGTCGTCCCGACCTCTATCTCCGGGACACCTTCGAGGGTTTCGGGATGGACGTGCGGGTTGCGAGCGAGGACGGAAGCGCCGGCCACCATGGGCGCGTGACGGAGTTGCTCGACGCCGCCCTCGCGGACGCGGGTCGGCCGCAGCTCTACTCCTGTGGTCCGACCGGAATGCTGCTTCGCGTCGCGGAGGCCGGGGCCGACGCCGGCGTTCCTCATCAGGTCTCGATCGAGCGCCGGATGGGCTGCGGGATGGGATGCTGTTTGGGCTGCGTCGTCTGGGCCCGGCCGCCTTCCGGCGGCCCGGAGGAATACCTTCGGAGTTGCACCGAAGGACCGGTGTTCGACGCCGGAACAATCGCTTGGGACCAGGATCCCCACCCTCTCTAGCAGCCCATGGAAGAAGCACCCCGGATGGCCGCCGCCGCGCGAGACGCGCGAAATCTACGGATTTCTCCGAATGCGGAGCGCTTTTCCCTCGGGCGAGCAGCCTGTGGACAAAGTCACGCGGCATTCCCGAGCCAAGAGGGATGGGAGCCGGGTATCCCCGTCCCCCATCCCTCTCGCTCCGGGGTCTCCGCGGTGCTGGCGCCCCGCTCCGGAAGCCCGAGCCAGAAGGGATGGGGGTCGGGTGGCCCCGCCCCCCGTCCCTTCCGCTCCGGGGTCTCCGCGGTGCTTGCGCCCCGCTCCGGAAGCCCGAGCCAGAAGGGATGGGGGTCGGGTGGCCCCGCCCCCCGTCCCTTCCGCTCCGGGGTCTCCGCGGTGCTGGCGCCCCGCTCCGGAAGCCCGAGCCAGAAGGGATGGGGGTCGGGTGGCCCCGCCCCCCGTCCCTTCCGCTCCGGGGTCTCCGCGGTGCTGGCGCCCCGCTCCGGAAGCGAGCGGCGATGCACCCCGACTGGCCCCCACCGGGAGAACTGGCCGCCCCGCTTCGCGTGGCTCATCGTTGCGCTTCGGTCGAAATACACTCGGGCCAGTTCTCCCGGTGGGGGCTCCTCCCTCGCGCGCCTTGTCAGCCGGGCGCCTCACCACTCTCGGTGCTCACGTCACTTTGTTTACAGGCTGCCTGCGGCGCGAATCGCTACGCGATTCACACCACGGTTTTTCGTGGGCAGGGGAAACCCCTCCCTATACCCCGCCCCTGCGGCGCTCCGCGCCGCTGGTTCACGATGGGCGACTTTCGCCACCGGTCTTCGATGACTCCCGTCGCCTTGCCGTCCGTCGATATGGGAGTGGAAATCGCTGGTCTGAAGTTGCCCACGCCCCTGATTGCCGCCAGTGGAACCTTCGGCTACGGCGACGAGTACCAGCAGGTGGCGGACTACGACTGCATCGGAGCGATCTCGGTCAAGGGGCTGTACCTCGAACCCCGAAAGGGATGTCCGCCTCCGCGAATCTGGGAGACGCCGTCCGGTATGCTGAACGCCATCGGACTTCAGGAGGTCGGAATCCGGCGTTTCCTGGCCGAGAAGCTTCCGGTCGTCCGGGCCCTCGGCAAGATCGTCATTGCCAACATCTGCGGCAGTTCGCTCGCCGAGTACGGCGAGTTGGCCAGGATCCTCGACCAGGCGGAGGGGGTTGCCGGCATCGAAGTGAACATTTCGTGTCCCAACGTTGCCGAGGGAGGGATCGAGTTCGGATGTGACCCGGACATGGCGGCGCGCGCCACTGAGGTGGTGCGCCGGGGGACCCGACTGCCGGTGATTCCGAAACTCAGTCCCAGCGCCAGCGACCTGGCCGCGGTGGCTCGCCGGGTTGCGGAGGCAGGAGCCGATGCGGTGTCCCTCATCAACACCATCCCCGCGATGGCAGTGGATGTGGAGACGCGCCGGCCGCGGCTCGCCAACGTAGTGGGGGGGTTGTCGGGCCCTGCGATTCGTCCGATTGCAGTCCGCATGGTGTGGGAGGTGGCGCGGGGCAGCCGGCTGCCGGTGATCGGCATGGGCGGAATCGCGAACGCCGAGGACGCCCTTGAATTCCTGCTCGTCGGGGCCGCGGCGGTGCAGATCGGCACCATGAACTTCGTGGACCCCGGGGTCTGGCGGCGCACTCTCGACGGCCTTGCCGCGTACTGCCGGCGGCACGAGGTTCCGGCGGTGCGCACGCTGACCGGCGCGATGCTCCCGGCTGCGGGGTCTCGGGCGTGACGGTTTCTTCCGCCCCGGGCTCTGGCTCCGCCCCCCCCGCAATACCCGGATGGGTGGCTCCTCCCGGCGCCGGGGAGCTGGTGGTTGCCGTCGACACCGCGTCCCTCGACGAGGCGATGCGTCTTCGGGACACCCTGGCGGGCGCCGCCTCGTTCTACAAGGTGGGGAAGGAACTCTTCACCGCGGCCGGACCGCGCGCGGTCTCCGAGTTTGCCTCGGCAGGGCGCGTGTTCCTGGACCTCAAGTTCCACGACATTCCGGCAACGGTCGCGGGCGCGGTGCGAGCGTCGGCGGGGTTGGGAGCCAGCATCGTGGATGTCCATGCCTCCGGGGGAAGGCCGATGCTCGAGGCGGCTGTCCGAGCCGCCTGGTCCACCCCGGCGCCGCCCCTGCTGCTCGGAGTAACCGTGCTGACCCACTTCGACCGGGAGAGCGCCGCTGAGGTCTATCCCGGGATTTCCATTGCGGACCAGGTTCTGAATCTCGCCCGGCTCACCCGGGCGGCCGGGCTGGGGGGAGTGGTCGCGTCCGCCTCGGAGGCGGAAGAACTTCGCAGCACTTTCGGCGACGATTTCGTGCTGCTCGTGCCGGGAGTCCGTCCCCGCTGGGCGGCCGAAGCGCACGACCAGCGCCGGGTCGCCACCCCGGGCGAGGCAGCGCGGCGAGGGGCGAACTACATCGTCGTCGGCCGGGCCATCACCAGGCACGCCGACCCCCGGACGGCGGCGCTTCGGATCGTCGAAGAAATCCGCGGCTGACAGGCGTCTGGTGCGATCCGAAATAGCCAGCGCGGACCGAAAATCGCAGGTCTAACGTTGACTCGCAGAGAGCGTTCCGATAGCCTCCCAAGTGGCTGTTATTTCGCTGTCCCCGGAGGTTTTCCTTGTGAGAAAAGCTATCGCCACCTTGCTGTTGCTCTCTCTCGCGACGGTTGCTCTTGGGTTCGCCTTGTCCGCGTGCTCCAAGGCGCCTCCGCCTCCGCCTCCGCCGCCGGAGGAGCCGCCTCCTCCGCCGCCTCCGCCACCGCCGCCTCCGCCACCGCCACCACCACCGCCGCCACCGCCGCCGACGGAGCGGGACATGTATCTGGACACCGACATGATGGAGCTCCAGAGGAACCTCTCGGACGTTCACTTCGCCTATGACGAGTCGGAGTTGACCGATGCCTCGCGAAGCGCGCTTCAAGCCAACTCGGCTTGGTTGCAGCAGCCCTATGTCTCGGCGCAGATCCAGATCGAGGGCCATTGCGACGAGCGCGGCACCGTGGAATACAACCAGGCGCTCGGTGAGCGGCGGGGGCGCGCAGCCTACGACTACCTCGTTTCGCTGGGGGTGCCGGACAGCCGGATCGAGATGGTGAGCTACGGGAAGGAGCGCCCGCAGTGCACCGAGAGCGACGAAGACTGCTGGCAGCGGAACCGTCGCGCCCACTTCAAGATCACGACCAAGTAGCGACTTCCGCTTCCGAAAGCGCTCCGGTCGAAAGACCGGGGCGCTTTCTTCTTTGTGCCCGGATTTGTGCCCGGACGCGGTCCGAAGCCTCTTCCGGGCCCGCGCCCGGCCACGACACGGCCCGCGAGAGGATCAGCCGGGCATCAACCCCGTTTGGGTTACGCGCTTCCGACCCGACGTCGCGCGGTTTCGGGTAGTTCGGGATCCCTCATGGGCTTTTGCAAAATCCCGTGACGTTTCATTTTTTCGTGGAGCGTCGTGGGGTTCATCTGCAGTGCCTGAGCGGCGCGTTTCTGGTTACCCCGGGTCCGCCGGAGCGCCCGCTCGATGAGCGTCTTCTCGATTTCGGCGATCACTTCCTTGAGAGGGCGGGAACCGATGTTCTCGGCGCGCGGCGCCGGCCCCTCCGGCGGCGAGCAGAGCGCTTCGGGCAGGACGGTGCCGGAGAACCGGGACACCCGGGCGGTTGCCACCGCGCGCTCCACCCACATGCGGAGTTCCGCGGTGTTGCCGGGCCAGTGGTACCCGCCGTAAGCCTCGACCGTGGCTCCGGAGACCCCGAAAGGAGGCTCTCCGGAGGTCTTGCAAGCCTGCTTCAGGAAATGCAGGAGGAGGGCCGGGATGTCCTCCCGGCGCTGTCGTAGCGGGGGGATCCGGATGGTGGCCGTCTCCAGACGTTTGAACAGTGTTCGCGAGAACGCGCCGGACTGCACTCTGGCTCGGAGGTCGGGGGTAGCGGAAACGAGCAGCCGGAATGGGGGCGGCCGGCGAACGGCGTCGTCGAGAGTGGCCTGATCTCCAGCGTGGAGGTGCTCCACGCCACTCAGATAGAGACTCCCCGGCCGGTAGAGACCCTCCGCCCGGGTCTGGAGACTCCTCGATCCGGATTCCCGGTCGTCTCGTCTCAGCCTCGCGAGGATCGTTCCCAGTCCTCCCGCCGGAAGGCTCGCCGCTTGAAGCGGGAGGAACGGCAGCGACGACTGGCGGCCGAGTCGATGAACGAGTTCAGCGGCCAGACGCCGGCCACTACCCGGTTCGCCGACGACCAGCACGGGCCCGTCCGAGAAGGCGGTCGTGGTGATGGCGCTGCGGATCTCCGCGGCCTCGTCCGAGCAGCCGATCCAGTCTTCAAGCCGGGTCGCGGAGCGGAGCTCGTCCCGCAGAATCCGGTTCTCTCGCAGCAGGCTCCGATATCCGAGTTCGGCCTCCAGGGAGGTGAGCAACGCTTCCCGGCGGACTGGAGCGGGCACGAGCCGCGGGCGTCCGGGTCCGAGTCCGGCGAAATCCGGCTTGGCCGTCTCAGCGTCGGCGAGCACGATGGTCGCCGCTTCGGGGCAGATCGCGTGCAAGCGATCCAGCGTTGCACGCACGGGCACCGGACTCGCCGTCGCGTCCACGACCACTACCGAGGCTCGATGGAGCCGCTCCTCCGCCGTTTCGTCCAGTACCGAAGGGTACCGTTCCACCTGCCACGACTCCTCGGTAAGGAACTGGACGGCGTCGCGCGCTGGCCGGCTGTCCCCGACCACGACAGCGACGCGGTCGGTGGCGGCGATTGGCGCCTTCGGGATGAGAGCGGGCGCGGCGAGGGACATGGATAGGCGAGGGGAGCCCGGGCCTCCTCCCTTCACGATTCCCTCGCCCGCTGGAATTCCGAAGCTCGGAGAGGTTCCGAACAAAGAGAACGATGTCAGCGGGGAATGGTTCCGCCTAACAGCCGGTGGTGGAACCCGCGTGAGCGCCGAGGCCGGCCAGTTCTCCCGGTGGGGGCGAGGCCCAGTTCTCCCGGTGGGGGTCCGGCTGACAAGGCGCGTGAGGGAGGAGCCCCCACCGGGAGAACTGGGCCGTGTGGGTTCCACTACCGGCTGTTGAGCTCCCCGATCCGGAGATTACCGGGGATTACCGGGGATTACCGGGATTGCCGGATCTGGGCCGCAACTTCCAGGAAATAGGCATGGATGCGCGTATCGGTCGTCAGTTCCGGATGAAAGGTTGTCGCAAGCACCCGCCCTTCCCGGACGAAAGCCGACTGCCCGCGCCATTTCGCGAGCACGTGCACGTCCGCACCGGCGGCGCTGATGATTGGGGCGCGGATCATCACCAGAGGCAGGTCCGGCTCACCCAGCTCGGGACAGGGCGTCGCCCCGAGGTGGCTCTCCAACTGCCGGCCGTAACCGTTTCGCTGGATCTCGATGTCAAGCAGTGCAAGCGACTGCTGCGCCGGATTCTGGACGGCGCGGGCCAGGAGAATGGCTCCGGCGCAGGTCCCGTAGAGTGCGCCTCCCCGTTGATGGAAGGTTCTGAGGGGCTCGAAGAGTTCCTCCTCGAGGAGAAACTTCAGCATCGTCGAGCTTTCTCCGCCGGGGATGATGAGTCCATCGAGCCCGTCGAGGGCCGGAGTCCTGCGGACCTCTACCGCTTCGATGCCGAGTCGCTGCAGTATGGCCGTGTGCAGAGCGAAGCTCCCCTGAAGTGCGAGCACCCCGATGCGCGGCGAGGAAGGGGACCGGACAGGCTCCAACCGGGTCGGCGCTGTCATCTTTGGCGAATCTCTCCCATCTTCACGTAAGCACGGCGTTTCGAGGCTCCGTCCTGCCGAACTGCGCCTGCGGCGGACGAACCTCCGGAAGCGGAACGCTGAGAAGCGTCACCACGGACCCGGGACCCCACCCCGGCTAGTAGCGTTTAGTTGCCGCGCGTCTGCAGCAACTCCGCCTCTGGGATCGAGGCGATGTCCAGGCCTCGCATCGGTTCGCCGAGGCCCATGGAAACCTCGACCAGCATGGCCGGGTCGCGGTAGTGGGTCACCGCTTTCACGATGGCCTTGGCCCGCTGTGCCGGATCCGTCGACTTGAAGATCCCGGACCCGACGAAAACCGATTCCGCCCCGAGTTGCATGCACAGCGCCGCGTCGGCCGGGGTTGCTACCCCTCCCGCCGCGAAGTTGGGTACGGGCAAGCGCCCGTCGCGCGCCACGATCCGCACCAGTTCGTAGGGGGCGCGGAGTTCCTTGGCGGCGGACATCAGTTCGTCATCGGTAAGGATCGTGAGGCGGCGGAGCGCGTTTCCGATATGGCGCAAGTGCCGGACAGCTTCCACGATGTTGCCGGAACCGGCTTCGCCCTTGGTACGAATGAGCGCCGCCCCTTCCCCAATCCGGCGGAGCGCCTCCCCGAGGTTGCGGCAGCCGCACACGAAAGGCACCTCGAAGGCGTGCTTGTCGATGTGGTTTTCTTCGTCGGCCGGTGTCAGCACTTCACTCTCGTCAACGAAGTCCACCCCCATCTCCTGAAGAATCTGGGCCTCGACGAAGTGGCCGATGCGCACCTTGGCCATCACCGGGATGCTTACCGTTTCAATGATTTCCCGGATCTTCTCCGGGGAGGACATCCGGGCCACCCCGCCGTCCCTGCGGATATCGGCCGGCACCCGCTCGAGAGCCATCACGCTCACCGCGCCGGCGTCTTCGGCAATGCGCGCCTGTTCGGCGTTGGTGACGTCCATGATCGCGCCGCCCTTCAGCATGTCGGCAAGACCTGTCTTCAGTCGGAATTCCGTGCTCATTGCATTCTCCTGAACGGACTTGCTGTCCGTCGCAACCGGCGTGGGCCGAACTCTTCGTTGACGGCCTGCTCAGGCCGTCGCCCGACCCGGAACTCTACTCGCCCACGCCGGGTGTATGCGGGCGAAAGCTATCCCCGCGATGATCAGAATTGCCCCGCCGATCTGGGCGGCCTCCAGAGCCTCTCCGAGCCACAGCCAGGAGATCAGTATTGACGGTATGGGAAGGACACTCGAATAGACGCCCGTGAGCGTGGGCCCCACCCGCGCGGTCGCGTACATCCACAGCATGTTCCCCAGACCGATCGCGGTAATCCCGGACAAGAGTGCGGCAGCCCACCACTCCACGGGGGGGCGCCCGAAGTCGGAGAGCGTGAGGAGGAAGGGGCTGGGCAACAGCAGCAGGACCGATGCGACCGCCGAACTCCACGCCGTTACCCGCAGGGCGCCGTACTTGTGGACGAGGGACTTTCCCCGGACGGTGTACACGGCCCACCCGATCATCGCGGCGAAGAGCGCGAGATTGCCGAGGTGCGCGGTCAGGCTGGATTCCGCCGCGGAGATGAAGACGATCCCGACCATCGCGAGAATGAGCCCGATAGCGGCGGGTTGGCAGAAGCGCTCGACCCGGGTCACCCAGGCCAGGACCGCGATGGCCACCGGGGTCAGAGCCAGGATGAGGGCCGAACTGGTCGCCGACGACGCATGGGTTCCGTGAATGAATCCGACCTGGAAGACGACATGCCCGGCGACGCCCAACACGAAAACAGACCAGGCGTCGCGCCACTCGAACTTCCTGAGAGCCGGGGTCCTCGCCACGGCGAAGAGGAGGACCAGGGACGCCGGGACGAGGCGCGCGAGGTTGAAGGCGTAGGGATTTCCCATGTCCACCCCATACTTGACCATGCTCGGGCTCGCCGCCCAGACGAGAACGACGATCGCGAGCGCCGCCTCCGCCCGTCGCGCGGTCCGGGCGCGGGGGGATGCCGCGGGAACGGGCTGGATCACCACGGGTACTGAATTCGGCCCCCCGCGCCCGAACCGCGCGGCGCTGCGCGCCGGGCTTCCGAAGTGCGGCGGGAGCCGCACGGAGACCCCGGAGCGGGAGGGGGTGGGGTCGGGAGACCCGACTCCCAGGCTCGGGCTTCCGAAGTGCGGCGGGAGCCGCACGGAGACCCCGGAGCGGGAGGGGGTGGGGTCGGGAGACCCGACTCCCAGCCGCTCCTGGCTCGGGAATCGCAACTCCCTTGCCCGCTGTTGGCGGGCGGCGGCGAGTTTCGATTCACGTTGTCTTCTTGTGAAAGGGGAGGGCCCCTTTCACACTTTCCCCCGAACTGACGACTGCGAGCCATGTTCGCCGTCGTCAGTGCGTCGCCCGGTCCGGGGGAGCGCCGCCGGAACGGTCCGGATTACGGCGGGTACGGTATTGGGCCGCGGCATCGGGTCGGTGGGTGCGGCGCGCCGGCCCCGCACGCCACGCCTACATCATCCGCTGGACGATGCGGTCCCGCTGCTCTTGGGTGATGGCTTCCGAAACGTGGGAAACCGGCAGCGCCCCGCCGTCCAGAATCGGCTCGAGCGCGTGCAGCGGCGGGACCGCCTGATCCTGATAGAAGAGCCCGGTGTAGATCTTCTCGTCCCACTCCATTGCCCGTTCGCACGCGGTTTTCCAATCCGAGGGATCGTGGTTCTCATCCTCGAGCAGTGAGATCCGCTGGCGGAAGAAGTCGTAGGTGTTGTCGCGGTTGAAGGTGACACACGGACTGAAGACATCAATCACCGCGAATCCCCGATGCTCGATGGCGCCCTTGATCAGCCGGACCAGCTGCTTCATGTTGCCGGAGAACCCGCGCGCCACATAGGTGGCTCCGTTCATGATGGCCGAGGTGATCGGATTCACCGGTCGCTCGATGTTCCCGAACGGCGTGCTCTTGGTCTTCATTCCCAGGCTGCTGCTCGGGGAGATCTGTCCGGTGGTGAGCCCGTAGATCTGATTGTTCATCACCAGGTAAGTGAGATCCACGTTGCGGCGGGCCGTGTGGGTGAAGTGGTTGCCGCCGATGCCATAGCCGTCTCCATCGCCGCCGGTGACCAGGACGGTGAGCGTCTGGTTGGCCATCTTCACCCCGGTGGCTACCGCGAGCGACCGCCCGTGGAGGGTGTGCATACCGTAGGAGTTGAAGTAACCGGGGAAGTTCGAGGAACAACCGATCCCGCTCACGCACACGATCTGGTGCGGGGAAAGGCCCAGATCGGCCACGGACACCTGGGTGGCCCGCAACAGAGCGAAGTCGCCGCAGCCTGGACACCAGTCCGGGTCGACCTTCCCCTTGAAGTCTTTGGCGGTCAGTGGCTTTTCCCTGAGTTCGATAGTCATTGGGTCTCCTGTTGGTGTCTCCGGCGGGGTGGGGGTGCTAAACGATCATTTCCTAGACAATTATTTCCTGGTCCGGCACGAACACGCCGCCGGGGACTGCGTCTTCGAGATGCGCCCGGACACCGTCGGCGATGTGATGCGGCATGAACGGCTCGCCATCGTACTTGCGGATGTGTCCGTCGGCGGTAATACCCGTCTCACTCCGCAGGAACCGGTGGAACTGTCCCGAGTAGTTGTTTTCGATGATGAGCGTCTTCCGAGCACCGGAGAGCGCCTTGATGATGGCTTCGGCGTGGAAAGGCAGAATCCACTTCACGGCGACCCGGTTTACCTTCACTCCGTCCGCTTGGAGCTGTTCCATCGCTTCGCTGATGACTCCGGCCGTGGAACCCCAGCCCACCAGAGTGACCTCCGCGTCCTTCTCCCCTTCGAGTTCGGGGGCGGGAACGCGTGAGAGGTAGTCGTCCATCTTCCGAGCCCGCTTCTCCACCATCTGGCGGCGCTTGATCGGGTTCGTGAACTCGTCCGAAATGAGGATGCCTTCCTCGTCGTGTTCGTCGGTGGCGACCACATGGACATGGCCCGGAACCCCGGGTACGGCCCGCGGGGAGATACCGTCGCTGGTATCCAGGTAGCGGTTGTAGGGCCCCGCAGCACCATTCGCCTCGCGGATCAGCTGCCCGCGATCGATGGGCGGGAACATGTCGATGTCGCCCGGCGGAACGCTGAAGGTTCCTTCGGAAATGAGCAGATCGGAGAGGACGATGGCCGGACACTGGTAGCGATCGATGAGGTTGAACACCTCACCGATCGTGGTGAAAGCATCGTGAGCACTCTGGGGCGCCACCACAATCCGTTCGAAGTCGCCCTGGCTGGCTCCCAGCGCCTGCCAGAGATCTCCCTGCTCGGTCTTCGTGGGAACTCCGGTCGAAGGCCCGGCGCGCATTACGTTGATGAAGACCACCGGGATCTCCATCATGGCCGCCGATCCGATGGCTTCGGTCATGAGCGCGAAACCGCCGCCCGAGGTGGCGCACATCGTGCGGGCGCCGGTATGGGCGGCGCCTATCGCCATGTTGGCGACTCCGATCTCGTCCTCGACCTGGCGCACCATGATCCCGAGCTCGCGGGCGTTCTTGGCCATCCAGTGGAGCACTCCGGTCGCGGGGCTCATGGGATAGGCGCAATAGAACTTGACCCCCGCGGCCGCCCCTCCCATCGCCAGGGCGTCGTTCCCGGTCCACACCGCGAGCGGCTCCGGGTTCTTGGGCAGGGGGTTCGCCAGCGCCGTGAAGTGGGCGCTCGCGTACTCGTAACCGGCGCGGGCTACGGCGACGTTCGAAGAAACCACCGCCTCGCCTTTTCTCGCGAACTGAAGGACGAGCGCGCCCTCGAGCACCTCGAAATCGAGTCCGAGCACATGGGCCATTACGCCCAGCGCGGCAGTGTTCTGCGCCAGCTTGTTCTTGGCGTCCCCGGTGAACTCGCTCACCGGCATGCCACAGAGATGAACGCCGGCCTGGTGCTCTCCGGGGGTGATGGTGTCGGCGTTGTACACCGCGTGGGCACCGGGGCCCAGATGGCGCAGATGGCGCGTCATGGTGTCCTGGTTCAGGCAAAGGAGCAGGTCGATCCGATCACCGTGCGAGAGCGCCTCCTGTTCCCGAACCCGCATGGTCAGGAGAATGTGTCCACCCCGGATGATGGACTGATACGCGTTGTAAGCGTTCAGGTGGAGCCCCCGGCGAACGAACATCCGGGCAAGGATGTTGCCGGGCGTGGCAATTCCCTGCCCGGCAGCACCTCCAATGGCGATGGCGAAATCGAAACCTTGTGACATGTGCGAGTGCGTGACCTTCTTTGACGGATGAACCCTGACGGAGTTCCTTGACCGGACGCGCCGGTCCTGCGGAGTCCGCTCTTTCCCAAAAGCGAGCGGGCGACGCAAAGTAAGCCGGAAAATTCTATCACCCGGGGAAAGTCGGCCTCCGGACGGAAAACCGGAGGCGGAGTGCCGTGCGCCCCCGCGCTCGCCCGGTAGTGTCTTTTCAAAGCGAGACACTACCCCTCGCCCCGCTCCGTTGACAAGCGGTCGTGTGCGCGCCTACTATGGGCGACTCCCCGCGTCACTACGGCGTTCGCCGCCGGGCCTGAAGGTTCATGGAGAGTGTCTGAGCGGGGTAAGAGGGGTCTTCGGCGCGGATGGGTTCCCCCGTACGCCCGAACTCCCCCGCTTAACCAAGAGGTTTTTTTGTTCAATGAGAGAGGGTATGCCCGAAACGGATGAGGGAGCGGCCGCCGTGGCGGTCGGTAGTGAGTTGGCCGGGGAGCAGACTCCCGCGGCTATCGCCGGGGACGCGACGGAATCCCTGGCTGAAGAGGCGGTTGCGGGCCCCGAAGCGGTAGCCGAGGTTGCGGAATCCGCGAACTCGACGGGAAACGGCTCCGCCCCTGCTCAGGATGGCGCCCCATCGGTGGTGTCAGTGGAGGAGGCTGCCGAATTCGAGGCCTTCCTGGACCAGTACCAAACCCACATGGTGGAAGGAGACATCGTCACGGGCACGGTCCTCCACATGACGGATTCGGACGTGATCGTGGATGTCGGCTACAAGTCGGAGGGCATCATCTCGCTTGACGAATTCCGGGATGTCGATGGAAATGTCCGGATTCGCGAAGGGGACGAGATCGATGTGCTCGTCCAGCGGGCCGACAACCGTCGCGGCCACCTCGTGCTTTCCCATCGGAAAGCCGAGAAGATGAAGGTCTGGAACCAGATCGAGGACGCCTTCGAGAAGCAGACGCCGGTGCGGGGGCGGGTCGTTGACCGGATCCGGGGCGGACTGGAGGTCGATATCGGGGAAATCGGGGTGCGCGGCTTTCTCCCCGGTTCGCAGGTGGATCTGCGTCCCGTACGGAACCTCGGCAGCTACAAGGGTCGCGAACTCGAACTGCGCGTCATCAAGCTGAACAAGCGTCGCGGCAACATCGTGCTCTCGCGCCGGGTGGTTCTCGAAGAGGAAAAGACGAAGACCCTCGCGGCGCTCGAAGTCGGGCGGGTGTTCCGGGGCGAAGTGCGCGATCTCACCGAGTACGGAGCGTTTGTGGACATCGGTGGCATTTGCGGCCTTCTCCACATTCGGGAGATGTCCTTCCGCCGGCTTGAGCATCCTTCGGAGCTCATGAAGGTGGGTGACCAGATCGAGGTGGTCATCCTCCGGTTCGATGCGGAGGCGGAGCGGGTCTCCCTCGGCTACAAGCAGCTCAACGTGGATCCCTGGACGACCGCCCACGAGCGCTATGCGGTGGGAACCCGGGTCCGTGGGAAGGTAGTCAGCATCACCGACTACGGCGCTTTCATCGAGATGGAGCCCGGAGTTGAGGGACTCATCCATGTGAGCGAGATGAGCTGGAGCAGCCGGACCAAACATCCTTCCAAGCTGCTTGCCAAGGGCGACTTCGTCGAAGCCATGGTGCTCCGGGTCGACTTCAAGTCCCGGCGGATCAGCCTCGGTCTCAAGCAGGTGGAACCGAATCCGTGGCCGCGGCTTGCCGAGCAGTACCCCATCGGTTCGCGGCTCACCGGGACGGTACGAAAGTTCACTGACTTCGGCGCCTTCGTCGAAGTGGACAGCTCAATTGATGGCCTGATACACATTTCCGACCTCAGTTGGAACAAGCGGGTGAACCATCCTTCCGAAGTCCTCAACGTCGGCGACGAGGTGGAGACCGTGGTGCTGAGCATCGATCCCGAGAACCGCCGCCTGTCGCTCGGACTCAAGCAGCTTTCGGATGATGCCTGGGAGGGCTTCTTCACCCGGCATCAGGAAGGCGATCTGGTGGACGGGACCGTGATCCGCTTCGCGGATTTCGGAGCCTTCGTCCAGATCGAGGAAGGGATCGAAGGCCTGTTGCGCCTGAACGACATTGACGAGCCACCGCCATCCAAGGCGGAGGAACGGCTGCACCTGGGGCAGCCGCTCAAGTTGCGGATCGTGCGGCTCAGCCGTGATGATCGTAAAGTGGGACTCTCGCTCAGGGCTGCCGAGGAGGGATATTCCGGACACGGCGATTCCGGACACGGCGAATCGGGTGGTGAGGTGTCCGTCAAGATCGGAGACGTTTGGAAGAGGTGAACGACACAGCGATCACCCGCGCCCGCCTGGCTGCGGAGGTGTCGGAGGCCACGGGGATTACGCGTCGCGAAGCTGACCTCATCGTGGAGGCGGTTTTCGGCGCGATCGCCGGGGCTCTTCGTTCCGGAGACGAGGTGGAGATTCGCGGATTCGGCAGTTTCCGTTTACGAAGCCGAAAGGCGCGCCTCACGCGCAATCCGCGAACGGGTGAACAGATTACGGTGCCTCCGAAACGGGTGCCGTTCTTTCGAGCCGGAAAGGCTCTCCGCGACCGCCTCAATCGGGAGCCGAGCGAAGAGCCGTTGGGGGCGACCTAGCAGCCCGTGGCAAAACCCACGCGGCCCAGTTCTCCCGGTGGGGGCTCGGCTGGCGATCCATCCCGCCCGAACCACTCCGCTTCGCTCCGTTCTTCGTTGCGTTTCGGTCGGAATACACCCGGGCCAGTTCTCCCGGTGGGGGCTCCTCCCTCACGCGCCTTGTCGGCCGGGCCCCCACCGGGAGGACTGGCCCCACCGGGAGAACTGGGCCTCACCGACCTCGGCGCTCACGTGGGTTTCACCACAGGCTGCTAGCCCGCTGCGGTTCGTGGCCTCCGGGCCGGTGGGAGAAGGCCGCGGCCTCGGCTGGAGTGCTACGGTCCGGTAAGCGCCGTTTCCAGCCGTCATCGCGGCGCGGCAGTGCTATTGGAAACTGAACAGCCCGTGAATGAAGTCAAGTGGCCCGGTTCTCCCGGTGGGGGCTCGGCCGGCGATGCATCCCGGCTGAACCGCCCCCCCACCGGGAGAACTGGCGCTTCGCGTCGCTCATCGTTGCGCTTCAGTCGAAATACGCTGGGTATTCCTCCTTCGCGCGCCCTGTCAGCCGGGCCCCCACCGGGAGGACTGGCCCCACCGGGAGAACTGGGCCTCCCCGGTCTCGGCCCTCACATCACTCCATCCACGGGCTGTTGAGTTGAGCACGTCCGTCACCCTGTCCCCGGCCGGATCTCCGGCCTCCCGGGCCCCTTTCGATCCGCTCGCCGAGCTTCCGCTCCGCTTCATCACGGGGACCGCGCTGTTTGACGGTCACGATGCCTCGATCCATGTATTCCGACGGTTGTTGCAGCGGAGTGGCGCCGAGGTCGTTCATCTTGGGCACAACCGAGCCGCCGGGGAGATAGCCGCCGCGGCGCTCGAGGAGGACGCGGACGCCATCGCCGTGTCCTCCTACCAGGGGGGGCACAACGAGTTCTTCCGCTATCTGGTTGATCTGTTGCGGGAGGCGGGACGAGGCAACATCCGGGTCTTCGGTGGCGGCGGAGGAGTGATCCGCCCCGAAGAAGCGGCTGCCCTCGAGGCGTACGGGGTGGCGCGGATCTACTCGCCTGGGGACGATCGGGTGGACGGCATCGAAGGCATCGTGGCCGACATGTTGGGAGACGCCGGCGAGGCCCGTGCCGCCCGTCCGCGGGCCTCCTTCGCTTCGCTCAGCGAGGATCTCGCGGGTGAGGATCCGCTTCGCCGGAACGGCGCGGCTGCCCGGCTGATCAGTTTGGCGGAAAGTGAGGGGCTTGACGCCGCCGACCGAGCCGCGCTCCCGGGGCACATTCGGTCGTCCGCTCCCGTACTGGGGATCACCGGTACGGGAGGCGCGGGAAAGAGTTCGGTCCTCGACGAATTACTCGTCAGATTCCGGACTGAACGACCGGATCTGGGATCGGGGTCGGTGAGCCGGATCGGCGTGCTCGCGGTCGACCCTTCGAAGCGGCGAACCGGCGGTGCATTACTGGGAGACCGCATTCGGCTCAACGCGATCGGGGGTACGGAGGTGTTCGTCCGGAGTCTGGCCACCCGCCACTCGGGGACGGAACTCGCCACCGTCGTGGACGACGCGCTGCTGATTCTGCGGGCTGCGGGCTGCGGTCTGCTGGTCGTGGAAACCGGGGGAATCGGGCAGGGCGATTCGCGAATCGTGGATATCAGCGATTTCTCCCTCTACGTGATGACCTCCGACTACGGCGCCGAGAGTCAGCTCGAAAAGATCGACATGCTGGACCTGGCGGACGCGGTGGCGCTGAACAAGGCCGATCATCCGGGCGCCGAGGATGCGCTCTTCGCGGTGCGGCGCGCCTTCCAGCGGGCTCGCTCACTTCCGCGCCACGCCCCGGCGCCCGTTCTGGCGACGGTGGCGAGCCGGTTTGCGGACCCGGGTCTCGACCGGCTCTACGCCGTCGTCCGGGAGGGACTGGCCGGAAGGGATACGGCGCTGCCGTCTCACGTCAGTGATCGTCCCGACGATCTGCTCGCCGACGTGCGCCTCATCCCTCCGGCGCGGGCCGGCTACCTGGCCGAGATTGCCGATACGCTGCGAGGCGAGAGGGACCGGGTTGCCGCCGAGGCGGATCGGGCTGCGAGAATCGAGCACCTCGAGGCGGCACTCGATGAACTGCGCGCCGGCGGCGGCGCCGAGGAGGCCGTGCCGGCTTTGGAGGCACGCCTGCGGGAGGTCCGCGCCGAACTCGACCCCGAGAGCCGGGAGCTGCTGGCCGGGTGGTCCGATCTGGCGGCTCGCTATCGGGCGCCCCGCTACCGAACTCAGGTTCGGGACCGGGTGCGCGAGTTCGGTACCCACCGGGAAACTCTCTCCGGAACCCGGCTTCCGCGGGTCGCTCTTCCGGGCTTTACGGGCAATCGGGACAGGTTGCGCTTCCTTCTCGAAGAGAACCTGCCGGGCCACTACCCGTTTACCGCCGGAGTCTTCCCGTTCCGAAGAGAGGAAGAGAGTCCGCGGCGTCAATTCGCCGGGGAAGGCGGCCCGGGGCGCACCAACCGGAGGTTCCACCTGCTGGCCGATTCCGAAGCGGCGACGCGGCTCTCGGTCGCCTTCGACAGCGTGACCCTCTACGGAGACGATCCTGCCCGGCGGCCGGACATCTTCGGAAAAATCGGCGAAGGGGGCGTGTCGATCGCCACCCTCGACGACATGTGCGAACTGTTCCGGGGGTTCCGCCTCACCGATCCGGCGACCAGCGTTTCCATGACCATCAACGGTCCGGCTCCGCTGATCCTCGCAATGTTCCTGAACGCCGCGGTACGGCAGGAGCTTCAGGCCTTCGAGGACGAGCACGAACGCCCGCCTTCCGCGGACGAGTCCGCAGAACTGAAAGCCGCGACCCTGAAGACGGTGCGCGGGACGGTGCAGGCCGACATCCTCAAGGAGGACCAGGCTCAGAACACCTGCATCTTTTCCACCGGCTTCGCGCTTCGGCTGATGGGCGACGTCCAGGAGTTCTTCATCCGGAACGAGGTCCGCAACTTCTATTCGGTTTCCATTTCCGGGTACCACATCGCCGAGGCGGGGGCGAATCCCATCACGCAGCTCGCCTTCACCCTGGCCAACGGCTTCACCTACGTCGAGTACTACCTCGCCCGGGGTCTGCCGATCGACGCCTTCGCGCCGAACCTTTCCTTCTTCTTCAGCAACGGTCTCGATGCCGAGTACGCCGTCATGGCCCGCGTGGCCCGGCGGATCTGGGCGCGCGCCATGAAGCTCCGCTACCGCGCCGGAGAGCGGAGCCAGAAATTCAAGGTCCACATCCAGACTTCGGGCCGTTCGCTCCACGCCCAGGAGGTGCAGTTCAACGACATCCGGACGACGCTTCAGGCGCTCGTCGCGACGAATGACAACTGCAACTCGCTCCATACCAACGCCTACGACGAGGCCATCACCACTCCCACTCCGGAATCGGTGCGGCGGGCGGTGGCCATCCAGAAAATCATCCGCAACGAGTTCGGTATGGCCTGGAACGAGAATCCCTTGTCGGGTTCGTTCGTCGTCGCTCAGCTCACGGATCTCGTGGAGGAAGCGGTACTCGCGGAATTCGATCGTCTCAATGCCCGTGGCGGAGTGCTGGCGGCGATGGAGCGCCAGTACCAGCGAAACCGGATCCAGGAAGAGTCGCTCTTGTACGAGACCCGGAAAGACTCCGGCGAGATTCCGATCATCGGAGTGAACACCTTCCTGGCGGAGCCGGATTCCGGGTCTCCCGAACAGGTTCCGCTCGCGCGCTCCACACCGGAGGAGAAAGAGGACCAGGTGGCGCGGGTGGAGGCGTTTCGGCGACGCCACGGGGCGGCGGCGCCGGAAGCGCTCCGGAGGCTCAAGGAAGTGGCGCGTACCGGCGGCGATGTCTTCGCTGAACTGATGGAGACCGTACAGGTCACGAGCCTGGGTCAGATCACACAAGCGCTTTACGAGGTCGGCGGTCGCTACCGCCGGGCGATGTGAGCGGCGTCTCGGGGCGTTCCACCGGTGGTACGGCGGCCAACCCGCCGTACCGGATTCTGGTGGCGAAACCAGGCCTCGACGGGCACGACCGGGGTGCGCTGGTGGTCGCGAGGGCGCTCCGCGACGCGGGCTTTGAGGTCATCTACACCGGGCTGCGGAGAACACCCGAAGAAATTGTCGAAGCCGCGCTTCAGGAAGATGTGGAGGCGGTCGGTGTCTCCATTCTCTCGGGTGCTCATCGCCCGCTGGTCCGTCGGATCCTCGAGGGACTCGCGCAGCACGGACTCGCGGACGTACCGGTCTTCGTCGGCGGCCTCATTCCGGATCGCGACGTGGCATATCTCCGCGAGATCGGAGTCGCGGAGGTGTTCGGACCCGATACCCCGACTTCCGAGGCGGCCCGGGCCCTCGGTTTGCGGCTCGCCGAGCTTCGCCTCCGTCGGGCCGTGCCGGGCTCCGATTCCTGACGGCCCGTTGCCCACCGGAGTGACCGAGCCCGCTTCCGCAGTGTCGAAACCGACCGCCGCGTCCTTTCCTTCAGAAGTCACACCCAAACGGTGGCGGGAAGCCATCCTTGACGCCACGGGAAGGCGGCCGGCGCCGTTTTTGGGCATCTGGCGGCGCGCTTCGTCCACGAACGAGCTCGCAAAGGCGGTGGCCCTCGACGCCGGAGCGGTTCGCTGTGCCGGGAGCGTGCTGATCGCCGAATCGCAGACCCACGGGAAGGGACGTTTTGGCCGAACCTGGGTGTCGCCACCCGGCGGGCTCTATCTGAGCGTACTCGTCGAGCCCCCCGTTCTTTCGGGCGGGGATCCGGCGTACCCGCTGACCTTGCTGCCGCTCGCGGCCGGAGTCGCGCTGGCGCAGGCGGTGCGGCGGGTTGCGGGAGTCTCCGCCGCGCTTCGGTGGCCGAATGATCTGGATTGGAAGGACAGGAAGGTCGCCGGGGTCCTCGCCGAGGTCGGCTTCCGGCGGGACTGCCCGCACCTTGCGGTCATCGGTTTCGGGGTCAATCTGACTCCGGTCTCGCTTTCCGAGTCCGGGGACCGGAAAGTCGCGCGCCCGGCCCCCCGGTCCGCAGCCCGACCTCCGGGTTGGCTTCCCGAAGGTGTGGATAAGGTGGAGCTGGCCCACGCTCTGGTGACCTCATTGCGACACAGCATCAACGTGCTCGAGGAGGATCCGGGGTCGCTCCGGGCGGCCTGGGAGTCGCTCAGCCCGACCGCGAGGGGGTGCCGCTGTGAGGTTCGGCTCGGTGGTCCCCGAGGCGTGCTGGGGGAGACAGACGGGCTGGCCCCGGAAGGAGGTCTGCGGGTCAGGACCGACGGCGGGGCTGTCCGGGTGGTAACCGCGAGCGAAGCGCTCCGGATCCTCCATGGCCCCTCAGGCGGTTCGTGCCGCGAATCCCAACTTCCCACGTCCGGCTGCTGAAGTGACCCCGCGGGCCTCTCCCGACTACTTTCGGGCCGTCGAACGAACTTTCCTCGACCATAAAGGAGGCGGGATGTTCATCGCCCCGGCCGATTGGGATGTCGTGCGCGGCTGGGAAGAGCGGGGGATTCCCCTGGATGTCGTGCTCTTGGGGATCCGCACCGCGTTTTCGGGGTGGACTCGCGCGCCTTCCCGGATGTCGCTCGGGGAGTGCTCCGCGGCCGTAGAGGCCGGGTTTGACGCGCTGCGCATGCGGCGCTCCGGCGCTGGCAGCCGCTCCCGGGAGGACAACACCGAGGTCCGGCATCGCCTCGCGCAACTCGCGGATCAGCTTCGGAAATGGTCTCCCGCGCCAGGGGCCCTCCCGGATGAGAAGACCGCCGCCGAACTGGTCGCCGCGGCTTGCGAAGCCGCGGCGGAACTCGATCGTCTCGGGAGGGACGAGGGCGCTTCGGCCGGAGCCGAGCGAGCGCTCGACGGGATTCAAGACGCTCTTCTGATCCGGCTGCAGGCGGCGCTTCCGGACGCCACCCTCGGGGAGATCGAGAGCGCGGTGCGCAACAAACTCGAGCCGTATCGGAGACGCATGCCGGAATCCACCTGGCGGGAGACTTACGAACAGGCGGTCCGTCGACGGGTGGGACAGGTCTTGGGCTTCGGACCGCTGACCCTCTTCGAATAGGGGACGGGCGTCCGGTGGAGATCAGCAATCCCCACCTTCCCGAAACCCGGACCGAACCCCCGGCCGGCCCTTCCGAGGGAGCGCCCACCGCCCGAACCGCGCCCACCGCCCGAACCGCGCCTGCCCCGCTGCTCCTGCTGGCCGCCTCTTTCTGGGCAGGGGTCGCTGCTTCTGCGGTGATGCCCGGACCGCCGGTGTGGCCGCGATTCCTGCTGGGCGCACTGTTTGTGCTCGGGGCCGGCCTGCTCGCCCCGAGTCTGCTGGCTGAGAACCCACTTCGGCGGCGCCGGGGAGGCCGGCTCTCCGGGGCCCCCGCCGGCATCAAGACGGGGCTCCTGCTGGTAGCGGCATTTGTGGCTGGCGCCCTCAATCGTCCCGCTCCCGGAGCGGTGTCGCCCCTCGCCGAGACCGTCCGCGCTCTGGGTGCCGAACGCCTGGCACGCCCCGTCCGGCTCGAGGGAGTCCTGCTGTACGACGCGGAAGATTCCGGTCGTCGCACCTCGATCGCTCTGAAGGTGGATCGGCTGGCCGCCAACCGCCAGGAATGGCCGGTGCGCGGGGAGGCGCGGATCACCGTGGACGGCAATCACCGGGAGCACCTCCGAAGGCTTTCCCGAGGCACGCGAATCTCCATCTGGTCGCGGGTTTCCGAACCGCGCCCGCGGGGAAACCCGGGGGGGCGCGAGATTCGGGGGCCGGTCGCCCTCTTCGGCTCCACCAAGAGCGGAGTGCTGGTCCGGGAAGTCGCACCGGGGCCGGCGCCCTGGCGAGCATTGCAGGTTCTCAGAGCCCGGAGCCGGGAGCGCCTCCAGAGTGGAGGCTTCCCCGACGACGTGCTGGCGGTCGTGGCAGCGATGCTCATCGGAGATCGCACCCTGGCTCCGCCGGAGACGG
This sequence comes from Vicinamibacteria bacterium, assembly GCA_963668695.2. GTDB lineage: Bacteria > Acidobacteriota > Vicinamibacteria > Marinacidobacterales > Marinacidobacteraceae > Marinacidobacterium. The sequence goes on from CAXXLQ010000001.1 coordinate 109,987, forward strand.
AGCGGGCCTTCCGGGACGCGGGAACGCTTCACCTGATGGCGGTCAGCGGGCTCCACGTGGGACTGCTCAGCCTGCTGATCTATGGAATGGCGGTACTGGTCGGCGTACCGCGCCGGAAGGCGCTCGCGATTCTGTTGTTCGCGCTTCCGCTCTACGCCGCGCTCTGCGGAGCGCGCCCTTCGGTGGTGCGCGCTGTCCTGATGGCGACGGTCGTGATCCTGGGGTTGCGCCGCGGACTCTTTGGAGAGGCCATGAACGGGCTGGGGCTGGCCGCCTTGGTTTTGCTCGCCTGGTCGCCGTGGAACGCACTCGACGCGGGGTTCCAGCTCAGCTTCGCCGCCACCCTGGGGATCATCGCCGCCTTCCGTCCGGAAGACCCCGCCGAAGTCTCGTGGGAACGCCCGGGCCGCTGGCGCGCCTGGATTCTGGTTCCGTTGGGTGTCACGGTCGCGGCGCAGCTCGCTACCTTCCCCATCCTCGCCTGGCATTTCGGCCGGGTCGTGTTCGGCGGGCTGCTGATCGCCGTTCCGGCCGGTCTGTTGGCGGGACCGGTTCTCGGTCTTGGGTTCGCCTGGCTGGCGCTTGCCGGGACCGGACTTCCGGCGGACGCCGTGGGCGCGCTTCTCACGATTGCCACCGAGGCTCTCATCGGGCTGAGCGAATGGGGCGCCGGGCTTTCGTTCGGCGCCTTTCCCGTGGCCCGCCCGGCGTTTATCTGGCTCCTGGCATGGCTGGGAACGGCGATCGTCGTCCTGACGCTCCGCGGTAGGCGAAGAATCCTGCCGGCCGCGCTCATCGTTCTCCTTGGTCTGGCCACGCTGCCGCTCTCGGAGCCTGCGGACGGGACACTTCGGCTCACCGCGCTGGATGTGGGGATGGGTGACGCGCTGGTTCTTGGCCTCCCCGCCGGCGGTGCGGTACTCCTCGACGCGGGTACTGCATTCGATGGATGGAGCGCCGGCGAGGCGATCGTTACTCCGTTCCTGGCCGAAATGGGCTACCGGCGTCTCCGGGCCGCCGTTCCCACCCACGGGGATCTGGATCACGTTGGTGGTTTCCCGGCAGTGTTCCGCAACTTCAGAGTGGACGAACTCTGGGAAGGCGGAGGGACCGTGGAGGATCGTCGCACCGCGGTCGGGCAGATACACCGCGAGCGGGTGCGGCGGGGGATTCCGCTGCGGCGCCTTAGAGCCGGGGAGCGTTTCGAGTTGGGCGGCGCCCGGTTCTCGGTGCTTGCCTCCGGCGACCACCGGCCCGGGCCGCGAGAGCGGTCCAACGAGCGCTCGGTCGTGCTGGCCGTGGACTACGCCGGAAAGCGGCTTCTTCTCACCGGCGACGCCGGGGAGGCAACCGAGCGGGTTTTGCTGGACCGCTATGGCGCGGCTCTGCGTTCGGATGTGCTCAAGGTCGGTCATCACGGCAGCCGCTCTTCCACGACGCCGGAGTTCCTCGCCGCGGTAGCCCCCCAGGTGGCGCTCGTTTCGGTCCGCGCCGATCCCAGACGGCGTCTTCCGGATGACGGCGTGCTGGAGCGCCTCAGCAGAAGCGGCGCCCAGATCTACCGGACCGATCTATCCGGTGCGGTGACCGTCGCCATCGGCGCGGACGGCCGCATTTCCGTGAGCACGTTCCGTCCCGAAGGAGCGCCAGGAGCGCCGGTCCGCAGACCGGCATCGCGGCCGTAGGCCGCGAGACTCACACCACCACCCTCGCCCATTGCCCGGATCCGTCCGGGGACGGCGAAGCGAACCCCGTGTTTCCTCCCGGTGGGGGCTCCTCCCTCGCCGTTGCCAGCGGGACGCCTCGCCCCCACCGGGAGAACTGGCCGCTGATGTCACATTGTCCACCCTCAGGGCATGCGGCGAACCGCGTTCCGGAGAGCCGATTCGGGATCCAATCCATCCTGCCGGGCTCCCCGCGCGACCGCCAGCAGGAGGTCGCCGAGGGCCGTCTCGACTGCGTCTCGATCTTCGGCCCGCCGCGCGGCCTTCATCTTCGTGAGTGCGGCGAGAATGGCGTCCTGGTCCGGCCCGTCCCCCTGGCTGGAGGCCGCTGTGCGTTCGATGGCCTTCATAGCAAGCAACAGCGCCGGAAGACCCCGGGGCAGGGGACCTCGTTCCGCGGGGCGTCCGGACTTTTCGGAGGCCTTGATCGCTTCCCAGCTCGCGAGTGCTTCGTCCGCATTCGAGGCGCGCTCCTGCCCTCCGAAGACGTGGGGGTGGCGGCGGATCAACTTGCGCGTGATCCCGCGGGCCACCTCCGCCATGCCGAAACGGCCCTCCTCATGGGCGATCTGAGCCATGAAGACCACCTCGAGCAGCAGGTCACCACACTCCTCGAGGACGGCAGACGGATCCTCGCGGTCCACGGCGTCCACCAATTCGTGTGCTTCCTCAAGCACATAGCGGCGCAGGGATTGCCAGGTCTGCTCCCGGTCCCAGGGGCAGCCCTCCTGGGCCCGCAGCTTCGCCATCACTTCGATCAGGCCGGCAACCTCGGCGGCGCCGGCGGCTGCGGGTTCAGGGACTCGGGAGATGTCTCTTGGATTCTTCATGAGGGGGCCCGAGTGTATTGCGAGCGAAGCGCAACGATGAGCCACGCGAAGCCGGGCGGTTCAGCCGGGATGCATCGCCGCTCGGGCTTCCGTAGCGGGGCGCGAGCACCGCGGAGACCCCGGAGCGGAAGGGACGGGTGGCGGGGCTACCCGACCCCCATCCCTTCTGGCTCGGGCTTCCGTAGCGGGGCGCGAGCACCGCGGAGACCCCGGAGCGAGAGGGATGGGGGACGGGGACACCCGGCCCCGATCCCTCTTGACTCGGGAATGCCGCCGGACTTTGTTCACCGGCTGTTCACCGCCAACTGCCGTTTCAAGACGGCAATCGGCTCGCAGACCGCGTGACGGGACTAGGATTCCCGTAGGCGAGCCGCTTTTTCACCGCGGCCCCGACACCGGATGAGTGAAGAGGAGAGATCTCCGCGAATTGTTGTCAGGGACCGCCGTGCCTTTGCGCCCGACGGTTCCCGCCGCGCGGATGCGGATCCGCGGAACGAGACGCCTGCTTCCACCCCCTTGCTTGGGGCTCAACCGGGCGCCTCGACCGGGCCTCCCTCCGGGCCCGCCGGGTCGGCTGCGGACCCGGGTCCCGCACCCGAGGAAGACCCTCGGTTCAAACAACTCATATCCCTGCTCTTTTCCCAGGCCGCGGTGCTTCTGGAGGAGACTTCCGGGGCAGGCGGCAAGTCCGGATCGGCGACCGGCCCGCAGCAAGCCGAAGCGCTGCAGGGACTCCAGGCGGTGATCGGCCTGCTGGAGGTACTCGAAGAAAAAACCAGAGGTCGCCTCGCTCCCGGTGACGCCCGTCTGGTTTCTCAGGCCCTCTACCAGTTGCGGATCGCCTACATGGAACGCGCGAAGGCGCCCGGCGCATGAGAATCGAGCGGCTTCACGAACTGCCAACTGCGTCTCGTCACTCCAGTGAGGGCAGGGGCGGCGGTGCGGCGGGATCAGCGGTGGTTACCGTTGGGAACTTTGACGGAGTCCACCGCGGTCACCAGGCGGGCCTTGACCTGGCCCGACAGGAAGCGCGGAGACACCGCGCCGAGTGCGTCGCGGTTACTTTCGATCCTCATCCTGCTCGCCTGCTGCGGCCAGACCGGGCGCCCAGAACAATCACCAGTCTTCCCCTGAAGGCCGAGCGGCTGGCCGCCGCCGGCGTCGAACGTCTGGTGGTGCTCGAGTTCGGCGAGGCGATGGCGCGGACGTCGCCCGCCGACTTCGTAAATCGACTTCTGATCGGCCGGCTCGGAGCCGCCGCCGTGGTCCAGGGGGCGAACTTCCGGTTCGGCCGCGGCCGGACCGGGAGTCTGGAGACGCTTCGTGACCTTGGTGAGCGCCACGGCTTCTCGGTGATCGAAGCGCCGTCGGTGACGTGGGAAAGGGAGATCGTTTCGTCGACCAGGATTCGTCGGGCGCTTACTGCCGGTGAGCTCGATTTGGCGACGAACCTCCTGGGTTGGTCGTATGAGATCGAGGGCTCGGTGGTTCCGGGACGGGGGCGGGGTCGCGGCCTCGGTTTCCCGACCGCGAACATTTCCGCCGACAGCGACGTGCTGCTGCCTCACGGGGTGTACGCCGCGGATGCCGTAACCGCTCCCGAGGGGCATCTCTTCCGGGCGGTGGTCCACTACGGCCCGCGGCCCACCTTCGACGATTCTCCTTCGCTGGAGGTGCACATGATGGGATTCTCCGGTGGGGTGTCCCGCCTCCGGGTGCGCTTCCTGTCCCATCTGCGAGAGGTCCGGGGTTTCGCCGGGCCGGAAGCCCTGCGGAGACAACTTGAACGCGATGTGGCGCGAGCTCGTGATCTGGTCGCGTTGCCTGCGCCCGAGGCGTTGCCTCGGGCTGCGGAGGCGGTACTTGCCGGGTAGACGCGCCCCTGCGTCGGAGATGCTTTCCCATGCCTGATCTGAAAGTCGCCACCCGCCGCGCCGCCGAGGCGGTCGTGGTGGAGCCGCGGGGCTTCATCAATGCGCACACCGTGGCCGAGTTCGAAAGGGTGCTGAACGCGCTCGTCGAGGCCGGGGACGTGCGGATCGTGATCAGTGGCGCCCATCTTTCTTATGTGGCCAGTGCCGGCTTCGGGGCGATCATGGGCCTCATCGAAGAAGCCCGGGCGGGTGGCGGAGACATCCGCGTGGCCGCGCTTACCGAGACCGTCGCCCATATTTTCCGGGTGCTGGGCTTCGACCGCCTGTGCCGTACCTTCGAGACCGAGGAGGAAGCGGTTCTCAGCTTTGGAGGCTACTGAGCTGTCGAACGGGGAAAGGGCGCCGCTCCAGATCGACGTTCCGGCAACCTGCGAGTGCCTGAGCCTGGTGCACGAGGCGACGCGGCGGATGGCGATTGCTGAAGGTTTCGATCCGGCTGCCGCGGAGGAGATCGCGGTGGCGGTCGGAGAGGCGATGACCAACGTCGTCAAACATGCATACCGCGGCAAACCGGGTCATGCGATTCGGCTGCGCTTTCTGCCGAGGCCCGAGACGCTGCGGATCGAACTGGAACACCGCGGCGATGCGCCACGGCGCCTTCCGACCGGGGTGGATCTCGGACGGTTGGCGCGCGAGCGGCGCCGGGGCGGGTTGGGGGTTCATCTCATGCGTCGGCTCATGGACCGCGTGGTTCACGAACAGCTGGGAGCTGGTCTCGGATGCTGGGTGCTCGAACGCAATCGGCGCGATTCTGGTTGCGGTTCATCGGGTCCCACGTCCGGGCGGGAGTCCTGATCCGGTGAAGACGGGCCCAGACTGCCGCTCCCGCTGGTCCGTATCGGCGCGATCTCCTCTACCGCACGGGACGACGCTGCGGGCGTGCCCCTTATGACCACGCGTACCGCTCGCAGGATCGAACCGGACCGGCCTTCGTCCTCCGGGGCGCGATACCAGCGGTTGTTCGCGCAGCATCTCGGGGAGATGAACCCCGCGGTGGAACGCCGGGTGTCGGAACTGCTGGCCCTCACCGACTTCACGGCGGCGGCCTTCGAGCGGTTGAACGCAGCTGAGGTGGCGTCTCTCATTGTGCTGGTGGCGCTCGGCGAGACCGGAGCCCGCTGGGCAGGCATGCTGTTGCCCGATGAGGCAGGACAGTTGTGTCCGGCAGGCCGCCGGGGTGCCGGAACCCCTGGCTGGGAAGATCTGAGACTGGAAGTGCCCGACCGCCTCCCGGAATCCCTCGTACTTCGGGCCGGCGGCGAGCATGCGGAAGAGGAACCTGCCGCTGCTCCTTTTCGCCAGCTGATGCGCGACGCGGGGGCGTCATCCGCGACGCTTCTTCAGACCCGGGACGGCCTCCGCGGAGTACTTCTGCTGGGCGCGCCCCATCCCGAGTTGGCGGGGTCGCAGAGCGATTTCCTCGAGGTGTTTGCGGCTTCCGCGGCGGCCGCGCTTGAAAAATGCCGCCGGGACGAGGAACTGCGGGTGGCGAACCGCCGACTCTCGCTTCATGTCTACCAGCTTCGTTCGCTGATGGACCTGACTGCCGGGCTGCATCGGGCTCGTGATGAGGCGGCGGTTTGGGATCTGCTGCTCCACGGTGCGATGGGTCATGTGTTGGCCAGCCGGGCGGCCGTAGTGGTCGGCGGGAGGGTTGCCGCTGCCAAGGGGCCGAGACGTCCCGACGAGGACGGGGCTCCGCTCGTGCGCGCCGCCGAGATCCTGGCCGGCGAGCACAAGATTCGTCCGACCGCTGATATTTCCCACTGGAGCACGTCCTGCGAATTGGCGAGACTGGAGATCGGCTGGATTGTGCCGTTCAGCTCCGGAGCGGTGCAGGGGACATTGTTCCTGGGCGCGGCCGGGTTCGGTCGGGAACTCTCGTCGGCGGACCGGGCCTTCCTGACGTCTCTCGCCGGACAGGCGTCAGCCGCGGTCGAAAGCCTGCGCCTCACCCGCGCCTCCATTCAGAAAGAGAAGGAACTCGAGGTGGCGCGCCAGATTCAGACCCGCTTTCTGCCAGCGGAGGCTCCGGAATATCCCGGGTGGGATCTGTGGGGGATCAACATTCCCTGTCTTGCCGTCGGGGGTGACTACTACGATTACCTCACCCTGGATGGAGCCATATTCGTCACGATCGCTGACGTGTCGGGGAAGGGAGCCGGGCCGGCTCTCATCATGGCTTCGGTTCAGGCGTCGCTGCGCGCTTTCTTCCGGCACGGTCGGTCCGGAATCGCCAGCGCCGCGGAAGAACTGAATCACCATCTGCACCGGAACACGGAAGACAACCGCTACATGACCGCCATCCTGGCCCGGCTCGAACCCTCGACCGGCCGGCTCGACTACCTGAACGCCGGGCATGTCCATCCGGTGTTGGTCCGGGCCGACGGTTCGGTCGAGCGTCTTGATCGGGGTTCGACGGTGCTCGGCCTGTTTCCCGACATCGACACCGAAGTCGGCACCTGCGAACTTGCTCCCGGGGATCTGGTCGCCATGTTCACCGACGGACTCAGCGAGGCTGAGGATCCGGCGGGCGGCCTCTTCGATGACGCCCGCATCGTGGACGCGTTGATCGCCGCTCGCTCGCTGAGTGCGCGCGACATTTGCGGGGACCTGCTTTCGCGGGCTCGGGCCTTCTCCGGACCAAACCCGCTCCGCGATGACCTCACCCTGGTCGTCCTGAAGCGTGGTCCACGCGAGTAGTCACGAGTAGTCGATGTCCGGGAAAAGCACCTTCCGGCTCCGCAACACCCTCGGCGGCCGCATTCAGCCCTTCCAGCCGAAACGTACGGACGAGGTCCGGATGTACACGTGCGGACTCACGGTGTACGCCCGGGGACATATCGGGAACTTCCGTACCTTTGTGGCCCAGGACGTCCTTCGCCGCTTCCTTCGTTTCAAGGGCTACCGGGTCCTTCAGGCGATGAACTTCACGGACGTCGATGACAAGACCATCCGGGGTGCGGGGGAGGCGGGCGAGCCGCTGCGCGATTACACGACCCGCTACATCGAAGAGTTCTTCGACGATGCCGACGCTCTGGGCATCGAGCGCGCCGAGCACTATCCGCGAGCCACCGACCCCGAGTACATCAAGGCGATGATTCGGCTGGTGACGCAACTACTGGAGGGCGGGGTCGCCTACGAGTCCGACGGCTCCATCTATTTCCGGGTTGCGAGCTTCCCCCGCTACGGGCAGCTCTCCGGCGCGGCGGCCTCCGACCGCCTCGCCGGCGCCCGCGTGGACTCCGACGAGTACGACAAGGAAGACGCGCAGGACTTCGTCCTCTGGAAGGTGGCGAAACCGGGTGACCCGGTCTGGGATGCGCCTTTCGGCGCCGGCCGTCCGGGTTGGCATCTGGAATGTTCAGCAATGGGATTGGAACTTCTCGGCTCGGGTTTCGACCTGCACTGCGGCGGCGTGGATCTCGTGTTCCCGCACCACGAGAACGAGATCGCCCAGAGCGAGGCCGCGACCGGGAGCCCCTTCGTTCGTCACTGGTTCCACTGCGAACACCTGCTGGTGGACGGCCGGAAAATGTCCAAATCGCTCGGCAATCAATTCACCGTGCGCGAGTTGATCGACGAGGGTTTTGCGCCAGCCACGATCCGTCACCTGCTGGCCGGGGTGCACTACCGCCAGCAACTGAACTTCACGAAGGGCGGCCTCCGGCAGGCGGAAGTCGCTATCGGCCGGGTCAACGAGTTCCTGCGCCGTTCGGACGAGGCGGCCCGCCGCGAGGGAGACCCCGCGAATGAGGGCACGGCGTCTCCCGGCGGCGCCGCGACCAGGGTTGCCGAAGCCCTTGTTCGTTTCGAGGCAGCTCTGGATGACGATCTGAACACGTCGAAGGCGCTCAGCGAGGTGTTCACCGCTCTGAGGGAAGGGAACCGGGCGCTCCATGCACCCGGAGGAGCCTCCGAGGCGGGAGTCTGGGCAGCGGCGATCCGCAGGATGAACACGGTCTTCGGCAGCTTCGAGATGGCCCCCGACTCGGAGACCGGCGAGCGCGTCGACGAGCCAGCCGACCTGGTCGAGTTGATCCGTGAGCGACGGGAGGCGCGCCAACGAAGGGACTTCGCTCGCGCCGATGAGATCCGGGACGATTTGGCCGCTCGCGGGATCCTTCTCGAGGATTCTTCGTCGGGCACCATTTGGCGGCGGCGCGAGGACTGAGCGCCCGAGCGGCCATGGTCCGGCGGTGCGTTGCTTGCTGGCCATTCCGGCGACGAGCGCCACATTTGAGGCTCGGAGCCCGTGGCGAGCGGATCGCCGCCCGGGTTCTTCGCCGGTCCGGGTACCGGGTAGTGGCGAGGAACTATCGTCCCGGCCGCCGGCGAAGCGATGCGGAACTGGACATCGTGGCATGGGAGGGAGACACCCTCGCCGTCGTCGAGGTCAAGACCCGTCGGGGCGGCTTCGGAGATCCGGCGGAGCGCGTCGACCGCGAAAAGCGCCGCCGGATCCGGCGCTCTGCAGCGCGGATGTGGCGGCGGGAAACGTCCCGAAAAAGGATCCCCCCGGGATCGCACCTCCGCATGGATGTGGTGGAAGTCTGGTTTCCTGCTACGCGGCCCCGGCGCCTCCTGGCTCGCCTCCGGGAGGTGTTTCGCCGCCCCACCGTACGGATCCGGCGCGGCGCGTTCTGAGCCGGGTCGGGCTCGGACGGGGCGGTATACTCGCTCGCCTTTCTCCAAGGCCGGGCGGGACTAACTCAGTGGTAGAGTGCAACCTTGCCAAGGTTGAAGTCGCGGGTTCGAATCCCGTGTCCCGCTCCAGTTATGGGTAGGTCAGGGCGGCGTAGCCAAGTGGCCAAGGCGGAGGTCTGCAAAACCTCTATTCGGCGGTTCGAATCCGCCCGCCGCCTCCGCCACTTATCCTGACCGGATGCGCCGCTGACGGCGTGTCCGGTGCGTGTATCCGTCTTTGCGGCGATGGGAATCGCCGCCAGACAGGCCGGCCGGGATGGCGAAATCGGCAGACGCGGGAGACTTAAAATCTCTTGTCCCCAACGGGACGTGCGGGTTCGAGCCCCGCTCCCGGCAGGCCGAAGCGGACGGGGCGGGGGGCGCACTTGATCGGGGTGGTAGCGAGCGGTGAAGTTGTTGGGAATCGCGCCCCCCGTCCCGTCCGCCCCGGCGCTTCGCGCCGGCAATCGAAACTTCCTTGCTCGCCTCCGGCGGGCTGCGGCAAGTTCCGATTGGTCGTTACTGATTGTGAAAGGGGGGGGTGCCCCCCTTTCACACTTTCCCCCCGGAGCCGCGTTCGGCTGCGCCGTGCGGATCCCCCATCCCATCCTGTTCTTGCCGCTCGGGATCCGCCTAGAGCGCCGCGGCGACGCGCCCCGGTTCCGCATCGCCATGATCGAGTCAGTGGTGCGATCCGTGTCCTGCTAGGTCGTCCACGCGTCCTTGCCGTTTTCTGTTCGCCGCGAGCTCATGCCATCGCGGACTGGGTAACGAAACACGACCGTGCGGCATTACCCAGCGAGTTCCGATCCCCGACCTTCGGTCCGGCCAAGAACGCGGCCCACTGCTCCATGAGCGCCCGCCGCCGACAACCAGGTCGGTGCGCCGGGAGGGCACCTCGATTCTGTGTGTTCGCATGGGCCAGCGCCAGCTCCCAGACCGCCCTGAGAGTGACCACCAAACCTCCCGGCATCGCTTTCAACGGGGAGTTGAGTCATCTGCCCGGCGAATCGCACCCAATTGATCTCGTGGGCTCGTAGCGACCTCGCCCCGTTCTGGAAACGCGCCCCGCCCTAACGAGTCTCGCCAAGATTCCGGTAGTAATGCTGTCGTAGATCGCTTTGTCCTTGCCGAATCCAACGTCCCGATCGATTCCAGCGCGTCTGCTGATTTCGGCGGGGCCGAGAACTTCCCCTACCTGATGAGCGTTGACGATTACCGCCATCACGGCCTCGTCCAAACAGTGCATTCCAATGCGAGCGAGTACGGCTGCTAGTTGGTGGGCCATGAGCGCTGCTTTCCTGTGGGTTGATTTGAGACTGATGGGGCCAGCTTCGGGCGGACATTGTCCATCACCCTCCCCGCCGCGACCGACCGGCGGGCGAACCCGGATCCCGCGCTCCCTGTCCTGATCAGGAACGCGGCCCACTGCTCCATGAGCGCCCGGCCGCCGCTCGAACAGGTCTTTCTGTCGGTACGCGGCCTCGATACGGTTCGTGTTCACGTGCGCCGGGGCCAGCTCTCGGTCGCGCACGCTGGGCGCGGTTGCAGAAAGCTCGGCCCGGCCCGCTACTCGTTTAGTGCGTCAATGTTCCCGCGCAGGCTGAAAACTGCCTGCAAGACGCCATCCGCGCGGGGGGCCGCGCCGGGGGCCAGCGCAGCGGATCGATTCCCGGAAACGCAAGGGAGTCAACGGGTTTCGGGTGCGACGGTGGCGGACCTCCTTTCACACTTTCCCCCCGGACACGCTGGCGTCAAACCCTGCGGGTTCGCCGCCGTGAGTTTTTCCTCGTTTGGCGCACCGCAGTCTCACGCCGCCATCCATCCGGCAGGTCGAACGAACCCCGGAGGGGGTCGTCCGGCGCTTCGCGCCGGGCTTCCGAAGTGCGGCGAGATCCGCGCGGAGACCCCGGAGCAGGAGGGATTGGGGTCGGGGGCGCGACGCGCAGCGAGATCGCGCATCGCCGACCGCGAAGAAGCGCGGGGACGGCTTGGAACGCCGGTTTCCGACCGGCATCGCGCGGGAGCGCGAAACCAGCGCCGATGACGCTGCGCTGTGCCAACGTGAGGGCCGCACCACCTTTGAGTCCCGGAGGGCGCGACCGATCGCTGCTCCCGCTACCCGGGACGCGCCGTTTTCATGACGCGCGAGGGTGTGGAGGAGGACCCGATCGTGAGGGTTTCTCCCGGTGGGGGCCGGCACCGCCAGCCGGAGGCTGGTGAAGGTTGTGCTACCGAACGCCGGGGGGTTTACAATCCGAAATGAACCCGAGTGGTCCACTGCGCTCCGGCTTATGGAACCGAACGGGAGTCACCACTGCCGGGTGGGACGCGCCTCCCGCGAGCGGCGCCAATCGGCGCCGGGCGGGAAGCCCGAGCCTGGCACGCGACGCCCACCTACGACATCGTAGGACGGAACCAGAGGACCGCCGGGTTCACCTTCGGGTCGAGCGGTCCGGAAGGGGGGCTGCCCAGTTCGGATAGTGATGCGTAGTCGGTTTGCTACCGGTTGCGCCCCCCTTCCGAACCGCCCGGCGCTTCGCGCCGGCCTTCCGAAGTGCGGCGGGAGCCGCACGGAGACCCCGGAGCAGGAGGGGCTGGGGTCGGGAGACCCGACTCCCAGCCGCTCCTGGCTCGGGAATCGAAACTTCCTTGCCCGCTTCGGGCGGGCTACGGCAAGTTCCGATTGGTCGTAGTCAATTTGTGAAAGGGGGAGGTGCCCCCCTTTCACACTTTCCCCCCTCGGGTCGAGCGGTCAGGGAGGGGGGGTGTCAGGCGCCAGAAAAGAGGGGAGCCCTCCGCGTTTCGTCGCGCTCGCGCGCGACGAGGCCGGTCGGAGGCCGGAGGCCCCTATAGGGCGCTATCCGGCGGGTGAGCGGAGAGTCGTCATCCCAGGGCTTGGTCCAGATCGGCGATCAGATCGGCCGGATGCTCCAATCCGACGGACACCCGAATGAGATCGCGGGGGGTCTTGGTGTCCGGTCCCTCGACGAGCGCGCGGTGCTCTACCAGGCTTTCGACGCCGCCCAGGCTCGTTGCCCGCGTGAAGAGTTTGATGCGCGAGAGCACGCCCTTCGCGTGATCCTCTCCTCCGAGGGCCCGGAAGGAGAGCATGGCGCCGTAACCGTCTCCCTGGCGGGTCTGGACTGCGTGTCCGGGATCCGAAGCGAGCCCCGGATAGAAAGTCGCCGCCACGCGGGGATGGCCGCTCAGGAACTCCGCGAGCTTTCCCGCCGTCTCCGACTGGGCCCGGATCCGGACGGGCAGGGTTCTCATCCCTCGGCGGAGCAGCCAGGCGTCGAACGGAGATGGCACCGGGCCGGTCTCGGTTTGCACGAAACGCAGCCGTGAGGCGAGTTCGAGACCTTCCCGCAGCACGACCGCTCCGCCGGTTACGTCGCTGTGCCCGCCGAAGTACTTCGTGGTGGCGTGGATCACGATGTCCGCGCCGAGAGCCAGTGGCCGCTGAAGAACCGGTGTCATCCAGGTGTTGTCCACGGCGACCAGCGCTCCCACGGCGCGGCAGCGGGCGGCGACGGCCGCGATGTCGGTGATTCGCAGGGTGGGGTTCGAGGGGGTCTCCAGGATGGCGAGCGCGGGCCGTTCGTCAAGGCCGGCGGTTACGTCCTCCGGGTCCAGGAAATCGGTGAAGCGGGTCCGGAGCCCCCAGCGAGCGAGAGACTCCTTCGCGAGGCGCACGGTCCCGTGATAGGCGTCCTGCGGCGCCAGGACGAGATCTCCGGGCGAGAGGGTCAGGAGAAGCGAATGAACGGCGGCGAGTCCCGAGGCAAAGCTCACGCACTCCGCGCCTCCCTCCAGGTCGGCGACCGCCTGCTCGAGCGCCGTCCGATCCGGATTGCCGCTGCGTCCGTAGATGAAGTCCGAAGCGAGGTTCCCCTCGGGATCTCGCCGGAACGTGGTCGAGAGGTGGATCGGCGGCGCCACGGCCCCCGCCAGGTTCTCGGAGGAGCCGGCGTGCACGCTCCGGGTCTCGATCCGGTAATTCTTCTTGTCGTCCATGCGGCGCATTATGCGGTTCGGACCCGGCCACGGCGTCCACCGGAGCACTAGCAGCCTGTGGATAAAGTGGCGTGAGCGCCGAGAGTGGCGAGGCGCCCGGCTGACAAGGCGCGCGAGGGAGGAGCCCCCACCGGGAGAACTGGCCCGAGTGTATTTCGACCGAAGCGCAACGATGAGCGAGGCGAAGCGCCAGTTCTCCCGGTGGGGGGGCGGTTCAGCCGGGATGGATCGCCGGTCGAACGCCGCGTGACTTTGTTCACAGGCTGCTAGGCTGCCGCCCACTGTTGCGCGACGCGAACAAACGGGCAGGTCCAGTGCGTCTTTCTTCCGAGGAGTCGAAGGATGCGCCGGTTGATCCACTTCGGGAGGAACGAGCCCTGGAGGATGCAGAGGAGCGCCGCCTGTTTCAAAGGTTTCGGGAGGCGGGAGACCTGTCCGCCTTCGACGAACTCGTTCGCCGCACCGAGAGTCGAGTTCGTTCGGTGGCCCTCGCCATCCTCCGGGATCGGGCCGAGGCCGAAGACGCGGCCCAGGAGGCCTTTCTCCGGGCCTTCAGGCGCGCTTCCAGCTATCGGGGAGAGGGGCCGGTGGGCGCCTGGCTGTGCCGGATCGCGGTCCGTTCGGCCCACGACGCGCTCCGGCGGGCCGGCAGGCAGCGGCGACTCATCGAAGTGGCGAAGCAGCCCGGAGATGTGCAGGCGGAAGCCGGAAGCGTTGATCCGGAGGAAGAACTGCACCGCCGCACGGAGGTGGAGTCAGCGCTTCGGACGCTGCCCGCAGACGAGCGCGAGGCGCTGGTGCTGAAGGAAGTAGCAGGAATGACCTACCGGGAAATCTCCGAGTCGTGCGGCGTTCCGCTCGGGACCGTACAGTCCCGGATTCATCGGGCGCGCCAGCGCCTGGCCGACGCCCTTCGTCCGAGGGCTTGAACCGAGGGCTTGATCCGAGGGGTTGAACCGCGGAGCCGAACGAAATGACCGATCAAGAAGTTCTCTCGGCGTATCTGGACGGCGAGCTCCCGCCGGCCGTGGCCCGGCGAGTCGAGGAGCGCCTCGACACCGATCCGGGGCTCCGCCCGGGGCTCAGGCAGGAGTACCACCGTCTCCAGCAGGTTTCCGCAGTCCTCCAGGTCCGCTGCGAGGCCGATCCCGGATTCCTCGTTCGGCATCGTCAGCGGCGTGATGATCTGTCACCGATCCGGCAATGGACCTGGAGGCAGTTGGGATACCGGCTGACCGGGGTGGCCGCCGGAATGTTGATTGCCGCCGGTCTCAGCGTCTGGCAGGCCGAATGGCAGGCAGTGGACACGCCCGCGAACGCCACTGCGGAAGCCGAGGAGCTGGATTTGCTCGACTTCGAGGGCCAGATCCTGGCCGCGCCGGATTTCGGATCTCCGGATTTCGGATCCCCGGATTTCGAATCCCCGGTTTTCGAATCCCTGGCCATGGAAGGCCCGACTGACGAGCCGGTACTCCTGATTGTGCTTGGGGCCGGTTTTTCGCCGTCCGGGGAACGCTGATGCCCGAAGCGAACCTGACCCCGCCGTCCGAGTCGGCGAACCGACGCTGGAAGCGGTTGATGCCGCTGCTCCTGGTGCTTGTCGGCTTCGGCGCCGGAGTGCTGGCGAGCCACCTCGCGCCGTCCGTCAGAAGGCATCGGGGCGCGGGCGGCGAGCATCGCATGGGCCATTTGAACGACTCCGACTCCCGGTCGGGGCGGCGCGCCGGCGAGGGGGCCGAACGAGGCCGTTCCCGCAGCCGCGAGGCTCGGGAAGGCGAGGAGCGAAGTCGCCGGTTCCGCGAACAACTCGCCCGCCGCCTCGGTCTCGACGAGGACCAACAGGCGCGGATGGAAGCCTTCATCGAGTTGAACCGCGCCGAAGCCAGTGAATTTTGGGATGACACCTACGCTCGCTACCGCGAACTGCGGCTGCGGTTCCGCGAGCAGATCCGCGAGATCCTCAATGAGTCGCAGCGTCAGACCTTCGACGCCTGGATGCGCGAGAGAGGACGAAACGACGGGTCCCCCGATTCCGTAGAGGATTCCGCGGAAGGGGCGACCCCCGGAGGGAGAGCACGATGACGGGAGAGAGCACGATGACGGGAGAAAGAAGATGAGCGCGCCGGACCAGCACCGACACTCACACAGTCAGGAAGAGGTCAAGGAACGCGGCAACGCGCTGGCGCGCTTCGCCGTGGATCGCCGGGTCACGATCAGCATGATCGCCGTGGGGCTGATCGTGCTCGGATACGTCTCGCTCACCCGGCTCCCCCTCGAATTCCTCCCCTCGTTCGGGGCCAACAGCCTCTGGGTGAGTGTCGATTACGAGTCCTCCTCCCCCGAGGAAACGGAGCGGCTGGTGGTTCGGCCGCTTGAGGAGAGTCTCGGGACCATCCCGGGCATCACCGTCCTCACCGCCACCGCGAACGCCAACAGCGGCAACGTGAGTATCGAGTTCAACGAAGCGGCGGACATGGATCTGATGGTCGTGGAGGCCCGCGACCGGGTGGACCGGGTCCGTCATCTCCTTCCCGACGACATCGAACGCATCAACATCCGGCGCTTCCAGAGCAGCGACATCCCCATCCTCCAGTTCCACCTGGGGGCTCCCTGGGAACGGGAACGCCTCTTCGACTTCGCCGAAGACTTCGTGCAGCCCCGGCTCGAGCGCCTTGAAGGCGTGGCCAGCGTGGACGTACGGGGCGTCCGCCGACGGGAATTGCGGGTGAGCATGGATCAGCGGCGGATGGCGGCGCTGAACGTGGATGTCCGGGATATTTCGACGGTTCTGTCCCAGAACAACGTCAATGTTTCCGGCGGCACCATCATCGACGGATCCCGAAAGTTCATCGTCAGGACGGTCGGAGAGTTCCGCCGCCCGGAGGAGATCCGCGAAACCCCGATCGGCGATAGCGGACTGCGGCTGAGCGACGTCGCCGACGTCACCTATGAGTTCCCCACCCAGACTTCGTTCGACTATCTGAACGGCGAAGAAGCGGTCACCTTCCGCGTCTACAAGGCGTCCAACGCCAACGTGCTCGATGTCGCCGACGGCGTCAAGGCGGAGATGGCGGAGATCGCGTCGATATCCCGGTACGAGGATATCGACGTCCGGTACATCCATGACTCTTCGGTCGACGTTCGCGGGGGGCTGTCGCAGCTCGCCCTTGCCGGGCTCTTTGGCGGAGGGCTCGCCATCCTCATCCTGCTCCTGTTCCTGCAGAAGGTCCGGACCACCCTGCTGGTCGCGGTGGCGATCCCGCTCTCGATCATCACCACGTTCGTGATCATGTACCTGGGCCGGCAGACGGGCCTCGTCGACACCACCCTGAACGTGATCAGCCTCTTCGGGTTGATGGTGGCCGTCGGCATGCTCGCCGATCCCGCGATCGTGGTCATCGACTCGATCTCGCGCCACTTCACCGAATACCAGGAAGACTCCCGCACGGCGGCGATCCGCGGCGTCTCCGCCGTGACCATGCCGATCGTCGCCGGTGCGGCGACCACCATGTGCGTGTTCCTTCCGCTCGTTTTCCTCGGGGCGACGATGGGGGGCTTCTTCCGCATCTTCACCGACTTCGGGTTCACCCTGAGCGTGGTGATCGTGGCTTCCCTGCTCGTGGCGCTCACGGTCGTGCCCATGATGGCGGGCGTTGTCCTCCGCAACGAGCGGCGTGTCTATTCCCGGACGATGCGCCTCCTCGGCCGTCTCCACGGAAGGATCGTCCGGCGCACGCTCCAGCATCGGTTCGTTTCGCTCGGCGTCGCGATCGGTCTGTTGGGACTGGCCTGGATCCTCTACCAGAACACCGAGCGGTCCAGCTTCAGTTCGACGGTGGAACGACAGGTGACCGTCAACGTGGATGTGCCCCGGGCCTACTCGATTGACGAAACCCGCGAGGTGATGGAGTCGGTAGCGGCGCTTATCGAAGAGCGGCGCGATGAACTCGAGATCACCGACGTGGTTTACGAGTTCCGCCGCGGCGGCGGACGGTCGCGGGGCGGCTACGGCGGCGGCGGCCGTCGGTTCGAGCTCTACCTGGTGGATGAAATGGAGTCCGAGCGGAGCGTCCAGGAGATCACGGACGAGATCCGGGAGATGCTCCCGACGGTCGCCGGGGTTGACTTCCGGATCGCCGAGAGCCGGGGGCACGGTCCCGGTGGGGGCAGCGGAATCCGGCTGGACCTGAAGGGCGACGACATGGACGTGCTCGAACTGATTTCGGGCCGCGTGGTTGAACGGCTCGCGTCGCTTCCCTGGATCCGGGATGTGGACACTTCGCTCGAGAGCGGAACCGAAGAGCTCCATATCACCCCGCACGCGGAACGGGCGCTCGCTTCCGGTTCCGGGACCAATGCGGTGGCCCAGACCGTTCGCAGTGCATTGACTTCGCGACCGGTGGGGACCATCGAGAGCGACCAACGGGAAGTGGACATCGTGGTTCAGTTCCCCGAGGAACAGCGCGAGCGGCTTGATCACCTCCGCAGCATGCCGGTCTTCGTGGCCGGCGCCCGGGTGCCCGTGGGGGCGATGGCCGACTTCGAGGTGGTGAGCGGGCCGCGCAGCATCGAGCGCGAAGATCGCCGTCCCAAGCTGACCATCAGCGCCAACACCACGGTTCCGGGAGCTTCTTTCCGGCTCATGGGGCAGGTGCGGGAACAGCTCGCCGACATCGCGCTACCGCCGGGTTACGAGTGGAGCTTCGACCGGTGGAGCCGCATGGGCCAGGCGGATTTCTCCGCCGCGGGGTTCGCCTTCGCCTTCGCACTTCTCCTGATCTACCTGATCATGGTGGCGCTTTTCGAGAGCTTCCTCCATCCGGCGGTGATCATGTTCTCGATCCCGTTCTCTTTCATCGGAGTGGCGGTAACGCTCAAGCTCACCGGACAGACGCTCGGCAACACCGCGATGCTGGGTCTGGTACTGCTCGCCGGGATCGTCGTGAACAACGCCATCGTGTTGATCGCGCACGTCAACACCCTCCGCCGCGAGGGCATGTCCCGGGACGAGGCGCTCGTTCTTGGGAGCGAGCACCGGCTACGGCCGGTCATGATGACCGCCCTGACTACCTTCTGCGGCCTGATGCCGCTCGCGGCGCCCTACTTCCTGCCGGGGCTCTTCGGGTCGGTGGATGGGCGCGCCGGACAATGGGCGCCGATCGGCCTCGTGCTGGCCGGAGGACTGCCTGCCTCCACCCTGCTCACCCTGCTTCTCGTTCCCACGATCTATGCCGTGACCGACGACCTCAAGCGGCTGGTCTGGCCCTACACCACCGCCCCGGAGGTCCGTGCGGCGATTGAGCCCGCAGCGACCGGTGCGCCGGCTCTGAACCCAGTCACGCAGTGAGGGAATTCGTGCCCCAGACAAAGACAACGACACGCTCGCCGCGGGGCTGGAAAATCCCCGGACGAAAGCTTCTCCAGGCGCTGATCCTGGTCGGTTTGGCCGGCGCCTTGGCGTGCGGATCCTCCGAAGAGGAAGGGGCTGCTCCGGGCCGTTCCGGCGGGGGCGGCGGCGGCAGGCCGGGAGGTGGTCCACCGGGCGGATTCGGCGGGGGAGAGAGTGCGGGCACGGAAGTACCCGTCGAAGTCGTCGAAATCCTGCCCGGCGAGATCTCGGCGTTCATCGAGACGAACGGCACCCTGGAAGCGGAGCGCGAGGTGGACATCGTGGCCCGCGCCGGCGGCCCGCTGGTGGCTCTCAATACCGAAGAGGGAATGCAGGTGAAGGCGGGCGAGTTGCTTGCCCAGATTGATGAAGCTGAGGCGCGCGCGCAGGTGGAGATCGCCAAGGTAGCGCTGCAGGACGCGGAACTTGTCCACAACCGGGCGAAGGCGTCGCTCGAGAATGCGGTCGTGAGCCAGGAGGTGTACGACAGCGCGCGCTCTGGTCTGGAATCGGCGCGGGCGCAGTTGGTCGGAAACGAGATCCAGCTGAGTTATACCCAAATCGCGGCGCCCTTCGACGGGCTGATCATCCAGCGCGCCGTGAAGTTTGGGGAAACAGTGGCGGTGGGGCAGCAACTCTTCCGCATCTCCGACTTCGATCCACTCCTCTGCACCATCGGAGTGCCCGAGCGGGACCTGACCCGGCTCTCGATCGGCCAGCCGGCGATTCTGGAAGTGGAAGCTTTTCCGGGCGAGCTGTTCCGGGGCCGGGTGCTGCGAATCAGCCCGGTGGTGGACTCCGCGACCGGGACGATCCGGGTGACCCTGGAAGTGGACCGGCGCGGACGGCTCAGCCCCGGGATGTTCGCCGGAGTGCGGCTCGTGACCGACGTGCGCCAGAACGCGCTGATCATGCCCAAACGCGCCCTCTCCCTGGAGAGCCTCGCCGACTCGGTCTTCGTCGTGGAGGACGGGGTTGCCTACCGCCGCAACGTGACCCTCGGCTATGAAGAGGATGATCGGGTTGAGGTGACCGCCGGGCTCAGCGCGAACGACCGGGTGATCGTGGTCGGCCAGGACGGTTTGACCGATGCCACCCCGGTTCAGATCCTCGTCGGCCCGGGGGCGGAGGAGCCCAGGAGCCGCACGGCGGACGCCGGGAGCCCGCCGGGTGGATCCGGAATGTCCGAGGAGCGTCGCGCTGCGATGCGCGAGCGGATGCGTGAGCGCGGTATGACCGACGAGCAAATCGACACCCGGCTCGCGGCCATGGAAACGGGCGGAGGCCCTCCGGGGGGAGGCGTCCCGTCGCGTGGTGCCCAATCGCGTGGCGGAGGGGCGCCTACCGCTTCCCCGGCCGAAGAGCGGCCGGCAGCGGACCAAACCCCGGCGGACCAAACGTCCCGGGAAGCTCCCGCAACACCGCCGGGTTCGACCACCCCGGACCGAGCCCCGAGGGCAACTCCCGCTCCGGCAGACAGCGAGGAGCCCTCGGCACCGGCGGCGCCCGCTCCGGCGGCCGCGCCGGTGACTGCGGCGGAACCGCCAGGATCGCCAGGACCGCCGGGATCGCCAGGATCGGGCGCGGCGTCCACCTCACCGCGGCGGACGGGTCGTGCTGCCGGTTCACGGGCCGGGCGCGCCGGGACCGCGACGGCCGCCGGGCCGGGAGAAGGCACTGCACCGGATTCCTTCGAGAGCCTCCCGCCCGAAACGCAGGAAGCGATTCGCGCTCGCCTGCGTTCCATGGGCTTGACCGACGAACAGATCGAGGAGCGGGTCCGCCGCGGTTGGGGGTTGCCCTCAGCTGAGGGAGCGTCCCGGGACGCGGAACCAACACCCGAGCAGCTTGAAGCTTTGCGCGAACAACTCCGTAGCCGGGGAATGACGGAAGAACAGATCGAGGAGATCATCGCCCGGCGCCGCCGTCCGCCGCGTTAGCCCAGCCGCACCTCCTCACGGACAGCCCCGACCGATGCGCATCGTCGACTTTTCCATCCGGCGGCCCGTCACCGTCGTGGTGCTGTTCATCGCCATCGTGGTGTTCGGGGTGGTCGGTTTCGACCGCCTGTCCGTGGATCTGCTGCCGGACATTACCTACCCGTCGCTGAACGTCCGCACCGAGTACGAGGGCGCCGCGCCCAGCGAGATCGAAAACCTGATCACCAGGCCCATCGAAAACGCGGTCGGGGTGGTCAACAACGTGAATCGGGTCGTTTCTTCCTCCCGGCCCGACGTCAGCGAAGTCACTTTGGAGTTCGGTTGGGGAACGGACATGGACATGGCCGCGCTGGACGTGCGCGAACGGCTCGACGTGGTGCGGCTCCCGCTTGACGCGCCGCGACCGACGCTCCTGCGTTTCGATCCTTCGCTGGACCCGATCCTCCGCTTCGGGCTGACCGGAAGCGAGGACCTCGTCCGACTCAGGCTCATTGCGGAACAGGAGATCCAGCGCAACCTCGAGCGCGTCGAAGGGGTGGCGGCGGTGCTCGTCAGCGGCGGCCTGGAAGAGGAAATCCACGTCGAAATCGACGAGCGGAAGGTGGCGAGCCTCGGGCTCTCGATTCCCGCAGTGGTGAACCGGCTCGCTCAGGAGAATGTCAACCTGACCGCCGGGCGCCTGCTCGACGGTGGAACCGAGTACCTGGTCCGAACGATCAACGAATTCGAGCGTCCCGAGGACATGCGGGACATCGTGGTGGATGCCGAGCGCACCGTGATCCGGCTCGACGACATAGCCACCATTAGCCGGGGCGCCAAGGAACGGGAGGTCATCACCCGCATCGACGGCCTCGAATCGATCGAGATCGCCGTGTACAAGGAGGGGGGGACGAACACCGTCACCGTGGCGGACGACGTCATGGCCCGCGTCGAAGAACTTCAGGAGCGCCTGGGCCGGGTGGGCGAGGATCTCGCGCTGACCCTGGTCACCGACCAGGCGCGCTACATCCGCCAGTCGGTGTCCGAGGTGCTCCAGACCGCGGTGTTCGGGGGCATTCTCGCGATCCTGGTACTGATCCTCTTCCTCGGGGAACTGCGGTCTACTGCGATCATCGGGATCTCCATTCCGATTTCGGTCATCGGAACCTTCTTCCTGATGTATGTGTCGGGCGTCTCGCTCAACATCATGTCGCTCGGCGGCATCACCCTGGGCATCGGGCTGCTGGTGGACAACTCGATCGTGGTGCTCGAAGCGATCAAGCGGAAACGGCATGAGGGACTTGGTCTCGTCGAGGCTTCCCGGGCCGGAACCGGCGAGGTCGGACAGGCGGTGATCGCCAGCACGATGACGACGGTCTGCGTTTTCGTGCCGATCGTGTTCGTCGAGGGGATCGCGGGGCAGTTGTTCGGAGACCAGGCGCTCACGGTGACCTTCTCGCTCGCGGTTTCGCTGCTCGTCGCGCTCACGCTGATCCCGATGCTCGCCTCGCGCGAATTCCGTCCGGCCCCCGCGACGGAAGCCGCGATTTTCAGGACCGCGGCCGGCCGCCTTTTCGGGCGGGTCGTTTCAGCGGTGAGCCGGGGTGTGATGTGGGTCGTCTTCGGGATCTTCAAGGGTGTCGATCTCGTCATCAAGGGGATCCTCTGGCTGCCGAGCCGGCTCTTCCAGTTGGCGTACAACGGCGTCGTCCGCGCCTATCCGCCGGTTCTGAACGGGGCCCTCAATCATCCGTTCCGGGTGGGAACCCCTGCCATCGTGCTCTTCGCCGGGGCGCTCTACGTGGTCCCTTCGCTCGGGACGGAACTCGTGCCCGAGTTGGTCCAGGGAGAGTTCTTCGTGGACACCGAGCTTCCCGCCGGCACCCACCTGGATCTCAATTCCCGGCGCCTTATGCATCTTGAGCAAGCGGCCCGTGAGATCCCCGGAGT
Source organism: Vicinamibacteria bacterium (assembly GCA_963668695.2). Classification (GTDB taxonomy): domain Bacteria; phylum Acidobacteriota; class Vicinamibacteria; order Marinacidobacterales; family Marinacidobacteraceae; genus Marinacidobacterium. The sequence continues at coordinate 132,439 of CAXXLQ010000001.1, forward strand.
ACGCACGGTCTACGCAACGGTGGGGACCAGCAGCCAGCAGGGCGGGGCAGCCGGAGAACTCCGGGAGAACATCGGCCAGATTACCGTGGTGCTGGATCCTCCGGTGGACCGCGACCGGGAAGAGGCGGCGATTGCGGAGCTCCGCCCGCAGCTCGAGGCAGACCCGGATTTGCTCTACATCTTCGGGCGGCCGTCCTACTTCAGCTTCCGAACCCCGGTGGAACTCGAGATCCGCGGCTTCAACCTCACTCAGCTGGAACGGACCGCCGACGAGGCGGTCGCCGGCCTCCGGCAGATTCCGGGGCTCGTGGACGTCAAGTCGTCCACCGAGGGTGGGAACCCCGAACTACAGATCCGGTTCCACCGCGACCGGGTGGCGTCGCTTGGATACAACGTGAACCAGCTCGGCAACCTCATCCGCACCAAGGTGCTTGGCGATGTAGCCACCGACATCCAGCGGGACGACCGTTCCATCGACATCCGTCTCCGCAGCGACGAATCCTTCCGCGACAGCATTGAGGATCTGCGGAATCTGAACATCTCCGACGATGCCGCCGCCACGATCCCGCTTTCGAGCGTGGCCGATGTGGACGAAGTGATCGGCCCCGCGGAAATCCGCCGCGCCGACGGCGAGCGGGTGGCCACGATCACCGCGAACATCCTCGGGCGGGATCTCGGAAGCGTGGCCACCGACATCGAGGCCCTGATGGCGGGCATTGGGATGCCCGCCAGCTTCAGTTGGCGGCTCGGCGGCCAGCAGGAGGAGATGGAGACCTCCTTTGCGAGCATGCAGTTCGCGATCCTGCTCGCGGTGTTCATGGTCTACCTGGTGATGGCCTCGCAGTTCGAGTCGCTGCTCCATCCGTTCGTGATCCTTTTCTCCGTTCCGTTTTCCCTCGTCGGGGTGATCTTCGCCCTCAAGCTGTTCTCGGTGACGGTGAGTGTGGTGGTGCTGATCGGGGTCATCATGCTGGCGGGCATCGTGGTGAACAACGCCATCCTGCTGCTCGACACCACCAACCGCCTCCGTCGCGGCGGCATGGCGAAGTTGGACGCGCTGCGGGAGGCGGGGAAGGTCCGACTCCGACCGATCCTGATGACCACCTCGACCACCGTCCTGGGTCTTCTTCCCATGGCTATCGGCCTCGGGGAGGGCAGCGAGCTGCGGACTCCGATGGCGATCGCGGTGATCGGCGGCCTGGTCCTTTCCACCGCTCTGACCCTGCTCGTTATCCCGGCCGTCTATCGCGTCATCGGAAGGTAGTCCCGCTCGGGGAACGCAGCTCGCGGAGCGCGGCGCGGCAGGACAGGGAACGCTGGCATCCGGCCGGCATCGCGGCGCGAGAGGACAGCGAGAGGGACGATGCTGAACCTTCGGAATGATGGCTGCCTTCCGATGATCGATATGTTGCAATAACTCAGCATTACCGTATATTTACGGCAATGTCATTCGAGGAGCTTCTCCAGATCGTCGGCGACGAACCGGTGTTCGAGACCGGCCTGCTCGCGGCCGACGAGCGGCGACGGTTCAGCCTCGCCGGGCAGCTCGACCGCTGGCGGCGGAGCGGCAAAATCCTTCAACTCCGCCGGGGGCTCTACGCGCTCGCGCCCCCGTACCAAAAGGCGCATCCCGAGCCTTTCCTCGTCGCCAACCGGATCTCTCCCGGCAGCTATGTCAGCGGGGTGGCGGCGCTCGCCCACTACGGCGCAATCCCCGAGGCCGTCTTCGAGGTCACCAGTTGCGGCCCGGGCAGGCCCTGCCTCCGCGAGACCCCTCTCGGGCGTTTCTCCTTCCGGTTCCTGAAGCCTTCGCTGCGGACCGGCTATCGTCGGCTGGAGTTCGTTCGGGACCAATGGGCGTTCGTCGCCACCCCGGAAAAGGCGTTCCTGGATCTCGCCTGGTTCCACCCCGACGGCGATGACCCGGCCTGGATTGACGAACTCCGGCTGGATCTGGAGGCGTTTTCCTCCGTAGAGTTGATGCGGCTCGCGAACGCTGCCGGGAGTCCGAAACTCGGGAGAGCGGCCCGGGTGCTGGGCTCGCGGGTTGACGATCCCGCCCTGAAGTTTCGGGAATTGCGTCTGTGAAGGACCACGCGCTCCAGCTTGCGCGCGAAGCGGGACTGGCCCACGGCCGCAACGTAATGCGCGAATACCTGCAGGCCCGCGTCCTGGAGACGTTGCAGCGCCTCGGCGCGACCGGCCCGCTCGCCTTCTGCGGCGGTACCGCCCTCCGTTTCCTCTTCCGGCTTCCGCGCTACTCCGAGGATCTCGACTTCGCGCTCGAGGGTGACCGCGATGCCTATGACATCGAGGGCTGGCAGACGGAGGTCGCTCGCCAATTCCGCCGCGAGGGCTATGAGGTCGAAGCCGCACTCCGCGACCGCGGCGCGGTCCATGCCGCCTGGCTGCGCTTCCCGGGTCTCTTGTATGAGGCGCGCCTCGCTCCGCATCCCACCCAGAAGCTGGCGATCAAGATGGAAGTGGACACGAATCCGCCAGCGGGCGCGGTCACCGAGACGCGAACGATCCGGCGGCACGTCAGCCTCCGGCTCCGTCACCACGATCGAGCATCGCTCCTTGCGGGCAAACTGCATGCGATCCTGTGCCGCCCCTACGCGAAGGGGCGGGATGTCTACGACCTTGCCTGGTACCTGGCGGATCCGGAATGGCCCGCGCCCAACTTTGCGTTGCTCGATGCGGCGCTGCGCCGGAGTTGCGCCTCCCGGGGTCTTCAGCCGACGGCCAAAGCATGGCGCGATGACGCGGCGCGCCGTCTGGAAACCGTTGCCTGGGAACAGGTCGTGAAGGATGTGCTTCCCTTTCTGGAGGAAGGCCGGACGATCGTCACCCGCGATGAAATACTCGCGCTTCTCCGCCAGCGCTGACACCCGGAGGCGCCGAACCGTTCCGGCGGCAACGCGCCGTGATAGCCGCCGAAGAGCGGCTCTCGGTCGCCCTATACTCCGCGCCCAAGTGACGAAACCCGGCACCCCCGAACACCCGCTGCGGGTCGCGGTCTTCGGATCCGGCCCGACCGGCTTCTACGCAACCGATCATCTCTTCAAGGCCGCTGGGGTCACCGTGGAGGTGGACCTCTACGACCGCCTGCCGACCCCCTACGGTCTGGTGCGCGGCGGGGTGGCTCCCGATCACCAGAAGATCAAGTCGGTGACCCGCGCCTACGAGCGCACCGCGCAGAACCCGCGCTTCCGCTTCTACGGGGGCGTCGAGTTCGGGAGCGACATCCGGCTGGCCGATGTCCGGCGCCACTACCACGCGGTCCTCTATTGCGTGGGGGCGCAGGTGGACCGGGCCATGCGGATTCCCGGCGAGTCCCTCGGCAGGAGCCACGCGGCGACCGAGTTCGTGGCCTGGTACAACGGTCACCCGGACTACCGGGATCGGGAGTTCGACCTTTCCCAGGAATCGGTCGCGGTCGTCGGGGTCGGCAATGTGGCAGTGGATGTCTGCCGGGTGCTGGCCCGTTCCGTGGACGAGCTGAAAACGACCGACATCGCTGATTACGCGCTGGAGCAGCTCGCGGAGAGCCGGATTCGCGAGATCCACATGCTCGGCCGGCGGGGTCCGGCGCAGGCTGCGTTCAGCAATCCCGAGATCAAGGAGCTCGGGGAACTCGCGGGCGCCGACATCCGGGTCTTCGAAGAAGAAGCGGCGCTTGATGCGGTGAGCCAGGAATGGGTGGATTCCGGCGCCGACAGGTCGGCCCCGAGGAAGGTCGAGATCCTCCAGCAGTACGCCGCCGAAACACGGTCCGGCAAACTGCGAACGCTGACCGTCCGGTTCCTCGTTTCCCCAGTGGAACTGATTGCCGGCGAAGATGGTGCGGTTACCCGGGTCAAGCTCGTGAAGAACGAGCTCTACCGCAACGAACGGGGCACGGTCCGCCCGCGCGCCACCGATCATTTCGAGGATCTCGCTGCCGGTCTGGTGTTCCGTTCGGTCGGCTACCGGGGGGTCGCGCTACCCGACGTGCCGTTCCGCGATGACTGGGGAGTCATCCCGCACGCGGTCGGCCGGGTGCTCGACTCCCCGGACGGGGAGCACCAGGAAGGCCAGTACTGCGCCGGTTGGATCAAGCGCGGTCCCACCGGGGTGATCGGCACCAACAAGCCCGACGCCCTGGAGACCGTGCGGGTGCTGCTCGAGGACGTCGCGGCCGGCAAGCACTGGCACCCGGAATCCCCGTCCGCCGAGTCGGCGGAGCGCTTCGTGGCCGAGCGCGTTCCCACCTACTTCTCGTTCGCCGACTGGAAGGCGCTGGACGCCCTCGAGGTGGCGCGCGGCAAGGCCGAGGGCCGTCCGCGGGTGAAGTTCGTGAGCGTCGAGGAGATGCAGGCCGCGATTCGCTAGGCGCCGAGGATCCGTCCGGCAGGGACCGCCGGCCAGTTCTCCCGGTGGACTCTCCTGGAGAATGCAAGGAGGAAGGGAGGGTTAACAGCCTGTGGTGGAACCCGCGTGAGCGCCGAGGCCGGTGAGGCGCCCGGCTGACAAGGCGCGTGAGGGAGGAATACCGGGTGTATTTCGACCGAAACGCAACGCAGAACGCAGCGAAGCGGAGTGGTTCAGCCGGGATGGATCGCCGGTTGAACGCCGCGTGGGTTTCGCCACAGGCTGTTAAGTCAGGCGGCGGATTTTGGGCTCCTGGCGGCGAAGTCCGGGTCGAAGAAGGTGCGGTGTCGCGCCATCGCGCATAACACCCGGAACTGCTGGTCGGCGATGGCGCGATGCCGCCGGGCCGTCGTCTTCCCCGCGTCCTTCAGCTTCCGGCTGTATGCCTTCACGTCCTCGTCCCAGCGCAACACCCCGCGTGCCAGGAGGTAGGCGGCCTGCTGCAGCGAGTAGGGCACCGCACGCCGCATCCGGGCCGTGTCGCGCTCTCCGGACTGCACCCGGACGGGGGCCGCCCCGGAGGCCGCTCGCAACCGGCCGTGGTCCCCGGCGCACACCGCCTCGAATCCCCAGGCGAACAGCCGCGCCAGCGCCTTGTCTCCCAACCCCTTCCGAGACCGCAGGATGGTGACCGGATCCGGAGCCGTCGCGCCCGCGCCGCCTCCCACCGCTTCCGTCTCCGACAGCGCATCCAGGAACTGCGTCATCTGCTTCTCCGCACGCGCGATCTCCGCGTTCACAACCTCCAGCAGGGCCAACGCCGTCCGAATCGTCTCCACCGCCGCGGCGGTGGCCCCGGGCGCCACCGTCAGCGCCTCCTCACGAAACAACGCAACCACCCGGTCCGCGCTGATCCGGGTCACCCCGTAGTGCCGCAGCAGCTTCTCCCAGGTGGAGCACCGCACCTTCCGCGCCGTCGCCGGTGTCGAGCGGTCCGCCTTGCCGCGATGGCAGTCAAGCCCTATATTGGTGCTCGATCGGCACAACTCTCCACAGGGTGTCCCATCACGGCCATCCGTCGGGGTACTGGTCCACCACAGGTGCTTGCGGCACCGGGGCCTCTTGGTACTCCCGGCGGATCGGCCAACCGAAGTTGATGAAGTAGGAGGCGAAACCGCCTCCTACACAACGCCCGTGATCCTATAGGGGGCCTGAAGACCGGCACTGCCAGCCGAAGGCTGGTGAAAGGCGGAGTGCTGAACGGCGGCAAGCGCGGGGAGTGAGGGGACCGCCGACCTCCGGTCGGCATCGCGGCCCGCAGGGCCGCGAAACGCGCAGCGGTGATGGGCTTGGTCCGACCGGGCGGCTTCCCGTAGGGGCGCACCCGTCCGCCGGAGGAAGAACCACGAGCTGCCCCGGGTGGCGATCACGTTCGAGTGCTTGCCGATCCATCCCAGGCCAGCCCGTTCCGCGAACGCCTTCTCAAGCAGCGGTCCGTGATCCACGAGGGTCGGGATGCGCCGGCGCGCGCCCGGCGAGCGCTCGGGCAGCAGGCCGGCTTTGATGGCGCGGGCTTGGGCGAACGCCGCAAGGGCGCGGAGCTTCGAATCCAGCACCCGGTGGTAGTCCTCGCGAGAACCCGAGACGGAATCCCTCTTCCCGGATCGCGCCCCGCAGCTCTGCCCGCTGTCTCCCGTCGTCGGCCACGGCGACAGCCTACCGGAGCCCCCCGAGATTTCGAATCAGGGTTTGTCGAATCGCTAGAGCGACATGTTCGCCCGGCAGATCCGGCTACTGCGACATGTTGGCGTCCCGCTGATCCCGGTAGTGCGACATGTTCGCGCGGCAGATCCGGCTAGTGCGACATGTTCGCGTTCCGCCGACCCTGCTATTGCGACATGTTCGCGCGGCAGATCCGGCTAGTGCGACATGTTGGCGTCCTGCCGGTCCTGCTAGGCCGACATGTTCGCCCGGCGGAACCGGCTAGTGCGACATGTTGGCGTCCCGCCGATCCCGCTAGTGCGACATGTACATCCGGCGGAACCGGCTAGTGCGACATGTTGGCGTCCCGCCGATCCCGCTAGTGCGACATGTACATCCGGCGGAACCGGCTAGTGCGACATGTTGGCGTCCCGCCGATCCCGCTAGTGCGACATGTTCGCCCGGCAGATCCGGCTAGTGCGACATGTTCGCGTTCCGCCGATCCCGCTAGTGCGACATGTTCGCCCGGCAGATCCGGCTAGTGCGACATGTTGGCGTCCCGCCGATCCCGCTAGTGCGACATGTATATCCGGCGGAACCGGCTAGTGCGACATGTTGGCGTCCCGCCAGTCCTGCTACTGCGACCTGAGTTTCGCGGCCCGGCGGGCCGCGATGCCGGTCTGGACTCCCCCACCGGGAGAACTGGCCGGCGGTCCCTGGCCGATGCGCCGCCGTCCCTGGCCGGCGGTCCCTGGTCGGCGCGTCGCCCTCCCTGACGCCGCCTGCCACCGGATAGAGTCTCGCCCCCGAGGAATCATGCCCATGAACGCTGAAGTCCTTTCTTCCATCCGCGGCGAGGTGACCGCGATCCAGGACGCGGGTCTGGAGAAACGGGAACGCCTGATCGCCTCCCCTCAGGGAGCCCTGATCCGGGTCGGGGGACGTGAAGTCCTCAACTTCTGCGCCAACAACTACCTCGGTCTCGGGAACGATCCGCGGGTGCTCGCCGCCGCCCGCCGGGGGCTCGACGAGCGCGGGTTCGGGCTCAGCTCGGTCCGCTTCATCTGCGGCACCCAGGACATTCACCGCGAGTTGGAGCGGCGGATTGCCGAGTTTCTGGGCACCGAGGACACCATCCTCTACAGCTCGTGCTTTGATGCGAACGGTGGCCTCTTCGAGACCATTCTCGGTCCCGATGACGCCATCCTCAGCGACGAACTGAACCACGCCAGCATCATCGACGGCGTGCGCCTTTGCCGGGCCCAGCGCTTCCGCTACCGGAACCGCGACATGGACGACCTCGCCGCCAAACTCGATGAGTGCTCCGGCGCGCGGCGCAAACTGATCGCGACCGACGGGGTCTTCAGCATGGACGGAACCCTGGCGCCGCTCGATGCGATCTGCGACCTCGCCGACCGTCACCAGGCGCTCGTCATGGTGGACGACTCGCACGCCACCGGCTTCATCGGAGAAACCGGGCGCGGAACGCCGGAGCGGTTCGGGGTCTCCGAGCGGGTGGACATCATCACCTCCACGCTCGGGAAGGCCCTCGGCGGAGCTGCTGGCGGGTTCACGTCGGGACGCGGCGAGATCGTCGCGCTGCTCCGCCAGCGGAGCCGCCCCTATCTCTTCTCGAACACCCTGGCCCCGGCCATCGTCTCGGCTGCGATCGAGGTCGTTTCGCTCCTTTCGGCCACCGAAGAGCCCAGACAGCGGCTCCGTCGGAACACCCGGCGGTTTCGCGAAGCCATGACGGCCGCCGGGTTCACAATTCCGGCGGGCGAGCACCCCATCGTCCCCGTCATGCTCGGCGACGCCCGTCTCGCGAGCGGCATGGCGGACGATCTGCTCGAACGCGGGATCTACGTCATCGGGTTCAGCTTTCCCGTGGTCGCGCGCGGAAAGGCCCGGATCCGGGTGCAGTTGTCTGCCGCCCATGACGACGAGCAGGTGGACCGGGCGGTCGCCGCGTTTGCGGAATGCGGCCGGGCCCGCGGCATCATCTGAGCGGCTGCGTCGGGAAGGGGGGATGAGCCAGCCGCGCGAACCGGTCGTGTCTGCGGGCCATCTCGCCGGGCTCTGCGAGACCTGCTGCCACGCCCGGATCGTGGCGTCGCGCCGCACCCGTTTCACCCTTTGCGAGCGTTCGTTCTCGGACGCGCGCTATCCCCGCTACCCGCGCCTGCCGGTCCTGACCTGTTCTGGTTTCGTCGGTGCGTCCGGACGCGAGGGTCCCGAAACAGCCGGTTGTGAAACCTAGGCGGCGTTCGGCCGGCGATCCATCCCGGCGAAACAGCCTGTAATGAAACCCGCGCGGCGTTCGGCCGGCGATCCATCCCGGCGAAACAGCCTGTAATGAAACTCGCGCGGCGTTCGACCGGCGATCCATCCCGGCGAAACAGCCTGTAATGAAACTCGCGCGGCGTTCGACCGGCGATCCATCCCGGCGAAACAGCTGAAACTCGCGCGGCGTTCGACCGGCGATCCATCCCGGCTGAACCGCGCGTCGCGTCGCTCAGCGTTGCGTTGCGTTTCGGTCGAAATACACTCGGTATTCCTCCCTCACGCGCCTTGTCAGCCGGACCCCCACCGGGAGAACTGGGCCTCGCCGGCCTCGGCGCTCACGCGGGTTCCACCACCGGCTGTTGACCGCGTCGCTGCGTGCCGCTCATCGTTGCGTTTCGGTCGAAATACACCCGGTATTCCTTCCTCACGCGCCTTGTCAGCCGGACCCCCACCGGGAGAACTGGGCCTCGCCGGCCTCGGCGCTCACCCGGGTTCCACCACCGGCTGTTAGCGCCTGGCCGTTAGCCCCCGCCACCCGGCTGGAGTGCCCCAGCGAGCGGAGCCGGCGCGCCGGGGCGAGCCCGCCGGTCCTTGTTCCCTCGGTTCTGTGTGCTTTGTCAGGAGAATCGGCTATACTACACATCAGATTTAATGAGTATGGAGTAGATAGATCATGTCTCTTTCCGCTACCGAACGTGCTGGCGCTGCACTGTCGCGGGCTGCAAGCCTCGCAGGAGGGCGCCCAAACCCGGAAACCACTCCCGAGCACCTGCTCGCCGCCTTGCTCGACGATGCGCCCGATGGGCTTGCTCTCCGGCTCCTTCGCCGGCTGGACGTCGAACCCTCCGCTCTGGGTCGCAACCTGGACACGGCCCTTGGTGCGCTGCCGGTGCAGCACTACGCAGCCGAGGGCTCGCCTTCCGCATCCCAGGGGCTCGCCAAGGTGATTCACACCGCGTCGGAGGAGGCGCGAAGGCTCGGGGACGAGTTCCTGAGCGTGGAACATCTCCTCCTCGCTCTGGTCTTGCAGAAGTCGGCGGCCAGCCATGCTCTCCGCGCCGTCGGAGTGGACCGGAAGAGGCTCGAAGGAGCGATCAAGGCGGTGCGCGGTCCCGCACGCGCCTCAAGCCCCAACCCCGAGAGCGCCTACGAGCCACTCCAGAAATACGGGCGGGACCTGACGTCCCTCGCCCGTGCCGACAAACTGGACCCGGTCATCGGTCGTGACGATGAGATCCGGCGGGTCATGCAGATCCTGTCTCGGCGTACCAAGAACAACCCGGTGCTGCTCGGGGAACCGGGAGTCGGCAAGACGGCCATCGCGGAGGGGCTGGCGCTCCGGATCGTGAAGGGTGACGTACCCGAAGGGCTCCGCGACCGGCAGGTCGTGGCGCTCGATATGGGGGCGCTCATCGCCGGTGCGAAGTTCCGGGGCGAGTTCGAAGAGCGGCTCAGGGCGGTGCTTGGCGCCGTGCAGGAGTCGGACGGAAGGGTCATTCTCTTCGTCGACGAGTTGCATACCGTCGTCGGCGCCGGCCGAACCGACGGCGCGATGGATGCCTCCAACCTGCTGAAGCCGGCGCTCGCCCGGGGGGACCTGCACTGCATCGGGGCGACCACCCTGGACGAATACCGCCAGTACATCGAAAAGGATGCCGCGCTCGAACGGCGGTTCCAGACCGTGGTGGTTGATGAGCCCTCCGTCCCGGACACCGTGACCATCCTGCGCGGCCTCAAGGAGCGCTACGAGGTCCACCACGGCGTCCGGATCCAGGACGGCGCGCTCCTGGCCGCGGCGTCCATGTCCAGCCGTTACATCTCCGGCCGCTTCCTGCCCGACAAGGCCATCGATCTGGTGGACGAGGCGGGCGCCCGCCTGCGGACCGAGATGGACAGTGTTCCCACCAGTCTCGACGAGGTGGAGCGGAGGCTCCTGTCGCTTCAGATCGAGCGTGAGGCGCTGAAGAAGGAAAAGGACGACGCTTCGCGCAAGCGACTCACGGAACTCGAACGGCGGATCGCCGACCTCGAAGAGGAGGCGCGAGCCCTCCGCACCCAGTGGCAGGGCGAGAAAGCGCAGCTCCTTGGGGTGCGGAGGCTTCGCGAGCGGATCGAAGAGGCGAACCTCCAGATGGAGCGGGCTGAACGCGAGCAGGACCTCGGCCGGGCGGCCGAACTCCGGTACGGGACCATCGAGGAACTGAAACGCGAACTGACGGCCGCGGAGACGCGGCTCGGTGGGCAGGACGGTCGTCTCCTTCGTGAGGAGGTGGACGCCTCCGACGTAGCCTCGGTGGTTGCGCGGTCGACGGGTATCCCGGTGGACCGGCTGCTCGAAGGCGAGCGGGAAAAACTGCTGCGGCTGGGAGACCTGCTCCACCGCCGGGTCATCGGACAGGACGAAGGGGTACGGGCGGTGGCCGACGCGGTGGTCCGCGCTCGCGCCGGCGTCCAGGATCCGGATCGGCCGCTCGGCGCCTTCCTGTTCGCCGGCCCCACCGGGGTGGGGAAGACCGAACTCGCCCGCGCGCTCGCCGCCGAACTCTTCGATGACGAGCACGCCGTGGTGCGCCTGGACATGTCCGAGTACACCGAGAAGCACTCGGTGTCCCGGCTGACCGGGGCGCCCCCCGGATATGTCGGCTTCGAAGAGGGTGGCCAGTTGACGGAGGCGGTGCGCCGCCGGCCGTTCGCGGTTGTCCTGCTGGATGAAATCGAAAAGGCCCACCCACAGGTGCGGACCGTGCTGCTTCAGGTGCTCGACGACGGCCGGCTCACCGACTCGCACGGCCGGCTGGTCAACTTCCGCAACACGGTACTCATCATGACGTCGAACGTCGGGAGTGAGCGGGTGCTGGCGCTTGCCGAGGCGGGACGCGGATATGACGAGATGAAGCGCGAAGTGATTTCGGAGCTTCGGCGCGAGTTCCCGCCCGAGTTCCTGAACCGGGTGGACGAAACCGTCGTGTTCCGGAGCCTCACCCGGGACCAGGTGACCGAAATCGTGAACCTCCAGCTGGACCGGCTCCGTGAACGGGTCCGCGAGCAAGACCTCACGCTCGAGGTGACCGAGGACGCCCTCAGAGTCCTTGCCGCCGAGGGGTACGACCCGCTCTATGGCGCCCGTCCCGTTCGGCGGGTCATCCAGCACCGGGTCGAGACACCGGTCGCGCGGATGATCGTTGGCGGGGTGCTTCCGCCCGGAGCCTTGGTCGAGGTGCGGAGCGATGCCGGCGGAACGATTGAGGTCGCTCCGCGCGGGGTGGCGGACAGAGCCGAGCTGGTTCCGGCCTGAGGGGGCTGCCGGCAGCCGGTGGTGGAACCCACGCGGCCCAGTTCTCCCGGTGGGGGCTCGCCCGGCGATCCATCCCGGCGAAACAGCCTGTAATGAAACTCGCGCGGCCCAGTTCTCCCGGTGGGGGCTCGACCGGCGATCCATCCCGGCGAAACAGCCTGTAATGAAACTCGCGCGGCCCAGTTCTCCCGGTGGGGGCTCGCCCGGCGATCCATCCCGGCCAAACAACCGGTAGTGAAACCCACGCGGCCCAGTTCTCCCGGTGGGGGCTCGGCCGGCGATCCATCCCGGCTGAACCGCGTCGCTGCGCGCCGCTCATCGTTGCGTTTCGGTCGGAGTACACCCGGGCCAGTTCTCCCGGTGGGGGCTCCTCCCTCACGCGCCTTGTCAGCCGGACCCCCACCGGGAGAACTGGGCCTCGCCCCCACCGG
>CAXXLQ010000002.1:0-5760 GCA_963668695.2 Vicinamibacteria bacterium
CGGTCGATTCCCTCCGCCGGAGCGGTCTCAGTCCGCGCTGAATTTCCCGCTCGGAAGCGCGTCTCGCGCCGGTAGCCGGTAGGCGCTCGCCGCGGCGAACCGGGGTTCTCCCAGATCCTCCAGCCAGAAGGCGTCGGCGGGCGCGTGCGGAAATCGGAACTCCGCGGCCCGTTCCCCGGAGAGGATCGCCGGCGGAACTTCGAAGCGGGAGGGACTCAGGGAAAACCCGGTGCCGAGGGCCTTGATAAGAGCTTCTTTCAGGCTCCATAGTCGGTAGAAGAGCCGCAGTTTTGCCTTTCCCTCGGCTGATTCCAGAGCGCGCCGTTCCGCCTGGCCGTACACCCGCTTGCCGATACCGTCGAAGTCGTCGCGCGAGACGCGCACCTCCACGTCCACCCCGAGTTGGTCGTGTTCCCCGAACGCAATCAGGCCGTGTTCCCCACTGTGACTCACGTTGAAGTTCACCGGTGGCCGTCTTCCCTTGACCCGCGCGAATGGCTTGCCGTGTTCGAGATACCCGAAGGAAAGGTCCTGATTGGAGCACCCCAGGCGTTCGCAAAGGTTGATCCGCAGGGCCGCGCGGCACAGCGAAAACTGGCGCTTGGCGCGTTTCACCAGGAAGCGGTTCCACCGAGGCCGCTCCTCCTCGTCGAGCAACTCCACCGCTCGCGCCTCGCGGTCCTCGTCAGGCCGAAGATCCACATGCAGGATCAGCGAGCCTTCGGCCTCGCGCCAGGGGCTCCACCACGAGCTTTCGACCGGTGTCATCGCGCCGGGGAGCGCCGAGGCGCGAGTGTCACTTCCCGCAGATAGGCGCCGATCCCGCGGCTGGCGTCCCACTGATGGGGATAGCCGAGCGAAACCTCCTGAAAGGGCACCCCGTCCAGCCAGTGAATTCCTCGGATGTGCAGGTGCCCATACACCACGGCGCACGCGTTGAAGCGCCGGTGCCAGCCGTGCGTCCGCCGGGTCCCGCACCAGGGAGTGAAGCGGGGCACGCGCGGGAGCACGGCGTGTTCCTCTTCGAGCGGGAAGTGGTTGACCAGCACCTTCGGGATTTCCGCGGGACACGCTGCGAGCCGCGCGGCGGCGGTTTCGCATAGCGCGGCGCACCACGCGGCCCGATCCGGGAACGGGTCGGGATGCAGCACGTACTCGTCGGTGCAGACCGCGCTGGTTTCCCGTGCCCACGGAATCACCTGATCGAGCGGGACGTGTTGCGGCCGGAAGCTGTAGTCGTAGAGAAGGAAGAGCGGCGCGATCAGCACTCTTCCGTTCTGGTGCTCGACGACCGGATACGGATCCTCGGGAGTGAGAACGCCGTGGGCGCGGGCGATCCCGACGAGTCGCTCGTAGAGGGCGACGCCCCGAAGTGGCGGGACCGTGCCCGGGACGGTCCAGAGTTCGTGGTTCCCGGGGACCCAGACGATTTGGCGGAACTTCGGGGTCAGATGGTTCAGCAGCCAGTCGAGCTGTCTGACGCCATCGGTGAGGTCGCCGGCCAGGATGAGCCAGTCCTCGGGATACGACGGAAAAGTCTCCAGCGCGTCCCGGTTTGCCGGACGGGAGACATGCACGTCCGACAGCGCCCACAAACGCACGGGATCAGCGTCCGGGAGAGTGCATGGGGGACATTGTTGAGGGTTCGCCGGAATGGTCGGTCGCTCGGGACCTCCGCTCCCCGCCGGAAAGCGCTGATGCTTTCGCGACCCGACGGTTGGAGCCCGCTTCACCATACACTCTGTTTCCACCATGTGGGGAGGTTCGGGACCGGCCGTCCGCCGCACCGATTGTCGCCTGGTCCGCGCCTGCCCTGGGGCTGGTGGCCCGGCCCGCGCGGCGGAGAGGTCGCGCTGATGGTCCGGCGCCTGCTCTTCGTCCCGATCCTGTTGGCGTCGGTCGCCATCGTCGCTCTCTTGGTGACTCTCGGGCCAGAACCGGAGGCCCGGGAGGTCGAGACGCCCCTGTCCGAGGTTCGGGTAGAGACGGTGCGCCTGGGCATGCAGCGCGTCGTGGTCACCGCCGACGGCACGGCCCGGCCGGCCAAACGAACCACCGTTGCCGCCCAAGCCTCCGGAGACGTAGTCTGGGCGGCGGACGGGCTCCGGGTCGGGGTGCAGGTCGCCGAGGACGCTCCGCTCTTCCGGATTCGGCGCGCCTCCTACGAGCAGGCGCTGGCGCAGGCGCGGAGCAGCCTCGCGGAGGCGGAGCTGCGGGTGCTGCGTGAACAGGCCGCCGGGGAACTGGCTCGCGCCGAATGGGACGCGACCGAGCCCGAGCCGGATCCGCTGGCGCTTCGGGTTCCCCAGTTGGCGGCGGCCGAAGAGGCGGTGGCGGCGGCTCGAACCGTGCTCGCGCGGGCCGAGGAGGATCTGGGGAACACGGAGGTCCGGGCTCCACATGCGGGCATGATTGCGTCCCGCAGCGCCGAAGTTGGCGAGTGGGTCACCCCCGGAGCCCCGCTGGCGGAACTGCTTTCCCTGGACGTATCCGAAGTGCGCGTTGCACTGCCGGACGCGGCCCTTTCGCTCGTGGATCTGCCGTTTCGGGGTAGGGCCGAGCGGGGGCCAACGGCTCAAGTGACCGTGACGCTCGGTCCCCCGACCGCAGCCGTCCGTTGGACCTGGGAAGGACGACTCACCCGGATGGAGGGCGAAGTGGACCCGGCGCCCCGGTTCTTTCCGGCGGTGATCGAAGTGCCTGACCCCTACCGGGACACTGTTGACGGCCGGCCTCCCCTGATGGCCGGCATGTTCGTCCAGGCGGAGATCGATGGAAAACAGTTCCCGGACGTCGCCGTGGTGCCGCGGAGCGCCTTCCGAGCCGACGGAACCGTGCTCGTGGTGGATGAGGAAGATCGGGTCCGAATCCAGGAAGTCGATGTCCTCTGGCCGTCCGGGGACGCCGCGCTGCTGGTGCGGTCGGGCCTTCGAGACGGGGCGCGGCTCGTGATTTCGCCGCCTTCCCTGGTTGGTGACGGGATGCCGGTCACGGTGGTGGAAGAAGACGGGACGACCGGATCGGCCGAACCACGGGTTCCCGGAGCGGATCCCTGAGGAATCGTTCCTCATCGCCGCTGTGCCTCCTGTCGGTGACGGTCGTTCCACCGGAGTGATCGCCTGATTCGTGCGGAACCGGGTCGCTGCGAACCTGATCTTCTTCGGGGTCTGTCTGGCCGGCTACATCGCCCTCGGCGGAGTTCCGCACGAACTCCTTCCGGAGACGTCTTTCCCCGCCGTCGTGGTGCGGGTCGTGTTGCCGGGAGCCGAAGCCGAAGTGGTCGAATCGCGCGTGCTGCTCCCGCTGGAAGAAGCGCTCCGGGGGATTGAGGGCGTTCGCGAAACGACCGGCCTCGCCGTGGATGAGGCCGCGGCGCTGACGCTCGTTCTGGAAGCCGGGGCGGACATCCGCCGCATCGGGGACCGGGTGCGCGAGCGCGTGGGATCGCTCACCACCCTCCCGGCCGAGGCGGAGGATCCCGTGGTATCCGAAATCGCCGAGAACCGGGAGATCTTCCGGATCGCCGTGCACGGGGTAGCCGGCGAACGGGACCTTCACGAGGCGGCCCGCAGGGTCCAGGATGCCGTCGCCGCAGTTCGCGGGGTATCCAGTGTGGAGCGCCTGACCGGGTGGGACCGGGAACTGACGATCGAGATCCCCGAGGAGAACCTGACGCGCTTCGGGCTGACTTTCGATCGGGTGGCGGCTGCCGTGCGGTCGGGTTCCGCGGAGATTCCTGCCGGAACGGCGCGCAGCGGCTCGCACGAGCTCAGCCTGAGAACCGAAGGGGCCGCGATCACCGCTGAAGACTTCGGGCGGATCCCGCTCATTGCGGTCCCGGGTGGCGGAACTGCCCGCCTGGCTGAGGTGGGGATCGTGACCGACGGCCTGGATGCGGCGGATCGGGAAGCCCGGATGGACGGCGAACCCGCCGTATTCCTGACCGTGAGCCTCAGAGAAAGCGGCCGGCTTGCGGAGACCACCGAGAGGGCGCGCGAAGTCATCCGGGGAATCCAGCTTCCGGAAGGCATCCAGGCGACGCCCTGGTACTTCGCGTCCGAGGACTTCCAGGACCGTCTGGACCTCATGATCCGGAACGGGATTTCCGGTCTGGGTCTCATCTTCCTGGTTCTCTTCTTCACTCTCTCGACCCGCCTTGCGGTCTGGACTGCCGCCGGACTTCCGTTCACCCTTCTTCGGCGCCTTCCTGTTGATGCCCTGGCTCGGGGTCACGGTGAACCTGATCAGCATGTTCGGGTTCATCATGGCCCTCGGCATCGTGGTGGACGATGCGATCGTGGTCGGCGAGAACGTTCAGCGACGGATGGAGGGCGGCGGGGAGAACGTGGAAGAGGCAGCTATTCGGGGCACCCGGCGGGTCTTCTTCCCGGCGGCGTTCGGCGTGCTGACCACGATGGCCGCGTTTGCCCCGCTCCTTGGAATTCCGGGCGTTTACGGCGAACTGATCGGCGACGTGCCGCGCATGGTGCTTCCCATTTTGGCGTTCTCCCTCCTGGAAGCCGCCCTGATCCTCCCGCATCAGCTGGCGCACGGCGGCTTGGCCGTGCGTCCGAGCCGCCGACTCGCCCGGATCCGCGGCACGGTCCAGTCGGGTTTCGACTGGATGGTGGAGACGGCCTACCGGCCAGCGCTGCGGTGGGCGCTTGGTAACCGGCTCGCGACGCTGGCGGCGGGCGTCTTCGCGCTGTCCCTCGCCTTCGGCTTGACGGCGGGGGGTTGGGTGCCAGGTAGTGACGAACTCACCGATGGACAACAACATCGTCATCCTGCAGGTCACGCTGCCGGCGTCGGCGACTTCGGACGCCACCCGCAAGGTCATTGCCTCGCTAAACGTCGCGGTGGACGAGGTGCGCGACGAAATCCTTGAGGAATCCGGGGTGGACGTGCAGCGCCACCGGGTGGTTCTGGTGGGACAGCGTTTCCCGATCGGTGTCGGGGAGTCGTTCGGTGGGCAGTCCGGTGGGGTGGGGGCGGCGATAGGCCAGATCGTGTGGCGTCTCAGCCCCCAGGAGGACCGCGCGGGGTTGTCGACCCGTAGCGTTGCGGATCGGGTGCGGGAGCATGTTCGGTCGGAGCCGCTGGACGCCGAGGTGTCCGTGATCAGCGATGCGTTCGGCCAGCCGGCGGATGTGTCCATCAGGATCCGCGGTCCCGACTTCGATGGGCTGGTGGCGGCGTCGGAGGCGCTCCAGGCCGGGCTCGGGGAAATCCCGGGAGTGACGCTCGTTCTCGACGATTTCGAGGGAATGGCGCCGGGACTGGTGGCTCGGGTTCGACCCGGAGGAGCCGGAACCGGAATCGATGCCGGGACGGTGGGCCGCCAGCTCCGGCAGGCGTTTCATGGCGAGGAGATTGCGCGGTACCACCGGGGCCGCGACGAGATTCGGGTCGTCCTCCGCTACCCGCGGGCCGATTCCGGGGGTGTTGTGGGAATGGCGGAACTGCCGGTACGCCGGCCGGACGGCCGCGTGACCTCGCTTGGCGAGATCGCTGAGGTCTCCCGGGCGAGCGGACAATCCGTCATCCGCCGGGTGGATTCATCGCGGGCGCTCACCGTTCTCGCCAGTGTTGACGGCCGCGTTGCGACTCCCGACGCCGTCATCGCGGGTGCCCGCAACGGAGTGTTCCCCGAACTCCGCGAGCGCTTCGCGGGGTACGACTTCGGGATCACCGGGGTGGCCGGAGAGGCAGAGGAAAGCCAGGGGGCCCTCGCACGCAGCGGGCTCCTGGCCGTGATGC
>CAXXLQ010000003.1:0-31195 GCA_963668695.2 Vicinamibacteria bacterium
ATCCTTCCTGGGAGACAGCGCGATTCTCGAAGAATCGCTGGAATTCCAACGGTCGGAGAATTGACCTAACCAAGGGCGAGGGTTCCTGACCACGAGGAGTACGGGCAATGGAAGCTACTTTGCCGCGATCAGAAACGGCGCCTTCCGGCGCGTAGGCTTTCGCTGGAGATACTGTGAGCGGGTCACGGTTTCGCTTCCCTAGGGGGGTCACCCACCGGAGACGCGCAGGGCCCGTCGCCTTTTCCGTTTCTTCTGGGTGGGGGCGAGGAGCGGGGCGCGCATCCGCTCGTAGAGCGCGAAGAGGTGCTCGACGCGCTCACGCTCGGAGGAGAACTTGCGGGGCCGGTAGAGGCGGTCCACCGCGCGGTCGAGCGCCTGGTGGGCGCGGCGCAGGTTCGGCGGCATGAGGTCCGGATCGTAGAGGTCCGCGAGGGTCGCGTTGGGATGGGCGGCGCGGGCGGCGAGGACGGCCTGGGCGAGCGGGTCGAGCGGATGACAGGTCCGCCTCCTTCGACGGTACCGGGAACGTGTTGTAGACGACTCCGACCGAATACATGTAGTCACTCTTCATCCGTCCCGTCACGGCACGCATCCAGGCCATGTGCATCGCCGAAGTCAAGAGAGCGAAATCGGCAAGCGAGGCATCGAGGAGAAGGCGGAGCTTTTGACCCGGAATCTTTGGGGGAGCAAGCCAGCCGATCGGTACGTACTCCCGCCTCTTTGAACTGACATTGGGCACCACCAGGAACGGCGCGGTGGGGAGGACGTTGACGTGGTAAAGCGTCGGCGTCGCCGCCAGCTTTCGCGTGGGAGCGCTCTTGCTCTGTTGCCGATACGCGCGGACAGCGGCGATGCGCGTACGCACGCGCGACAGCCGCGCCAGGGTCTCGGGAGGCGCGTCTTGCAGGGCAAGAACCCAGCGCTCGCCGCCTCGAAGGTACTCACGCGCACTCACGAAAGGACGCAAGAAGGGTTCCGCCTCAGGCTCGGTTCAACTAGCGCTTCACGTTCCTGAGTGCTGAGAACAAAGTGTGGCCATTGTCGATGAGTTTGCAGCCGGTAATCATCTTCGCCATCCCGTTGATGGGACTGCTTTCCTCGCGTACCGTCATGTGCACATCCGCCAACCCAACGGCGTCGAACAGATACGGCGAGAGCGCCGCAGTGCCCGCTCTCGTGCGGATCCCCTTTCGCGTCGTCGTAGGAAAACAGCCGCCGCACCCCTGGCGCCCCCTCCCGGTCATCGAGGCCGATGATGACGACGTGCACGTGCGCCATGCCCCGCGCGTCGGAGCCCCAGGCGAACGTCCGGTGCGCGTAGGCGATCTCGAGCCCGCACCGGCCGAACAGGATCGGCCAGAGCTGCGCCACCTGCTCGCCCTGCGTGATCGAGTTGGTCGCGACGAAGCCGATCCGCGCCCGCTCGCCCGGCGGACCGCTCTTCCCGATGTACTCGCCCGCCGTGATGAACCAGGCGGTCACGTAGTCGAGCGTCCCGCCGCTCCCGCCGAGCGCCGCAATCCGTCGCACCTGCGCCCGCTGTTCGGTTGACTGGAACTTGGCGCCCCCGAACGGAGGGTTCCCGAACACGAAGGAGCAGTCCTCTGCCGGCAGCAGGTCCTCCCAATCCATCTCCAGCGCGTCGGCGCAGCGGATGTGCGGCGACTGCTTGAGCGGGATCCGCGCGTAGGACTGGCCGAACTCCAGGCTGAGCTCGTTGTTCATCAGGTGGTCCATCATCCAGAGGGCCACCTCGGCGATCCGCGCCGGGAATTCACCGATCTCGATCCCGTAGAACTGGTTCACATCGAGTCGGGACAGCGACCCCACGTCCAGGCGGCTGGCGACGGCGCCGGTCTCATCGCGCTCGTGCTCCCGGATCACCTGGAGTTCCAACCGGCGCAGCTCGCGGTAGGCGATCACCAGGAAGTTCCCGCAGCCGCAGGCCGGATCGAAGAACGTCAGCTCCCCGAGCCGCTCCTGGAACTCCCGGAGGCGAGCCTTCCGTCCCGCGCCGGAGCGCCTTGATTCGGGTGAACTCCTCCCAGCGATCATCGAGAAACAGCGGCTCGATAACCTTGAGGATGTTCTGCTCGGTGGTGTAGTGCGCCCCCTGCGCCCGCCGTTCCGCCGGGGCCATCACCGATTGGAAGAGCGACCCGAAGATGGCCGGCGAGATGCTCGACCAGTTGAAACGGCAGGCGGTCAGCAACTGCTCCCGCATTTCCGCATTGAAGTCGGGAATCCAGATCATGTCGGCGAACAGATCGCCGTTCACGTAGGGGAAGGCGGCGAGGTCCTCGTCGAGGGTGGCAGCACGCTGCCCTTCCGGGGTGTTCAACACCTGGAAGATGCGCGCGAGCAGCGGCCCGAGGTCGGTCCCGTCCTCGCGGGTTCTCTCTTCCAGGAAGTCGAGCAGGATGTCCCGCGGCTCGAACACTCCGGTGTCGTCCGCGAAGAGGCAGAACACGATCCGGACCAGAAAGCGCTCGAGGTCGTGGCGGGGATAGCCGGCGTCCCGGAGCGAGTCGTGGAGCTTCCCGACCAGCTCCGCCGCCTCGATGTTCGCGGGGTCCTGATCGCGGAACGTCCGGCTCGCGACCCCGAGGATGAAGCCGAACTTCTCGACGTGCTCCGGCAACTGGTCGAGCCGGAAGGCGACCTCGTCCCGCTGCAGCAGGTCGTGGAGTTCGAAGTGCTGGAAGTCGCTGGTCAGGATGTAGCGGGGCTTGTCGTGCTCCGGGAGCGCATCGAAGTAGCCCCCGGCCTGCTCGTAGGCCTTTTTCAGATCGCGGCCGGCGCTCTTCTGCTCGACGATCAGGACCCCGGGCCAGAAGAGGTCAATGAAGCCGCTCGTGTCATCGAGCTTCTTTACGCGCTCCTCGTAGCGGCCGACGGACTCCCGGCGCTTCCCGAAGATGCGGAAGAAGTCGTTGTAGAAGCTCTGGGTCTCGCCCTTCTCGTAACCGGCGTCCGCCCACTTCCTGGCGAAGGACGCGGCGCGGACGCGGATCTCGTTCCAGGAGAGGCGCATGCGGCGGCGTATTGTTTCAGGCGGCGCGGGTTAACAGCCTGTGGTGGAACCCGGGTGAGCGCCGAGGCCGGCGAGGCGCCCGGCTGACAAGGCGCGTGAGGGAGGAATACCTGGTGTATTTCGACCGAAACGCAACGATGAGCGGCGCGAAGCGACGCGGTGAACAGCCGGTGGTGGAACCCACGTGAGCGCCGAGGCCGGGGAGGCGCCCGGCTGACAAGGCGCG
Source organism: Vicinamibacteria bacterium (assembly GCA_963668695.2). Classification (GTDB taxonomy): domain Bacteria; phylum Acidobacteriota; class Vicinamibacteria; order Marinacidobacterales; family Marinacidobacteraceae; genus Marinacidobacterium. Next base: position 3,261 of record CAXXLQ010000003.1, read on the forward strand.
TGAGGGAGGAATACCGCGTGTATTCCGACCGAAACGCAACGATGAGCGGCGCGAAGCGACGCGGTTCAGCCGGGATGGATCGCCGGCCGAACGCCGCGTGGGTTTCATCACCGGTTGTTTGGCCGGGATGGATCGCCGGCCGAACGCCGCCTGGGTTTCACCACAGGCTGTTATCGCTGGGGACGCTCCCCGCTGGCAGGAATGTGCCTCGCGCCGTGCGGACGAGCGACCCCTCCCTGCGCCACCGCGGGCTGAGGCCGACGGCCAGCAAATCCCGCCGCCCGGCTGGCCGAACGGCCTTGACTTACCGGGGTAATGAGAGTCACAATGACGCGGAGCGCAACGTCGCAGTCCGGCACATGGAGAACAGTCGATCCAGGATCACCTCTCAGGGTCAGGTATCCATCCCGGTGCGAATCCGCCGCAAGCTGGGCCTGACGCCGGGCTCGACGGTCGAGTGGTGCGAGCGGGGACCCGAAGTAGTCGTACGCCGGGCGACAAGATTCTCGTCGCTGGACATTCACCGAGCAGTCTTCCCGTCACCGCCAGAGCCGAGAACCGTCGAAGAGATGGACGCGGGGATTCGGACCCGTCTGCGACGCCGGCATGCGCGCGCTTGACACGAACGTCCTGGTCCGGCTGATCGTGCGGGATGACCCAGATCAGGTGGCCCGCGCCGAGGCGTTCGTGGAGTCCGGGGCCTGGGTTTCCCTGATCGTGCTGGCTGAGGCCGTATGGGTGCTGCAGTCCGCGTACGAGCTGGACCGCGAGCGCGTCGCCACCGTCGTGAGCATGCTTCTGGACCACGACCGGCTCACGCTCCAGGACGAAGATGTGGTCCGCCGAGCCCACGAGACCTTCGGGGGCGAGCGCTCGGCCGGATTCTCCGACTGCCTCATTGTCGAAACCGCCCGCAAGGCAGGGCACCGTCCCGTCGGGACGTTCGACCGGCGGCTGGCACGGGTGGAGGGAACCGAGCGGCTGTAACCCGCTTCGGATCGCTCCCGCGACCCAGCTTCCCCGATCGGGCGATGGTCAGCATTGCGCCCATGGGCTGTCGCGCGCGAGGCCGATGCGCCTACCGGGACCAATCTCTCATCCCGAACCTCCGCTCGTGCCATCGCTGGTACTGGCGCTCGTTCTTCCATTTGATCGTGAGCTTCACGTCTTCCCCCCGGATCTTGCGGTCGAACCAACACGTCACCAGGTCACGCGCCATGAACTCCGCATCTTGCTTGGTGTTTTGGCCGTCGCCAGTGCAGGTGACGTGTGTGTGGCCGTCGGGTGCATTGAGGAACTCGATCTCCCATCCCTCGTAATCCTCCCTGGTCCAGGTTGCTACTGCGCGATATCGCTTCATGGCCCTGCTCCTTTCTTCCAATCCTGTGCAAGAGGCGGAGGATAGGGAGGTAATGGGACATTTCCTGTCATGCGTGGTTCCGTCCTTGAAGGAGGGCGGCGATGCGTCGCCCGCGGCGCTGCGCGCCGCGATGCCGGCCGGAGGTCGCGTTCCCTGGCCTGTGCATCGCGCGAGGCCCAGCAGCGACACGCGTTTCGCGGCCCTGGGGGCCGCGGTGCCGGTCTGAAGGCCCCCACCGGGAGAACTGGCCGGCGTTCCCTGCCCTACGCGCCATGGTGCCGGCCGGCGGCCGGCGGTCCCGGCCCAGCCGGGCCGTCAGTCCGTGGGGAGTTCGTCCTTCAGGGCGGCGTTCGCGATGCGGGTGACACGGCGGATCAGGTAGAAGGTGGCGAGGAGTCCGAGGATGGTGAGCGCCGCGGACCAGGAAAAGCTCTCCGTAGCGAGGGTTGCGCCGGCCCTGGCCGCGGCCCCCAAATGGGCAAAGAAGCAGGCTCCCACCGGGGCCGCGAGGAAGGAACCAAGCGCGTAGTTCCGGAAGCGCACCGGGGTCGTCGCCCAGCCGAAGTTCTGGAACGCGAAGGGGAAAAGCGGCGAGAGCCGGGTGAGGCACACCGTGCGGACACCGGCGTCGCCGAGCGCGGCAAGGATCCGGCTCACCGACCGGAACCGTCCGAGCCATGGCGCAAGCCACCGCCGGAGAAACAGCCTCCCGACCGCGAAGGCGGCGAGCGAACCGAGGAACGTCCCCAGGGTGGCATAGACCATCCCCGGCCCCAGGCCGAACAAGAATCCGGCGGCGAGACAAAAGACCGTGTTCGGCAGCGCGAACGCGACCAGGAGCACGTGCACGAGAACCAGCGCCACCGGACTCGTCGGGATCCACTCCGGCGGCAGGAACGGCTCGTCTCCTGCCCCGCCGAAGAGCAGCGGCAGCAGCAGGACGTTCAGAACGAACAGGATCCAGAGCGCCGGCTGCCAGAAGCGCCGAACCAGCCCTCGGACCCCCTTCTCCCCGGAATCGGGGTCAGAGGTCAAAAGCGCTTCGAGGCGTCCCGGGGCCAGCGCTCCACGACGACTTTCGTCTGAGTGTAGAACTCGATCGCGTGCGCGCCCTGCGCGTGCAGGTCTCCGAAGAAGCTGCCGCGCCAGCCGCTGAAGGGGAAATATGCCATCGGGGCGGCCACTCCGACGTTGATCCCCACGTTCCCGGTGAGAACCTCGTGGCGGAAGCGGCGGGCGGCGCGGCCGTCGTTCGTGAAGAGGCACGCCATGTTGCCGAACTCGCCGCCGTTCACGAAGGCGACCGCGTCCTCGATGGAGTCCACCCGGATGATGCCGAGCACCGGCCCGAAGATCTCGGTGCGGGCGATCTCTCCCTCGGCCGGTAGTCCGTCCAGCACCGTCGGACGCACGAAGAAGCCGTCCTCGAGACCCGGGACCCGGGCTCCCCGGCCGTCCACCACCGCCCGGGCGTCCTCCCGATCCACGGCCTGACCGATCAGCCCTTCGATGCGCTCGCGGCTCTCCTCCCGGATCACCGGACCCATGTCCACCGCCTCGTCGAGCCCGGAACCCACCACCCGGCTCTCGGCGGCGGCGCTCACCAGGTCCCGGAAGGGTTCATGGGCGCCGCCCACGGTGATCGCCAAAGACGCGGCCAGACACCGCTGACCCGCGCACCCGAAGGCGCTCTCGGCCACCGTCCCGACCGCCGCCTCGATGTCGGCGTCTTCGAGCACCACCACCGGGTTCTTGGCCCCGCCCTGGCATTGGACGCGTTTCCCGTTGCCGGCAGCCTGCGCGTAGACGGCCCGGGCCACCGGAGAAGAGCCGACGAAACTCACCGCGGCGACGTCCGGATGCTCCAGCAGCGCGGAGACCGCCTCCCGCCCGCCGTGGATGACCTGCACCACCCCAGGGGGGAATCCCGCCTCCGTGAGGAGCTGCGTCACCCACTGCATCGTGAGCGGCGTCTTCTCGGAAGGCTTCATGACCACCGTGTTGCCGCAGGCGAGCGCGTAGGGCAGAAACCAGAACGGGATCATCGCGGGGAAGTTGAAGGGCGCGATCACCGCCACCACCCCGACCGGCTGGCGGATCATGAACTCGTCGATCCCGCGGGCGATGTCCTCCAGCACCCGGCCCTGCATCAGCGAGGGGATCCCGCAGGCCACCTCCACGTTTTCAATGGCCCGCCGCAACTCGCCGCGGGACTCGGCCAGCGTCTTGCCGCACTCGGTGGTCACGACTCTCGAGATTTCCTCGAAATCGCGCTCGAGGAGGGCCTTCAATCGGAAAAGCGGCTGCACCCGGTCGCCGGGCGGCGTCTCCCGCCACTCGCGAAGCGCGTCCCGGGCGCTCGCCACCGCGCGGCCCACATCCTTGGGTCCGGACAGCGGAATCCGGAACAGGATCTCCCCGGTCGCGGGGTTGAGAACCGGCAGGGTCTCGGAGGCCGACGGCGCGAGATAGCTACCGCCGATAAAGTTGGGCAGGGTCGCGGTTTCGGCCATGTTCGTTCGCGCGTAGGATACGCGCGCGACATGCTGTGTTTCTCTGTGAATTCCGGGGGCTTCAGGCGTTTTCGTCTGGCGCTCCTGCCCGGCTGCCTGCTCCTCGCGCCCTTGGCTGCGGGAACCCCCACCCCGCCGAATGAAGGAGCGGTCCAGGCGCTCGCCGAGGGCATGGAAGGCCCCGTGGTGGACGGGCTGGTGACCGACGAACAGTGGTCTTCGGTCGAACCGTTTACCGACTTCATCCAGCAGGAACCGGACAACGGGGCCCCGGCCACCGAGCGGACGGAAGTCCGCCTGCTCCTCTCCGAGACCACGCTCTACGTGGGAATCGTCGCCTTCGACAGCGAGCCCGAACGGGTGCTCGTCTCGGAGAGCCGCCGGGACGGCGACCTCAACGAATCCGACTCCGTCCAGATCGTCCTCGACACCTTCAACGACAGCCAGAACGCCTTCCTCTTCGGCACGAATCCGGAAGGGATCGAGTACGACGGCCAGATCGCCGGCGAGGGGGCAATCGGCGGTTACAACCCCACCCCCGGCCGGCGGGGCTCGCAGCGCGGCGGCATCACCGGATTCAACGCCAACTGGGACGGCGACTGGACGGTGCGCTCGCAGCGGAGCGACCGCGGCTGGGAGAGCGAGTTCGCGATTCCGCTCCGGACGCTCCGCTACCAGCCCGGGCGGAATCAGACCTGGGGCCTGAACGTGATGCGGAACATCCGCCGCAAGAACGAGCAAGCGTTCCTCGCCCCCATTCCCCGCGGCTACAACATCTACCGGGTCTCACTGGCGCAGAAGGTCACCGGGCTCAACCTGCCGTCACGGCGGGACATCAAGGTCACCCCGTTCGCGCTCGGCGAAGCGAGCCGGAACCCGCTCGCGGTCCGCTCCGAGAACCGCGAAACCGAAGGCCTCGACATCGGGCTCGACGTGAAGTGGGGCGTCACCCCGAACCTCACCGTGGATCTGACCGCGAACACCGACTTCGCCCAGGTGGAGGCGGACGACCAGCAGGTCAACCTGACCCGCTTCCCGCTCTTCTTCCCCGAAAAGCGGCCCTTCTTCCTCGAAAACGCCTCCACCTTCCAGTTCGGGGCGCCCCAGGAGGTGGACCTCTTCTTCAGCCGCCGGATCGGCCTGAACGCCGGACAGCCGGTGGGGATCGTCGGCGGCGCCCGGCTCTCCGGGAAGGTGGGTTCGACGAACATCGGCCTCATGAACATGCAGACCGACGCGGCCTTCAATCGCGAGACCGGCGCCCTGGCGCTCGCGGCCAACAACGTCATGGTGGCGCGGGTCCAGCGCGAGTTCGGACGGTCCAACATCGGCGGCATCCTGGTCAACCGGCAGGCCACCGGCGAGTGGGCGGAGCAGGGCGACCACAACCGTGCCTTCGGCGCCGACGCGGCGATCCAGATCGGGGAGCGCGCCCGGTTCTTCACCTTCCTGGCCAAGACCGCTTCCGCGAACGGGGAGACGGACGGCAGCGCCGGCCGAACGATGGCGGGCAGGGTCTTCCTCAACTATGCCCATCGGGTCCATCAGGGCCACATCGGCTTCACCCAGGTGGGAGAGGATTTCAATCCCGAGGTCGGTTTCGTTCCGCGCCGCGGTTTCCGCAAGTACCAGGCGCGCTACTTCTTCGACTGGCAGCCCACCCAGATCTCCGCCCTTTCCTGGGTTCGCCGCTTTTCGCCGCACGTGACCTGGAACGCCTACTACGGTTTCGACGGCGAGGTCGAGTCGGGACGCGGCCACTGGCATCCAATCGAGTTCCAGCCGAATGTGGGGGGCCGCTTCGGGCTGTTCATCGATCGCCACCGGGACCGGCCGCTTCGCGATTTCACCGTGTACTCCGGGGTGGACGGGAACCGGGTGATGATCCCGCCGGGGCTCTACAACTGGACGCAGGTGAGCGTGAACTGGATCGGGAATGCCAGCGCCCGGCTCTACCCGACGATCTACTGCCGCACCGGGAGCTTCTACGACGGCACCCGCCGGGGCTGCAACGGCAGCATCAATGGGCGCATCGGGGCCACCTTCCAGGCGAGCGTCGGTTTTAATCGGGACGTCGTGGAACTGCCGGGAGGCAACTTCACGAGTGACCTGATCCCGATCCGGGTGAACTACTCGTTCACCCCGCTGCGCCGGCTGGAAGCGCTGATCCAGTACAACAGCCAGACCGCCTCGGTCTCCTCAAACATCCGGCTGGTCATGCTCAACCGGAGCGGAACCGGACTCTTCCTCGTCTACAACGACCTGCGCAACACCGCCAACTTCGACCGCTTCGACGACGAGACCGGGTTCCTGGTGCCCAACGTGCTGGGCCGGTCGCTCATCATCAAGTACACGCGCCTCTTCGACTTCTAGGCGCCTGTGGTGGAACCCGGGTGAGCGCCGAGAGCGGCCAGTTCTCCCGGTGGGGGCGAGGCGCCTGCCTGACAAGGCGCGTGAGGAAGGAATACCGAGTGTATTCCGACCGAAACGCAACGCGGAGCGCCGCAAAGCGCCAGTTCTCCCGGTGGGGGGGCGGTTCAGGCGGGATGGATCGCCGCTCGAGCCCCCACCGGGAGAACTGGGCCGCTTGGGTTTCACCACCGGCTGCTAGGCGCCGCGGGTCTTCACCGCGGCACACCGGGCCACAGCACTTCGGTCCGGTGGATCGCCTCCCCTACATCGGTCTCCACCAGAATGGTGTGTTGCCCCGGCTCAAAACCCGGCGGTGGGCGGAAGCGCAAGGATAGGCGTGCGGCGATCGCGCTCCCAAGCGCCGCGATCTCCCGCTGGATGGCTTCGGGGTCGCCGTTCGTCGAGATGACTCCCCCGCCGGTCGCGTTTCCGAGATCGACAAGGCCCTGGAAGGGGTTCACACTCCGCATGCCCCCAAGGTCGAGTTCTTCGACCTGCACGAAGCGCCCCTCGTAGTGCCAACGGAGCGCGAAACCGTCGTCATTGACGAGGTCGTATGCGCCGCGCAGTCGGCCTCCCCCCCGTGCCGCCGCCGGAGCGGTAACGGCGAGCACCATCGGAGCGATGCCGCGGGTCGCGATCAGTGGCCACACCTCGTCAGTCCAGCTTGCCCCGTCCTGCCCGTCGGTAAACAGGACAAGAACGGGACGGCCCGCAGCATCCGCCAACAGACCGAGAGCCACCATCAAAGCGTTGTTCAGGGCTGCCGGACCACCGCTGACCAGTTTGGAGACTGCCTCCGCCGCCTCGGTGCAGGTGCCGTCCCATCCCGCATGCTGGATGACGGTTCTCGTGAAGGCGATCACCGCGCAGCGGTCCTTGTCACCGAGCCCCGAAAGGAACTCTTGGAACCCGGTGATGACAGCCTCCAGCCGGTCGCCCGAGACGGAACTGCTGAGATCCAGCACCGCCGCAACCGCGAGCGGCTCGTCGGGGGACCACTCGAAGGACGCCGACTCGCCGTCCACCAGGAGTCGGAGCGGCCGCGGATCGTGAAGCGACATGACCTCGCCGTCCCGATGTGCGTAGACCTCGATCCTCACTTCGTCCCCGGCCCCGAACACCTCCTGCGCTCCGACCGCTATCGGGAACGCCAGGAGTACGGCACCGAGCGCGATCGAGCGTCCGGAGCGCCTCAAGGTGGCTCCCCTTCAGTCGACTGTCCCTGAGCTTCCGCCCTGAGGGATTCGAAGGCCTCGTCCAAATCGCGCGCCGGACCGAGCCAGAACTGCCACTCGGGCTCCCAGCCCACCGCGCGGCGGTCGAGAAGGGTTTTCGCGGCCTCCGCAGCACCGACATGGTCGCGAAGCGCCATGCGCGCGGCAATGAGGCCGGAGGCCGCCGCCGGCGAGGTGCGGGCGCGCCGCAGCGCGCCGACGAACTCGTGTTCGGCGGCCACAAAGTCGCCGTTGTTCAGGGCAGTTTCGCCACGCACCAGATGCACCACGGCGCGAAGCAGCGGCCGCATGCGCGCCCCCTCCAGCCGCGCGAGCTCGGCCGCCGCTTCCTCCTCTCGACCGAGCCGCACGAGAATACTCGCCAGCCGAACCCGAAGTTCCGCGTCGTCTGGCGTCTCGCGCAGGACATCGCGAAGCACATCCCCGGCGCGCGCGGTCAGGCGTTCCTCCCCTCGCAGCCGCCCTCCCATATGGAGCACCCGGGCGAGAGCCACCTGCAGATCACGATCACCCGGCAGTAGTCCGAGAGCTGAGTCCAGGAACCTTTCCGCGGCCAGCGGGTTGATCGCGTGATGGTAGGAGTAGGCAACGGCCAGCGACCAGCGGCGCAGCCAGCTCTCGCGGGAAGCTGGATCGGGGATCGCGAGGTTCAGTTTCGTCGCAAGCGCCAGATGCGCCTCCCCGCCGCTGCCGAGTCCGAGAGCCGCCTCGGTGTGGAGAAGCGCGGCGCGCTTGATTGCAGCGGCCGGCGGGGGTTCCCGGAGAAAATCCGCGACCACGAGTCCCAAAGACTCCGGGCGATACCGGGCGAGTTCCCGCCCCAGGGCCCCGAGCGGTCCACGCTGCGCCTCCTCGATCAACCCACGGTATTCCTCGAGGGTCAGATACCGCTGCGCGAAGGCGGGTACCGAGAGGAGGAAGCCGGCGCCGCAAAGAAGGAGACACCATCGCGTCCACTTGGTCCTGGCCATCCCGCACGCCTCCCGCACCGGCAACTAGATCCTAGCCATCCGGTTCCTGGCGGGCGTGCCCTAGCCGGCGCGCAGTTGGAGGAGCAGACGCGCGCCGCGACCCCGCGCCCGAACGTATCCCCGCAGAGTCAGCCGGACCGCGTCAGTTCGCGGGGTCAGTTCGCGGGGATCTTGTCGAGAATCTCGGCGTTCTCGGGAAAGCGGCCGGTGTCGTACTTGGAGTAGATCAGTTCGCTGTCCACCTTCACGTCGAAGATGCCCTTGCCGCCTTCGATGAGTTCGGGCTCGATGCCCCGAGCCTCCCGGATTGCCGCCGCCAGACTGGAGGCGCTAGGGAGGTAATTTCAAACGACGCAGTAGGTGATCGAGATCTTCATGAGAGGCTCACAACTCCGCGGGAAAGGCGCCGGAACGCAACATCCGACAGGGTGGGGGGGAAGCGATGATGGCGGGGCCGACGGGACTCGAACCCGCGACCTCCGGCGTGACAGGCCGGCGTTCTGGACCAACTGAACTACGACCCCATCTCTCGCAAGAGCGCGGATATTAGCAGCCCGTAGACAGGGTGAGCCGGCATTAGACCGCGGATCCACTCCGGCTGACCGTTCCACTGGGCGTTGCGATCCGGTCGGAATACGCTCGGGATACCTCCCGAATCGCGCCTTGTCAGCCGGGCCCCCACCGGGAGAACTGGCCCCACCGGGAGAACTGGGCCTCCCCACTCTCGATGCTCGCCTCACTCTGCCCACGGGCCGTTAGCAGCCTGTGGTGAAACCCAGCCGGCCCAGTTCTCCCGGTGGGGGCTCGGCCGGCGATCCATCCCGGCCAAACAGCCGGTAATGAAACCCGCGCGGCCCAGTTCTCCCGGTGGGGGCTCGGCCGGCGATCCATCCCGGCTGAACCGCGTCGCTTCGCGGCTCATCGTTGCGTTTCGGTCGAAATACACCCGGGCCAGTTCTCCCGGTGGGGGCTCCTCCCTCACGCGCCTTGTCAGCCGGGCGTCTCGCCCCCACCGGGAGAACTGGGCCTCGGCGCTCACCCGGGAGGCTGTTCACCGCGTCGCTTCGCGCCGCTCATCGTTGCGTTTCGGTCGAAATACACCCGGGCCAGTTCTCCCGGTGGGGGCTCCTCCCTCACACGCCTTGTCAGCCGGGCGCCTCGCCCCCACCGGGAGAACTGGCCAGCCTCGGCGCTCGCTCGGGTTCCACCACGGGCCGTTAGCAGTCTCCCGCCCGCCCGGAACAGACCGCTTCCGCCTCCGGGGATCCCGTTCGCTCCGGGGCCAGGCTCTATGGTATTCTTACGGGTCGCGCGCCATGCGGTTGACCAAGAGCCAGGTCCAATTCTTGGGCTACCGGATTACCGACGACCTGCAGGTCGCCGGCTATATCGATCCGGAAGATCCGAACGCCCTGATGGATACGATCGTGGAACTCATTACCGAAGATCTGCACCACGAAGACGATCTCAACGAAGAGGTTCGCAAACTTCTCGACGGTTACGGCGAGGAGATCCGCACCGGCGGCGTCGAGTACCGAGAAATGTTCAAGCTGGTCAAGAAACGGCTCGCCCGCGAGCAGGGGATGATCCTCTAGGGATGCCGCGGACGCCCGCTGCCTTGCCGAAGACCCAGCCATGCGCCTGACCAACGGAAAAATCAATCACCTCGCGAACCAGATCATGGATCTGCTCCGCGGCGATGAGTCGGTCGAGTTTTTTGCCGCGGACAACGAGATCCGCCGCATGATCATGCGGATCATCAACGCCGAACTCGAAGACGACGAGCGCATCGACCAGATCGTGCGCCGCAAGATCGATAGCCAGAGCCGGACCGTGCAGCAGGGCACCGAGACCTGGGACATCCTCTATCGCCGTTACTACGACGAGGAGATGATCAAGACCCGGCGGGTGATCCCCGGCCAGGAACGCGCTACGGAATAACGCTGGGAACGCCGGCCTTCAGGCCCCCACCGGAAGAACCGGCCGGCAGCGCGGCCCGCCGGCAAGGAACGCCGGTGTTCACACCGGCATCGCGGCCGCAGGCCGCGAAACGCGCACCGCCAGGCCCTTCCGTCGCCCGTCAACGGGAGAGCTTCCGACGCTGACCGCAGCTCGCCACGGAGCAATATCCGGCGATTGACACAAATACGCTGACCAGTAGATATTGCTATTTATCCGTATGTCGGCTATTATTGCATTATCCGCTGCGCAGCGAATAATGACTTCATGCCGATCACACCCACCACCTCAAAACCGGAACTGATAGACCAATTCCTGACGGCCCTCCACGCCGTACCGGGGGTGCACGCCAAGTGCCAAACGGACGTACTCATCGCGCCAGGGCGACGATGTGACGCGTGGATCGATCTGTCGGCGGCGGACAAGGCGGCCAGCCTCATCGTTGAAGCAAAGAGGAACTTCTACCCGCGCGACATCCGCCAGGTTCTCTGGCAACTCAGAGAGCTCGTCCACAGAGCGGGATCGAAGCTGAAGGCTCCGGAACCGGTACCGGTTGTGGTCGCCGAAGCGATTTCTCCGGGCGCAAAGGAGCTCTTGAGAAAGGAGCGCGTGGGCTACTACGACAGCGGAGGGAGCCTTTTCCTCCCGGCCCCGAACATCTACGTGTATGTGGACAAACCACCACCCAGAACGTTCGCGAGATCCATACGATCCCTGTTTTCTGGTCGGCGCGCTCAGGTGCTGCACGCGCTCCTCTTGCGGCACGAGCACTGGTTCGGAGTCGGCGCGCTAGCCGAACTAGCCAGCGCATCACCAGCCACCGTTTCCGAGGTACTGATCGAACTGGAGCGATTCGACTGGATGGAGGCACGAGGTCGAGGTCCGAAGAAGGAACGCCGGTTAGCCAAACCCGATGTGCTGCTCGATGAATGGGCAAGGCATCTCGCCGTGACCCGGCGTCCGGCAATTCGGCGCTACTACGTTCCCCGGGTCGATGCTGCCGAACTCGTGGGAATGGCCGCCGCCGCCTTGGGCGCGCACGGCGTCGAGTACGCGATCACCGGCGAGGCCGCGGGTCAGCACTATGCGCCTTTCTTGTCGCACCTATCCCGGGTGCACTGCAGGGTCCCGATGGGTCCCGCTGTTGAAGATACCCTCGGCAAGTTGGGGGCGCGTGATGTGGACGAAGGAACCAACCTGGTCGTCATCGAATCCCGCTTGCCAGGCGAGTTGTCGTTCCGCGAGCTCGCGAACGGGATCTGGTTCGCCAGCCCGGTTCAGGTCTATCTCGACCTGTTGCGCACGGAAGGACGCGCCAAGGAACTGGCGCAGCACCTGCGCGCGGAAAGGATCGGTTTCTGATGGAGAAACCTCAGACTCGCGCCGGCTATACCCTCAGGCAAACGCTGACGTGCGAACGCGCCCTCGTGACGCTACTCCGCGGACTGGGTCCGTGGAGGGATTCCATCTACCTGGTCGGCGGTCTCGCCGCTCGGTACTTGACACCCGCAGGACCGTCGCATGCGGGGACGCTCGATGTCGATGTCGTTGTTGACGTCCAACTACTGGTGGGAATCGACGCATACCGGTCATTCGAGGACAACCTTCGAAGGTCGGGGTTTGCACCCGTCGGGAAGGACGGGAACCCCGCGCCGTCTTCCTGGCGGTGGCAATACCGAAAGGAAGGCGGCGACACTATCGTGCTGGAACTGCTGACCGACGACCCCGAGAAGACTGGCGGCCAGGTTCAGGTCATACCAGGCGAGGGCGCCATCCAAGTTCTAAACATCCCACGCTCATCCATAGTCTTCGATCACTACCAAGTTCGCGAGATTAGGGCTGAACTTCTCGATGGCAACGGCATCGTCAGCGAGAGAGTGCGACACACTGACTTGTTGGGATTCACCTGTCTCAAGGCATTGGCCGTCGATCAGCGATTCGAACGGAAGGACGCCTATGACCTGATCTACTGCATTGAGCATGCGAACGGAGGGCTGAACGCGCTGTCCGAGCCGATTCGGAAGGCTCGTGAGGGCAAGCACGGCACGGCAGTCGAGGCAGCGCTACAAATCCTCCGCAAACACTTTGTGTCAGACGGAGAGACCGAGGGATATAAGAAGGATGGTCCGGTGGCCGTCTCCAAGTTCGAAAGAGGCGAAGGAGTCGACCAGCATGAAGCTCGAATCCGGCGTCAGCGCGGAGTGGCCGATCTGGTCGAAGACCTGCTAGCCAAAGTCGGTTAATCCGCCTTCGACCCACCTCAGTTTGGCGGGTTCCGGGTAGCCCGTACGCGGGTTGAGGGGCCGGCTTGCGCCGGCCCCTCGGGTGCGCGTCCCCTCAGTTGACGCTGACCTCGATCTGGCGCGGCTGCGCCGTCTCGAGCTTCGGCAGGACGACCCGCAAGACCCCGTCCTTGGTCTCCGCCCGGATGTTGGAGCTGTCCACGATCTCCGGCAGGTCGAAGGAGCGGTGGAATCTGCCGACCACCCGCTCGCGGCGGAGCCAGGCCCCCGCGCCGTTCGCGTCACCGGCCTCGGGGCCGGTGCCGGTCTCGCGGACTTCCTCCCGCTTGCCCTCGAGGATCAGCCGGCCGTCGTGATAGCGAACCGAGATGTCCTCACGGGCGATGCCGGGAAGCTCTGCCTCGACCACGACCTCCGTATCGGATTCGCGGACGTCCACCGGCGGACTCCAGAGCGTCGCCCCGTTCGTTCTTCCGCTGGCAGGCTCCCCAAACCGGGCCTCGCCAAACTGGGCCTGGGCAAACCGAGCCGGAAGATCGGAGAACGGATCGGCGAAGAGACGCTGAAACGAAGGGTTGAAGAGGGTCAGATGGGTCATGCTGTTTTTTCCAGTATTTGTCTGGCTGGGAGCCGGATCAGGCCGCTCCCTACGCCCGCCAGACGAGTTTTCTCGGCTGACGGGAGGAATATAGCGAATTGTGAAGAAAATATCAAGTGTTCAATATGCGATTATCTGAGTGGGATCAACTCATATCCAGAACGAAACCGCCGACTCGTTGACCCCCCGGGCGGCTGTCCTATCATCCCGGCCATCGCGGAGGCGGGAGCTTTACCGGGAAGGTCCGGTCGTCCTCGGACCAATTCGCGGGGGACCAAACGCAAAGGGGAACATCGTGCGCATCGGCATCAACGGATTCGGCAGGATCGGCCGGAACATCTTCCGCGCAGTCCAGGACGATCAGGACATCGAGATCGTCGCTGTGAACGACCTCACGGATCCCGCCACCCTGGCCCACCTGCTGAAACATGATTCGGTCTCCGGTGCGCTGCCGGGCACCGTGCGCGCCGAGGGGAACGAGATCGTCGTTATCTCGCCGGACGGACAGGAAACCCGGATCGAAGTCCTCAGCGAACGCGATCCAGCCGCCCTTCCCTGGGGTCGTCTCGGAGTGGAGATCGTCGTCGAGTCCACCGGGATCTTCACGAAGCGCGAGGACGCCTCGAAGCACCTCGCCGCCGGCGCCAGGAAGGTCATCATCTCGGCGCCTGCCAAGGGTGAGGACCTGACCGTCGTGATGGGCGTAAACGAAGACCGCTACGACCCGGAATCCCATCACATCCTTTCGAACGCATCCTGCACCACGAACTGTCTCGCGCCGGTGGTCAAGGTCCTCCACGAGACGTTCGGCCTGAAAAAGGGAGTGATGACCACCATCCACTCCTACACGAACGATCAGCGCCTGCTCGACCTCCCCCACTCGGACCTGAGGAGGGCCCGGGCCGCGGGCCTGAACATGATCCCGACCTCCACCGGTGCCGCCAAGGCGGTTACCAAGGTCCTCCCCGAGCTCGAAGGACGGCTCGACGGGATCGCGGTTCGGGTCCCGACGCCGAACGTCTCCCTCACCGATCTGACCGCCTTCCTCGAGCGGCCGGCAAGCGCGGAAGAAGTGAACGAAGCACTCACGGCTGCCGCCGAGGGGCCCCTCCGCGGCATCCTTCAGGTCTCAACCGAACCGCTGGTTTCCATTGACTTCCAGGGAAACCCTCACTCGTCCATCGTGGACGCACCGTTCACCAAGGTCGTGGACGGCGACGCCGTCAAGATCCTCGCCTGGTACGACAACGAGTGGGGCTTCTCCTGCCGGGTTCGGGACCTGATCCACCACCTCGGCGCCCAGGAGAGTTAGGCAGAACTGACCGGGAGACCGGGACGAGCCATTGGCCCACGACACCAGTCAATGGAACGCCGGTATCGCAATCGCGACCATACCGGCCGCAAAAACGATGATCCCATTGCGGATGGCGGCAAAGCTCACTGCAAGTGCGTTGGTCATGATCAGGGCGATTCGCTGATTCTGCTCTAGCAGCCTGTGGATAAAGTGGCGTGAGTGCCGAGGCTGGCCAGTTCTCCCGGTGGGGGCGAGGCGCCCGGCTGACAAGGCGCGCGAGGGAGGAATACCGGGTGTATTTCGACCGAAGCGCAACGATGAGGGCCGCGAAGCGGCACGTTTCAGCCGGGATGCATCGCCCGCCGAACGCCGCGTGACTTTGTCCACAGGCTGCTAGGTAGAAGAGTCTTGTCGCGCGCAGTCCGACATCGTCAAGATGCAGATGATCCGGGGGCGCCGGCGCCCAGACCTTGCGAACATCGAGGACTTCGAAGGCGAAGAAGCCGCCTGAGATGAAATAGATCCACCCAAGGAGAATTGCGGCATATCCGATTTGGCCCGACAATGCCGACGCTGGCCTCGCGACATGAGACGCCGGTTCCGAAAGGAGGCCAAACAGCGCGGTGGCGATGGCCGCGGCCAGCGAAATCGCCACCAAATTCGTCCGCGCCTTGGCTTCTATGGAGTTCCTACGCTCCCGCTCTCGATCCTCGAACTGCTCCAGAACCGGATCCGTGAGGCGCGAAGCAAGCTCGTGCCGGGTGGCAACAAGGGCGTGCATGTCGTCGTCACGAACCTGCGTTTCCTCCCTGATTTCCCGCCGTAGCGAGTAGTGGAGGATGGCTTGGGCCGTTACGGTGTGGAAGGTCCGGGCAAACCAGCGCCCGAGGCTTCGAAGCCGTTTCGCGATTCGTCCTCGCTCAGCCAAGCCGCGATTGCATGCGCAACATCCCATCCGAGGGACTCAGCGAGCCACGCCCACTCGCCCACCGGATTAACTTCCAGATAGACGTAGTCCTCACCAACCTGCGCCAGATCAATTGCCGCGAAGGATAGGTGGAGGCGTCGCGCCAAGCCGACGCATTGTTCTCTGACCTCGTCTGGGAGAGGGTGCTCGGTGTAAACGACGTGATCGTGCAGGATTCTCCAGTCGCCGTCGATCGGACCATCCCGATCCGTGATTGCGGCCGCCCACACACGATCTCCGACGATCGTCACTCTCACATCCGTCTTCGGGCGAATCTGCTCTTGGACGATGGTCGGCAGTTGGGACAAATCCGAGGTTTGTAGTGCTCCGGCGTCAAGTAGTTGAGTGAAGCAGAAGTACTGATGGTCCTCTTGGCGCCAAAGAACGGTGTCAAGGCCCTTTAGAGCAAATCCTGCTCCTTCGGGCAGATACCGAAGCGCCGCTCGGGCCGAGTTGGTTACTACTGTGGACGGAATCCGAAAACCGATGTCCACCGCCGTGCGGAGTTGCACCATCTTGTTTTCGGCGAGGAAGTCCGTCCGGGAATGGCACCCGGTTCTCTCTTCGTCCGGCCAGGCGGCGAGCCGCCCGACCGAAAACCTGAAGCCGCGTGTGGGGCCGGGCACCATACCACCGGGCCCGGCGAAGGGGAACAGCCCGTGGTGGAACCCACGTGAGCGCCGAGGCCGGGAAGGCGCCCGGCTGACAAGGCGCGTGAGGGAGGAATACCGGGTGTATGCCGACCGAAACGCAACGATGAGCGGCGCGCAGCGACGCGGTGAACAGCCGGTGGTGGAACCCACGTGAGCGCCGAGGCCGAGAAGGCGCCCGGCTGACAAGGCGCGTGAGGGAGGAATACCGGGTGTATGCCGACCGAAACGCAACGATGAGCGGCGCGACGCGACGCGGTTCAGCCGGGATGGATCGCCGGCCGAACGCCACGTGGGTTTCATCACCGGCTGTTACGGTTTTGCCCCGCCGTGCCTGCGAAAGCCCGAAAGCTGACCCTTCGAGACCTCGACCTGCGCGGCCGCCGGCTCCTGCTGCGCGCCGATCTGAACGTACCTCTCGGAAACAGACGAGTGGCCGACGACAGTCGCCTCCGGGCCGCCCTCCCCGCCATCCGCACGGCTCGCGAGCAGGGCGCCGCAGTGGTCGTCACCTCTCATCTGGGTCGGCCCCGCGGCGAGCCCGATCCCGCGCTCAGCCTGCGGCCGGTCGCGGAGCGGCTTCAGGAACTCCTCGGCGAGACCGTCCGCTTTCGGCCCGGCGTGGTCGGCCGTGAGGACGGCGAGACGCCGAGGCTCCGTGCCGGCGACGTCGTCGTTCTCGAGAACCTGCGCTTTCATCCGGGCGAGACCGGGAACTCCCCCGAGTTCGCCGCTCGCCTCGCGGCTTACGGCGACGAGTACGTGAACGACGCCTTCGGCGCCGCCCACCGAGCCCACGCTTCGGTAGAGACCTGCGCGCGGCGCTTTCCACGAGCGGCAGCCGGCCCCCTGATGGAAGCCGAACTCGCAGCGCTCGGCATGGCGCTCGCAAATCCCCCCCGCCCCTTCGTGGCCATCCTCGGCGGCGCCAAGGTTTCCGGCAAACTCCCGGTCATCCGGTCGCTCCTCAGCCGCGCCGATCGTCTCCTGATCGGCGGAGCGCTGGCATACACCTTCGCCGCGGCTCAGGGGCTGCCGACCGGCCGGTCGCTCGTCGAACCAAACCGGATCGCGGAGGCCGCGGCGCTGCTCGACGCCCACGCTGACCGGCTGGTGCTCCCCGTGGACCACTGCACCGCACCCTCTACGGACGGAAATTCCATCCGGGAACTTCCGATCGGCGAGATTTCGGCCAACTGGATGGGGCTCGACATCGGCCCGGCGTCGCGCGCCGCTTTCGCTTCCCACATCGCCGCGGCGGCAACAATCGTCTGGAACGGACCGCTGGGACTCTTCGAGAACCCGCGCTTCGCCGAAGGCACGACCGCCGTGGCGCTCGCGGTGGCCGAGGCGACCGATCGGGGAGCGACGAGCATCGTCGGCGGCGGGGACTCGCTCGCCGCGGTGCGGCGCGCCGGGGTGTCCGGCCGCATCAGCCACCTCTCTACCGGCGGCGGGGCGTCCCTCGCCTTCCTCGCCGGAATACCGCTCCCGGGGGTGGAGGCCCTCGCCGATGCCTGATCAAACTCCGACCCGCCGCCCCCTCGTCATCGGGAATTGGAAGATGCACCTGACCGGCGCCGCCGGGGCCGCCCTCGCCAGCGAAATCGCCGCCGGGCTCCCGTCCGGCCTCGATCCGAAACGGGCGGCGGTGGCGGTTGCACCGCCGTTCACCGCTCTCGCACCCGTCGCCGAAGCGATCCGGGGCAGCGCCGTGGGACTCGCCGCCCAGGACGTCTTCTACGAGCGGGAGGGCGCTTTCACGGGGGCGGTGTCGGCTCCCATGCTCGCGGCCGCCGGATGCTCCATGGTGCTGGTCGGTCACTCGGAGCGGCGTCACGTCTTCGGGGACAACGACGCGGACGTCCGCAGAAAGACGCTCGCGGTACTCGAAGCGGGGATGCGCCCCGTAGTCTGCGTCGGGGAGACTGCGGAACAAAAGGATGCCGGACAGGCCGAAAACGTCGTCCGGGGGCAACTCCAGGCGGCAATCGCCGGCCTGTCGGACACCCAGCTCACTTCGCTCGCCGTCGCCTATGAGCCGGTCTGGGCCATTGGTACGGGTCGGACCGCCACCCCGGAAACCGCGGAAGCGATGCACCGGGCCATCCGCGCCGGATTGGAGGCTATTGCGGGGCCTCGGGCCGCCGGAGGGGCGCCGCTGCTTTACGGAGGGTCGGTGAAGGGCGATAATGCCAGCGCCATCCTGGCCGGGGCCAACGTGGATGGCCTGCTGGTGGGCGGAGCCAGCCTCCGCGCCGACTCGTTCCTGAACATCTGCCACGCCGCCGGCTGAGCGGCGAACCAGGCGTCAGGCCGCCGCGCCGTATCGGAACGAGAGCCGCCCCTGAACCGGAATATCAACGCCAATGACCATCCTGCTCACCATCATCCACATCCTCGTCTGTCTCTTCCTCGTTCTCGTGGTGCTCACCCAGCAGGGGAAGGGTCAGGATCTCGCGAGCGCCTTCGGCGGCGCCGGCAGCCAGGCGGCCTTCGGGGCCCGGGGCACCGCCTCCCTCCTGACCAAAGTTACCGCCGTCGTCGCAGGCCTCTTCATGGTCACTTCGCTGCTGCTCGGGTATGTACAGGCTGATCCCGAGTCTCAGAGCGTGGTGAACGCGCCGGGAGTCACGATTCCGGCTCCGGCAGCGGCGATTCCCGCAGCGACGGAGGAGGCGGAGCCCGCCGGCTCCGAAGCGGGTGCAGAACCCGAGAATCCGGAGGCGCCCGAATCCGGCGAATAAGGCGGCGAGCGCGATCCCGGGGCACCCTCGGGCTTCTGATTCCGTCCCGGCGGGGCTTCGGCCCCGCCCCTATAATTCCGCGTCCGGCAGTCGAAAGTTCTGCCGGTCCTCACCGCTGCCGAAGTGGTGAAATGGTAGACACGTGCGCTTGAGGGGCGTATGGGAGTGATCCCGTGGGGGTTCGAGTCCCCCCTTCGGCACCAGGTCGGGCGGCGTGGAAACGGGGCGCACGTGAAGCGCGGGGAAGGCGAAGACATGAACGCGGTGCGCGTGCGCCCCGTTTCCACGCCGCTCGGCGCTGCGCGCCGAGAATCGGAAGTGCGGCGAGAGCCGGTTTGGTCAGACTGCCGGACGACCCCGGCGGCGCTCAGGAACCGAGCACCGCCCGGAGCAGATGGTGCGGCGTGCCGTCCGCGTCCTCGACTCGCTCGAGCGTCAACTCGCCGAACCCGAGCGCCGTGAGCCATTCCCGGACCTCCGGATTCCCGGCGTCAACCGGCGCCACCTCATGCGCCTCCCGGTGGAATCGCGTGTGCTGGTGGTCCTCCGGAAAGTCCTCGTCCACGAGCACCAGCCGGCCTCCCGTACCGAGCACCCGGCGCACCTCGCCGAGCCCCCGCCGCGGATCCTCCCAATGGTGGAAAGCGTTGATGGAGAAGACCAGCGTGGCCCACCCGTCCAGGACCGGCAGCCGCTCCGCGGCGGCGCGCCGCACCCGCACGGAGCGGCCCAACCAGAGCGTGCGCACCGCCGTCGCGACGCAGGCGGGCCAGGCCGGATCGAGCGCGATCACGCGCACGTCCGGCGCGCTCGCGGCGGCGAGTGCCGCCGCTTCGCCGGGACCGCAGCCGATCTCCACCAAACGGTCACCGGCGCGGATCCCGGCGCGTTCGACGACCATCCGGTTCCGCGGCTCGCTGTAGTGCCGGATGGCGTACCCGATCGCAGCCGTCGTCCGGAAGCGCTTCCACCACGGTTGTTTGCCCCCGTCATGGTGGTGGCCCCGGTGGTGCGGCACGGCCTGGAAACGGTACCAGCGGGCGACCCGTGAGCGGCCCCGAGTGCTCGGGTATCTTTGCCCCCATGACCCAGTCCCGCTCCTCCGCCACCGGGCTCGTCTACCGCGAGTCCTTCCTCCGCCACAACATCCGCCGCGGCCACCCCGAATCGCCGACCCGGCTGGTGAAGATCCGCGAGGCGCTCACCGCCGCCGGACTCCTTCCGGTGCTGGTTCCGGTCGAGAACTGGCCGGATCCCCTGCCCTCGATCATGGGCCACCACACCCCGGAACACGTGGACCGCATCCGGCGCATCCCGACCACCGGCGAGATCGCCGAACTCGCCGTCGCCGGAGCGCTCGCCGCAGTGCGGGAAGTTTCCGCGGGACGGCTCAAGAACGCCTTCTGCGCGATCCGGCCGCCGGGACACCACGCGAACAACACCGGCGCGGAGGAGGGCTTTTGTTTCTTCTCGAACGCCGCGGTCGCCGCCCGCTACACACAGAATGAGTGCGGACACCGGAAGGTGCTGATCGTGGACTGGGACTATCACCACGGCAACGCCACCCAGAACGCCTTCTACGAGGATCCTTCCGTCCTCTTCTTCTCGACGCACAACTGGTACGACTACCCGGGCACCGGAGACCCCGCCCTGCAGGGCGCGCGGAACGGCAGCGGGACGAACCTGAACGTCCACCTCGGGCCGGGCTCCACCGATCGGGACATGCTGGCCGCCTGGGACCGGACACTTCTTCCCGCGGTCGAGCAGTTCCAGCCCGACTTCGTGATCATCTCCGCCGGATTCGACAGCCGGAAAGAAGATCTGCTCGGCTCCTTCGAGGTCACGGACGACGCGTTTGCCCGGATGACGCGCACCCTCATGGACGTCGCCGACCACTATTGCGGCGGCCGGCTCGTCTCCCTGCTCGAGGGCGGCTACAACGTGGACGGACAGGCCCGCGCCGCCGCCGCCCACGTGGCCACCCTCACCGACTGAGAACTCCGCCATGAAGCACAGCGCGTTCCCCCTCGCCGTCCTCGCCGCCGGATTGGTGCTCGCCCCCGCGGCCAGCACCCAGGAAGAACCGGCCATCACCGAAGACCTCCTTTCGGGTCTCAAGCTCCGGGGGATCGGCCCCGCCGCCCGCTCCGGCCGGGTCGCGGACGTGACGTTCGATCCGAACGACCGGGCGACCTGGTACGTCGCGGTGGCCTCCGGAAACGCCTTCAAGACCACGAACCGGGGCACCACCTGGGAGCCCATCTTCGAGAACTACCCGGTCTATTCCACCTCGACGATCGTGGTGGATCCGGCGAATTCCAGCGTCTTGTGGCTCGGAACCGGCGAGAACAACGGGCAGCGCTCGGCGGGCTACGGAAACGGCGTCTGGCGGAGCCGGGACGCCGGGGCTTCGTTCGAACATACCGGGCTCGACGAATCGGAACACATCGGAAAGATCGTCCTCGACCCCCGCGACAGCCAGACGGTCTGGGTCGCGGCGCAGGGACCGCTCTGGCGATCCGGCGGGGATCGGGGCCTCTACCAGACCACCGACGGGGGCGGCACCTGGGAGCGGGTCCTCCACATCTCGGAGGACACCGGGATCAGCGACGTGGTCCTCGACCCGCGGAACCCGGACATCGTGTACGCCTCGTCGTGGCAGCGGCGCCGCCACACCGGTCTGCTGGTGGCCGGCGGTCCCGAAGGAGGGATCCACAAATCGGAAGACGGCGGCGCGACCTGGCGGAAGCTCTCCCGCGGCCTCCCCTCGGGGGACCGCCACGACATCGGCCGCATCGGGCTCGCCCTCGCGCCCCAGAACCCGGACATCGTCTATGCGCTGATCGCGGCCTCGGACGACGCGAGCGGTTTCTATCGCTCCACCGACCGCGGCGAGAGCTGGGAAAAACGCAGCGACTACATCTGTGTGGACCCGCAGTACTACATGGAGATCTTCCCGGATCCCCACCGGCCGGGCCGGATCTACTCGATGGACGTGTGGGTGCAGATCACGGACGACGACGGGAAGACCTGGCGCGACCTCAATAGCCGCTGGAAGCACGTGGACAACCACGACCTGGAGTTCGATCCCGACGACCCGGACTACCTGATGGTGAGCTCCGACGGCGGCATCTACGAGAGCTGGGATCTCGGCGAGCGCTGGAAGTTCCACGCCAACCAGTCCCTCATGCAGTTCTACCGGGTCGGGATCGATAACGACTTCCCGTTCTACAACGTCTATGGCGGCACCCAGGACAACGCCACCATGGGCGGTCCCTCCCGCACCATCAACGTGCACGGCATCCGGAACAGCGACTGGCTGAACGTCATCGGCGGCGACGGTTTCCAGGCGCGGGTGGATCCCGAGGACCCGAACATCATCTACGCGCAGTTCCAGTACGCGGGGATCGCGCGTTTCGACAGGCGCACGGGCGAGCGGGTGGACATCCAGCCGCAACCGGAACCCGACGACCCGCCGCTCAAGTGGAACTGGGACGCGCCGCTCATCATCTCTCCCCATAACGGCCAGCGCCTCTACTTCGGCGCGAACCGCCTCTACCGGAGCGACGACCGCGCGAACACCTGGACCCCGATCAGCGAGGACCTGACCCGCGGCATCAACCGCGCCGAACGACCAGTGATGGGGCGGACCTGGAGCACGGACGCGGTGTGGCGCAACGTCTTCACCTCGACCTACGGGAACATGGTGGCGCTCGACGAATCACCCCTCGTCGAAGGGCTGCTCTACACCGGGATGGACGACGGCCGCATCCAGATCAGCGATGACGGGGGGATCGAGTGGCGGGCGGTGGATGCCGTTCCGGGCGTTCCGCCCCTCACCTACGTGGCGGATCTCCATGCCTCCCGGCACCGGGAGAACACGGTGTACGCGGTCTTCAACAACCACAAGCAGGGCGATTTCGCGCCCTACGTGATGCGCAGCGACGACCGCGGCGTCACCTGGGATGACATCACCGGCGACCTTCCCGACGACCAGCTCGCCTGGACGGTGGTCGAGGATCCGGGGCAGGAAGGACTGCTCTTCCTGGGCACCGAGTTCGGACTCTTCTCAACCATCGACGGCGGCACGCACTGGGTTCGGTTGAAGGGAGGGCTCCCGACCATCGCGATCCGGGATCTGGAGATCCAGGCGCGCGAGAACGACCTGGTCGCGGCCTCGTTCGGGCGGGGCTTCTTCATCCTCGACGACTACACGCCCTTGCGCCATCTCTCGCCCGAGGCGCTCGCCGGCGACGGCACGGTGTTCCCGGTGAAGGACCCATGGATGTACGTGGAGGCGAACCCGCTCGGCGGCGGCGAAAAAGCGCAGCGGGGCGACGCCTTCTTCACCGCACCCAACCCGCCCTTCGGGGCGGTGGTCACCTACCACCTGAAGGAAGACGTCCTGAGCCTGCGCGACCAGCGGCGGAAGCGGGAGCGAGCCCAGGCAGCCGCCGGCGAACCGCTTCCCTACCCCACCTGGGACGAACTGCGGGCCGAGGACCGCGCCGAGGATCCGGCGGTGTTCGTAGTCATTCGAGACTCGGAAGGGAACGTCGTGCGCCGTATTTCCGCGCCGACGAAGGCGGGGATCCACCGGGTGGCGTGGGACCTCCGGTATCCGGACCCCGAGCGGGGACCAGTGGGGCCGTGGTCGCGGCGCGCCGGGCCGCTGGCGATGCCGCAAACCTACACGGCGGAACTCGTAGCGCGCGACGGTGATGGCGCGATGCGTCTCGGCGAGCCGCAGTCCTTCACCCCGAAGGTCCTGGCGGCGGCCGGCGTGCCGCCCGCCGACGTGGAGGCCCGCCACGCGTTCCAGCGGGAGGTCGCCACGCTCCAGCGCCAGGTCTTCGGCGCCGTTTCCGCGCTCGGAGCCTCCGTCGAACGGGTGGAAGCCCTCGCGGAAGCGATCGACGAATCGGGAGCGGAAGGCGATCTCCGTGCCCAGGCGTCGGCGATCCGGGCCGGGCTCCTCGAGCTGCGCGTCCGCTTCCTCGGCGACGACACCGTCCGCTCCAGGAGCGAAGCCGTGCTGCCGGGCATCCGCCAGCGCATCCAGCGGGTGGTCGGGGCCTTCTGGTCCACCGCCGATCCCACCACGACCCACCGCCGGCAGGCGGAGATCGTCCAAGAGCAGTTCGGCCCGGCAAACGCGGAGCTCGTCAACCTCGTCGAGACGCAGCTCGCGGGTCTCGAGGCCCAGGCGGACGCCGCGGGAGTGCCCTGGACCCCGGGCCGGCGGATCCCGCGGTAGGCCCGAGCAGCGTGGCAGCCACGGGTGAGTCCCGCTACGGCCGGACGATCTATCTCCCTCCGGAGAAAGGCGCCCGCGCCGTTCCGCTGCGGCGTCGGCGACTGACCGCAGGGTCCCCGGCGAGCGGATATGACGAGGACTGGCTCCAGCGACTGCTGTTCGAGTCGCCGGAAATCCTACCGATCGGAGAGATTGACGAGGCGTTCGGACCCGTCATCCCGCTCTGCCGCGAACTGCCCACGGCCGCCGGCCCCATGGATCTCGCCTACGTGAACGAAACGGGCCGGCTCACTCTGGTCGAATGCAAGCTCTGGAGGAACCCCGAGGCGCGGCGCGAAGTGGTGGCCCAGATTCTGGACTACGCGAAGGAGATCCATCGTTGGTCCTATGAGGAACTCGACCAGGCGGTGCGCCGCGCGCGGCGTGCGGAAGGGGACAGTCGCGGACTGTTCGATCTGGTGCGGGACCAAAACGAAGATATCGACGAAGCCGCCTTCGTGGACGACGTGACCCGCAACCTGGCGGATGGGCGCTTCCTGCTGCTCGTGGTTGGCGACGGCATCCGGGAGGGAGTGGAGCGGATCGCCGAACACCTGCGACGGTTCGCGGGCATCCAGTTCACCTTCGGTCTTGTCGAGCTGGCCATGTTCGAACTGCCGGCGGAAGGCGCGCCGGGCGGCCTCATCGTGGAGCCGCGGGTTCTCGCCCGGACGGTCGAGATCGAACGCGCCATCGTGCGACGAGCGGACGTCGGCGTGACAGTGGAGGAAGCTCCGGCACTGTTGACGGGCAGGCGCGCGAAGCGGCGCCTCACCGAGGACGAGTTCTACCAAGAAGTCGGGAAACTCGACGCAGCGCTTCCCGGCCGACTGCGGGACTTCTTCAAGCGCGTGGAGGATATTGGACTCGTCGTCCTCCCCGAGACTGCATCCATCGTCCTTCGCTGGGACAGACAGGACGGCAACACAGTCTTCTTCGGTGTCCTGTATGCCGACGGAAGATTGGACGCCGGCTCTATCGCGCAGCGGGCGGAGCAATTCGGTGACGAGCAGGTCGGAGTGGCCTATCTTCAGTCACTGGCGGGCCTCATTCCGCACTCCCAGGTGAAACCCACCGGCGGCACCCAAAAGTGGCGGCTGGCGGTGGGCGACCGCCTACCCAAGTTCGCGGCGCCGCTCGAACGCGCCGACGAGTGGCTGGACGCCATCCAGCGGACGATGGACGCCTTCAATCGTCTCGCCAGCGGCTAGTTGCCCATCTCCCATGCCGACACGCTGAGGACCATCATGAACCGACCCCCCTGGACAACCCTCGTTCTCGCGGCCGCCGTCCTGTTTCCGGCATTTGCTCTTCCCCAGGAAGGCGAGGCCCCGGCCATCACCGAGGACCTCCTGTCCGGCCTGGAGCTCCGCGCCATCGGGCCCGCGTCGCGTTCCGGGCGGATCGCCGACGTGGCCATCGATCCGAACGACACGTCCACCTGGTACGTCGCGGTCGCCTCCGGGAACGCCTTCAAGACCACGAATCGCGGCACCACCTGGGAACCCATCTTCGAGAACTACCCGGTGTATTCCACCTCGACGGTGGTGGTGGATCCGTCCAACTCGAACGTCGTGTGGCTCGGCACGGGCGAGAACAACGGCCAGCGGTCGGTCCCCTACGGGAACGGCGTCTGGCGGAGCCGCGACGCCGGGGCTTCGTTCGAGCACATGGGGCTCGACGAGTCGGAGCACATCGGGAAGATCGTGCTCGACCCGCGCGACAGCCAGACCGTCTGGGTCGCGGCGCAGGGACCGCTGTGGCGGGCCGGCGGCGACCGGGGCCTCTACAAGACGACGGATGGCGGCGCCAACTGGGAGCATGTCCTCCGCATTTCGGATGACACCGGCGTCAGCGACGTGGTCCTCGACCCGAGGAACCCGGACATCGTGTACGCCAGCGCCTGGCAGCGGCGGCGGCACACCGGGCTCCAGATCGCGGGCGGCCCCGAAGGGGGTATCCACAAGTCCGAGGACGGCGGCACCACCTGGCGGCGGCTCAGCCGCGGGCTCCCCTCCCCGGATCGGCAGGACATCGGCCGCATCGGGCTCGCGATCTCGCCGCACGATCCCGACGTCGTCTACGCCCAGATCGCGGCCTCCGACGACGGCTACGGGTTCTACGCCTCCACCGACCGCGGCGAGAGCTGGGAGAAACGGAGCGACTACTTCGTCACCGATCCGCAGTACTACATGGAGATCTTTGCCGATCCGCACCGGCCGGGCCGGCTCTACTCCATGGACACCTACACCCGCGTCTCCGATGACGACGGCAGGACCTGGCGGCGGCTGAACACCCAGTGGAAGCACGTGGACCACCACGACCTGGAATTCGACCCCGATGACCCGAACTACCTGATGATGAGCACCGACGGCGGTCTCTACGAGAGCTGGGACCTCGGCGAGCACTGGAAATACCACGCCAACCAGGCGCTCACCCAGTTCTACCGGGTCGGGATCGACAACGACTTCCCGTTCTACCGGGTCTATGGCGGCACCCAGGACAACGCCACCATGGCCGGCCCCTCGCGCACCATCAACGTGCACGGCATCCTCAACAGCGACTGGGTGGACGTGCGGGGCGGCGACGGATTCCAGGCGCGGGTGGATCCCGAAGACCCAAACATCGTCTACGCCCAGTCCCAGTACGCCGGGATCGTCCGCTTCGATCACCGCACCGGGGAACGGGTGGACATCCAGCCGCAGCCGGAACCCGACGACCCGCCGCTGAAGTGGAACTGGGACTCCCCGCTGATCATTTCCCCGCACAACTCCAAGCGGCTCTACTTCGGCGCCAACCGCCTCTACCGGAGCGACGACGGGGCGAACACCTGGACTCCGCTTGGCGAGGACCTCACCCGCGGCATCAACCGGGCCGAGCGGCTCGTGATGGGCAGGACCTGGAGCGTGGACGCGGTCTGGCGGAATCGCGCCACCTCCACCTACGGGAACATGGTGGCGCTCGACGAGTCGCCGCTCGTCGAAGGGTTGCTCTACACCGGGATGGACGACGGGCGCATCCAGATTTCCGGTGACGGGGGGCTCGAATGGCGGGCGGTGGACACCGTCCCCGGCGTGCCGCCACTCACCTACGTGGCGGACCTCCACGCCTCGCGCCACCGGGAGAACACGGTCTACGCGGTCTTCAACAACCACAAGCAGGGCGACTTCGCCCCCTACGTAGTGCGGAGCGACGATCGCGGCGTCACCTGGGAAGACATCACCGGCGACCTGCCGGACGACCAGCTCGCCTGGACGGTCGTCGAGGATCCGGTGCAGCAAGGCCTGCTGTTCCTCGGCACCGAGTTCGGGCTCTTCGTGACGCTCGACGACGGTGGGCACTGGGTGCGGCTGAAGGGCGGCCTGCCGACCATCGCGATCCGGGACCTCGAGATCCAGACGCGGGAAAACGACCTGGTCGCGGCGTCCTTCGGCCGCAGCTTCTTCATCCTCGACGACTACACGCCGCTGCGGCACCTCTCGGCGGAGACCCTGGCGGCCGGCGGCACCGTGTTCCCGGTCAAGGACCCCTGGATGTACATCGAGGCGAACCCGCTGGGCGGCGGCGAGAAGTCACAGCGCGGCGACGCCTTCTACACGGCGCCCAACCCGCCGTTCGGGGCGGTGGTGACGTACCACCTGAAGGAGGACGTGCTTTCGCTGAGAGAGCAGCGGCGGAAGCGGGAGC
>CAXXLQ010000004.1:0-767500 GCA_963668695.2 Vicinamibacteria bacterium
ATGCCTATCGCTCGCGGACCTCTCGACGTCACCATCGAGGCCGAGCCTCCTTTCTTGGAGCAGGACGGCATCAAGCTCAACGAGGGAAAGCACTTCTACGTCCTCGAGTACGAACATCGATGACCAAGCGCTATCTCGTGATGCCGCGGGGGATCAACGTCGGAACCCGCAATCGGGTACCTATGGCGGAACTCAGGTCGAAGTTGGCCGACGAGGGCTACTCCGATGTGGCCACCGTCCTACAAAGCGGGAACGTGATCGTTTCCACTGAATCGACTCGTCCCGACCGGGTCGGCGGCGCCGTGCAGCGGTTGCTCAGCGACGAGTTCGACGTCAACGTTCCCTGTGTCGTCCGAAGTGCGAATCAGGTTCGCAGGGTGCTTGAGCGCAACCCATTGCGTGAGGTCGTCTCTGACCCATCGCGCTGCCTGGTGAATTTCCTCTCGCAGGAACCCAATCCCCAGCTGGTGCGGGCACTGCTGGAGGAGGACCACAGCCCCGAGACCATCGCGATCGAAGGTACCGAGGCATACGTCTGGACTCCGGATGGCGTCAAGGCGATGGCCCTCTCGCATGTGTACCTCGAAGAGCGGTTCGGCGTCACCGCCACGGCGCGCAACTGGAACACCTTGGAGAAGATCGTTGCCAAGTTCTGATGGCTGGCAGCTCGACCAGAGATCCCGCCATCAAGGGAGGTGCCGGGCGCGATCCTCGACGGCCCGACGACGACGGGCGACCAGGTAAAGGTCACAGACCTGCCCTGCACCTTTCGCCCGCCTCCAGCGGACGATGCAGACCACAGGTCTGGCGCTCCCATGCCTGCGCGCGACGGTGCCGACCTGGAGGCCGGCGCCAGTCTCCCGGTAGGAGCCCCCCTCCCCGCTCCGCCGTCAGCGCTGGGCGGCTTCCCAGGCGCGGACGCGGCGGCGGGCGGCCGCCACACCGGCGACCGCGAGGATGATTGGTCCGATCCCCAACTGACCAAGAAATCGAAAACGCCACATGCCGCGGAAGTCTAAAGAAATCCCCGTCTACTCACCCGGGCGATGCGGATGGACAACGAAGACAGCTCGTTCTCGGGCCTAACGCCGGCACGGAACCACACGCCAATCCACCGTCCAGTTCGTGGCGCCGTCGCCGCAATGCCGCTCCGCCATGATGTCGTCCCCGCCCGCGCCGACGCCCGCGCTTGGGCTCCGCGATGTACGAACGGGCGAGACTTGTCACACACCAGGGACCGAGGCTTCTCCCCCTTCCTGCCGCGCGTGCCGCTTCGTCCACGACAGACCGTGAGCTATCGCTCCGCTCGCCAGATCCACCCGTGCTCCGCCACGCCATCCGCGTCCGCCATCATCAGCCGACCGATGCGTGCCTCGGAGTCCACCGGGCGTACCACTCCAAAGTTCCAGCTTCTTCCGCCATTGCGGTCGTAGCGCGCCACCTCTTCACGGTCGAGCTCGATACCCGTCTACTCACCCGGGCGATGCGGATGGACAACGAAGACAGCTCCGCGGCAACGCCTCGGGGCCTAACGCCGGCACGGAACCACACGCCAATCCACCGTCCAAATGCCGCTCCGCCATGATGTCGTCGGCGCCCGCGCCGACAGCAGCGAGACCGTGGCCAGCGCGTGCCGCCTCATAGGATTCGGGTGGCGTACCACTCCAAAGTCCAACCCGCCACCTCCACATCTCTGGCGTGCTCTGCGTAATCAACACCCTCTTCCGGCAGGTGGTCTCCTCGATCAATCGCCTCGCAAACAACACGGAGTCCGCCGGCGTTCCGAATCCTGGATACAAGGTCAGTGCTTCTAACGAGCGCTACGTCGTCCGCCCTTGCCAAGCCGCATGCAATCGAACCTTCTGCCGAAACTGCGAAGTGGACAGCAAACGAGTCATCGATGCTCAAGAATGTATTCAAGAATTCCCGATGTGTAGCTGCCCTTTGCCTCCTGCGTCGAATCTGTTTGATCCCCTTGAGGATTTCCTGAGACTTTTGATAGACCTCTCGCGGGTCCGCTGGCTCCAAGAACGATTTCAGTTCTAGAATCAGACAACATCGACCTTCTTCATCTACGATTGCCAAATCTACGTCCGATGCAGTTCCCCACCCAGGAACGTGCCCCCAGGCGAAACGAAACCGCAGGTCCTTCAGCTCTTTTCGAATTCTCTCTCGATCCATTTCCTCTCGTTCTACACTCAATCTGCTGTAGGCATCTCGCGCTGGCTCTAGTCGATTGAGAAACACCAGTAAGTTCCTCTCGAGATATGAATTCGCGACAAGGCTCGGAGCTATGCCGTAGGAGTCGTTCGCAAGAGGAACGAGAGGCTGAAGAACGATGTCTGGCGTGTCCTGCCCACAGTTGCCAAGAGTGAGCTGGTCTAGGACTTCTCCCACGACGTTCAGCTCCACTCCGGAGTATTGAGACACTTCGTTGAGAAGTCGCGATTTCCCGATCGTCATGACAGAATCCAGGTATCCGAGCCCTACGCACCCGGAATCACATGCTATCCGTCTCGCGCACAGGTGAATGCAGCACATACACCACAGGACATGCACGATACAGAAATACTGGCGGAGAGAAATAACTGGGATCCTCCAATCCATAGGAAGTCGAAAACGATTGTCCAAAACAGGCCTAGAACGAGCCATGACACTACTCATGAGTCGTCTGCTAACCCTGTAATCAAATCTCGTCCCGTTCACTCTCACAAGAGGCTTCATGCGGTCCATGAGCCACGGTATGAAAGTAGGATCGGAATCCACCTTTTCCTTGGAGTTGACTATTCGATCGTAAGCATCTAGGCGCGTATCCGAACGTACTACGCCACTTGGTCGAATTCGTTTTCCCTCGAGTTCCAGGCTCAGAGTATTCTTGCTCGCGTACGTGAATACAGTCTGGTAGTCAAGGTAGTTGTGCCCCAACTTGGCTAGTTCAAAGGCGGCACCATAGCTGTCGTCGGAGAATTCACGCCTGAAGCCACTAGAAGGGGCGCATGACTTCCAGATCCATATCACTGGCCATTTGGCTAGATTGGCCAAGTAGTCCGCGACAGCCATTGGATCCTGAACGATCCCGTCACGCGATGATTGGTATCCGAGACGGATCGGAATCTCCTCACATTCCGCGAGGAAGTGCCAAATCGCCTGAGATCGTGGCAACGACATGAGTTGGTTGGCTCTGTAGGCAACATCGACTTCTGACTCGATTCGTCGCAGCGCGCCCGACACGCTGTCCTTCTCAGACATCGCCAGATGCGATTCCCGCATGAGACTGCCCTGTCCCATCTGCTGACGGCATCGAGGCGCAGAAGCTGATGGACCTAACCTGCCCACCGGCAATGCCCGGACTGTCGCTTCGGCTCAGGCTGAATGACTTCGCCACCTGTCTACCCATCGTTGTCACCGCGGTTTCGCCTCCCTTCGGTCGGGGGTGCCGGTCTGCAGGCCGGCGGCCCCTCCCCGCTCCGCCGTCAGCGCTGGGCGGCTTCCCAAGCGCGGACGCGGCGGCGGGCGGCGTCGAAGAGCCGTTCGTAGTTGCCCATCCGGACCCTGCGGCTCGCCTCCGGATCGAGACGGTCAAGGAGCGGCGCCCAAACATCAAGGGCGCCCTGGTAGGCGGAAGCGTCCTTCGCCACCACGGAATCCGAACCGATGATGAACCGGTCCGGCCAGGCGTTCACAAGGGCGACCCAGGCCGCGCGCGTTTCCTCCGCCCCAGCGATCTGCTCGGCCACCACGTCCCAGGACAGATCGAAGTAGAGGTGGTCGAGGCCGTCGTCGCGCAGGATCTCCTCCAGCAACTCCACGTAGTCCGGGGTCGGCTCGACGAAGCGGCCGATGCCGGCGTGGGCCCAGACGAGCGTCGTCCCGGAATGCCGCCGGACCACCTCCACGAAGGCGTCGAGATGCGTCGGCCGCTCTCCCTCGCGCGGAAGGATCACGTCCACGTCGTTGTGGATCAGGGTCAGGAGGCCGACTTCCCCCGCAAACTCGAGGATCCGGTCGAGTGCCGGATTGCGAAGGCTCGCACCGTGCCCCACCGTCTTGGGAGACACCACTTCCTTGTGGATGGAGAACTCCCCGATTCCCGAAAACACGCCCGGATACAGGCGGAGCACCCGGCGGATGTGGTCCGCCGCGTACATGTCGGTCGGATTGAACCCGGTGATCATGGGATCGAAGCGCGCCCGCTGCTCCGGGGGCAGTGCGAGAACCGCCTCCGCCACCATCGCATCCACGAACGGGTAGTAGTAGAGCGCCGCGTCCGAACGCAGGTAGTAGTCGGGGGCGCGGTCGCCCGACTCGAACCAGTCCCACTTCTGCTGGAGGGGAATGCCCATCAGCGCCGCGCGGCCGACCCCGTCGCCCATCAACCCGAGAAACTCCGGGAGCGCCGTCTCGCGCTGGATGTAGTCGGTGGGGTGGTAGTGCGCGTCGTGGAAAACGGCGTCCGGTGGCCACGTCTGGGCGCTGAGGGAAGGCCCGGGTAGAGCCAGGAGAAGCATCCCCATCCAGAAGGTGCGGCTCCCGAAACGCAACATCGAGGGAGAGAGTATCGGCCCGGAGTGGAACGGGATAGCCTTCGTCTCATGGCTTCGGAAGTGCCGCGACTGCTGGTCGCCGGGGAGACCTTCGAAGATCTCATCTTCGCCGGGTTGCCCCGTCTTCCTTTTCCCGGCGAGGAGGTCCGCACGAACCTGTTTCGTCGTACCTTCGGTGGGGGGGCGCTGATCGCGGCTGCCTGGGCGCGGACCGAGGGTCTCGAGGTGGATGTGCTGTCGGCGCTCCCGCCGCGGGTCGGACGAATCCTGGCGCGCGAAGGCATCCGCTGCCGGGACCTCCGCCGGCCCAGGGAACCGCACGCGGTCACTGCCTCCCTGTCGTGTGGTGCGGAACGGAGCTTCACCACCTTTACGGGTGTGAATGCGGTACTCGAAGAGCGGCTCCATCTCACTCTGCGGCGGCACAACTCGACCGCCCCCTTCTCCGCGGTTTTGCTGGGCATGCCGCCGCACAGTTGTACGCCTTGGGCGGACGCGATGCGCAGGGTGAAGGACCGCACGGAGGTGTTTTGGGATTTCGGCTACGACGAAGAACTCCCGGCGCGCGAAGGATTCGGCGACATCCTCGAAAACGCCGCCGGAATCTTCGTAAATGCCCAGGAAGCCGCGCTGTACAACGGCCCCGGCAAGTTGCTCCAGCGAGCCGTCGAAGCCGGAACGGTCGTGGTCGTGAAGCGGGGCCGTGACGGCGCCGAAATGTTCGGGAAGCCCGAGACCCGGGTTCCCGCGCCGATTCCGCTGCACGGCGTCCGAGACACCACGGGAGCCGGCGATGCCTTCGCCGCGGGTTTCCTCGCCCGGCGGCTCCGCGGGGGATCGCTCGAGGACCAGCTCGCCGCCGGAAACGTTTGTGGCGCCCGCTCCGTCCAGCATCTTGGCGGGCTGCCGGCGCGGCCCTGGGCGCCGAGAGCTTGAAGGTCGCGCTCCTGGGCGGGGGCGGCCTGCGCAGCCCCCTGCTGGCGAGCGCCCTGGCCGGGAGTGGTCTCGGCGTTCAGGAACTGGCGCTCTACGACACGAATCGGGAGCGCCTGGCAGCGATCGCTCCGGTTGTGCGGGCCAACGCTCCAGCGATCCGGGTGCGCGTGACCCACGACGTAGCTGCGGCGGTGCGTGGGTGCCGGTTCGTAATCGCAGCCATTCGGGCCGGGGGGCAGGAGGCGCGTGCCCACGACGAGCATGTGTGTCTGGAGGCGGGAGTCCTCGGACAGGAAACCGTGGGAGCTGCAGGCGCGGCGCTCGCCATGCGGAACATCCCGGCGATGCTGCACTTCGCTCGGATCATCGAGCGGGTAGCGCCCGACACGACCCTGATCAACTATTCGAACCCGGCGGGAATGGTCACCGAAGCCCTCCGCGACGAAACCTCCGTCGAAGTCGTCGGGATCTGCGACTCACCCGCCGAACTCATCGACCGGGTTGCAGGGCTTCTCTACCTCGACCGTGCCACGTGCTCCGCGGGCTGGTCCGGGATCAACCACTTGGGGTGGCTCACCGGGCTCTACGGGACGGAGCCCGCCGGTCCACTGCCGCCGGAGAACCATCTCGAAGACTTGTTCCGCGACCCGGACCGCCTGGCAAGGGTGCATCCACACCGCCTCTTCGAAGCCTCCGAAATGGCGCGCGCGGTCCCATCGGAGTACGTCTACCTGCATCTCCATTCCCAGCGGGCCGTCCTTCGCACCCGCGCTGCCGGAATGACCCGCGGCGCCGTCATACTCGACCTGGAAGGGAAGCTCTTCGCCGCGCTTGAAGCGGCAACGGGGAACCGCAGGCGCGCGCTCACGCGCTATTGGGAGTTCATCAACGCCCGCAGCGCCTCGTACTTCCAGATCGAGGCCCGAGGACATGTCCGGCAAGCCGGGCGCGTGCCCGTCGAGAGGGGACCTACCGGTTACGACCGCATCGGCCTCTCGCTCATGAAGGCGCTGGCTGAGCGAGAACCGGTCAGGATGGTGGTGAACACCCGAAACCGCACCCCGTCTGGCGGCGCGGCGGTCCCGGAACTGCCCGAAGGCGACATCGTCGAGGTGACGGCCGACGTCGGGCAAAACGGCATTCAACCGATTGCCCAGCCTCCCCTGCCGGTGTCGGCCGGCAAGTTGCTTCGGCGCGTGAAGGCGGCCGAGCGCGAGTTCGTCAGGGCCGCCGTGGCCGGGGATTCCCGGATCGCCGCGGAAGCTCTGCGCAAACATCCTGCCGGTGGCCCGGTCGCGGCCGGAATCTTCAGCCGGCTACGAACCGGAGCAGAGCAGCCGTAGAGTTCTTCCAACTGAGCGAACCGGTCCAGGGCGCTGTTTCCGCGTGGTTCCCGCGCAACCCGGCTGCGATGCCACGTATTCGCCGTCCCCTGCTGACTTCCACTGTCCGACTTCGCCGCGCGAACACCCGGCGATCCGCGTCGTATCCCTTGGATGGACCGTCGCTGCAACGTCCCCTTATGACCTCGGTCCGAACCGACGGGGCGCCCGGCCTCCCGGGAAATCCGGGAGGTGGGCGCCGTGGCTACCAACAGGTGGCCGCTGTTGCCGGTCGTCGCTGCCGAGGTCACCTGAGGTGCCCTCGGATCACGAAGGAGTGATCGGGAAGGGCGTAGTAGCTCTCCCGGCGGCTTCCTTCGAGACTGAGCTGCAGCGAGGAACCCAGATCCAGACGGCTCCCGAGCCGGAGGACGCGGTTTCCTTGCTCCTGCCAGGAAACCCCGGCGAACGGGGTCACCGGACCGCCAGCCAGCGAACCGAACCCATAGGCGAACTCCGCTTCGAGTTGCCCGCCGCCGTGAGGTGCAAACCGTGTCCGCTCGGCCAGCCGATCGCGGCCTTTCCACATCCGGTTAACGCCGCTCAGGGCGTCACCGAGCGACGACGCAATCGTCAGTGAGGGCCCGCGGCGGTCCATGCCCGAGTCGAGGCTCACTTTGCCGCCGATTCCCCATTCCCGGTACGCCGTGTCCTGATGAGCAACCAGGGTGCGTCCGTTCAGCTCCACGCTAAGTCCGCTGGCGGGACGCTCATACCGGACTCCGGACCCGAATTCGAGGCCCAATCCAGTCTCCGCGTCCCCACCATCGTACCGAACCCCGGCTTCCAGGATCGGAGTGATCTCGCCTCCCCAGAGCGAGCCAAGCCGCCACGAGCCTTCCGTCAAGATCCGGCCGCGGGAAGCAACGCCCGTACTCGCCAGGCGTACCGCAGTGGCGCCGGCGTCCATCCTGGCCCAGAACATGTCCGCCTTCACGGCCACTCGCAAGCGGCGCGTCCCGGGCCGGAGGTCGGCGCGTACTCCAAGCGCCCCGAGAAGCATTGAGAGGTCGCTATCGGCGTCCTCGGCGGCTAGTGACACCGTCCCGATCCCGTAGCCGCCAAGGCCCCAAACGGAGATCCGCTCGTTCAGCGGGACGCTTAGGTAGGGGCTCAAGGTGGCAATCCGACCATGCGCGCGACCCTCTCGCGCGGAGCCGTTGCCGTTCGAACCTGCGACCGTGAACGGGCCGTTACCGATGCTGTTGGCGAGCGCGAATCCGGCGAGCATCCGACCGCGCCGGTAATCCGCCCCGATCGTCGCGGTGAGGACATCCCCGCGCATGTTGATTCCATCGTCTTCGCCGCTGAAGCGAAGGGGGCGATCAGGCGGAAGCCCGCGATCAACCGCCCGACGGCGATCCGGTGGGCGGCGGCTGATCGTGCTGGAAGGGCTACGAGGCTCTGTCCTACGGCCCGCGGCAGCACCCTCGAGCCTGGACCAATGACCCCAAGTGCCAAATCCCCTGAGCCGGGACAGTTGCTACCTCAGAACGTAAGGTAAAGTCATTTTGGGAGGATCCCCCCTTTCTCAGTCCACCCGGCAGGGTGCCAGATGGCGTCGCGACTATTGGGGTTGCTGGCCAGGCGCCCGGCGGAACGAGGCCGTCGGGTCGGGTTCGGGAGGACGGCCAGATGAGCAACACAGGACGCCGATATTCGCCGGAATTCCGCCGGCAGATGATCGATCTTGTCCGACAAGGGAAAAGACCGGAAGAGCTCTCACGGGAGTTCGAGCCGAGCGCCCAGGCAATCCGGAACTGGGTAGCCCACGCAGATCGCGAACAAGGGCGCACTCCCGAGACATTCACGGCGCTACAGATGCAGCTCAAGGACGCCGGGGAGGAGATCCGCCGCTTGCGCGAAGAGCGAGCCATTCTCCGAGAAATGCTGAAAATGGCGGCCGTCTGGTTCGCACGGGATCGACCCGAAGACGCGGAAGACGAACGTGCCCTTCCATGGCGGATTCCTGAATAGAGGGACGGCCGAAACGCCGTCTCCCGCACCGCTTTCCTCCGGCGGGTTCTTCCGGCAAACCGTTCAGGCAGCCGGTCTCGGCCCCGAAAGCCGCTGGCGCCAGTGGCCCTCCGCCAACGCAAGGTGAGCAACCGGCAATGGCAGCCGCCCGGACGATCCGGTTGCCCGCCAGGGAACGGCACGAATCGGAAGATTTCGAGCCCATGCCGACCCGACCTCACCCGATCGCAGCGACGCGCTAACAGCCTGTGGTGAAACCCACGTGAGCGCCGAGGCTGGCCAGTTCTCCCGGTGGGGGCGAGGCGCCCGGCTGACAAGGCGCGTGAGGGAGGAATACCGAGTGTATTTCGACCGAAACGCAACGATGAGCGGCGCGAAGCGACGCGGTTCAGCCGGGATGGATCGCCGGCCGAACGCCGCGTGGGTTTCACCACAGGCTGCTAACACCGCGGAGACTCGGAGCGGCGCGGAACGGGACGCCCAGGCTCCATCCCGCCCGGTTCCATCTACCGGCGGACTGCTACGATGGCGGCGGACCTTTGGAGGCCCTTGCATCCTGGACTCGGGGCCCCGGAACGGCAGGGATTCAATGATGCCTCCTATGACCCCATCCTCGGCGCTCCTCGCCGGACTGCTCGTTTTCGCTACCGCCGCGCCACTCGGCGCCCAGCCCCCCACCCTGCCCGGAGACCCCTTCGGAGAGGACCCCTTCGGAAACCGTTTCGAGGAGCCGGACGCCGATGTCGACGCCATGGTCCGGTCCGCGTTCTTCGCGAGAGGCGGCGCGCAGCGGAACCGGGCGCTCCGCTTTCTGGTCGAACGCGACGAGAAGGACGTGATCCCGGCGTTCATCGCGGTCCTGCGGCTCCTGCCCGACGAGGACGGACGGCTCCTCGACGCGCTCCAGCAGCTCGCCCGGGCGAACATCCCCCGCGACTGGAAGGCGTGGACCGAGTGGCAGGAAGAGCACACCGAGATCCGTCCCTACCGCGGGTTCGTCTCCTTCAAGGCCGACGTCCTCGCCGGAATCGATCCCAACTTCCGCGACTTCCTCCACCGGGGGGTGCGGCACGAGATCCGGATCGAGGAGATCGTCTGGGGGGGCGTCAAGAAAGATGGCATCCCGGCGCTCGTGAACGCCAAGCAAATCCCGACCGCGGAAGCGACCTATCTCACGGACCGCGAATTGATCTTCGGAGTGAGCATCAACGGCGACTCGCGCGCCTATCCGCTCCGCATCCTGGACTGGCACGAGATGTTCAACGACGTAGTGGGGGGCGTCCCGGTGTCGCTGGCCTACTGCACGCTCTGCGGGTCGGGCATTCTGTTCGATACCCGGGTTCCCGGGCGCCGGGAACCCTTCGTGTTCGGCTCCTCGGGGCTGCTCTACCGGTCGAACAAGCTGATGTACGACACGGAAACCGAATCGCTCTGGAACCAGTTCACCGGCCGGCCGGTCGTGGGCGAACTCACCGGGTCCGGGATCGAACTCAAGATCCTGCCGGTGGTGATCACGAGCTGGAAGGACTGGCTCGCCGCGCATCCGGACACCACGGTGCTCTCGCTCGACACCGGTTTCGAGCGGGACTACCGGCCCGGACAGCCCTACGCGGACTATTTCGCGAGCCCCGAACTCATGTTTCCGGCAGTGGTCCGCGACCGCCGCCTCGACCCGAAGGACCGCATCTTCGTCCTCCGGGACGGGGACAACGAGATGGCGTGGGCCATATCGGTCTTCGGGAGCGGCGCCATCCTCCACGACCGGGTGGGGTCGCTGGATGTCGTCCTCATCGGCAACGGCGAAACCGAAACCGTGCGCGCCTACGAATCCGGCGGGCGGACCTTCACCGCGGTGGAGGGTGATCCGGCGCGCGTCGAGAGCGACGGAGCGGGGTGGAACGTCACGGAAGACGCGCTGACCGGACCCGGGGGCGAGAGCCTCGTCCGGCTCCCGGGACACGTCGCCTACTGGTTCGCCTGGCAGAGCTACAAGGACGGACGACCGCTCAGGGTGGAGTAGCGACGGCGGCCGGCGGGATGCCGCCGACGGCCGGAGGCCAGGTCCATGTTGCCTTGGCGACTTCTTCGGGAGACTCTCCCGCTTGGCGGATTCGCGTTACCCGCGACTCTGGACCAGCACGGAGAGCCTCGGTACCCGGGGCCGGCGGCACATCCGTTTGCCGCGACTCGACATCCCGGGAACAGCGTCTCGGATCTCACCAGCCTTCGGCTGGCGATGCCGGTCTGAAGGCCCCCACCGGGAGAACTGGCCGGCGCTCCCTTACTTGTTCGGCTGGGCGACCAGGCGCAGGTAGGGCTTCGGAGCCCGCCAGCCGCCCGGATACTTCGCGCGGGCCGCTTCGTCGGAGACCGCCGGGACGATGATCACGTCGTCCCCGTCCTTCCAGTTCACCGGGGTCGCCACCTGATGGGACGCCGTCAACTGCATGGAGTCGAGCACCCGGAGAACTTCGTCGAAGTTGCGCCCGGTGGTCATCGGGTAGGTCAGGATCAGCTTGACGCGCTTGTCGGGTCCGACGACGAACACCGAGCGCACCGTCATGTTGTCCATCGCCGTCCGGCCTTTCCGGCCGAGGGCATTGGGATGGATCATGTCGTAGAGCTTGGCCACCGCGAGGTCGTCGTCACCGATCATCGGGTAGTCCACGGCGTGCCCCTGGGTCTCCGCGATGTCGGCCTTCCAGCGCTGGTGGTCCTCGACCGGGTCCACGCTCAGCCCCATGATCTTGCAATTCCGTTGCGCGAACTCGCCCTGGAGCCCCGCCATGTAGCCGAGCTCGGTGGTGCACACCGGGGTGAAGTCCTTTGGATGCGAGAAGAGAATCGCCCAGCCGTCCCCGACCCAGTCGTGGAAGCTGATCGTGCCCTCGGTCGTGCGGGCGGTGAAATCGGGCGCGATGTCGCCGATGCGGATAGCCATGTGGTCCCCTCCTGAGGCTCTAAGAGCGCCGAGCGTTCGTCAGCACTCGGGAGAACGATAGCCCCACACCGCCAGCAGCCTGTGACACGCTTATTCCCATGAGCAAGGCTGGATCGGGCGAGGGCCTGCAGCGGCGGATGGGGCTCCTCGGGGCCACCTCCACGAACATCATCGGAATGGTCGGGATCGGTCCCTTCCTGACCATCCCGCTCATGGTGTACGCGATGGGCGGGCCGCACATCATCTGGGCGTGGCTGGTCGGAGCGCTGCTCTCGCTTGCCGACGGACTCGTGTACGCCCAGCTCGGGGCTGCGCTCCCGGGGAGCGGCGGACCGTACATCTATCTGCGGGAGGCGTTTCGTCCGTTCGGACTCGGGCGGCTCATGGCCTTCCTGTTCCTCTTCCACATCCTGCTGGTGGCGCCCCTCTCGCTCGCCGGCGGCGCGGTGGGTTTCGCTGACTACGTTGGCTTCTACCTGCCGGAGTGGAGCGGGGTGCCCCACCACCTCGCCGCCGCCGGGGTCTGTGTGCTCGTCCTCTTCCTTCTCTACCGGAACATCGACTCGGTCGAGCGGCTCTCGAAGGCGATGCTGGCGCTCGTGCTCGCCACCACCGGCTGGGTGATCGTGGCCGGCCTCATCGAGAGTCCGGGACTCCCCTCGTTCGTCCCGCCGCAGGGGTTCGACGCCAGCTTCTGGCCGGCGCTCGGAGCCGGGGCGGTGATCGCGATGTACAGCTTCGGCGGCTACAACCAGGTCTGCAACATCGCCGGAGAGGTGAAGGACCCGGAGCGCAACATCCCGCGCTCCATCCTGCTCTCCATCGCGGTAGTAGCCGTCATCTACATCGCCATGACCACCGTGATGCTCGAGCTCATCCCGTGGCAGGAAGCGGAGGCGAGCCGCACCCTGGCTTCCATCTTCATCGCCCGGACGGTCGAAGATCCCGGACTCGCGCAACTCGCCGGGTCGGTCATCACCGCGCTCATCCTCTTCGTGGCGGTCGCGTCCGTGTTCGCCTTTGCGCTCGGCTATTCGCGGATGCCGTACGCCGCCGCCCGCGACGGACAGTTCTTCCGCATCTTCGGCAAGGTCCATCCCACCCGGGGCTTCCCCCACGTTTCGCTGATCTGGCTCATCGCGGTCTCGATCCCGTTCTGCTTCTTCAGCCTCGGCCAACTCGTAAACTGGCTCATGCAGGTCCAGATCCTCCTGCGCTTCACCTGGCAGTGCGTCGCGGTGCTGCTGATCGCCCGC
Organism: Vicinamibacteria bacterium; assembly: GCA_963668695.2. Classification (GTDB taxonomy): domain Bacteria; phylum Acidobacteriota; class Vicinamibacteria; order Marinacidobacterales; family Marinacidobacteraceae; genus Marinacidobacterium. Next base: position 13,037 of record CAXXLQ010000004.1, read on the forward strand.
TACCGGCCGGACATCCCCCAGCCTTTCCGGATGTGGCTCTACCCAATTCCGGCGCTGCTGTCGCTCGTCCTCTGGATCGCGCTCTTCTTCACCGGGCCGCCCACCGGAGTCTGGTTCTCGCTCGGATTCCTGCTCCTGGGCCTCGCGGCCTACTGGGTCTTCCGCAGGCGGGAGGGCCACCGCACTTCCGCCGGCTGAACCTGGAACGCGGGCGGCGCTTCTACCGCTGGACCCGTTTGTCGTTCCGATAGAACTCCTCCCGCACCCCTCCGTTCTTCAGGTGGACGAGCCAGCGGCCCTCCCTCTTCCCCTCGAGGTAGTTCCCGCGGGCCACCCCGAGTCCGGGGAAGCGATGGACGAACGGCCCCTGTCTCTTTCCCGCCACCATGGGACCCTCTTCGATGCTGCCGCTCATGTAGGTGAAGACCCAGGGTCCTTCCGCCACTCCATCCACGTAGGGCCCCTCGGCCACGTCCCCGTCCGCCTCGCGGGAAACCCACTGGCCATGCCGCGCGCCCTGCACGAAAGGTCCTTCCTGCTCGCCACCGGCGGCGTCGCGAAGGGACCACCTGCCGTGCCGCCGGCCAGCCACCAGCGGGCCCTCCTCGATCGCCCCGTCCAGAAACCGAAAGGTCCAATGGCCCTCCTGATCACCGTCCACGTACGAGCCTTCCTCGACCTGTCCGTCAGCGCTGCGCTGGATCCAGTGCCCGTGGCGATCCCCGTCCGCAAAGGGCCCTTCTTCCACCCTACCGTCCCGCCAGCGGAGGACCCAGTGGCCTTCCCGCTCGCCATCCACATAGGCTCCCTCCTCTTCCTGTCCATTCGGGAAGCGGTGGATCCAGGGCCCCACCCGCTCGCCGTCCTCGAAAGCCCCTTCCTCGACCTGCCCGTTCGGCCAGCGGAACACCCAGCGGCCGTACCGCACCCCATCCAGGTAGGTTCCTTCCTCGACCTTGCCGCTCGCCAGCCAAATGGTCCAGCGACCATGGCGCTCGCCGTCCCGGAAGCTTCCGGTCGCTTCGACCTCTTGAGCGCGGGCGCCAACCACCAGACTCCCGCTCATCATCACCGCCGCAACCGCAGCGTTTCGCAGTGCCCTCACACTGCGACGGAGCCTATCTGAGCCTACGGACGACGGGTACGCACCAGAAGTAGAGCGCCACGAGATCCACTCCGCGCGCGACGAGCGTCGCCCAGGACGCCGCGTACACCCCGACCATGTTGACGGGTCGAATCAGCGCCCAGAGCACAAACAGGACCGCAACGGTTTCGATCAAGCCGGCCCAGGTGATGGCTCGGGTCTCGCCGCTCCACACGAGGAAGGCCCGATAGAAGGCGAGCAGAACCGAACACAGCGGCATCGCGACCAGGATCTGAAGGGCGGGCACCGAGAGGTCCACGAGACTCGGCGTGAGTGCCGAAACCCCTCCGAACCAGAGGCCGGAGAGCGGAGTGAAGGCCATGATGCCCTGCAGCACGCAGGCCACCACCCCGAGACCGACGGCGAATCGGAGCAGCGCCCGGAATCGCTGCCTGGTCCCGTCCATGAAGGCGATCGCCACCTCCTGGAAGGACAGGCCCATGCTGCGGAACAGGAAGGAAAGGGCGGCCACCACCGGATAGGTCGCGAGAGACTCGAGCGCGAGGCGCGAGTGCCCGAGGAACAGGTTCACCAGCGGATGGATCGCGAGCGCGATTACCGAGCTCACGAGCAGAGGGATGTAGAAGTGGAGGATCTTGGGAAAGGTGAGCGGTTCGCCGCTCCTGGGAGTGGCGAGCACCTCGCGCACGCAGTCCGCCACCATGAAACGGGTCGCGATCGCTTCGACGACCACTGCCACCGAGAGCGCCGCGGCCCCGATGAGGGCTCCGGGAACCTCCGCATCGAAGAACAGCCACGCGGTCACGCCCATGCCCGACAGACGGATGGTGGTGCCGTAGGCGATCCGCCGGGTATGGCCGTGCCGGATGAGGAGCCCCTGGTAGAAGCGGCGGAAGCCGATGGCCGCCGGCCAGGGAAGGAGGATGAGAAGGGCCTGACGGCTCAACTCCGAGATCTCCGGGTCGAGGCCCATCACGCTCTCCGCGAGCAGCGGATAGAGCGGCGAGAGGGCCCACGCGAGCATCAGGAGCGTGAGCCCCAGGTTCAACGTCGCACCGAAACGGCGGAGCGAACGGAATGCCTCCCGATCCTTGCAGAGGGCCGTGGAGGCGCTCAGGATCATGATGATCGGCGCCTCGAGGATCAGCGCGAAAGCGAAGGCGACCCCGTAAGCGGCGAGGTTCACGGTGGCGTCGGGAAGTCGGGCAACCACCGCGGCCACCAACAGCCCCTCGACGGACATCATGATCCAGGTGGCGGCCATCGGCAGCCAAACCCAGAAGATCCGGCTGGTGGTGAGTGGCGCTTGGGGCGGCGCCGCGACTGGGGTCTTGCCGAAGGTGGGGGTCACGCCGCGTGCCGATCTCCAAGCGCGTCGAGATCGACCTCGCGCGCCAGTGCGTCGGCGACGGCCAAGCCCTCGAGGGTGGGCCGCACCCAACCGCCTTCCGTGTCCTCGAGCCGCACGAGGCCGCGGGTCCCCCAATCCCGGAAGAGCGCCCGATTCGCCTGCAGAACCGTCTCTCCATAGCGGGAGGCGAAATCCCCGAGGGAGAGGCCGTCCGCCATGCGGAGGCGCAGAAACAGTTCTTCGAGCGCACGCTCGCCCGGACCGAGCGCCTCCCGCCCGGCGGTGGGGGTGTCTCCGCGGAGGACTGCGTCCTCCCAGTCTTCGAAGGCCCGCCGGTTCCAGGACCGTTCCGCCCGCTCCGGCGCGAAGGAATGGGCGGATGGCCCGACGCCGAGGTACTCCACCCCGGTCCAGTACTTCTGGTTGTGGCGGGATCGAAACGCGGGAGCCGCGGCGAAATTGCATGCCTCGTAGGCCGCCAGACCGGCGTCCGCGAGGGTCTCGTGAACCACCCGGAAGAGCGCTCCCGCGTCTTCGGAACGAGCGGTGAGGTCCTCCCCTCGGGCCTGGCGGCGACCGAAGGGCGTTCCCGGTTCGATCGTCAACTCGTACGCGGAGAGGTGCCTCACCCCGGGCAGCACCGCTGCGGCCCTCAGTTCCGCCCGCAGGGAATCCGCCGTCTGTCCGGCGGTTCCGAAAAGAAGGTCGATCGAGATCCAGGGGATCCCGGCCTCGGCGAGCCGGGAGACCGCGACCGTGACACCCGACGCGGTGTGCACGCGGCCGAGGAACCGCAGGCGGGAATCGTCGAGCGCCTGCACTCCGAGGCTGACGCCCCAAACGTCCTCGGCCGCCCACTGGCGGGCAAGACCCGGGTCTCGGACCAGATCCTCGGGGTTCGCCTCGACGAATACGAACGGCGACGGAGCGGCGAGGCCTCTCTCGACCGCCGCGCCGACCATCTCCCGGAAGAAACCGGCGGGTGCCAGCGACGGGGTGCCGCCCCCGAAATACACGGTGTCCGCCCCGAGCGGCCCATCCCCGAGTTCTGCCCGGAGTTCCAACTCGGTGAGGAGGGCCCGCCGGTAGCGCTCGAGGCGCCGGGATCCCGACCGGCCGAGCGGCGTTACCGCGAAGTCGCAATACGGACAGATCCGCGAACAGAAGGGAACGTGAACATAGAGCCCCGGCGGCATCGATTCCGGAGCTTCGGAAGGCCGTTCGATCGTCCGGGACGTCGGGTCCGGACGTTCGGTCACGCGGCCGGACTCGATTTCAGGACGGCGACGAAGGCCGCCTGGGGGATCTGCACGTTCCCCACCTGCTTCATGCGCTTTTTGCCTTGCTTCTGGCGTTCGAGCAGCTTCCGCTTCCGGGTGACGTCGCCGCCGTAGCACTTTGCGGTTACGTCCTTCCTGAACGCCCGGATGTTCGTGCGGGCGATGATCTTCCCGCCGATCGCCCCCTGGATCGCGATCTTGAAGTTGTGCCTGGGAATCGCTTCGGCGAGTCGTTCGCAGTAACCGAGCGCCCGGGAACGCGATTTTTCCTCGTGGACCAGTTGACTGAGCGCATCCACCCGCTCGCCGTTCACCAGGATGTCCACCTTGACGAGCTTCGTGGGCCGGTAGTCGAGCAGTTCGTAGTCGTAGCTGCCGTAGCCGTGGGTCACCGTCTTCAGACGGTCGTGAAAATCGAAGAGGATCTCCGAGAGCGGCAACTCCGCCTGAATCTCCACCCGGCGCGAAGAAAGGAAGTGCATCCGGCTGGTCGCCAGGCGCCGTTCGGTCAACAGCTCCATCACCGCTCCCACGGAACGCTCGGGTATGAGAATGGAAGCCCGGATGTAGGGCTCCTCCCCGCCGGCGATGATCGCCGGGTCCGGGTAGTAGGCCGGGTTTTCGACCTCGTGCAGTTCCCCGTCCCGGGTGGTGATCCGGTAACGCACGCTGGGAGCGGAAAGGAGCAGCGACAGCCCGTGTTCCCGCTGCAGCCGCTCCTGCACCACGTCCAGGTGCAGGAGCCCCAGGAATCCGCAGCGAAACCCGAATCCGAGGGCCGTGGAGGACTCGCGCTCGTACGTCAGGGCCGGATCGTTGAGCGCCAGCTTCCCGAGGGCGTTTTCGAGTTCGCCGTAGTCGTCGGTTGAAATCGGGTACACCGAACTGAATACCACCGGCCGGGGTTCGCGGTACCCCGGGAGCGCTGTTTCCGCGGGGCGCGCTGCGTCGATCACCGTGTCGCCGATCGCGATGTCCTGGATCCGCTTGATCCCGCAGATGGCGTATCCCACCGCCCCCGCGGAAAGAACGTCCACCGGTTCCCGGCGAAGCTGCAGGAGTCCCACTTCTTCCACCCCGTACTCGCGGTCCCCGCGCATCAGGCGCACCCGGTCGCCGGGACGGATCTCACCGTCCACCACCCGCACCAGCAGCACCACTCCCCGGAAGGTGTCGTACTGGGCGTCGAAGATGAGCGCCCGGAGCGGATCCTCGGGGTTGCCGCCGGGAGGCGGGATTCGGTGCACGATCGCGTCGAGAATCTCGTCGATCCCTTCGCCCTTCTTGGCCGAGATCAGCACCACCTCGAAGGGATCGAGTCCGAGTTCCTCGTCAATCTCCTCCCGCACCCGCTCCGGGTCCGCGGCCGGCAGGTCCATCTTGTTGATCACGGGCACCACGGACAGGTCGTATTCCATCGCCACGAAGTGGTTGGCGACGGTCTGCGCCTCGACCCCCTGCGCGGCGTCCACCAGCAGCAGAGCCCCCTCGCAGGCCATGAGCGAACGCCGCACTTCGTGGGAGAAATCCACGTGTCCCGGGGTGTCGATCAGGTTGAGGTGGTACCACTCCCCGTCGCTTGTTTCGTGGCGCAGCGAGACGCTGTTCGACTTGATGGTGATGCCCCGTTCGCGCTCGAGGTCCATCGAATCCAGCAACTGATCCCGGAAGTCGCGGTCGCTGACCCCTCCGCAGCGCTGGATGAGCCGGTCAGCGAGCGTGGACTTCCCGTGGTCCACATGGGCGATGATGCAGAAGTTGCGGACCCGCTCGATGGCCGGGGGGCCGCCCGGCCGACTCAAGGGCGCGCGGTGGGGACCAGCGTTACGGTGCGCCGTTCCCCGTCGCGGAGGAACACCACGGTGAGCGGCTCGCCGATCCGGGCGGCCTCCAGCGCGTTCATGTAGTCGTAGATGTTGAGGACCGGAGCGCCTGCGAACTCGACGATCACGTCTCCCTTCTGAAGACCCGCCTTCTCCGCCGGCCCGCCGGCCATGACCCCGCCGAGCATCAACCCCAGGGTCTCGGTGGCGTACTCCGGGATGGTGCCGGTGTAAGCCCGCATCGAGGCGCGTGAGGCTGCGGTTTCCGGAGCGCGTTCCACCTGGCTGAATTCGGGGACCGGATCACTCTCGGCTACCCGCCGGGCGATGAGCCCGGTGAAACGGACGATCCGCGCCAGCCCTTCGTAGTTCAGCTTATCGGCGGTATCCGAGGGCTTGTGGTAGTCGCTGTGGGTTCCGGTGAACAGGTTGAGGGTGGGCACGCTCTCACTGTTGAACCCCGAGGAGTCGGTGGGCAGATAGGGGTCGTCCGAAAGGGCCAGGTCGAAACCGCCCGGGATGTTGGCCCGCTCCACGAACCCCGGCCAGACGCTCGATGAACCCATCGCCTGCACCGTGAGCCGGTTCTCGTCGAGGCGGCCCACCATGTCCAGGTTGATGTAGGCAAGAAGCTGCTCCGGTCGGATCTCGTTCCGGAGGAATGCCCGCGATCCGAGCAGCCCGGATTCTTCGCCGGACCAGAAGCCGATCAGCACCGGCCGGGCGAGCGGGGCCTCGGAGAGGCTCCGGGCCAGGGCCAGCACCGCCGCGGTCCCCGAGGCGTTGTCGTCGGCGCCCGGATGGACGGCCGCCGGACCGTGCGGATTCAGCGAGCCGCTCCCGCCCATGCCCAGGTGGTCATAGTGCGCCCCAACGGCGACATAGGGCGGGGTGACGCTCCCATCCGCCGCCGGCAGGATGCCGATGACGTTGGCCCCGCTGCCCGGCGTTCGTTGGAGGTTCACGGACAGGGTGGCGACACCGGTGAGGGGAAATGAGCCGCCGTCCACGTCGCCCCGGTCGAGCGCCTGCTGGACCTCGGAGAGCGTGAACCCGCTACCCGCGAAGAGCCGGTCGCCGGCCGGCCCGTCAATGGAGACGGCGAGGATGCCCTGACTGCCCGGGGCGGCTATGTCGAAGCCGTCGGGCGCGAACTCCCCTGCCCCCTCGGACTCGGGACCGGTGACCACCACCATCGCGGCGGCGCCCCGGTCGCGGGCAGCCGTCGCCTTCGACCGGAAGTCGGCGTGACGATTCAGAATCGCCCGCGCCTCGTCCTCCACGTCGTCGGGGAAGTAGCGGAGGACGACCACCACCTTGTCGCGTACCTCGTGGCCGGCGTAGCTGTCGTACTCATGGCCCGCATTCTCGGGCAGGCTGATGCCGTAACCGGCGAAGAACAACGCTCCCCGGGCCTCGCCGGTCTCCGAGAACGCGAACGCGCGAACCTGGTCGCTTCCGAACCGCTTGTGTCCCCCCGCGCGCAGCGTGGATCCGAGATCCTCCACGCCGGAAATGAAGCGGAATGGAACCCCGAGCTCCTCCTGTGCCGGCAGCGGCAGGGCCCCGGCGGCGCCCAGTTCGGACATCAGGTAGCGGCGGGCGGCCGCCGCTCCGGGGGTCCCCACCGCGCGACCCTCGGTGCCCGGCCCGGTCAGCGCGGCAACGTCGGTCCGCAGATCTTCCGGTGTCTGGTCTTCCGGGGTCTGGCCGAACGCCGGAGAAGGCGCCAGCGGCGCGAGCAGCAGTCCGGACGCGAGGCCGGCGGCCGCCAGACCGTGCGGAATCGCGCTGTCCCATTCCCGGGTTGGCCGGTGTGCGATGGGACGGCTGATCATTCCGGTGTCTCCCCGCCGCCTCCGCGAGCCGGGGCCTCGCGGAGGGCAGCCAGCGCTTCTTCGTGGTTCCAGTCGGCCAGGTAGATCTGGCCCCCGGCCCCCCCGTGGCGGCTGGACGTCCAGGCGAGTCCCGTTCCCTCCGGGGTCGGGACCGGCAGGCCATCGAACCCGTCGGTAGTGGTGATTCGGACCGGTTCCTTCTCCCCGGCGACGTCCACCATGTACACCTCGAAGTTGGTGAAACCGAGCTTGTTCGAGGCGAACAGCACGTACTCGCCCGAGGGGTGGACGTAGGGGGCCCAGCTCATGGCCCCGAAATCGGTCATCTGACGCTGGTCGCTTCCATCCGGCCGCATCGACCAGACGTCCGCGATCAACCCGTCCTCCGAAAAGCGGCGCCAGATGATCCGCGAACCATCGGGAAAGAAGAACGGGCCGCCGTCGTATCCCGGAACATCGGTGAGCCGCCGCTGCTCGCTCCCGTCCGCCCGCATCACGTAGATCTCGGCGAAGTACGAGGGATCGATCTCGGCGAGACGCGCTTCCCGCTCGGAAAGCTCGCGCTCGAACATGTCCCGCATCGCGGTGAAGACGATCCATTCGCCGTCCGGCGACCAGCTTCCCTCGGCGTCGTATCCGTGGGCGTCCGTGAGACGCACCATTTCTCCATCGGAACGCCGTTCGACGAAGATGTCCATGAAGGGGTCGTAGTCCCACGCGTAACGGCGTTCCTGGCCGCTCTCCCGGAACGCGATCTCCTCCTGCTGCAACTCGACGGAACGCGGATCGAGATGCGTCGAAGCGAAGAGGATGTCGCCGTTCTTCCCCGAGATGAAGCCGCAGGTTGTCTTCCCCTGCCCGGGGGAGATTCGCCGCACGTCGCCGGTCTCCATGGAGAGCAGATAGATCTGGAAGAACGGATTCCCCGGCTCCCGCTCCGACTGGAAGACCATCTCCTTCCCGTCCGGCGAGAAGTACCCCTCACCGGCACGCCTCCCCTCGACCGTCAGCCGCCGGATCCGGCTCAGGAACCGCGACTCGTCCTCATCCCCCTCCCCTGCGGAAACGGGGACAGACAAGCCCCCACTCAGAGCAGCAATCAGAGCAGCAATCAGAGCAGCAGGCAGAGCAGCAAGGAGTACAAACACGAGGCGGCCGGAAACACGCCGCAACGACTGGAGCATAAGGAGAACGGGAACTGCGAATCGGCCGAACGGTAGCGAAGCACTGTACCACGCACCCCGGACCGCGGGGTCGCCCGGCGGCAGGTGCACACACGAGTCATGGATCACGGATCGCCGGTCACCGCCTCGGCGGGTCGAAGGTCGGCGAGGACGCCAGACTACTCGGAAACGAACCCCGGGCCGCGCAGCGCCCGGCCGGGAAGCGCCCGGGTGTACTCGCCCTCATCGACCACCAGGGCGCCGTTCACCAGGACGTACCGCATCCCGATCGAGTAGTGGAACGGGTCTTCGAAGGTGGCCACCCCGCGGATCGTCTCCGGATCGAAGATCGCCAGGTCGGCGAAGTTGCCTTCCACCAGCGTCCCCCGCTCCTCGAGTCCCAGGATCTCCGCCGGAAGCCCGCTCAGCTTCCGAATCGCCTCCTCCCAACTCAGCAGGCCTTCTTCGCGCACGTAGGTACCGAGGAGGCGGGGAACCGTCCCCAGATGCCGGGGATGCACGAGTGGGGGAAGGTTCTCCGAGTCGAGGTCGATGGTCCCGCCATCGGTTCCACCGGCCACCCGCTCAGGCCGGCGGAGACTCCGAACGCCCCCTCGGACATCGCGTCCCGCACCGGTCCCAACATTCCTGAGGACCGGAGTGTTCCCGTAGTGACGGCACGCCGCCCCCGCCAGATCAGGATCCAGGCGGGGGTCCGGCTCCTCCTAACCGAGCCGTAGCAGACCGAATACTCCTGACGGGAGCGGCTGGGGCAGCAGTAGCCGGAAAAGCACCCAGACGAAAGCCGCAAGCGCGATCGCCATGGTGACCGAAGACAGCCAACCCTCGGCGCCCCGGATCCGCTGGAAGGCGACGACAAACAGCGCCGGACCGGCGACAAAACCCAGCGTCGCGACGAGGGCGGGAAGGGCGGCAACCCATGCGCAGGCCGATACAACCTCGGTTCCGGACGGCCCGGTGCCGGTCTCGGCTCCGTCCCCGTCCCGATATTCCTGGTACAGCCGCCATCCCAGAACGGCGATCAGCGGCGCGAGCACCATCAGCGGGCCGCGACGCGCCTGGGCGCCGAGTGAGAGCGTCTGGATCCCCGCCAGGGCAGTCGCTGCGGCAAGCAGGGCCGTAAACGGTTGGACTCTCATCGCGGTGTTCTGCGGTGGCTCAGCAACCGCGGCAAGATTACGGTGCCCATCACGAGCGCAGCGCCAACCAGCACCGAGGGCCGGGTCCAGAAATTCACGCGGCCGAGTTCGTGGAGCGTCATTGTGAGGCTTAGATTCACTTCGAGAAGCGGACCCAGAATGAGCGCCATCACGAAGGCGATTCGTGGCCACCCGTACCGCCGCATGCCGTAGCCAGCGATGCCGAAAGCGAAGGCCACGAAGACATCGGCCAGACGCGCTCGATAGCCCATTGCGCCGACCGCCGCGAACACGAGCACGACCGGCACGAACTGCACGCTGCGGACCGTGGCCAGGCCGGCCATCCGACCGGCGAGCGCCAATCCGAGCAGTGACGTGATCCAGTTGGAAAGAAAAAGCGCCCAGAGCAGCCCGAACACCAGATCGAGGTCGTTCTGGAGCAGGCCCGGGCCCATCTGCAGGCCATGCACCTCGAGCCCGGTGAGTAGCACGGCCGTACCGGCGCTTCCCGGAATTCCGAGGGCGAGGGTGGTGAGCAACGAACCGCCGTCCTTCGCGTCGTTCGTTGCCTCGGGCGCCAGCACCCCGCGGACATCCCCCTTTCCGAAGCGCCCCGTCTCGCCTGCGGTGCGACGGGCCTCGTTGTAGGCAATGAAGGAGGCAGCGGTGCCCCCGATCCCCGGTATGACCCCCACCATGGTCCCGATGAGCGAACTGCGGAGGAAGACCCCCGGGAACCGAAACACCGAGAGTACGCCGTCGATCGCACTCCCCCCGAGCCCCTCCGAACCGATCCGCTCGGCGACGCGGTGACGGCGACTCGACACCAGCTCGATCGCCTCGGCAATGGCAAAAATGCCAATGAAAGCCGGGATCAGAGGAATGCCGTCGAGCAGATAGAGCGTCCCGAACGTGTAGCGGGCCTCGGCCGAGATGGGATCGAGACCGACAAACGATCCCATGAGCCCCAACCCGACCAGGATGAATCCCTTCACCGGGATCGTTCGGATCACGGTGGCCACCGTGAGGAGGCCCCAGACGGTGAGCACGACCATCTCCGCGGGTCCAACCAGGTGCACAACGCTACTGATGACAGGCAGGAGCACCACCACCACCGCGATACCGACCGAGGACCCGAGCGCGGACGCAGCCGCCGAACAGGCGATCGCTTCCTTCGCCCGCCCCTGCTGCGTCATCGCATGGCCGTCAATCGCGGTCGCGGCATTCGGGGCCGTTCCCGGGATGTTGAAGAGAATCGCGGTGACCGAACCCATGAAGGTTCCGCCACCCACCAGCGCGCCGAAAACCACCAGTGCAGGCTCGAGTTCCCAGGAAAACGTCAGCGGCACGGCCAAGGCCAACAGGGTGATGGCGCTGACCCCCGGCAACGCGGCGACGACCATGGCGGCCATCGTCGCCAGCAGCAGATAGACCGGGTTCGGCCAGGAAAGCACCAAAACGAGACCGCGCCAGGCCCCGTCGAGGACCGGCGCCAGAACCTCCACGGCTAGTCGCTACCGCTCCGGCGGTGGTTTTCGAGCGCGCTCTGGAGGTGCGAGGCCGCCTTGCGTGCCGCCGCGATGCGGCGGCGAGCTTCAGCGGCCGGCAAGGGCGCCAAGACTTGCCCCACCCTCCTCGCGCGGTCGGCTACCGCCGGGGAGGCCGCGGCGGCAAAGACGGCGGACCCGAGGCAGCGTCGCAGGGATGGCGGCAGGCCGCGCGGGGCCGCGACGATCCTTCCAACCTGCGCCAGCGTCTGGAGGGCCCGGGCGTGCTCGCGCGAAGACGACGGATCCCGGAGCCACTCCGGACGATTCTCGATGACGGAGTCGGGGCCGCTCAGCCCGGGCACCCGCTCCTCCCCTGGCGCCGAGTCTCCCCCCTGGGTCATCCGCAACAACGGAACCAATCCCGGCACACGGGCTATGTTGTGCTCGTCAAACATGCCGCCGTCGATTTCGCCTCGCCGAATCGCCGCGAGCGTCGCGCTGGACCCTTGGTATCCCGCCACCAGACGCGTTTCGATGTCGAAGATCTCGCCGAAGAGCACCGCCATCAGCGTGGAAGTTGCCATCGTCCCATATCGGCCGAGCACCAGTGGCTTGCGTCTTTGCAAAACCTCTTCGAAAGTCCGGACCCCGAGGCGCCTCCCCACGGCCAAGGTGAAGCGATGGTCGCGGAGGCGCGTCAACACATCGAAGTCGCGCACCAGATCCAGCGCATGGCCCGGACTGGTATAGGGGAGCACCAGCAACCCCGACCCGTTCAAAAGCCCGATCGTACGACCGTCGGGCCGGGCGCGTGACAGCCGGTGAGCGCCCACCAGTCCCCCGGCGCCGGGAATGTTCTCGACCACCACCTCAGCGCCGAGAGCCGCCTCCAGTTCCGGTTCGAGCAGGCGCGACAACCGGTTGTACGAGCCGCCCGGCGGGGCTCCCACGAGCCATCGGATCCGCTCGCCCTCGAGTACCGGGCAGGCGCCGCGCGCCGGCGCGCCGAGCGAATCCCGGCCGGCCACGAGCGCGCCGCAGCCGGCGGCGAGGCGCGCGAGGACGGCGCGACGGGTGGTCCGGGGCCGCTCACCCCCGCGAGATTCCATGGGCCCTCGCCTCCCCGGCGTGAACCGCCCGACCACTCGGCCGTCTCGCCGGCGGCGTCTTCGAGCCAGTCATCCCAAGCTTCCCACCCCAAATTTGGCCCCAACGACCAAGTTGAGGATCATACAACCGGATCGTAATGCGTTCGCTCGCGCTTGAACTTGTCGCCGACCTGCGATCCTCGAAGCTGACGGCCGCCCTCGCTATCGGGCTCTTTACGGCGCTCCGCCGTGTCGTTTCGGCGCTGTCGCAAGCCGCGATCATCTTTTCGGGACCGCTCGCGGCTTACGTGGTGCAAGGTGCCGGACCGCTGCTGTTCGGCGCGTGCGCCCTCTCGGTGACCACCGCGCTCTTGGGAGGCTTTCGCGGAGCGATCTCAGCGCCGACCTCCGCCCCGGCCGCCGCAATGTTCACCATCGGGATCGTGGTCGGGCCCGAGCTGGCGCAGTCGCCGGACGTGGCGTTCGTCACCATGCTGGCGATCATGGGTCTTTCCTCGGTGGCCACGGCGGTCTGCTTCCTCCTGATCGGGAGGTTCCGGCTGGCGAATCTATTCCGCTTCATCCCTTATCCGGTAACCGGAGGATTCCTCGCCGGCCTGGGATGGTCCATGGTCACGGGGGGTGTCACGGCGATGTGCGGCATCGTGCCGCGCTGGGAGACCCTTCCCCTGCTCTTCGACACCAATATCCTCCTCCGTTGGGCGCCGGGAGTTGTTATCGGCCTCATTCTGCTCTTCGTCACGAAACGTTGGCGGCATTTCCTGATCTTCCCGGCGGTGGTGGTGCTCGTGACCGCGTCGTACCACGTGGTGCTGTATTCGCTCGGCATGTCCGTGGCGGAGTCCGGCGAAGCCGGCCTTCTGGTTGCCGGAATTCCGTCCGGGGCGCTTTGGCCCCCGGTCGCGCTCGGCGATCTGGCCCTCGTGGATTGGGGGGTCGTGGTGTCCCAGATTCCCGGAGTGTTGGGAGTCGTTTTGATCATGTTGGTGTATTTGGTGTTCACGGTTGGGACCGTGGAGGCCGGTACGGGGGTCGAGATGGATCTGAACCGCGAGTTCCGCGCGGCAGGCCTGGGTTGCCTGATTGCCGGACTCGGAGGAAGTACCCCCGGTTGCGCCACTACCGGGCGCGCCCTGGTCAGCTACCTGGCCGGAGCCAACACCCGATGGACCGGAATCATCACCGGGCTCGCGGTGGGGGCGGTGATGGTCCTCGGCGGTGGCGTCCTGAACATCTTCCCGATGGCGCTGATTGGAGGGCTGATGGTTTTCGTCGGGGTCCGCCTGCTGCGTGACTGGCTGCTCAGCGCGCCGCGACGGCTGCCACGAGCGGACTTCGCCGCCGTCCTGCTGATCGCCTGCATCGTCGGCGCCGTCGGGTTCCTCGAAGGCCTTGCCGTGGGTCTGGTCGTCACCGTGATTTTCTTCGTCGTACGGTTCAGCGGCGTCGAAGTCGTTGGCGACTCGTTCACCGGCGAGGATCGCCACAGCAGGAGGATCCGCCCGGTCACCCACCGCGCCATCCTGCGGAACGAGGGAAAGCGAGTCCGTGCGTACAGTCTGCGCGGTTACCTTTTTTTCGGTAGCGCCTCCTCGCTGGGGGATCGGCTCAAGAACGCCCTGAAATCCGAACCGGCGCCGAAGTGCCTGTTGCTGGACTTCGGCGACGTGACCGGCTTCGATGTCTCGGCCATCAACGCGTTCTGCCGGGTGGTCCGGTTGGCGCGTGACACGCACACGCGCATCGTGCTCAGCGCCGCGACGGAAGCGTTCCGTTCCAGTATGCGGCGGAACCTCCCCGAGCGCTCCTCCGGGGACCTGTCCTGGGAGAGGGACCTGGATCACGGATTGGAGCGGTGCGAAGAGATCCTGATCGGGGAATGGACCCGAACTCACTCCGCGGTTGAGGAGCGGCGGGAGGCGCTTCTGGGACTGTCGTTTGACGAGGCCCTTCGCCAACTGGAACGCCAGGCCGCCTTCGAGGCGCTGGTCGATCGGTTGGAGCCCTGGTTGGAGGCCCGGACCTACGCCGCCGGCGAGAGCCTGGTGGTGCGTGGCGAGAGGCAGGAGGGTGTGCAGCTTCTGACCAGCGGCCGGGCGGTTGCGCGCTCGGATGACGACGAGACGCGCCTCCAGGAGTACGGACCCGGTGATGCGATCACTCCCCAGGCGGCTTTCGGCGATCATGTCGCCGAAACCTCGGTCGAAGCCGAAATCCCCTCCCGCACGGCGCTGATGACCGCAGCCGCGCGCCGCTCGCTGGAGGGGCAGGATCTCGCCCTGGCCCTGGCGATGGACAAGCACCTGATCGAGGCCATCCTGAAGCGGCCGGCCGGCGTTCCCGGCGCCGGGCGCTAACCAGGCGAGGCGCCAAGGATCCAATTCCAAAGGCGGTAGCCGCCGGCCGGTTACGGAGTGAGAGCCATCGGCCTTGGGACGAGGCTTCTCGCCCGGATGGCGCCGCGGGTACGGGAACGCCGGACCTCACAGGTCGGCAACCGCCCGCCGAAGGTGGTCGAGATGCGCGACGTTGCGCGACGTCGTGTCGCCTCCTGCGCCGCAGCAAGAGCTCCCAGGTATCAGATATCCGGGCTACGCCTCGAGCACGCTGACCTCGTACTGCCGAATTCGGGAATCCCGGGTGACGAGGATCAGGCCTTCCAGCTGCGCCTGGGCAATCAGAAACCGGTCGAAGGGGTTCCGGTGGTGCACTGGCAGCTTTCCTGCGTGCTCGGCATGACGGAAGGTCAGTGGCAAGTGCGAAAACCTCCGTTCCTCAACCGCCGACGCCAGGTCCGGCGGCGCTCGCAGGTCACCCTTTTCCCGTTTGACCGTGATTTCCCACGCCGTCACCGCGCTGACGAAGACGTCGTTCCGCGGATCAACGATCGCGGCCCGAGCACTCTCTCGTAGCCGCTTCACATCGGACAGCGCCCATACGAAGGCGTGAGTGTCCAGCAGCAAACGGGCCACGGTCAGCCTTCATCCGGGAAGATCTTCGAGTTTTCGATCTCCTCCTCGAGTTCCGGGATGGGATCGTCAAAGTTCGGAGACATCCAGATCCGCCCCTCATAGCCTCCCAGCTTCCGCTCCTCGCGGCGCTCCCGGTAAGGCTCAAGCCGCAGATACGGCTCTCCCGCCCTGGCGATCACGACTTCCTCTCCCTCCCAAGCCAGACGCCCCAACCGGGAGAGTTGGGACTTGGCCTCGTGCATGTTTACCTTCATGGACGGATTCCTTAGCTAAGCTAGCCTAAGTCTTGCACAGGATTTCCGTCGCATCAAGTCGGTCAACCCCAGGGGAAATGTGCGCGGGGTCGCCCGGCGGCAGGTGCAGACACGAGTCATGGATCACCGACTATCGGTCACCGCCTCGGCGGGCCGCAGGACGGCGAGGCCATCGGTTCCCCCGGCCACGTACGGTTGGGCCAGCACCTGCCGCAGAGTGTCCTCCTCGTTGTTCCAGTCGATGACGATGCCGCGGCCCTCCTGCTCCAGGACCACGGGAATCCAGACCGCCAGACCCGTAACTTCAACAATCATCGAAAGATACATTCTGAGACCCTTTGACGTAACGTCCGGGTCTAGCCTGAATCCGTCGCCAACTCCTCTCGTGCATCCACCAGCGGGCGTGGATCGTCGGGGATGGTCCCGGGGGGAACCACCTCCACGACCGGCCGGATCTTCACCGCCTCCTGGATGCGCCCGGCCAGCCCGGCAGTGTCGACCACGCGGCCGGGTACCGCCTCGACCCGCACGGTGAAGACGTCCCGCGCGCCTTCGGCGGACACCACCGCCTGGTAGCGCGCCACGGCCGGGTCGAGCCCCAGGGCCCCAGCCACCTCGCGTGGGTGCACGAACATTCCCCGCACCTTCACCCCCTCCCCCACCCTGCCCAGGAAGCCCGCCAGGCGGGGGTCGGGGCGGCCGCAGCGGCAGCGCGCGCGCTTCCAGGCGGAAAGGTCGCCGGTGCCGAAGCGCACCAGCGGGTAGACGTCGTTCGGGCTGGTGACCACCACCTGCCCCGTCGCCCCCTCTGCGGCCGGGCGGTCGTCTCCGGGCACCAGCACCTCGACCACCACCTGCGGTGCGACGTGCCATCCGTCCTTCTCGGCGCACTCGTACCCTAGCAACCCCGTGTCGGCTGCCGCGTAGGCCTGGTAGACGTCCACCCCGAAGCTGTCCTGGAGGCGGGCGCGTAGCGAAGGCGGCAGCGGCGCGCCCGACACCAGCGCGCGTTTGAACCCAAGAGCTTGGCCCGACTCCTCCGCCCGCTCGAGCAGGGTCAGGAGGAACTGGGGGGTGCCGGTGTACGCGGTCGCACCCACGGCACGGGCCGCCTCGATCTGGGCGGCGGCCGCGCCCACACCTCCCGAAATCACCACGCACCCGGCGGCACGCAGTCCCCCGTCAAGCATCAAGCCGCCCGGCGTCAGGTGGTACGAGAAGCTGTTGAGCACCACCTCGCCGGGACGGAAGCCAGCCACCTCGAGAGCCGCGCCCAAGCGCCAGAAGTCCGCGCCGGTCCCCTGCGGGTCGTTGATCGGCCCCGGCGAGCGATAGATGCGCGCGAGCGATCGGAGAGACACCGCAAGCATCCCCCCCAGGGGCGGATCGGCGGCCTGAAGCGCGGGCAGTTCGTCCTTGGTCAGAACCGGAATCGCCCGCAGATCGGCGACGCCGCCCACATCCTCCGGCGCAACCCCGGCCCGCGCGAGCCGCCGTCCGATCTCGCGGCTGTGCTCCGCCCCGTATGAGACCGCGCGCGCCGCGACCAGGTCCTGAAGCGCGCTCCAGTCCTCGGACGCCTTCCGCAGGGAGCCGCCGCCTGATGACGCTCGCGCTCCCCTTACGACAGCCATCGCTTCCGCCGCCGATAGTGCTTCACGTCCCGGTACGACCGGCGTCCCCCATCGCCCAGTCCCAAATAGAACTCCTTCACGTCCTCGTTGGCCGAGAGCTCCTCCGCGTCGCCCTCGAGCACCACCCGTCCCCCCTCCATGATGTACCCGTAGTCGGCTACCGACAGGGCGATGCGGGCGTTTTGTTCTACCAGGAGGATCGTGGTGCCCTCCTCGCGGTTGATGCGCTGCAAGGTTTCGAAGATCCTTTCCACGAGCCTCGGGGCCAGCCCGAGCGACGGCTCGTCGAGCAGCATCATCCGCGGGGAGGCCATAAGCGCCCGGCCCAGCGCCAGCATCTGCTGCTCGCCGCCGGAGAGGTAGCCCGCCAGCTGTCCCCGACGCTCCGCGAGCGCCGGAAAGTAGTGGTACACCTTGTCCGTTTCGGCCTCGACGGCGCGCCGGGTGCCGCGCGTGTATCCCCCCGCGAGCAGGTTCTCGCGCACGGTCAGATGCTCGAAGACCCGCCGACCCTCCAGGACCTGGAAGATGCCCTTCTCCACGATGCGGTGGGCGTCCATCCCCTGGATCTCCTCGCCGTCGAAGACGATGGTCCCGTCCCTGACCTCGCCATCCTCCACGTAGAGCAACCCGGAGCTGGCCTTGAGGGTCGTGGTCTTGCCCGCGCCGTTAGAGCCGAGCAGGGCCGCGATCTGTCCTTCGGCCACCCGCAGCGACAACCCCCGCAGCACGAGGATCACATCATCGTAGAGAACCTCGATGTTGTTGAGGCTCAGGAGCGGTGTCGCGTCCGCGCCCGGCTGGCCATTCGGGGCTCCCGGGACGGCTTCCCCGCCGGCGGAGACATCCGTCATCGCGGCGCCTGGACGAAGTCCGTGAACGGCACCCACATCCCTCCCTCGACCCGGAAGATGCGGAGCCCCTTCGACCCGCGGTGATCCGTGGGAGTGAAGGTCACGGGCGCGGTGACCCCCCCCATGTCGTAGTCGGACAATGTCTCCAAGGCAGCCTTGATGTTCGCCCCGGTGAAATCCTCGCCCGCAGCGAGCACCCGCCGCATGCCCTCGGCGAACGCCGCGAAGGTCCACCATCCCTGCGTGTACGCGTTGGTCTTCCCCTCGGGGGATTCGCCCTTCGACTCCAGATACTCCCGGATGACGCGCGTCCCGGGCACGTCCATGCCCAGGGGCGCGTACGGCATCGTCCCCATGACACCCTCGGCCGCGTCGCCGGCTAACCGGATCACCTGGGCGTTGGAACACCAGTTCAGACAGAAGAAGGTGACGTCCAGCCCCAGACTGCGCGCGTTCTTGAGAGCCACCGCCGCCGGCCCCGAAGTGTTCTGAAAGACGACGTATTGTGCGCCACTCTGGCGGATGCGCGAGAACTCGGCGGTGAAGTCCACAGCCCCGCGGGGCATTTCGTAGAGGGTCAGGTCGATGCCCAGCGCCTCTGCGAACTCCGCCCCGCCATGCCGCGCCGGCGACAGCCCGAAGGGACTCGCGTGGTGCATCAGCGCGACGATGGGCGTCCCCTCGCCGTGGTTCTCGGCGATCCATGCGAGGGCGATGCGAAACTGGTCGCTGTAGGTCGTGGCCAGCAGGAAATTGTAGGGAGCCTCCGCCGGGTCGCCCAGGCGATGCGAGAGGGACGCGGAACTGAACGGGATCTCGTCCTCGGCGATGCGCAACCGCAGGGCCTCGGTGTCGCCCGTGCCCCATCCCATGAAGATCACCGCGCCCTCGCCGACGAACTGGCTGTACAGCTGCTCGGCGCGGTCGACCTGGTAGCCGTAGTCCTGGTAGATGAGGTCGATCGGGCGCCCCTCGATGCCGCCCTGACTGTTGATCCAGTCGGCGAAGCCGCGCACGCCGTCGCCGTAGTCGGTCCCGACGTCGGCCGTGGGTCCGGTAAGGTCGAAGATCGCGCCGACCTTGATGCTGTTGTCGTCCGACTCCGCGCCGCCGCCACCGCAGCCGACGCACAGGGACATGGTGGCGCCGAGCGCGACCGCCCCGTCCATCCGCGCCCGCACGCGACGGCCGATGCTCCGAGCCGCAATCGCGGTGCCCATCCTCGCCCGCTGACGCCTAGAGGTCACGCGAAGGGCCGCCGCCACCAGGCGATTCCGCATGCCTGTCGTGTCACTCATCTCTTTTTTTGATCCTTCACTCATCTTGCTCGTCTTCACTCATCGCGCTCTTCAGCCGGCCCGGCTCTCGCCGCGCCGGTACGCAAACGGCCACATATGAAAGTAGTCTTTTGCGTTCTCCCATAGTTTGGACAGTCCCCGGGGCTCGAAGATCAGGAAGAGGATAATCACGACCCCGAACACGGCCTGCTGCGCATAGGGGAGGAGGGACGCCGCCTGGGGCGCGATATCCTGGATGGTCCGGCCCAGGTTGGCGATCATCGCCGGGAGCAGCGTGATCAGCGCCGCCCCCAGGAACGATCCTCGGATCGAGCCCAAGCCTCCCACGATGATCATCGCCAGAAAGACAATGCTGGTGCTTAGCGTGAAGCGCTCCCAGGTGATGATGTTGCGGTAGAAGGCGATCATCGCCCCGGCGAGCCCCACGAAGAACGATGAAGTCGCGAAGGCCAGCAGCTTGGTGCGGAAGACGTCCACCCCGATGACGCTCGCCGCGGTGTCCTGGTCGCGCACGGCCTCGAAGGCGCGTCCGATGCGGCTGCGGAAGAGGTTGGCCGCGAAGAGCGCGGTTCCGGCTGCCGTGAGCACCGCGAGCCAGTAGAAGTTGAAGTTGCTGTTCAGGCCCAGGCCGAAAAGACGTGGCGCGGGCAGAACGATCGCCTCGGTACCGCCCGTCACCGCGGTCCAGTGGGTCATGCCCCACTCCACGATCTCCTGGGCGGCAAGCGTGGCGATGGCCAGGTAGAGCCCTTTGAGCCGGAGCGACGGGAGCCCGAAGAAGGTGCCCGCGGCGGCGGTGACAATGCAGGCGCAGAACACGCTCGCGCCCCAGGGGACGCCGAAGTTCAGGGTCAGGAGTCCCGCGGTGTATGCCCCGATCGCCATGAAGGCGCCCTGCCCGAGGGAGATCTGCCCGGTGTAGCCCACGAGGATGTTCAAGCCGATTGCCCCCACCGTGGCAATGGCCACCTGGTTCGCCAGATCTAACCAGTAGGGACTGGCCACGAACGGAAACACGAGTACGAAGAGGGCGAAGACCCCCAGCCGGATGCGCTGGGCGGGCCGCGGGCGGAGACCCATGTCCGACTCGTAGCGCGTGTGGAAGACGCCGCACTCCATGCTCATCGGGATGTCCTCGCGCCCCTCGGGCGCTCCCCGGCTGCGACCGCGATGCGCCTACATCGGGTGAGCGCCGCCCGTCGGTCGGTCCGCTGCGCCGTCCTCATACCCGTTCGATGATCTCCTTTCCGAAGAGGCCGTAGGGCCGGATCATGAGCACCAGGATCAAGACCAGGTACGGGACCACCAGGTTGAGTCCGTGCCCCACGTAGAAGCCGATGTAGACCTCGAGCAGCCCGATGATGGCGCCCCCGACCAACGCCCCCGCAATCGAGTCCAGCCCTCCGAGGATCACCACGGGAAAGACCCGCAGACCGATGGATGCCACGTTGGGGCTCACTCCCACGATGTTGCCGAGCATGATCCCGCCGATCGCGGCGGAGGCGGCCGCCAGCCCCCAGGCAACTCCGAAGACGCGTGGGATGCTGATCCCCATGCTGAGCGCCGCCTGCTGGTCGTCGGCGATGGCGCGCATGGCGATGCCGTCCCGGGTGTAGCGGAAGAAGAGCCCCAGCCCCGCCAGCACCGCGAGGGCGATGGGAATGGAGAGCACTCGCCCGGTCGAGAGCGTCGCGGGCCCGAGCACGATGTCGCCAGCGGGCAGAAACGAGTCGAACGCGCGCGGATTCGGGCCCCAGATGGCGTTGATGGCCCCCCTGAGGACGGACGAGAGCCCGATCGTCACCATGATCATGGAGATGATGGGCTCGCCCACCAGGGGACGCAGCACCAACCGCTCGACGGCGAGCGCCACGGCGACCGCGAGGAGCAGCGTCACCAGCACCCCGAGGCTCCAGGGCAGGCCGGACTGGGTCACCGCGAAGAAGATCAGGTAGGTCCCCAGCAGGAGCAGGTCTCCCTGGGCGAAGTTGATGACATCGCTCGCCTTGTAGATGACCACGAAGCCGGCCGCCGCCAGCGCGTAGATCATCCCGGTGCTGAGTCCGGATACCGTCAGCTGGAGAAATATGTCCATGCTCAGCGGCCTCGAGCTCGCCCAAACGGTTCGCCGTATGCGATGCGGCGGTTCGTCATCAACAGCCTTTGGAGAAAGTGGCGTGAGCACCGAGAACGGCGAGGCGCCTGGCTGACAAGGCGCGTGAGGGAGGAATACCGAGTGTATTCCGACCGAAACGCAACGATGAGGGCCGCGCAGCGCCAGTTCTCCCGGTGGGGGGCCGTTTCAGCCGGGATGCATCGCCGTTCGAATGCCGCGTGACTTTCTCCACAGGCTGTTAACCCGTTCCGTCCATCGTCTGGATGCGAAGCTCGTGCTTCACCGCCGCTGTGCGGCCGTCCTGATAGGTGATCTCGGTCGCCACCGCAACCGAATCGCCGTCTCCCTGCAGGGCGCCGATAATGTCCGCGAAGCGGCCGGCGATGTGGCGGCGCCTCACCTTGCGAGTGCGGGTCAGCTCCGCATCATCCGCGTGAAGCTCCTTGTGCAACAGCAGGTAGCGGTGGATGCGCGCCGCGGGTGGGAGCTCCTCGTTCACCTTGGCCACCTGCTCGCGCACCAGGTCGTACACCTCGGTACGGCGGGCCAGGTCGGTGAAGGTCGTGTAAGGAATGCGGCGGCGCTCCGCCCATTGTCCGGCATTCTCCATGTCGATGGCGATCATCGCGGTTACGAACGGGGCCCCTGATCCTCCGAAGACCACCGCCTCGCCGACGTAAGGGCTGAACTTGAGTTTGTTCTCGACGAACTGCGGGGAGAAGTTGCTCCCGTCCGCGAGCCTCATCACGTCGGCCAGGCGATCGATTACGACCAGGTGGCCGTTATCGTCGAAGTAGCCCGCGTCGCCCGAGTGCAGCCAGCCGTCCTCGAGCGTCTCCGCCGTCGCCGTGGGGTTGCGGAAGTAGCCCTGAAACACAGCGGGGCTCCTGCAGAGGATCTCTCCCTGCTCCGAAATGCGGATCTCGGTGCGGGGCAGCGGCACGCCCACCGTCTGGAAACGGACGTCGTCGTCCCGGTGAACCGCGGAGATCCCGGACACCTCGGTCTGGCCGTAGAGCTGCTTCAGGTTCACCCCGATGGCGTGGTAGAAGCGAAAGACATCGGGGCCGAGCGCGGCGCCTCCGGTGTAGGCGCGCCGCACCCTGGCGAGTCCCAACTGGTCGCGGACGGGACGGAACACCATCCAGTCGGCCAGTCGGTGGCCAACTCTCCGGGCGAAGCCGACTCTCCAGCCCTGGACGCGGGCTTCGGCACTGGCGACGCCCTGCTTCATCGACCAACGGTAGATCCAGCGCTTGAGGCGGGTGGTGTCTTCGGCCATGACCTGCACGTCCGAGACCATGTTCTCCCAGATCCGGGGCGGTGACATCAGGAAAGCCGGCCCGATCTCGCGTGTGTCCTTGCGCGCGGTCGCCGTCTCCTCCGGGAAGTTCACCGTGAATCCCGCCAGCAACCCGCTCGCCACCGCCACCATCTGCTCGCCGATCCACGCGAGCGGAAGGAACGACACAAATTCGTCGTCCGCGTGCATCGCATCCACGCTCTCGAGCTGCGACGCCATGGCGAGCAGGTTCTCGTGCGAGAGCATGGCCAGCTTCGGGACGCTGGTCGTGCCGGAGGTCGTACAGAGCAGCGCGATGTCGCCGGGCTGGACCGCTGCCAGCCTGCGGTCGAACTCCTCGGGCGATCGGCCATGAAGTCGGTCGCCCAGCGCTTCGACCTCCTCGAAGGAGATCAAACCTGGCGCCTGGTAGCCGAACATGCCGCGCGGCTCGTAGTAGACGATGTACTCGAGCCCGGGCAGCCGTTCCCGCACTTCCAGCACCTTGTCGACCTGCTCCTGATCCTCGGCCACGATGACACGCGCCTCGGCGATCTCCAGCATGCGGGCAAGTTCGTCGGCGATGGCATCCTGATAGAGCCCCAGGGGGAGAATGCCGGCGGTCTGGGAGGCCAGCTCCGCGATCACCCACTCCGGTCGGTTGTCCCCGATGATCGCGACCCGGTCGCCTTCTTCCACACCCAACTCCGTCAGCCCGAGTGAGAAACTCCGCACCCGCGCCAGGTACTCCGCCCAGGTGATCTCCTGCCAGATCCCGAACTCCTTCTCACGCAGCGCAACGTCGCCAGGACGGCTCGCGGCGTGATTCGCGAGGAGGGCGGGCAGGGTCCCGATCACGGTGAGTCCTCGTCGCGGCATGAAAGCGCCCGGCTCTCGCCGCTCGCGACCTCGCGCGAGATTCGGCTCACGACCGTACATCCGTCTGTCTCCCGGCGCCCCCTGCGCCCGCCAGTTCCCGGGTGTCGGCCGCTCTCCTGCCCAGGTAGGCATCGATGACCGCAGGGTCGTCCCGGACCTCATTCGGACTCCCCTGCGCAATCCGGCGCCCGAAATCCAGCACCACGACCCGGTCCGCGATATCCATGATCACGTCTATGTCGTGGTCGATGACCACCACGGTAACGCCCTGCTCCTCGTGAATGTCGAGGATGAACCGCGCCATCGACTCTTTCTCCTCGGCGTTCATCCCGGCCGTTGGCTCGTCCAGGAGGAGGATGTGCGGATCGAGCGCCAGAGCGCGCGCCATCTCCACCAGCCGCTGGTTTCCGTAGGCCAGATTCCCCACAACGGCGCTCCGCAGCGGCTCCAGGTTCATGAAGTCGATGACCTGCTCCACGTACTTGCGGTGCTCGATCTCCCAGCCGCGCTGGCGGCCCAGGTACAGGCCGCCGCTGAGCACGCCTCCCTTCATGTGCACGTGGCGGCCCAGCATCAGGTTCTCAAGCACCGTCATGTGCTTGAAGAGCTCGATGTTCTGGAAGGTGCGCGCGACGCCCAGCTCCGCGATGCGGTGCGGCGCGAGTCGGTGGAGCGCGTGCCGCGCCCCATCGCGGCCGGTCAGGGTGATGCTTCCCTCCTGCGGGCGGTAGAGGCCGGAGACGCAGTTCAGGACGCTGGTCTTCCCCGCCCCGTTGGGCCCGATGAGGGCCAGCAGCTCGCCGTCCCGCACGTCCATCGTGAGACCCGAGAGTGAGGTCACGCCCCCGAAGCGGAGGGTGACGCCCGAGAGTTCAAGGATGGAGTGCTCTCCGGCGGCCGGTTTCACGGCTCGGTTCCTGCCCACGGGATCATTAACAGCCTGTGGCAAAACTCACGCGGCCCAGCGGGGTGGCGCACCCCGGCCCGCAGGGCCGCGGAATCTACGCCGGACTACTCGGGAACGAACCCCGGGCCGCGCAGCGCCCGGCCGGGAAGCGCCCGGGTGTACTCGCCCTCATCGACCACCGGGGCGCCGTTCACCAGGACGTACCGCATCCCGATCGAGTAGTGGAACGGGTCTTCGAAGGTGGCCACCCCGCGGATCGTCTCCGGATCGAAGATCGCCAGGTCGGCGAAGTTGCCTTCCACCAGCGTCCCCCGCTCCTCGAGTCCCAGGATCTCCGCGGGAAGCCCGCTCAGCTTCCGAATCGCCTCCTCCCAACTCAGCAGGCCTTCTTCGCGCACGTAGGTACCGAGGAGGCGGGGAACCGTCCCCAGATGCCGGGGATGCACGAGTGGGGGAAGGTTCTCCGAGTCGAGGTCGATGGTCCCGCCATCGGTTCCACCGGCCACGTACGGTTGGGCCAGCACCTGCCGCAGAGTGTCCTCTTCGTTGTTCCAGTCGATGACGATGCCGCGGCCCTCCTGCTCCAGAACCACGTCCATGAAGGCTTCCTCAGCGGGTTGGCTCCGCATCTCCGCCACTTCTTCGACCAGCTTCCCGTTGACCTCCGGATCGTCGACGCCGAGCCGGACGCGGTGCCAGCCGATGTTCGCCAGGTAAGGCGGCTCGGTGACGAAGTCGCCGGCGATGCGCTCGCGCACCTCGGGATCGCGCAGCCGTTCGAGCATCGCTTCGACGCCGCCCTCCTGCGCCCAGGCAGGGATGTAGTCGCTGAGTCCGGTGATGCCCCAGGTATAGGTGTAGCTGTCTCCGGTGATCTTGAGGCCTCGATCCCGGGCTTCGTCGATGATGGCGAGGAAGGTGTCCGCCTCGGTGGAGGAGATCGAATTCAGGTGGAAGAAGTGGACCGGGGCGCCCGATCGTTCGCCGATGGCGATGGCCTCGCGGATCGCTTCCGGGTCGGTGCCGTTCATGGTGCGGGCGTGGTTTGCGAAGATGCCGCCAACCGCGGCTGCCTCAGAGACGATGGCGGCGAGCTCATCGGTCGACATGTAGATGTTGGGCACGTAGCTCAGGCCGGCGGAGACTCCGAACGCCCCCTCCGACATGGCGTCCCGTACCAGTCCCAGCATCTGCTCGAGTTCCTCGTCGGTGGGCGCGCGGTCCTCGTAGCCCAGGACGTAGGCCCGGACCGTTCCGGAGGCGACGTAGGACACCACGTTGATCGCGATGCCGGTTTCCTCCAGGTAGTCGAGGAACCCGCCCAAGGTCTCCCACTTCCCCTCCAGTTCCTCAGGCAGGGTGCTCTCGATCCGGCCGCCCCGCGGACCCATCGAGAAGGTCTCCCCATAGATCTCGGTCGTGAGTCCCTGAAACGCGAACGAAGGACCCTGGCCGCCGTCGAGCAGGCGCCGGACCTCGGAGTGGCTGTGCATGTCGATGAACCCGGGGGCCACGTAGAGGCCGGCGGCATCGATCGTCCGTTCCCCCCTGCCGTCGATTTCGCCGATCGCAACGATGCGATCCCCGTCGATGGCCACATCGGCGACGACGCCCGGCGCCCCGCTCCCGTCGAAGACGGTGCCCCCCCGGATCACCAGGTCGTAGTCGGGCGCGCAACCGGGGAGGCACACCGCCAGCACGAGACCGGGCCACGGAATAAGTTGCCGCACGCGTCCCCGTGCCATTAGCGGCGCCCGCTTCCGGGAAGCGTCGCGGTCCCGGGATCCGTCAGGACCACATGGGGAAGGAGGTCGTCCATCGCCAGGTCGGCGCGGCGGACGATCCGGGGGGGCAATCCGGGGGGGCAAGGTCGGGATGATGTCGGAATCTAACACCTCATCGGTGTTGCCGGCGAAGAGCCGCCCGAGGAACGCGGTGATGCTGCTACCTCTCCAGAGGCGCCGGGTCCGGTGCGCCTCCACCGCTGTCAGCCCAGCGCATCGCGGCAAACGCTGCCGCCCCGAAGACGGCAAAGGCGCCGATCTGGATATACATGGTCCCGTCGAAGCTTTGGCCCACGAGCGCACCGAAAAACACCGCGATGAACGTGGAGAGCGAAGCAACGACTGCCGCTCCCACCCCCGCGAGGTGGCCGAGGGGCTCCATCGCGAGCGCATTGAGATTCCCGAAGAGCACGCCGCAGCACAGGAAGACGACGAGCAGGTAGGCCATGAAGAGCCAGAAGGGGGGCAGCCCTTCGAAGGCGAATAGCAGCATCCACGCCGCAACCGAGGCCAGGGTGAAGGCCACCGTCGCCGCCATCGAGAGCCGGTGCATCCCGTGCTTCATCACGAGGCGGCCGTTCACGAGCGAGGCGCCGCCGATCGCGAGCGCAAGCACTCCGAACCAGACCGGGAAGAGCGCCCCGGTTCGATAGGCGTCCTGGAAGATCTGCTGGGCCGAACTCAGGTAGGCGACGAACGGCGCAAATACGCACCCAGTGGCGAGGGTGTAACCGAGCGCGGCCCGGATTTTCAGGACTTGCAGAATGCCCCTGCCGATGTCCCGCAAAGAGAAGGGTCGCCGGCGGGAGGCAGGCAGGGTTTCCGGCTGGCGCAGCGCAAACCACGCGAAGGCGATCGCGGCGATCGCGAAGAACGTGGTGAAAATCGAGCGCCAGCCTCCGAGCCACAAGATCCCCTGGCCGAGGGCCGGGGCAACGGCGGGAATGAGGATGAAGACAGCCATCACGAATGACATGAGACGAGCCATTTGGCGGCCTTCGTACTGATCGCGCACCAGGGCCAGGGTCACGATGCGCGGTCCCGCGGCCCCGATGCCCTGCAGGAGACGGCCCGCGATCATCGCCGTGAAGGTGGGTGCGAAGATGCTCACGAGGCATCCGGCCATAAACAGGACGAGGCCGGCATGGATGGCGGGCCTTCGTCCAATGCGGTCCGAGAGCGGGCCGAAGAGCATCTGGCCGAAGCCGAGCCCCACGAACAAGGCCGTGATGACGAACTGGGTGTCGTTCGGGCGCGGCACCCCGAGGTCGCGGCCGATCGCGGGCAGCGCCGGCAGCATCGTGTCGATCGCGAGCGCGACGAGCGACATCAGGAGGGCGATGAGGGGAACGAACTCGCCGAGACGAAGGGCCGGCCCGGCTGCCGTCCGGCTCATGCGCTCACCTTGCCGTCCGATACGGTCTGGTTTGCCGCCAGCCCGATCGGAACCCGCGAGCACCGGGGCCGGGACCGGTCAGGGGGTACAGGCGTCACCGGTCGCCGAACGCACCGCTCGAGGGTCCGAAATCGCCTGCTACTGCGGGGGTTTCGGACGCGACCGGTACTTCTCGTAGAGCTGTAAGTGCCGGTTGTCGAGCGAGACCGGAACTCCATTCACGAAGACGTGTTCCACCTCGGTGCGGATCTCGAGCGGGTCCCCGTTGACCACGATCAGGTTCGCGACTTTCCCCTCCTCCAGGGTTCCGAAGTCGGCCTCCAGCCCGAAGAGCTGCGCGGGAACCAGGGTGATCGCGCGGATCGCGGCGTCCGCTGGCAGCCCGTAACCGACCGCGTGCCCTGCCTCGTACGGCAGGAGCCGTGAGTTCGAGGACCCGAAGCTCGCGAAGGCCACCGTTACGCCCGCCGCGTGCAGTTCGCCCGGGGTGGTGAAGGGCCGGTCGTAGGGATCGTCCTCCTCCCCGGGCAGCCTCTGGGTCGGCCCGAGAATCACCGGGACGGCGTTCTCGGCGAGAAGCTCCTTCACTTTCCAGGCTTCGTTTCCGCCGAGCAGGATCATCTTCACCCCCTGTTCCTTGGTGAACTCGACGGCGTGGCGGATCTCCCGAGCGCCCTGCGTCAGGATCAGCAGAGGCATTTCACCCCCGACGACCGGACCGAGGGCAGCGAGCCGGATGTCACGCTCCCGCGCATCGGCTTCGCCAGCGGCGGCGTAGCGCCGCGCCGCGTCCAGCACTGCCGCCAGTTCCGCCACCGCCCGGTCGTATTCTTCCTCGGCCTCGCTGAAGGACCGCCGTCCGGCCTGGAACGAGCCCGGGTTGAATGTCCGGGTCGAGTAGGTGGGCCAGGTCAGAACCATCCCCGCGGACGCGTCGATCCATCTCTTCCACGGTCCAGCCGTCGAGGTGGACGATGGACGCCTGGCCGCTGATGCCGGCCCCACCGCCGCCGAAGCCTCCAAGCCGGCCCGGAGCCACCACCGCGTGAGTAATGCCGTTCGCGCGCGCAACCGGCAGGTGCTCACTCGAGGGATGGACCGCGGTCGCCGCCTTCAGATGCGGGTTCATCTCGCCCAGTTCGACGGTGTCCACCGTCGCGCTGACGGAGCCGATCTCGGTGAGGCCGAGCTGGCTCACCGAGTCCATCATGCCCGGGTAGACGTCGAGCCCGGAGGCGTCCACCACCGTCGCTCCCGCCGGCGCCGAGATCTCGTCGCCGATCTCGACGATCCGGCCGTCCCGGATCAGAATGGATCCCGACTCGATGGGCGCCGCTCCCTCGACCAGGGTGTGGATTCGCGCGTTCTTGATGAGCCAGGACTCTTCTTCCTGAGCCGTCGCCAGACCGCCCGCAAGTGCGAGCGCCAGCGGAACCGCGGCGAGCCGAAGCGCGCCTTTTCCAAGACCGGTCATCGCCGGACTCCTTCCCGCGGTCCCCGCGGGCCGGGCCTGCCGGGGCCGGGCTCCGCGTCGTCCCCCTCGGACAACTTCTCTTCGAGTTCGGCGCGTTCGGCGGCAGCACTCTCCCGCATCGCCAGATCCTGCTCGCGGCTGAAGAGCATCTCCCCATCCACGAAGGTCATCTGGTTCACCGCGTAGGTGCTCAGCGGATGGCGGTCGAAGACCGCCAGGTCCGCGTCTTTCCCCACCTCGATCGAACCGATCCAGTCCCCGACCCCGAGCTGAATCGCCGGGTTGATGGTGATCATGCGGAGCGCCTGTTCCTCGGTCATGCCGCCCCACTTCACGGTCTTGGCGGCCTCCTGATTCAGGTGCCGGGCTTCCTCCGCGCTGTCGGAGTTGATGGATACCAGAATCCCCCGCTCGGTCATGAGCGCCGCGTTGTAGGGAATGGCGTCGTAGGCCTCGACCTTGTAGCCCCACCAATCCGAAAACGTTGAAGCCCCTGCCCCGTGCGCCGCGATCTCGTTCGCCACCTTGTAGCCCTCGAGCACGTGCTGGAGCGTCGCGATCCGGAACCCGAATTCCTCGGCGAGCCGCAGGAGCTGCAGGATTTCGTCCTGCCGGTAGCAGTGGGCATGCACGAGGCGCTCGCCCTCCAGAATCTCGACGAGCGGCTCGAGCTTCATGTCCCGCCGGGGGGGCAACACCCGCTCGCCCCGGGCCTTCGCCACCTCGTAGTCGGCGAACTCCTGGCGGTAGGCCTCGGCGTCGGTGAACGCCTGCCGGATCACGTCCTGAACCCCCATTCGGGTTGCCGGATAACGCCGCTCGACTCCCGCCGGCATGCCGCGGGACCGCTTCGGGTTCTCGCCGAGCGCGAACTTGATTCCCGGCGGCGCCCCCTCGAACACGAGCCCTTCGGCATCCGCTCCCCAGCGGTGCTTGATGACCACGTTCAGGCCGCCGATCGGGTTTGCGCTCCCGTGGAGGATGTTCGAAGTGGTCACCCCGCCCGCCAGCTCCCGGTAGATGTTGACGTCGTAGGGATCCACCACGTCACCGGTCCCGGTCATGGAGGAGACCGAGACGCTCCCCTCGTTGATGGACTCGGCGGCGATATGCGAGTGGGCGTCGATGATGCCGGGCATCACGAACATCCCGTCGGCCTCGATCACCTCGGCCCCCGCGGGGACCTCGACGCTCGCCCCCACTTCGGCGATCTTCCCGTCCCGGATCAGGATCGCTCCCGGCGACAGGATCCCCCCGGTCACGGTGAGCACCGTCGCTCCCCGGATCACGGTGGTTGCCTCCTGAACGGGGGCGGCGGCAAGCGGCGCGGCGGCGAGCGCCGCCGCCAGAAACAGACTCTTCAGTCGCATTGCGTTACTCCTCGCTCCCGCTCGGGGCGGAGCGGCCATCGGCCGAGCGTTCGGGCTCGTCGTCTTCGGTCTCGGCTTCGTCCTCCGCGTCCGGGCGGTGAATCACTCCGTCCACAAACACCGTTTCCACCCTCGCCCCGTCCTCGAAAATGTCCTTGTCCGCGATCACCAGGTTGGCGATCCGCCCTGTCTGGAGCGTCCCAACCCGGTCCGCCACCCCGAAGATCTCCGCCGGGGCCAGAGTGAGCGCGGTCAGCGCCGCCTCCCGCTCGAGGCCGCGCTCGACGGCCTTCCGGACCGCCGCGATATCGCCGCCGGAACTCCCGGCGGAGGCACCGCGCCCACGCGGCCCTCCGCCCGCTGCCGGGCTCTCCCCCCGGTAGAAGGCGAAACGGACCCCCGCCGCGGCGAGCGCTGCGGGGCCGGCCGGCGCCTGGTCGCGGAGGCGAAGGGTGCGCAGCGGAATCTCCGCTTCGGGGTCTGCCTGCGGATCGACCTTCGGCCAATTCAGATCCACCAGGATGGGCACGCCGTGCTCCTTCAGGAACTGCGCGGATTCCCCTGCCTCGTGGCCCCCGTAGAGGACCGGGCGAATACCGAACTCTTCCGCGAGCCCCACCATCCGGCGCACTTCCTTGTCGAGGCTCGCCGGCAACAGCACCGGCTGGTCACCGGAAGCCGCCGCGGCGAGCGGGGCGAGGGTCCGGTCGTAACGCGGCCGCACGAGGCCCGCCGGATCCTCTTCGTACATGCGCCAAACCTCGCCGTAGTGCGAAACGTCGAGGAAGAGCTGCCGCAGGTAGGCGATCACCCCCATCAGGGAACCGGGGAAGGAGCGGAAACCGCGCGTTCCGAGCCGGACCACCACCGCCACGTCCGGAGCGACCACCAGATCGCGTGAGTCGACTCCTTCGGGGCCGGCCAGGTTCAGCAAGGCTGCCCGGCCCGAGACGATCCCGTCCGGCGGCGCCGAGACCGCCGAGGTAAACCCGGTGCTCCGGCGCGCCGCGATCCGTTCGTCGCTCGCCCGCAGGTCGTCGGCGGCGAGTCGCCAGGAGAAGGTGTCGGGCCGGTCCTCGGGCCCCCGCGAAGGAGGCGGAGGCTGCGCGGCGCCCGCACCTGCGGCGCGTGGCCCCCGGGCCGGGCCGTCGGGCGAACCCCCGCCGAGGCCGAGATCGCTGAGCGCAGTGATGAAACCCGGATAGACGTGCTTCCCGGCCGCATCCATTCCGGCAGCCCCGGCCGGGACCTCGCCGCCCGCCTCGACCGAAACGATCAGCCCGTCCCGGATTACCACGGTGGCTCCCTCCAGGACGGTCCCGTCGCCGACGTGGACCATGCCCCCGGTGATCGCCCAGGCCCGCGGGCCCCGGTCGGCCACCTCCCGGGAGGAGAGCTGGGCGGCCGCGGTCGCCGGCCCTGCCGCGAGGAAGAGCACCGCCAGCGGTGCAAGCAGGCGGGAGGCGCGCCGCCGGAGGTTTCGTCTCGCCATGGCGGGCGAGTCTGTCCGAGCGGCAGGCAGCGGTCAACCGGGGCGGCACCATCTACGCTGGCGGCGATTCGCGGTTTCGCCAGCCGGCGGCTGGCCGTGCCGGTCGGAGGACCGGCGTTCCCTAACCTTCTTCCCCACGCGTAAGATTCCGGCCGCCTCGTGCCTCGCTTCTACCTGACCACCGCCATCGACTACGTCAACTCACCGCCGCACCTCGGCACGGCCTACGAGAAGATCACCGCCGACGTGATCGCGCGCTTCAAGCGGAGCGCGGGGTACGACACCCACTTCCTGATGGGGGCCGACGAGCACTCCCTCAACGTGCGCCGGAAGGCTGAAGAACAGGGCCTCGATCCGCTGGACTACTGCGCCAAGATGGAGGACACCTTCCGCGCGGTCTGGGCGAAGCTCGACGTCTCCTACGACGAGTTCATCCGCACCACCGAGAAGCGGCACCACCTGGGGGTCCAGAAGCTGCTCAAGGCGATTCGCGCCCGGGGCGGCATCTACGAGGGAACGTACGAGGGTTGGTACTGCGTCTCCTGCGAGGCCTTCAAACAGGAGAAGGATCTTGAAGACGGCACCTGCCCCCTCCACCGGGCAAAGCCGGACTGGATCTCCGAGAAGAACCACTTCTTCCGCCTCTCGGCGTACCGCGACCGGTTGCTAGAGTTGTACCGGGACCAGCCGAGCTTTATCGAGCCCGAGACCCGGCGGAACGAGCTGACGAACGTCCTCGAAGCGGGGCTCCTCGATCTTTCGGTCAGCCGGCCGAGCACCGGCTGGGGAATCCCGGTGCCTTTCGACGACGCCAGCGTGGTGTACGTCTGGTTCGACGCGCTCATGAACTATCTCTCGGCAACCGGTTACGGGACCGACGAGGAAGGCTGGGAGGAGCGCTGGCCCGCCGACCTCCACATCGTGGGCAAGGACATCACCCGCTTCCACGCCGTGATCTGGCCGGCCATGCTGATGGCGGCCGGGCTTCCCATCCCGCGGCAGGTCTTCGGGCATGGCTTCGTGAACTTCCAGGGAGAGCGGATGAGCAAGTCGCTCGGAACGGCAGTGGACCCGCTCGAAGCGAGCGACCACTTCGGCCCCGACCCGCTCAGACTCTTCCTGGTCCGCGAAATCCAGTACGGACAGGACGGTGACTTCTCCTGGGACCGTTTCGAGGCGCGTTACGACTCGGATCTCGCCAACGCGCTCGGGAACCTGGTCAGCCGCATCACCTCGATGGCCGCCCGCTATCGCGATGGCCGGCTGGCCGCTTCGGCCCGCTCGGCTCTTCCTGAAATCTCGACCCGGGCGGTCGCCGACTACCGCGAGGCGATGGAGGGACTTCGTCTTCACGACGGGGCGGCCGCCGCCTTCCGGATCGTCGGGGCGGTCAACGAATTCCTGACCTTGCGCACTCCCTGGAAGCTCGCCAAGGATCCGGACGCCGGAGAGGCGCTCGACGAAGCTCTCTACGAAGCCGCGGAGGCAACCCGGATCGCCGCCGTCCTTCTCCATCCGGTCATGCCGAAGTCCACCGCTCGCATTCTTGAACGCTTGGGCGGCGCGTCCGCCGATCCGATCCGCTTCGACGAGCACGCCGTCTTTCAGGGAGCCCGGGTCCTCGCCACGCAGGCGGGGGCACCCCTCTGGCCGCGGCTCTCCACCCGGCGATCAGGAAACCGGGGGTAACAGCCTGTGGTGAAACCCACGCGGCCCAGTTCTCCCGGTGGGGGCTCGAGCGGCGATCCATCCCGCCTGAACCGCCCCCCCACCGGGAGAACTGGCGCTTTGCGGCGCTCGACGTTGCGTTTCGGTCGAAATACACTCGGGCCAGTTCTCCCGGTGGGGGCTCCTCCCTCACGCGCCTTGTCAGGCGGGCCCCCACCGGGAGGACTGACCCCACCGGGAGAACTGGGCCTCACCGCTCTCGGCGCTCACCCGGGTTCCACCACAGGCTGGTAAGCGGGCAGGCCACGGCTCGCGGCGCCTCGGGAGTGGCGATGACCTCCAGCGCCGCCAATCCCTTCTCGCGGAATTGGTTGATGGGGTTCCGGGCGGACCTGATCTGGATCATCCTCTCGGCCGGCATCGGTTGGGCCTACCTGGCGCTCATCCTCGGGGTGGGCGCCGGGCTGGACAACCCGCTCCGGGACGCCTTCGCCACCCTGCGGGTCGGGGACTTCGCCCTCCCGGTGAGCCTGGGACTGGTAGTGGTCACGAGTTGGGCGGTGCTGCTCGACGCGCCGCACCTGTTCGCCACCCTGGCCCGCACGGTGCTGGATCCCGAGGAATGGCGCCTTCGTGGCGGGGTGCTGCTGGCTTCGTTCGGCTTCTTCCTGCTTGGCCCGGCCCTCATCCTGGCCCCCCGGCTGCTGGCTTCCGCCGGCGTCCTCCCGTCCGGCTGGCAAACCGCCGGAAGTGTCGTCTTCCTGGTCTTCTTCCGCCTGTGGGCCTACTACCACGTGGTGCGCCAGCACTGGGGGTTCTTGCGGCTCTACGCCCGCCGGAATCCGGCGGCGGAGGACGAGTTCGAGCTCCGCGTGGATCGGATCGTCTTCCCGATCGTCTTCTACCTGCCGATCGGGTGGTTCCTGACCGCTCCCTG
The DNA here is from genome assembly GCA_963668695.2 of Vicinamibacteria bacterium. Classification (GTDB taxonomy): domain Bacteria; phylum Acidobacteriota; class Vicinamibacteria; order Marinacidobacterales; family Marinacidobacteraceae; genus Marinacidobacterium. The sequence goes on from CAXXLQ010000004.1 coordinate 47,673, forward strand.
GTACGGGGGGAGCGGGCTGCCGGAGTTGGGATTCGCCACCGAGATCGGCGGCCGGGCGCTCGGGTCCTGGCTCCACCTGCCGCTGGGATCGCTCTGGCTCCTCGCCGTGATCGGCTACGCCGCCTTCCAGTGGCGCCGTTACCTTCAGGGCAAGCCGAGAAATCTCCCCAAACTGCTGCTCCTGGCCGCCACCGTGCCGCTCCACGCCGCGGCGTTTTCGAACCCGCTTCTCGTCCTCTTCGTGGTGCCGCTGGTCACCGCCGGCCACAACCTCCAGTACCACCGGTTTGTTTGGGACTATGCGAAGCGCCGCTACCGTTCCGGACACAGCGCCGCTGCCTTCTCGTTCCGGAGTCCGGCGATCTACTTCGCGCTCGGGCTGGTGTTCACCTTCCTCGCTTACCGGGGACCCCTGGTCCACTCGGTGAGCGGGATGCTGTCCGGGCTACTCAACCAGGTGCTGCTGCCGCTGGCAGGTCTGGTGGCCGGGGCCCCGGGCGACGGAGGGGGCGCCTTGGGAGCCGAGGTGGTAGCGGCTTCACTCCTCGGCTGGGCAATGCAGCACTACTACCTCGACGCCCGCATTTGGCGGGTCTCGAAGGATGAACGTCTCCGGAAGGTGCTCGATACGCCCCTTCCCGTGGGAACTACCGCTCCAGGGATTTCCGGAACGCTTCGATCGTAATCTCCGCCCGGCGCGCCACCATCGCCTGCCCGTTCGCAATCGTCTGATCGAGCGGGTCGAGCGAGACGCCGTTGATCTCGAAGAGGCCGGCCGCCCGACGTTCGCGCGCCCGGATCGTTCCCGGGTCCACCGTCGCCATGATCGCGTCGTAGTGATAGTCGTCGTGGATCCCGGCTCGCGACGCGGATTGGACGTCCGGCTCCTGGTGCACCCCGAGTTCCTTGAGCTGTTCGAAGCTCCAGATGTCCTCCCGGTAGTACTCGAGGATGTGATGGAGGCGTACGCCGGCATGCGGCGGTTCGGCGTTCCAGCGCTCCGCAACCGCGGCCATTCCGCGCTGGTTCCCGCCGCTGTCACCGATCATGAGGATGTCGGTGAACCCACTGGTCGCGAGGCTTCGCGCCACGTCGGTGAGGACCATCTCGAAGGTCTCCGGGGTGAGGCTGAAGGTCCCCGGGAAGCGCATGTGACCGGTCGGGGGGTCGTGGTCCCCTTCGGGCACGAGCTTGACGATGGGAGCGACCAGCGCGTTGCCCAGCCGCCGGGCAATCGCCTCCGTAGTAGCCCTGAGCACCACGTTGTGCTTCCCGGTGACCACGTAGGGACCGTTCTGCTCGATGCCGCCGGTGGCGACGATCGCGGTGGTTGCTCCGCCGGCGATCCGGTCGCGCACCTCCATCCAGGTCAGCTCTTCAATGAAGACGCTGTCAAACGCCGCGATGGGCCGCTCGGCGTCGAGCGCGTTCCAGGGATGATCCTGGGCTCCGCCGCCGCAACTGAGCGTTGCCACCGAAAAAAGAAGAACGAAAAGGCACCGAACGGACATAGGGACCATTGTTGGCGGAGAAGGCCCGTAGCGCAACCGCATCGCGGGTCCAACCCGCGCCCGCCGCTACGCGGGAAAGACCGGCACCGGCCCCGCGGGACGAAGACCCACCCGCTGTCCCGGCCGGAGGAGCCCCTGCCAGATCTCTCGCGCCGGAGACCGTGCGGCAATGGAGTTTCCCGAGGGAAGACGCGCCTCGATGAGCTGGAAGGCTCCGTGGAACGATGTCCGGGTCAGCACCGCGGAGGTGGCCGCGGCGCGCTCTTCGTCCACGAAGGGCTCCACCAGCAGCCCGTCGAGCGGCAGGAGGACCTCGACCGGACCCCGGGGCGGCGCTTCACCGGAAGCCGGCGCCAGGATCTCGACCCGACCAATCTCGCAGACCGCAGTCTTGCCGTCGCTCTCGCCCGGGAGGAAGTTGGTCTCCCCGAGGAACTCCGCGCCGGCGCGGCTTCCGGGATCCCGGGCGAGTTCCTCGGGCCTTCCGGAACGGACCACCCTCCCGTCCAGCAGGAGAACGACCTGGTCCGCGAGCAGAAACGCCTCTTCCCGGTCATGAGTAACGAGTACCGCCGTCGTACCGAGGCGCCGGAGGAGTTGCGCCACTTCCTCCCGCACGCCCGCCCGGCGGGGCGCGTCGAGGTTCGAAAACGGCTCGTCCAGCAGCACCACCGCCGGCTCGGGGGCGAGGGCGCGCGCGAGCGCCACCCGTTGCTGTTCTCCACCGGAGAGTTCGTGGGGCCGCTGCCCTGCCATTTCCGACAACCCGACCATCTGGAGAGCGCCCCAGGCACGCGACAGACCCGCCGGTCCCGGCACTCCGAAGGCCACATTCCCGAGGGCGGAGAGATGCGGGAAGAGCGCGTATTCCTGGAACACGAGACCCACCCGCCGCGACTCCGGTGGAACGAACACGCCCTTTCCGCTCACCGTCCGCCCCAGCAGCCGCACTTCTCCCGCGTCCGCCGTTTCCAGACCGGCCACGATGCGGAGCAGGGTTGTCTTCCCCCCGCCGCTCGGCCCCAAGACGGCGGTCAGGCTGCCGGAAGGGACATCCAGATCCACTCCGGCCAGCACCGTGCGGTCCGGATCCCGATCCCCGTTGCCGCGAAAGCGTTTCTCGATCGCCCGGCAACAAAGCGCCGGTTCGTGGGCAGCGTCGCCGCCCGCACCACTCATCAGCGCACCGCCGGACGAAGTGGACGTCCCGGACGCAGGACGACGAGAAGCGCCACCGCGCAGAACAGGAGCAGGATCAGCGAAGCGGCCGCCGCCCGGCCGAGTTCAACGTTCTCAGCCGCACTCCAGACGGTGGTAGCGAGAGTGGTGTATCCGGTGGGCGCCAGCATGAGGGTGGCGGGCAACTCCTTGACGCTGGTCAGAAACACGAGGGCGAGTCCCGACGCCAGGCCGGGGCCGAGCAGGGGCAGCGTAATCTGCAGATGGCGGCGCATCCAGCGGGCGCCCAGGGAACGCGCCGCGTCGTCGAGCCGCGCGCTGAGCGGCGCGAGGGTGGCCTCGATCGGCGCGATCGCCTGCGGCAACATGTGAACTGCGTACGCGAAGACCAGCAGGGCCAGCGTCTGGTAGAGGAAGGGCGCCAGGTTCACCGCGAAAAAGACGAGCGACAGGCCGACGACGAGTCCCGGCAAACCGAAACCGATGTGCGAGATGGCACGGAGGGCGGAACTCCGCGGCGAGGGGAAGCGGACCGTCAGGAAGGCCACCGGGATGGCGAGCGCGGTCGTCACAACCGCGGCGAGCAGCGATACGAGTCCCGTTCGTCCCAGCGCGGGAACGAGCCCGGTCACCGCCCCGACAGGGGCCTGGACCAGCCAGTAGACACAGACCCCGACCGGAAGGACGAGCGCCGGCAGCAGAACCAGGAGGCACAGGAGCAGCCCCGCCCACTTCCAGCCGCCGAGCGCGTGGATGCGGGGCGGCCGGGCTTGCACGGCCCCGGGAGACGGGCCCGCGGAACTCTCGAACCGCCTGGCGGCGGCGAGCACCAGGAGGGTCGCGAACACCAGCAGGAGGGCAAGCCCGGCCGCCGTGTGGCGGTCCAGCGATCCGCGGAGCTGGTTGTAGATGGCCCAGGTGAAGGTCTCGTAGCGCAGCAGCGAGACGGCTCCGAAGTCGCTCAGGGTGTAAAGCGCCGCGAGCAACCCGCCCGACAACAGGGCCGTCGACAAGAGCGGCAGGGTCACCCGGGTGAAGCGCCGCCAGCGGCTGGCGCCGAGCACTTTCGCGGCATCGTCGAGCGATCCATCCATAACCGCAAACCGGGCACGGGCCGCCAGATACACGTAGGGGTAGTTGAGCAGCACGAGTACCAGAAAGGCGCCGGGGAAACCGTAGATCTCCGGAAGCCGTTCCCACCCCGTGAAAGGTTCCAACGCGCGTTGGAGCAGCCCCCGCGGGCCGAGCGCGGTAGCCACGGTAAAGGCCGCCACGTACGACGGCACCGCGAGCGGCAGCGCCAACAGGCCGGTCAGGATTCGCCGGCCGGGGAGGTCGGTCCTCGCAGTGAGCCAGGCCAACGGCAGCCCGAGCCCGGCGGCCCCCGTCGCCACCGCTGCGGTCAGGAGGAGGGTCCTGCCAGCGATTCCGATGCTGCGCTCTCTCAGCAGCACGTCGAACAATCCGCCGCCGCCCAGCGCCCGTCCCGCCAGATAGAGGAGCGGCAGGATGCACATCGCCGCGACAAAGATGCCCGAGGCCTGGAGAAGCCGGGAAGGCGGGCGGCTCCACCGGGCCGGAGCGCTCATTGTTTCCGGAAAGGGCTGTTCATGAGTGACTCATCACCGTGGCCAGTGCGGCCGTTCGGCGCTCCCCGGCGTAGAGGGCCAGAGGAGTCGGTGCCGGAGACCTGCCGGGCCGCTACCTCGCGGCGCGCAGCGCCGCGGGGGTGGGATTGGGATGCGGGGAGGGGTGTCCCCTCCCCGCAAAAAACGACGTCGCGAATCGCGCCGCGAATCGCGACATCAGCAGCCGGTGGGCAGAGTGGCGTGAGCACCGAGAGCGGTGAGGCGCCCGGCTGACAAGGCGCGCGAGGGAGGAGCCCCCACCGGGAGAACTGGCCCGAGTGTGTTTCGACCGAAGCGCAACGATGAGCCACGCGAAGCGGGGCGGCCAGTTCTCCCGGTGGGGGCCAGCCGGGATGCATCGCCGCTCGCTTCCGGAGCGGGGCGCCAGCACCGCGGAGACCCCGGAGCGGAAGAGACGGGGGACGGGAGCACCCGACCCCCATCCCTCTTGACTCGGGCTTCCGGAGCGGGGCGCAAGCACCGCGGAGACCCCGGAGCGAGAGGGATGGGGGACGGGAACACCCGACCACCATCCCTCTTGACTCGGGCTTCCGGAGCGGGGCGCAAGCACCGCGGAGACCCCGGAGCGAGAGGGATGGGGGACGGGAACACCCGACCACCATCCCTCTTGACTCGGGAATGCCACGAGACTCTGTCTACAGGCTGCTTGCCCGTGGGGAACGCGCCCCGCATGCAGCGAACTCGGCAACTGTGTCGTGTCCTTCATGTGGCGGTGATGCGGGGTGCTTTCCCCGCGGGCGATCAGATCGCCCCGACTTCGCGGAGGAGATCGAGCGTTCCCCGCAGGTCGTCCAGATCCCCGAGTTCGAGGTCCGGCGGATTGATTTCGGAGAGGGGCGTCACCGCGGGATCGGTAGGGATCCCCTCAACCAGCGGATACTCGAACGTTTCCCGGGCGAAACGCTCCTGCACCGATTCCGTGAGCAGATAGGCCAGGAACCGCTCGGCGGCTTCGGGGTTGGCCGCCGTGTTCACCACCCCGCCGCCGGAGATGTTGATGAGGCCTCCGGCTCCTCCTCCCGCCGGGCTCACGGTCCGCGCGGCGAACTCCGGTCCCTGCTGGACCAGGAAGCGGAAGAGGTAGTAGTGGTTCGACAGCGCCAGCTCCACTTCCCCGTCCGCAACCGCCTGGTAAATCGCCGAGTTGTTCGGGTAGGCCACCGGGTCGTTGGCCAGTACTCCTTCGAGCCATTCCCTGGCAGCGTCCTCTCCCTCGAGCCGCCGGACGGCCGTCACGAACGCCTGGAAGGATCCGTTCGTCGGCGCCCAGCCGATGCGGCCTTTCCAGCGAGGATCGGTCAGACCGTGGATCGTGTCCGGCAGATCCTCGGGGGTCAGGAGTTCGGTGTTGTAGACGAACACCCGGGCGCGGCCGGTGGTGCCCACCCAGCGCCCGTTCGGATCCCGGAAACGGGATGAAACCCGATCAAGGATCGACTCGGGAAGCGGACTCAGACGGCCTTCGCTCGCCAATTGGCCAAGGGCTCCCGCGTCTTGACCGTAATAGACGTCCGCCGGACTCTGGTCGCCCTCTTCGAGAATCTGGGCCGCGAGGTCCGCGGTCCCGCCGTACCGGATCTCCACCTGGATCCCCGTCTCCTCCTGAAACGCCTGAACCACCGGCCCGACGAGCGACTCTCCTCGGCCACAATAGATGGTCAGGGTCTCGGGCTCGGGAGTGCCAGTGCAGCCGGCAACGGCGGTGAGGACAATTGCGGCGGCTCCAAGCTTCCCGAAATCGGTCGCCGAGAGCCGCTTTGTGATACTGAAAATGGCTTTCATAGTTGATAACTCTACCAAAATTATTCCGCCGGCGCGTTTCTTGCTAACACCACCTTCGCACCCCATGCCAACCCGGACACTTGCGTCAGCCGTCCTGGTGGCCGCTGTGTTCGCAGGCCTCGCCGAGGGTGCCCAGATCGAGCTGGAACGGCGGATCTCGGCGGTCTACCGGACGGCCAGCCCCGCGGTCGTGAACATCACCGCTGAAATCCAGAGCTACGACTGGTTCCGGGGCCAGGTCACCCAGCAGGGCACCGGCTCCGGGTTCGTCTACGACGGCCAAGGGCACATCGTCACGAACTACCACGTCGTGGAGGCGGCCGATCAGCTTCAGGTCACCTTCTCCGACGGCGAAGTGCGCGATGCCCGGCTCGTGGGAGCCGATCCCTCGAACGATCTTGCAGTCCTCGAAGTGGCGGCCGGCGCCAACGATCCGGAACCCTTGGCGCTCGGAGACTCCGACGCCCTCGAAGTAGGGCGGTTCGTGGTGGCCATCGGACATCCCTTCGGCCTCGACCAGACCTTGACCACCGGAGTCGTGAGCGGCCTCGGCCGCATCATCGAGAGTCCCGATCGGGGATTCATCGGCGAGATCATCCAGACCGACGCGGCCATCAATCAGGGGAACTCCGGAGGGCCCCTGCTAGACCTCGATGGACGGGTGGTCGGTGTAAACAGCGCCATCGTGAGCCCCACCGGGACCTCCGCGGGAATCGGGTACGCCATTCCCGCCGCCACGCTGGCGCGCGTCGTGCCGGAACTGATCCGGAACGGCCGATACCCGCACCCCCACCTGGCGATTTCGGTCCAGGAGATCAACGAGCAGTTCGCGGCCTACTTTCGCCGGGTCGGAATCGCGGCCCCCCCGGAGGGAGGTCTCATGATCCGGGCGGTCGCGCGGGGCGGGCCCGCGGACCGCGCCGGGCTGCGCGGAGCGGGCCAGGTTGGACGAATCGGCAACCTGCGGATCCGCTACGGCGGGGACTACCTACTGGCGGTAGACGGACATGCCGTAGGTACGGAGCGCGACCTCCTGCTTCTCCTCGAAACGAACTACCGGGTAGGTGACGAAGTCGGCCTGCGGCTCTGGCGCGACGAGCGCGAACTGGAGGTACGGGTCCAGCTCATCGACCGCGACACCGTCGTGCGCAGGCGGCGCCGGTAGAACGCTAGCAGCCTGTGGTGGAACCCGGGTGAGCGCCGAGCCCGGGGAGGCCCAGTTCTCCCGGTGGGGCCAGTTCTCCCGGTGGGGGCCCGGCTGACAAGGCGCGTGAGGGAGGAGCCCCCACCGGGAGAACTGGCCCGGGTGTATGCCGACCGAAACGCAACGATGAGCGGCGCGCAGCGACGCGGTTCAGCCGGGATGGATCGCCGGCCGAACGCCGCGTGGGTTTCACTACCGGCTGTTTGGCCGGGATGGATCGCCGGGCGAGCCCCCACCGGGAGAACTGGGCCGCCTGGGTTTCACCACCGGCTGCTAACTCCGGGCGGATAGCAGCCGGGTCAGCGCGAAGGCGGACGCCAGGGCGAGGAGAGCCCAGGACAGGGTGATGGCGAGACCGCGTCCGAAGAGCAGCGCCCCGCTCCCGAAGAGCACGGAATAGACCATCACGCAGGCCACCGGCCACGCGAGAAAAGCGCGGGTGACGGGCTCGGGGCGCAACCGCGTACGAACGTAGGCGGCGTCCCAACCGGGACGCGGTGGCCGGGTTCGCTCGACGAAGGCGTCGAGCGTCTCCTTCGACTCGGCCGGGGTCACCAGAGTTGCGCCTACCCAAATCACCGTAGTGGCGGCCAGGCCGATCACCAGTCCCCGAATCGAGCCCGGCTGGATCCCAAGAAGCGGAAGGGACACCGCCACCCCCAGCGATCCCGCCATGCCGGCGATCTCGCTCCAGGCGCTGATGCGCCACCACAGCCAGCGCGCGATGAAGAGCGGCCCGGTACCGGCCCCGATCTGGAGCAGCAACCCGAAACCTCCCCGCGCGGTGTCGATGAAGAGCGTGAGCAGTCCGGCCGCCGCCATCAGGAGGATGGTGGCGGCGCGCGCTACCGCAACGGATTCGCGAGCTCCGGCGGCGGGCCGGAAGAACCGCCGGTAGACGTCCTCCACCACATAGGAGGCGCCCCAGTTGAGGTGGGTGTCCACGGTGGACATGTAGGCCCCCGCGAGCGAAGCGGCGGCCAGACCCAGGAGTCCGGGCGGCAGGAGCCGGAGCATGAGGGGATAGGCGAGGTCGTCGCCGACAAGCGCCGGGTCGAGGCCGGGCAGCGCATCCCGGAGAGCGGCCAGATCCGGATAGACGGCCAGTGAGGCAAGGGCCACCAGGATCCAGGGCCAGGGTCTCAGGGTGTAGTGGGCGATGTTGAACCAGAGCGTCCCCCGGAGCGCGTCCTTCTCGCTCCGGGCGGCCAGCATCCGCTGGGCGATGTAACCGCCCCCCCCGGGCTCCGCTCCCGGGTACCAGACGCTCCACCACTGGAGCGCCACCGGCACCACGAACAGGACCGCGAATGCTTCGGTCCCGGTCGGTGGAACGATGGCGAGGCGGTCCCCGAACTGCTCCACCAGCCCCGAAAGACCACCCACCGCCGGGTGTCCGAGCGCCCAGACCGCCGCCACCACGGCCCCCACCATGGACAGGACGAACTGCAGGAGGTCGGTGACCACCACTCCCCAAAATCCCGCGACCACCGCGTAGGCGGCCGCCAGCACGCCGGCGATCAGGACGGCGGTCGACTTGTCCAGTCCGAAAAGTACGCCGCCGATCTTGGCGCCCGCGAGGGTGACGGTGGCAATGACCACGCAGTTGAAGAAGACCCCGAGATACACCGCGCGGAATCCGCGCAGGAAGGCGGCCGGTTTTCCCGAGTAGCGGATCTCATAGAACCCCAGGTCCGTCGTGAGCCGACTCCGCCGCCACAGCGGCGCGAAGATAAACACCGTGAGCATGCCGGTGATGCAGAAGGCCCACCACGCCCAGTTGGCGGCCACGCCGTTCTGCCGGACAAGTTCGGCGACCAGGTTCGGGGTATCGGTCGAGAAGGTGGTCGCCACCATCGAGGTCCCGAGCAACCACCAGGGAAGTCGCCGCCCGGCGAGAAAGAAGGAATCGCTGTCCTTCGCCGCGAAGCGGACCGCCCACAGACCAATGGCGAGCACCGCAGCCAGATAGAGCCCGAAGACGATCCAGTCCAGCCCGCCGAAAGCCATTAGCCTGCCAAACCGTAACCGAACCCCACGGCCGCCCCCGACTGACCTTGACCGCGCCCTAAACTCCCGTTCCTGATGCGGGTGGCGACACTCCTCTGGATCTCGCTGGCGTTAGCAGCCGGTGGACAAAGTCAGGCCTCCGCCCAGGAAATTCAGATCGGGGGAAGGCGGGCTGCGGAAGCGTTGCTCGCGCGGGTGCTGGAACACCGCGAGGCCGTGCGGCGGCTGGAAGGCCAGCTGACCTTCCGGCAACTGATCACGACCGAAGCCCTCGACGAACAGCGGAACGTCGTCTCCACCGCCAACGCACTCTACGAATACGAGCCGGTGTTCGGCCGTCACCTCTGGAAGCTGCTCGAACTCGACGGCGAGGCGATCGGCGGGCGGCGGTTCCGCCGGGAAGAGCGGCGTTACCGGCGGGCCGTCGAAGCGGCAAAGGAGGAGGCCGAAGAGGACCGCCTGGCCCTGGAACGCCGGGATCCGGACTACGAAGTCCTCCCCAAGAACGGAATGGACCTCTTCTACGAGATCGCGAAGGACGCGCTCGAGCTCGAGATGTTCGAGGGAGAACTGTTCCGGGGCGCTACCTGGCGCGGCCGGCCCATGCAGATTGTGCGCTTCCGGCCTCGGCCGGGGTTCGAAGACGCTCCCAACCGGATGATGTCGGTCGTGTCCAAATGCGCGGGCGAGCTATGGGTGGATCCGGAGAGTCTGCAGATCGCCCGGGTTCGGAGCGTCCTCCAGCAGGACGAGAACTTTGTTGCCGGCCTCTTCGGGCGTCTCCACCGCGGGACGAGCACCGAGGTGGAAAGCCAGTTCGACGGAAGGATCTGGCTCCCGCAGCGAGTGACCATGACGGTGGACGCCCGGATGTACTTCATCCGCAGGATTCGCCGGCGGGTCCACTACGACTTCCTGGGTTTTCGTTCGTTCCCGCCGCCCACAGACCGGTAGCATTATCTGTTCGTCGGCCATGCTCACCCTCACCCCACTCGAAGGGATCCCGGAAGTCGAACCCGGATGCGATCTGGCCCACCTGCTGCTCGACGGCATGCTCCGAGCGCACCTGGACCCCGCCGACGGCGACATCCTCGTGGTGTGCCACAAGGTCGTTTCCAAGGCGGAGGGCCGCCTGGTCCGCCTCGACCGCATGCGGCCTTCCAAGATCGCCCGCGCCTGGGCCCGCGCGAACGGACGGGACGAACGCGAGGTCCAGGCAGTAATGGGCGAGGCGCACAGCATCGTCCGGGTGCAGCGCGGGGTTCTGATTACCCAGACCCGTCACGGCTTTGTGTGCGCCAACTCGGGCGTGGACCGCTCGAACGTGCCCGAAGGCCATGTGTGCCTGCTGCCGGAGGATCCCGACCGTTCGGCAGGCGAGCTTGCCGCGCGGCTGTCCTCAGCGACCGATGCGGCCCTGGGAGTCGTCATCACCGATACGTGGGGCCGTCCCTTCCGGTTGGGAGCGATCAACGTGGCCATCGGGATCGCGGGCGCCTGCTCGCTCCTCGACTATCGGGGGCAGCAGGATCCTGCCGGCCGCACACTCCGGTCGGCGACGACCGCCGTGGGAGACGAGTTGGCGGCAGCCGCGGGCATCGTGATGGGCAAGTTGAGGCGAATTCCGGCGGTCCTGGTAAAGGGGTTCCCGTCGGATCCGGCTGGACAGCGCGGCACCGGGGCTTCGCTGATTCGCGACCGCGGGGAAGACCTCTTCCAGTGAGCGGCCCCCGCTTCGCGGTGCTGGGCGGGAGCGGACGGTTCGGACTCGGGCTCGCGTGGAGGCTTGCGGTCGGCGGAGCCGAGGTGGTGATCGGCTCCCGCGATGAGGGCCGAGCCATGGACGCCGCGACTCGAGTCCGCCGCGGGCTGGATCCCGCGGGCGGCGCTCCTTTCCCGGAACAGGAACTCACTGTGTCCGGGACGACCAATCTGGCGGCGGCGGGCGCTGCAGAAACAGTGTTTCTCAGCGTGCCTTTTTCCGCGCAGGAGGTCCTGCTGCACGAGGTCGGCCCCGCGCTCGAATCGAAAATGGTCATCTGCTGCGCCGTGATGTGGCCACCGGGTTCACGGCCGGAGACCTCAGCAGCCGAAGAAGCCGAGCGGACCCTCCGCCGGACGGGCGCCCGGAAGGTCCGCATCGCCGCCGCCTTCCAGACGATCGCCGCCGGCGTCCTGCGGCGCCTGCCGGAGCCGGCCTCCCGGGACGCATCACCGGATGTCCTCGTATTCGCCGACGAACCGGCGAACTGTGAGGCCGCCGCCCGGGCGGCGGCGTTCTCCGGGTTGCGGGCGGTACCCACCGGACCGCTGCGAGGATCCCGCGTCGCCGAGGCCGCCCTCTCGTTACTGATGGAGCTGAACCGGGGTCCCGCGCGCCACGCCGGGCTGATGGTCACCGGTCTGGCAGCCGGTGGGCAAAGTCACGTGAGCACCGAAAACGGTGAGGCGCCCGGCTGACAAGGCGCGCGAGGGAGGAGCCCCCACCGGGAGAACTGGCCCGAGTGTATTTCGACCGAAGCGCAACGATGAACGAAGCGTAGCGAAGTGCTTCAGCCGGGATGCATCGCCGGTCGCTTCCGGAGCGGGGCGCAAGCACCGCGGAGACCCCGGAGCGAGAGAGATGGGGGACAGGAACACCCGGCCCCGGTCCCTCTTGACTCGGGCTTCCAGAGCGGGGCGCAAGCACCGCGGAGACCCCGGAGCGAGAGGGATGGGGGACGGGAACACCCGACCACCATCCCTCTTGACTCGGGCTTCCAGAGCGGGGCGCAAGCACCGCGGAGACCCCGGAGCGAGAGGGATGGGGGACGGGAACACCCGACCACCATCCCTCTTGACTCGGGCTTCCGGAGCGGGGCGCAAGCACCGCGGAGACCCCGGAGCGAGAGGGATGGGGGACGGGAACACCCGGCCCCGATCCCTCTTGACTCGGGCTTCCGGAGCGGGGCGCAAGCACCGCGGAGACCCCGGAGCGAGAGGGATGGGGGACGGGGACACCCGACCACCATCCCTCTTGACTCGGGAATGCCGCGTGACTTTGTCCACAGGCTGCTAGAAACCTGACCGGATTTACGGAAACATGGAATCCGGTTTCGGGGCGAAGCGGCTTCTCTTGGGGGCGCTCCCTTTCGTCGGAGCAGCCCTCATCCTCGCGCTCCTCTTCCGCCGGATCCCGCCGGACCGGATTCTGGATGCGCTGTCGGGAGCCGATCCGCTCCTCTTCTTCGCGGCGCTTCTGCCGGTCTCCATCCTCTACGTCTTGCTCGACGGCGCCCTCCTGACGGCGGTGCTCCGCTGGTTCCACCCTCCCGGGATCAGCTTCCGCGACTCGCTCGCGGTTCGCGCGGTGGACTATCTGGTTTCGCTCTGGAACGGGCGCGCCTCACAGGCCGCCATGGTGGGCACGCTGGGACGGCGCTTCGCGGTTGCCGAAAACAGCCCGAAATCGCACGCGGATTCCGGTTACTGGGAGTGCGCCGGGACGATCCTCTTTCTCGACCTCGGCCAGCGCGCCCACCTTCTGCTCTGGGCGGCAGGAGGGGCGGTCGTTCTGGGCGGCCAGGCGCCCGACCGTGTTCCCGCCGCCGCGGCGGTCGGTTTTCTGGGCCTCTGCCTGTTGGTCGCCTTCCTGCGCGGCCGTCTCCGAGGGGCCGGACTCGGACCACCTCGTTGGAGACTGCTGCGAACCCTCCGCCACGCCGCTCTCAAACACTACCTGTGGGTGCTCGCGTTCAAGGCGCCCCTGATCGTCGCCGCCGCGGTGGGACACCACTTCGCCCTCGGGGCCTTCGGCATCCAGATTCCGGTGGGCTCTCTCCTCGCCACCCTCCCGATCATCTTCCTCGCGGGCGCGCTGCCGATCGCGGTGGCGCGCATCGGAACGAGCCAGGCCGCCTGGCTCTTTTTCCACGCCGGAGCGGCCGCCGCCTCACCGGGTGGAGAAGCCGCCCTGCTCGCCTACAGCCTGTCCGCCCACCTGACCTTTCTGCTTCTGAACGCTGCGCTCAGCGCGCCGTTTCTTCCGGCGGCGTGGCGCACCGTCCGCGGCGCTTCCCGGGCGGGTTCTCCCGGTGGGGGTCTGCTCGGGAGAAAACCCGACGAGCCCGGAGGTGGATCCGCTACGGGATCCGCCGGTACACGCTCCGGAGAAGCACCGGATCCCCTCTCCGTGGCATCTTGAGTTCGGTGCGCACAACGAGCACGTCGTCCGTGGCCTGAAGGGTGCGGAACACTTCGAGCTTTCCCGTCGGCAGCTCCCGGACCTCCCGCACCCGCACGATGCCGCCGCGGAATTCGGCCGCACTGGTGAATTTCCCTCCACGCCCGTCTTCCCGGACGTGTTCCTCGCCGTCCAGGTAGAGGATCTGGACCCGCTCGTCGAGGACGAGCCGCAATTCGCCGCCACCCGATTCGATCTCCAGCAGATCCGGCAGGCTCAGCAGGCTGTTTCCACCACCGCCCGGGCCACCGCCGGCCGCCCCCCCGCGCTCCATGCCGGCCCGGGCCCCCGGTCCCGGGCCGGCCCCGCGGCGGCCGCGGCCGCCTCGCCGTTCGTCGCCGCGCTCCGCCGCCTGCCGCATCACCTCGGCCGGATCGTCGCTTTCTTCGGGGTCGAGTTCCCAATATCCCGCCAGGAGCGCCAGCTCCTGTCCGGATTCCGGGCCGGATCCGGAGGTCGCCGGCGAGGCGAGCGCGACGACGGCCACGCACACCAGCAGGGCCGCAAGAGCCGGAGCGGGCGCAAGGCGCGAAATCGTGTCCGGGGAGGCGGAGATCGTCATTGCGCCGAGTCTAGGCGCAAGGTCCGTACCACCGGTTTTTTGGCGGCCGGAGAAAGCGGACTTGCCGCGTCCCGGGGTCCGTTTGACCCGGGTTCGGAACCCTCCATACAATCACCTCTTCGGAGATGCTGACGCCCCTATGTTGACCCCTGTACGCGTGGGCTTGATCACCGCTGCGGCGATGGTCTTCCCTCTTTCCGCGGTGGCGCAACCACCGACGAGCCAAGGCACACCGGACCAGCAGGAAGACCCACAGGAAATTCAGGATCGGCTGGCCGATCGGGCGCACCGGATCGCCGCTGAAGGCGAGACGGCGGGCGAGAAGGCGCGCCGGGCGATCGCCGCCGCGGGCCGGCTGCCGCGCGGCGCGGGCGCCGCCGCCGACCCGGTCAGCCAGGTTCTTCCACGGCGCACCCTGGTGGACGAGATCCTCGGAGCGCAACAGGAGGCGCTGGGAATCCCCCACGCCGCTCCGAGTTCCGACGCGGCCTTCCTCAGGCGCGCCATGCTCGACGCCACGGGACTCATTCCCACGCCGGAAGCAATCCGCGCGTTCCTCGCCGACGACCCTCGCGACAAACGGACGCGGCTCGTGGACGAACTGGTGGGTACGGATGAATTCGCGGAGCAGTGGGCGTGGTTCTTCGGGGATCTCTTCCGCCTCGCCCACCAGGTAGGCGCGGTTCGCAACCCGTTCCAGAGCTGGATCAAGGAGTGGCTCACCACCGACCGGCCCTACGACGAGGTGGTACGCGACCTCCTCACCGGAGTGGCCAAGGCGCACGGGAGCGTTCCTTCGCTGGCGTTGCTGGCGCGCTCGCACCAGGTCAAGAGCCGGATCGTCATGGGTCCGGACGACTACTCCATCCACAACCGGCTGGACGCGATCGACCAGTTCAACGTAGACGTTTCCCGGATCTTCCTTGGCATCAACACCTCCTGCTTCTCCTGCCACGACGGCGCGGCGCACCTCGAGCCAATGAACGAGTGGCTCTCGAAGCGAACCCGCGAGGAGTTCTATCGGCACTCGGCGTTCATGGGCAATGCCCGGCAGATCACGACCTGGGACGATCGGTCGAAAAACGTGGTGGTGGATCTGCTCGTGGACGATCTTGCCAAGGGGTACGACACTGGAAACGACGCGCCGTACCACACCCTCTCCGAGGGACGCTTCCCCCGTCTCGAGGGGCTCGCTTACGAGCCCGCCTTCCTGCTGACCGGGGAGACGCCCCGCCCGGGGGAGAACCCTCGGGACGAGCTGGCCCGGATGCTCACCGAACACCCGCAGTTCGCGCGCGCCACCGTGAACCTGGTCTGGGGCAAGCTGATGACGGTCGCCTTCGTGGAGCCGTACAACGCCTTCGATCTCGACCGGCTGGGACGGCTGGCCGCCGGCGAGGAGGATGCCCTGCCCCCACGTCCCCTGAATCCCGAACTCATGGACGCGTTGGCCGAGGACTTCCGGCAGAGCGGCTTCAGCTTCTGGCACCTGGTCAAGACGATCATGAAGTCAGAGACTTACGGCCTGTCGCCCCACTTCGATGGGGACTGGGACGAAGCCTGGACCGGCTACTACCCCCGCCGCTATGTCCGGGTGCTGACCGGGCCGGAGCTCGTGGACTCGCTGGCGCTCGCCACCGACGTCCCGACGGAGTTCTCGTTCGCCGGAACGACCGTCGGGCGCGTCAAGGAACTCACCACGCCCTCCGATCTCGGAGGGCGGCGCGGGCGCGGCGAGGGCGCGGAGGTGGACGCTCTCATGCAGAGCTTCTTCCAGAGCAACCGGATGACCCCGGCGCCGGTCGGGAACCGCGGTTCGATCCTGCAGGCGCTGCTCATGATGCAGTCGGGGGTCGTGAACCGCCGGGTTTCCAGCGATTCCGGAGGGCGGGTGGCCGACCTGCTTGCTTCGGACAAGGCCGACGGAGATTTCGTTAACGAACTGTTCCTGGGGACGCTCGGACGCCTGCCGACGGCGGCCGAAGCGGAACTCGGCGCCGCGCGGCTCGCCGAGGATCGCCACCAGGGCGCCCAGAACCTGCAGTGGGTGCTCCTCAACTCTCCCGAGTTCCTCCTGAACCACTGAGGCCCCTGGATGTATCTTTATGTGTAGTCACGAACCCCGCGTCGCCGACCTCTTCCCGGCTCGCCGGGAAGTCCTGAAACTCGGAGGCTTGGCGCTGGCCGGAACCTTCGCGAACCAGGTCATCTGGCCGCTCCAGGCCCACGCGAACGGCAAGGCGAATCCGCGCCGGACCGCCCGCTATTGCATCTTCATCGAGATGGGCGGGGCGATCAGCCCCATGGACACCTGGGACTTCAAAGAGACCCGCTGGACCCCCACGGACCTCGACATGGTGCAGATCAACGACGAGGTTTCGCTGTCGCGCGCGCTGTTCCCCACCCTCGTGGACCGCGTCGACGAGGTCGCCTTTGTCCGCTCCATGCGGGCGCCCGAGCTGATCCACTTCAACGGTCAGTACCACACCCAGACCGGCAGGGCTCTCAACGTGGCGCTCGCCCGGGAAATCCCCGCCTTCGGAAGCATCATCGCTGCGGAACTCGATAAGGAACGGCGCGAAACGGACAGCTTTCCGACCTACGTCAGCACCTACCTGACGCGGGCGCGCGCCGGCTCGATCGGCGCCGGCTTCCTGCCCACGCGGTTCTCCGGCCTCGATCTGGATCCCACGACGGTCTTCGACTCCTTCGGAGGCGACGTGGAAGGCAGCCGCCGGGTTCTGGAGGAGCGCTTCCGCCTGCTGAACCAGATGGCGGAGGTCTCCATCCCGGAGCGGGCCTCGCTGGGCGACAAGGAAGACGACTACCGCGCCTACTACCAGTCGGCCTACGAGCTGCTCACCGACGAACGCTGGCCCAAGCTCTTCGCCGCGAGCGAAGAGGACAAAGCGCGCTATGGCGCCGACGAGTTCGGGCTTGGCTGCATCCTCGCGCGCAACCTGATCGAGGCCGATGCCGGCACCCGATTCATCTATATCTACGACGGCGACAAATGGGACCACCACTCCGGCATCTTCGACCGGTCGCGCCAATGGAACCACTACACGACCTGTCCGCGGCTGGACAAGGGCTTCACCTCCCTGCTCACCGACCTCGGCGCCCGGCCGGGCAGCGAGCCGGGCACGACGCTGCTGGACGAGACCCTGATCGTGGTCACCAGCGAGTTCGGCCGCACTCCGGAAATGAATCCGGTGGCCGGCCGGGATCACTACCGTTTCGCCTACGCCACGATGTTTGCGGGCGGCGGCGTTCAGGGTGGCCGCGTCGTCGGGCGGACCAACGAGGATGGTTCCGAAGTCGTTGATCCCGGCTGGAAACACGCCGGGCAGCCGTTCATGGACAACACGGTGGCGACCATCTATTCAGCGCTCGGCATCGACTGGAGGAAGTCGGTCCGCAACACCCCCTCGGGCCGCGAATACATCTACGTGGATTCCGTCTCCCTCGGCGGGTCGGAGATGATGTTCGACGACGAGATCGCCGAGATCTTCGCCTGATCCCGACCACGCGGGTCCGCTCGGAAGTTCACTGACCGGCGGGATGGGGGAGCGGCGCCGGATTCCCGCCATCCGCAAACTCGTCACGGCGCTGCTGGCGGCGACCCCTCTCCTCACAGAGACGGCGGCACCGGCGTTCGGGAACGAACCCCCGCCGGCGCATTGCAGCGACGATCGCGCCGAGAACATCTGCTGGGTCCCGCCCGGGGACTTCTGGATGGGGAGGACCCGGCTCTGGCTGATTGACGAGATCCACTGGCAGACCCGGGACCGGGTGGACGCCCGGCCGGTGCACCGGGTCACGCTCCCCGGCTTCTGGATGGACCAGAAGGAAGTCACCCAGGAGTCCTATCGGGAATTCACCCTCTCGACCGGGCGGCCCGAGCCCTTCCACTGGCGACAGCGTTTCCCGGAGGACAAGGCGCACCTCCCGGTGTACAACGTGAACTGGAACGACGCGCACGACTACTGCGCCTTCCGGAGAAAGCGCCTGCCGACCGAGGCCGAATGGGAAAAGGCGGCGCGCGGCGGCCTTGAGGGAGCGTCGTGGTCCTGGGGGGATCAGTATCGGCCCGACCCCGAAGAAGACTCGCCGGAGGGGACCCGGCTTCCCCCGCCGGCGCGGATCGGCCACCCGGGGGCGCCTGCCGCAGTCGCTTCCTTCCCGCCGAACGGGTACGGGCTCTATGACATGGTCGGCAACATCGCCGAGTGGGTCGCGGACGGCTACGACCTCGGGTACTACGCCGTGAGCCCGCCCGTGGACCCGCGCGGGCCGCAAGACGCTCCCTACCGGATCTTCCGGGGCGGGAGTTGGGCGGACAGCGACGAGCGGATCGCCAGCGTCTTCTATCGAAACTTCACGAGACCCGATACCAGGATCCACAGCATCGGCTTCCGGTGCGCACTTAGCAACCCGTGAACAGCGTGAGCCGGAAGCCCGAGCCAGAAGGGCTGGGGGTCGGGTGACCCCGTCCCCCGTCCCTTCCGCTCCGGGGTCTCCGCGGTGCTGGCGCCCCGCTCCGGAAGCGAGCGGCGATGCATCCCGCCTGAACCGCGACGCTTCGCGTCGCTCATCGTTGCGCTTCGGTCGGAATACACCAGGTATTCCTCCCTCGCGCGCCTTGTCAGCCGGGCGCCTCGCCCCCACCGGGAGGACTGGCCGCTCTCGGTGCTCACCTCACCCTATCCACGGACTGCCAATCATCCAAGAGAGGAAGAAACGGAATGACCAAAGCTCGGAACAACGGAATGGGACGCCGCGAGGCACTCCGTCGCCTTTCGGCCGGAACCGGCGGAGCGGCGCTCGGCGCGACCGGAGGGACGGCCTTCGGCGCGGGGGTGGCAGCCTGCGCCCCCATGGGCTCGGAGGCCGCCCCGGACCCGGGACAGCGGTTCCGGACGATGCTCGGCGCCGGAGACCCGGTGATCTGCCCGGGGGCCTTCGACGTCATCTCGGCTCGCCTGATCGTCGAAATGGGCTTCGAGACGGTGCTCATCGGCGGAAGCGCCGCGTCCGCGGCGAACTGGGGAGTCCCGGATTACGGACTCGCCTCCATCACCGAGCTGATCGAGATCGCCTCCCGCATCGCGGGGAGCGTCCCGGTTCCCTGCTTCGCGGACGCCGACGACGGGGGCGGCAGCCCGCTCGCGGTGGCGCGGGCAGTCCGCGGCTACGAGCGGGGCGGCCTCGCCGCGGTGATGATCGAGGATCACGTCCAGGCGAAACACCTCGGAGAAGGCGGTGTGCTGATCGAGGTGGGCGCGATGCAGGACAAGATCCGCGCGGCGGTGGACGCCCGGAAGACCGGCATGATGCTGGTTGCCCGCTGCGATTCCGTTTCCATCGGGCAGAGCGAGGCGGAGGCCACGGAGCGAGGCGCCGCCTACGTCGAGGCCGGAGCCGACCTCCTCTTCTTTGCCGGACTGCCTCCCGAGAGCATGGGCGCGGTAGCAGAGGCGGCCGGCCGGCCGGTGATCGCGAGTGTCCACGACACACCCATGACCACTCTCCGGGAAAACCGGGTCCCGCTCGTCCTCTACGCGGGGCAGATGCTCCGCCTCGCCCTCGGGGCGATGCGCCAGGGACTCCAGGACATCCACGACGGCGCGACCTGGCCCGGCTACGCCGACCGCGCCCTTCCGGGCGACACCTACCAAAACCTCATCCAGTCCGGGAAGTGGCGCGAAGACGCCGGCCGCTACAACCTCGTGGATGAGAACGGCCGCCAGGTCCGGGGGTAGAACGAGGCGCGAAACGCCAGCCAGGAGCGCCCCCCTTTCAAAGCGGCACGCCAGCGCGGAGGAACGCCGCTCTTCAGAGCGGCATCGCCCGCGCATGGGAACGCCGCTCTTCAGAGCGGCATCGCCAGCCTGAGGCTGGCGAAACTCCCGTAGCCATCCCAGACGACGGCGACGGCGCTGCGAAAGAATCCAGGATCCGTGAACCCCTTCCCCGGGAAACAGATCACCCCCCGCAACCGGCAGGAATGGCGCCGTTGGCTGGCCGCCAACCACGGCACGGTCCCCGAGGTCTGGGTCGTCTTCTACAAGAAAACCGCCCAGCGAGCTGGTCGGCCCACCCTCACCTACGACCACGCCGTCGAGGAGGCGGTCTGTTTCGGCTGGATCGACGGCCTCAAACGGCGCGTTGACGACGAACGATACGCCCACCGCTTCACACCGCGGAAACCGGACAGCCGGTGGTCGGAGAGCAATCGGGTGCGGCTCGAAAAAATGAGGTCCCGGGGCCTCATGACTCCCACCGGTGAGGAAGCGGTCGAGGCCTCGATACGGTCCGGCGCCTGGGAGAAACCCGCGACCTCGGCACCCCCGGACGTCCCGGCGGAGCTACTCGCCGCCCTCGAAAGCGATCCGCAGGCGCGCGCCGGCTGGTTGAGGCTCCCCCGCTCGGAACGGCGCCGCTACGAAACCTGGATCGGCATCGCCAAGCGGGCCGAAACCCGAGCCCGGCGGCTCACCGAGAGCCTGGACCTCCTCCGCCGCGGCCAAAAACTCGGAATGCGCTGAACCATCTCCCGCCGGTGTAATTGTAGTTCGGATAGAATAGTATTCTATCCATGAGCACAACCATCCACCTCTCGGGTGACCTGCTGGCGGCCGTAGACCGCCGCGCGCAGGATCTGAGAGTCACCCGGAACCGATACATCGTCCGGGCGCTCGAACGATCCCTGAGTAGTGACACGGAGTGGAGCCCAGCATTCGTCGAGGAACTCCGTGCTGCCCGCCACGATCCGGAAGACCATAGGGTCCTCGCCGAAATGCGTGCCGCGATCAAGGCGAATCGGGAGAGCAAGGGGCCTCCGGCACTTTGAAGTACGTCCTCGACACGAACATCGTCTCCCTAGCCATGGCGGGCACACCATCCGTCACAGAGCG
The DNA here is from genome assembly GCA_963668695.2 of Vicinamibacteria bacterium. Lineage (GTDB taxonomy): Bacteria > Acidobacteriota > Vicinamibacteria > Marinacidobacterales > Marinacidobacteraceae > Marinacidobacterium. Next base: position 68,709 of record CAXXLQ010000004.1, read on the forward strand.
CATGTTTTCCCTGGCAAGAACCGATGTGCTGCTTCCACAACCCGTCATCGCCGAGATCGAGTACGGAATTGCCCGGTTGCCGGAGTCTGGGCGGCGCCAGCGCTTAGCCGGACGCCTTGAGAAGTTCGTGGAGAACACCTCCGGAGTGCCATGGACCGCCGACGTCAGCCGTGCTTTCGGCACAACCAAAGCCGATCTCGAGGCTCGGGGCCAGCGGATCGAGGACTTCGACGTGGCAATTGCCGCCCACGCCCTCGCGCTCGACGCGGTCCTGGTTACCGACAACACCGCCCACATGGGCCGGATTCGCGGGCTGCGACTCGAAAACTGGGGCGCATAGCACCTGGCCTCGTGTGTCTCGCCGCCCTATGGGCGGCGATGCCGGCCGGAGGCCGGCGGTCCCTTTCCTAAGCGCGATGTGGCAGAGTGGTCCCGCGTTATCCCGACTGGTGCACCATCTACTCCAGTAGCGATGCCGGCCCGGAGAGCGGCGGTGCCGCTACTGGGACGACAGGCTGCGGTGGACCAGGCGGACGAAGCGTTCGGCGTTCACGAAGCCGGCCGCGTCGGGAGACCAGCCGATGTCGGTTCCGATTCCGGTGACCAGTGCGACGTAGTCGGCCGCGGCGTCGTCCTCGCTCTGGCCCGCCTCGACGCGCTCGCTGATCCGCTCCCGGGCCATGCGGAGCGCTACCCCGTACTTGACCAGGGTGGCGCGGTCCGCGACCGGGCCGTGACCCGGAATGATCTTCGTCTGGTCGTCGGTGCTCTCCGCGACCGCCTCGGCGGCCGCAATCAACCCGTCGATCCCGCCCCCTGAGTCCACGTCAATGAACGGGAAGGCGCCGTTGAAGAACAGGTCCCCCATGTGGACCACGTTCGCGCCTCGGAAGAAGATCGCCGAATCGCCGTCGGTGTGGGCATGAGGCTGGTGCCGGACTTCGATGGCGAGGCCATTCCAGTGCAGGGTGACCTCCTGCTCGAAGGTCACTACCGGCAGGGCTTCGGGGGCCGCCTGGTCGCTGCGGCCGACCAGGTCGGCAAACTCGGCGGGGTTCAGGCGGCGCCGGACGTTCTCGTGGGCCACGATGAGGCTGCCGGCCTTTCCGAGGTTCTCGTTGCCGCCGGTATGGTCACCGTGCCAGTGGGTGTTCACCAGGAAGCGCACCGGATCGGTGGTGATCGAGCGCACCGCGGCGAGAATCTTGTCGGTCAGCGGCGCGTACTGATCATCCACCAGCAGGGCGCCGTCGGAGCCGGTGGACAGGCCGATGTTGCCCCCGCTCCCAAAGAGGACGTGGATGCCGCCGCCCAGATCCTCGCTGGTGATCGAGACGGCGTCCCAGTCCTGGTCCTGGGCCGCGGCTGGAAACGCAGCGAGCGAAAGGCAGATCGCGGCGAGGAAAACCGGCCGAGGGCGGCGATACGATGGATCAGTCAGGAACATGGCGTAACAAACTCCAGAAGAAGGGCAAATGCGGCCACACGGATCCCGGTGGCCTGACGAGGGGCCGGCGGCGGGGTGTCAGCAGCCGACGCAGGCGTTGTTGTTCTTGGCGCCGTAGCTGGCGAGGAGCGCGATCGTTTCCGGGAACGGATTGATGCGCTGCACCGGACCGTTGGCGAGGTCGATGGTCGTCTGTCCGGTGCGGGCGACAGCCAGCGGGTCAGCGCCGTGGTCGATCAGGTACTGCACCATCTCGATGTCGCCGCGCGACGCCGCGTGGTGGATCGTGGAGTAGCCGTTGTAGTCGCGAACGGTCGCATCCGCCCCGCATTCCTCCACCAGGTATTTCACCGCCGGCAGCCACGCGTCGGGCGCGTGCCGGTGAGAGTTCGCGGCGAGTCCGAGGCCGTATCCCACTCCGGCCGCTGCATGGAGCGGGTAGACCGCCGGATCCCCATACTCGGCGGAAGGCAAGCCCGACGGATCCGGGGCTCCCTCTTCGATGAGCATCGGGAGACGACGACGCTCCGGCACCTTGACCGTGGGGAGGTGGGGATCCGCCCCGTTCGCCACCAGCAGCTTCATGGCCGGGATGTCGAGCGAATAGGCGGCGCGCCAGAAGGCGGTCGCTCCGCTGCGGTCCACCCCGAGTTGATCCACGTCGTACACCGTGTACCAAAGCGAATTGTCGATCCGCGCGTTCACGTCGGCACCGGCGTCGATGAGCACCTGCATGAGTTCGAGATGCGAGACCTCCTGCTGCAGGTAGTCGGCCGGCTGCGGGTGACGCGCTTTCGGGATCCACTGTGTGTTGATCGTCCCGTAGAGCGGAGTCGCGTTCTGCGAATCCGCCATCGTCGGGTCGGCGCCCTGCTCGAGCAACCTCATTGCGAGGTCGAAATGACCGTTGATCGTCGCCATGAGCAATGGGGTGGTGCCGCTTCCCTCGGCGCGCTGGTTCAAGTCAGCGCCGGCGTCGAGCAGCGCCAGCGCGCTGTCGATCTGGCCTTCGCGGGCCGCAAACAGGAGGGCGGTCAACCCGCCGTGGGTGCCGACGCGTTCCTCGTAGGTCTTGGGCTTCGGCTCGTTCGGATCACGGCTCTCGTCCAGGTCGGGGTTGAGCGGATCCGGGTTGAGCGGATCCGGGGGAAGACCGGCAGCACCCGTGCTGGTCCCGCTCTTGCCGACGCGGTCGGTCCCGTTGGCGGGGAGCGGACGCTCGGCCTGGATGATGCCGGTCCCTCCGCGCACCTCGGCAAGACGGGCCTGCCGCTCGCGGCGCTCTTCCCGGTCGAACCGCGAACGCTCGACGACGTCCAGGACATCCGCGGTGGCGGAGGCGTCCGCGCCGGCGTCCAGCAGGGCTTTGATCGCTTCGACGCGGCCCCGGACCGCTGCGAACATGAGCGGAGTGAGGTCCCACGCGGTTTCCCGCGCATCCACGGGAGCTCCGTGGTCGAGAAGTGAAACCACCGTTTCAGGGACGCCGGCGGTTGCCGCCAGGTGAAGCGGTTGGGCGCCGGTAGAGGTCATGGCGTCGGCAGGGGCGCCGGCGTTGAGCAGAGCTTCGGCGACTCCGGCCTTACCGGCCGCCGCCGCCACGTGCAGCGGCATGTGGCTCCCGAGACGCGTGGTGGCGCGGACGTCCGCACCCGCCGCGATCAAGACCTCCGCAACCTCGCGGTTCCCCGTCTTCGCCGCCCAGTGCAGCGCCGTGAACCCGTCGCCCTGCGCCGCGTTCACGTCCGCGCCCGAACGCAGCTCCGCCTTCAGCGTCTCCAGGTCACCGCGTTTCGCGGCGTCCAGCACTGGCGACAGCAGCGCCGCATACCCGGCTCCGACCAGCACTCCCAGCACTGCGAGCAGTGCCGCCAGGCCGATCCATCGCTTTTTGATCTTCATGCCCCGTCCTTCCCTCCGGTCAGAGTCCTCGTTGCGGATTCCGGTCCTTGCTACACCGCCTGCGAAAGCGAGAACGCGCCCGTGCTGTTCCCGAAGGTTTCCAGATCATCCATCCCCAGCTTGTGCGCCAACGTCAGCATCACGTTCGCCAGCGGGGTCCCGGGCTCCGCACGCAGGTGCAGGTTGTGCTCCAGCGCTCCGTTCGCGCCTCCCGCCACAAAGAACGGAACACGCTTGTGGTTGTGGATGTTCGGATCCCCCATCGGAGACCCATACAGGATCATCGTCTTGTCCAGCAGCGTCCGATCCTCTTCCTGAATGCTCCGCAGCTTCTCCATGAAATACGGAACCAGGCTCACGTGATACCGGTTGATCCGGCCCAGAACCTCAACCCGCTCGGGATCGTTCCCGTGGTGCGAGGCCGGATGGAACGCCATCGATTCGCCGCTGTCCGGATACACCCGGCTCGACGCGTCCCGGCCCAGCTTCAAGCTGAACACCCGCGTCATGTCCGACTGGAAGGCCAGCGCCTGCAGGTCGAACATGATCTTCACATGCTCGTCGAACGAGTCCGGAACCCCTGACGGAGCGTCCGGAAGCTCACGAAGCTCCCCGCTCGTGTTCCGTTCCACGATCCGCTCGATCCGACGCTCCATCTCCCGGACGTCCGTCAGGTACCGGTCCATCCGGCGCACATCCTGCGGATCCAGCGCTCCCTTCAGCCGCTGCACCTCCGAACCGATGAAGTCCAGAACGCTCCGGCGCGCGTTCTGCCGCGCCACCCGGCCCTCCGGGGTTCCCCCCGCGCCGAACAACTGGTCGAACACGATCCGGGGATCCCGCGTCATCGGAAGCGGCTCCGTCGGCGACGCCCAACTGATGGTGTCGGTGTAGACGCAGGCATACCCGTAGGCGCAACCACCCGCCTGGTCCACCGTCTCGATGCAGAGCTGCATCGAGGGAATCGGTGTGTCCTGGCCGAAACGGTTCGCATACATCTGATCCAGCGAGGTCCCGGCAAAGACATCCGAACTCTCGGTCTGCTTGGGATACGACTGGGTCAGGAACGCCGCGCTCGAGCGGAAGTGGTCTCCACCGATCTCACGCGCCGTGCGCGCCTCCGCGGGCTCCACATCGCAATCGCTCACGATCGTGACGTAGTCCCGGACGGACTCCAGGGAGCTGAGCGCACCCTTCGACAGATCGAAGTCCGCGCCCTCTTTCTCCGGAGTCCACAGATGCTGCGATCGGCCGTACTTGTTGCTGCCCGCCGACCCGTGAACGATCTCGATCGCCACGAGCCGCGTCGGATCCTCTGCGGTCGGCTTCGCGATCACGCTCGCCGGAACCATCGCGTCCAGGAACGGCAACGCGACCGTTGCTCCCGCTCCCCGAAGGAACGTCCGCCGTGGGAGGCTCTTGCCGGTCAGATAGTTCATGGTGTTCTCCTGTCAGGGCGCCCCGCCGTCCCGGTGTTCCGGTGGGGCTGGAGTCGCTGTGTAGAGAGCCCGAGATCCTCGGGTGACTTGGATGATCCGGCCCAGGGTGGAACCGGCTGGGGACCCGCCGTTGCAGGGATACGCCCCCCACAAAGTACGGGATCGATGGGCTCCCATAACCGGACTAGGATAGGAAATCAACCGTCCCGGCGCAAGGGGCATCCGGCCCGGTCGAGAACTGCTGCGAGAGCCGACTCCGGGAACCGGAGAGCGCCCCCCCAAGAGGAGGAGATCAGGGCTCGCCCGCGACCGTGGTTTCGATCTCTGCGGGGACCCCGCCCTTCATCTGGAAGGCCGGGCTCGTCGCCACCCCCAGGATGAACGCTGACATCCGGTAGTCCGAAGCCTCCGCCTGCCGGACGATCTCCCGGATCAGCGGCTGATCGAAATACTCCACCCGCCGGCCCAGCGCGTACGCCATCAGGTTCTCCGTGAAGGTTCGAAGCAGCGGCGTCGGACGCTTCAGCAGCGCCTCCCGCAGGTCCCCGATGTTCTGGATCGGGGTCCCGTCGTAGAACTCACCCGAAGCGTCAATCGGCTGGCCCGCGTCCTTCACCCGCACTCTGCCCGTCACGTCGAACTGCTCCAGCGCCAACCCGATCGGGTCCATCATCCGGTGGCACGAACGGCACGCCGGGTTGTCCCGGTGGATCTCCAGCCGTTCACGCGCGGTCAACTCCCGGCCGTTCTCCGACGCTGCCGTCGCGTCCAGATCCGGAACGTCCGGCGGCGGTGGCGGCGGCGGACTGCCCAGCAGAACCTCCATCACCCACTTCCCACGAAGCACCGCCGACGTCCGATACGGATGGGACGTCAGCGTCAGCATGCTCCCGTGGGCGAAGATCCCACGCCGGTTCGGGTCCTGATACGACACCATCCGGTGCTCCGGACCGGCAATCCCCTCCATCCCGTAGTGCTTCGCGAGGCGCTCGTTCACGAACGTGTAGTCCGCGGTGAACAGGTCGAAAACGCTCCTGTCCTCCGTCACCAGGTGCTGGAAGAACCGCTCCGTCTCCTCCACCATCGCCGTCTTCAACTGCTGGTGGAAGTCCGGATACAACCGAACGTTCGGGTTGATCTTCTCCAGATCCTGCAGCCGGAACCACTGATACGCGAACCGCTTCGCCAGCGCTTCCGAGCGCGGGTCCGCGAGCATCCGACGAACCTGGGTCTCGAACGCCGCAGGATCCGACAACTGCCCCGCCTCGGCCGCATCGAGCAGCTCGTAGTCGGGGATCGTCCCCCACAGGAAGAACGACAGGCGCGACGCCAGGTCGGTATCCGTCAGCCGGTACCCGAACTCCGCCTCCCGCGGGTCCAGCGGCTCCTCGATCCGGAACACGAAGTTCGGGCTCGCGAGGATGCCCTCCACTCCCATCCGGATCCCTTCTTCGAAGCCGACCGTCTCGGCCCCCACGTCGTAGAGCAACATCAGCGCCGCCCGACTTTCGTCGTCGAGACTCCGGCGATAGGCCAGCCGGCCCAACCGCGAAAGGATCTCCTCGGCGCACGGCCGTGCTTCGTCCGCTGCCAGCGGGCGGCAGGCGAAGATCGCCTTTCGGCTCGGCGTCTCCGACACCCCCGTGGTGTCGAACGGTCCCCGAACCAGAATGTCCCGCAGATGGGGAAGGCTGTGGATCCCGTAGGTGAGCGCGATGTTGGTGCTCGCCAGCGACCATTCGTGCGGCGAGATCAGATCCAGCGTCGCGCCGTCAAACTGGCGCAGGAACGCAGCGGCCACCGTCCTGGGACCGGCCTTGATGAAGAGGGGCTCCGTGATCATCGTCGCCCCGTTGGGATCCGAGGTGTGCATCCACGGGTCGATGGAGAGGAGCGCGACCCGCTCTCCGTCGATCGAGATCTCGAGCTGTTCCGGGTTCTCCTCGGAGTTCAACGCTCCGGCGGCGGTGCCGACGACAGGGCCGCACACTTCGTGGTGCAGCGAAACGCGGAAGACGTAGTTCCCGTCCGCGGCAAAGGTGTGATCCACTGCGATCCCGCCGCGGGTGCCGTACGGGGCTCCCTCGACCTGAACCCGCTGCGAAGCCCAACGGGAAACGAAGTAACTGGTCTCGGCCGGTGCGGCGTCGGGGTCCCCTACGGCCAACCGGCTGATCTCGCCCGCCGCGCGCAGATAGGAGTCCATGAGCGTGGCCGACAGCAACTGGACATCCGCGATGTTGTCGAAGTTCGCGCTGATCGTGTCCTGCGGCAGATACTCGGCGGCATCCACGGCGAGCGCCAGGAGATCCCGGATGGCCGCCGTGTACTCCGCCCGGTTGAGCCGCTGGAAAGAACGGCGTCCCGGATTCGGTTTCGCCTCCGCGCTCGCATCAAGCTGGGTTTCGAGCGACCCGGCGACCTCGGCGAGCACCTCCTCTCCGGGGCGCCGGGCCCCCGGCGGCGGCATCATGCCGAGCCGCAGCTTCGAGACCATCTTTTCCGCGAGGGCGGCATCTTCCGGCGCGTTCCCGGCGTCGAAACCGGAGAGCGTCATGTTCCCGGTCTTCATGCGGTCGTTGTGGCAGACCATGCAGTAGGTCCGCAGCATCCGGTTGTGGGCGGCCGCGTTTTCGGGGGACACCGCCACAACGGCGCGCTCCGTCGCTGACGGCTCCCAGGACCGAACGGTGGCGACCGTCGGCCCGGAAGCGGTGGGCTCCGATCCTTCCAGCCGGGCCAGCCGGGCTTCAAGCCCGGGCGCCGCCGCCGCGACGGAAGACGCGAGCAGGCCGGCGAAGAGAACCGGAATCAGCGAAACCGCTTCCAGCCTGGATGTCCCCATCGTGGCGCCTCAGCAACCCACGCAGCGGTTGTTGTTTTTCGCCCCGTAGGTCTCGAGGAGGGCGATGGTCTCCGGGAAGGGGCTGATCCGCTGCACCGGCCCGTTCGCCAGGTCCACCGTGGTCTGCCCGGTCCGGGCGATTGCCAGCGGGTCGGCGCCCTTCGAGATCAGGTATTCGATCATCTCGTTGTCGCCCCGCGAGGCCGCGTGGTGGATCACGCTGTAGCCGTTGTGGTCACGGGCGTCGGGATCGGCGCCCAGCTCTTCCACGAGGTACTTCACGGAGGGCATCCAGGCGTCGGGGGCGTGGCGATGCGAGTTCGCGGCCAGCCCGAGCCCGTACCCGACGCCGGCAGCGGCGTGTACGGGATGGACCCCGGGGCCCCCGTGGAGAACCTCAGGGAGGCCCGAGGGATCTTCCTCAGGCTCTTCCGCCGTCAGGTCGGTCAGCCCCCGGAGGGTCCGCTCGGGAACCTTGATGGTCGGGATCCCGGGGTCCGCGCCGCGCGCGACCAGCATCTTCATCGCGGGGATGTCGAGCGCGTAGGCCGCGCGCCAGAAGGCGGTGGCCCCGGCCCGGTTCACCCCGAGCTGGTCGGTGTTGTAGGTGCTGTACCACTGCTTCCGCTCGAGCCGGGAGTTCACGTCCGCCCCGGCATCGATGAGCGCCTCCATCAACTCGATGTGCGAGGTCTGCTGGCGGAGGTGATCCGCGGGCTGGGGATGGAAGGGTTGCGAAATCCAGCGGGCGTTGATCGCGCCATACAGCGGAGCGCCGCCGGAGACGTTCTTCAGGTTCGGGTCCGCACCGCGTTTGAGCAGTTCCATTCCGATGTCGTAGTGGCCGTTGATCGCCGCCATCAGGAGAGGTGTGGTGCGGTGGCCCTCGGCCCGCTGGTTGATGTCGGCCCCACCGTCCATGAGGGCGACGGCGGCTTCCAGATGGCCGTCACGAGCGGCGAGCAGCAGAGCCGTCAGGCCGCCGTGCGTCCCGACCAGTTCGGCGTAGCGGAGCGGCTGGAGGCGGTTCCGGTCCCGCTTCCTGCTCGCTCTCCGCTTCTTTGCCTCTTCGATGGCCTTGGCCCTGGCGAGTTCGTCCTCGGGATGACCGTGCGCCTCGGCGTGTTCGTCCTTCTCCGCCTTCAGGTCCGGGGCAAGGTCCTCGGCAAGGTCCGGGGAACCGGATTTCCCGGTGCCGGCGTCGGCTCCCGTGGAAGCGGTCGCGGGGGCCTCCTCGATGCGTCCCTTCTCGTTCGCCGCCTTGGCGGCCGCGGCCCGCGCCCGTCGCTGGGCCTCCCGGGCCTTCTTGTCGCGTTCCCGCTCGTCGTAGATCACGCCCGCTGCGCCCCGTCCCTGGTCGATCCGCGCCTGGCGAGCCCGACGCGCGATGAGATCCCGCTCGGCGCGGGCCGCGACGTCCAGTACCGAAGCGGTGATCGAGGGATCGGCGCCCGCTTCCAGAAGCGTCGCGACGGCCGCGGTGCGGCCCACGGCGGCCGCGAACATGAGCGGGGTCTGTCCCCACTGCGGCTCGACGGCGTCGAGGTTGGCGCCATGCTTCCCCAGCACCGTGAGGGTCGGTGTGCTGCCGGAAGCCGCGGCGAAGTGGATCGCCCGGGCTCCGGTTCCGGTCGGCTCGGCGATCGGGGCGCCGGCCTCGAGGAGGACTTCGGCAACTCCCGCCTGGCCGGCCGCCGCCGCCACGTGCAGCGGCATGTGGCTCCCGAGGCGCGTGGTGGCGCTGATGTCCGCACCCGCCGCGATCAAGACCTCCGCAACCTCGCGGTTCCCCGTCTTCGCCGCCCAGTGCAGCGCCGTGAACCCGTCGCCCTGCGCCGCGTTCACGTCCGCGCCCGAGCGCAGCTCCGCCTTCAGCGTCTCCAGGTCACCGCGTTTCGCGGCGTCCAGCACCGGCGCGAGCAGCGCCGCATACCCGGCTCCGACCAGCACTCCCAGCACTGCGAGCAGTGCCGCCAGGCCGATCCATCGCTTTTTGATCTTCCGCTTTCCAATCTTCATGCCGCGTCCCTCTCTTGGGTCAAAGTCCCTGATGTGGATCCCGCTCCCGGGTTACACCGCCTGCGAGAGCGAGAACGCACCCGTGCTGTTCCCGAAGCTCTCCAGATCATCCATCCCCAGCTTGTGCAGCAACGTGAGCATCACGTTCGCCAGCGGGGTCCCGGGTTCCGCACGCAGGTGCAGGTTGTTCTCCAGCGCTCCGTTCGCGCCTCCCGCTACAAAGAACGGAACGCGCTTGTGGTTGTGGATGTTCGGATCTCCCATCGGAGACCCATACAGGATCATCGTCTTGTCCAGCAGCGTCCGATCCTCTTCCTGGATGCTCCGCAGCTTCTCCATGAAATACGGAATCAGGCTCACGTGATACCGGTTGATCCGGCTCAGGAGTTCCACCCGCTCGTCGTCATTCCCGTGGTGTGAGGCCGGATGGAACGCCGTCGATTCGCCGCTGTCCGGAAACACCCGGCTCGACGCGTCCCGGCCCAGCTTGAGGCTGAACACCCGCGTCATGTCCGACTGGAACGCCAGCGCCTGCAGCTCGAACATGATCTTCACGTGCTCGTCGAACGAGTCCGGAACCCCTGACGGAGCGTTCGGAAGCTCACGAAGCTCCCCGCTCGTGTTCCGTTCCACGATCCGCTCGATCCGACGCTCCATCTCCCGGACGTCCGTCAGGTACCGGTCCATCCGGCGCAAATCCTGCGGATCCAGCGCTTCTTGCAGGGTCCGCACCTCTTCACCGATGAAGTCCAGAACGCTCCGGCGAGCCTTCTGCCGCGCCACCCGGCCCTCCGGGGTTCCCCCCGCGCCGAACAACTGGTCGAACACGATTCGGGGATCCCGTGTCATCGGAAGCGGCTCCGTCGGCGACCCCCAACTGATGGTGTCGGTGTACGCGCAGGCATACCCGTAAGCGCAACCACCCGCCTGGTCCACCGTCTCGATGCAGAGCTGCATCGAAGGAATCGGCGTGTCCTGGCCGAAACGGTTCGCATACATCTGATCCAGCGAGGTCCCGGCAAAGACATCGGACCCTTCGGTCTGCCTTGGATGGGACTGGGTCAGGAACGTCGAGCTCGAGCGGAAGTGGTCCCCGCCGATCTCCCGCGCCGTCTCGGCCTCCGCGGGCTCCACGTCACAGTCGCTCACGACCGTGACGTAGTCCCGGACCGGCTCCAGGGAGCTGAGCGCACCCTTCGACAGATCGAAGTCCGCGCCCTCTTTCTCCGGAGACCACAGGTGCTGCTCACGACCGTACTTGTTGCTGCCCGCCGCCCCGTGGACGATCTCCACCGCCACGAGCCGCGTCGGATCCTCCGCCGTCGGCTTCGCGATCACGCTCGCCGGAACCATCGCGTCCAAAAACGGCAACGCGACCGTGGCCCCCGCTCCCCGCAGGAACGTACGGCGTGGAAGGCTCTTGCCGGTCAGGTAGTTCATCGCTGTCTCCTTGTGGTCAGACTGACTTTCTCTCTTGGCTTTCTCGTTTTGACTCTTCTCGGTTTGATTCTCTGTAGGGCTTCCTAATGCTCCGCGGCATGCTCCGCGGCGAGCGTCGTCTCCGTCTCGGCTTCGACCCCGCCCTTCATCTGGAAGGCCGGACTCGTCGCCACCCCCAGGATGAACGAAGACATCCGGTAGTCCGAAGCCTCCGCTTCCCGAACGATCTCCCGGATCAGCGGCTGGTCGTAATACTCCACCCGCCGACCCAGCGCATACGCCATCAGGTTCTCCGTGAATGTCCGCAGCAGCGGCGTCGGACGCTTCAACAGCGCCTCCCGCAGGTCCCCGATGTCACGGATCGGAGTCCCGTCGTAGAACTCGCCCGACGCGTCGATCGGCTGGCCCGCGTCCTTCACCCGAATCCGCCCAGTCACGTCGAATTGCTCCAGGGCCAACCCGATCGGATCCATCATCCGGTGGCACGAACGGCACGCCGGGTTGTCCCGGTGGATCTCGAGGGCTTGGCGGGCGGTGAGTTTGCGGACCGTCTCGCCTGACTCCCCGGCATCCAGGTCCGGAACGTTCGGAGGCGGAGGTGGCGGCGGACTCCCGAGCAGCACCTCCATCACCCACTTCCCACGAAGCACCGCCGACGTCCGATACGGATGGGACGTCAGCGTCAGCATGCTCCCGTGGGCGAAGATCCCACGCCGGTTCGGATTCTGATACCGCACCAGACGGTGCTCCGGACCGGCAACCCCCTCCATCCCGTAGTGGTCGGCCAGATTGTCGTTCACGAACGTGTAGTCCGCCGTGAACAGGTCGAAGACGCTCTTGTCCTCGGACACCAGGTGATGGAAGAACCGCTCCGTCTCCTCCACCATCGCCAACTTCAACTGCTGGTAGAAGTCCGGATACAACCGAACGTTCGGGTTGATCTTCTCCAGATCCTGCAACCGGAACCATTGATGCGCGAACCGCTTCGCCAGCGCTTCCGAGCGCGGGTCCGCGAGCATCCGACGAACCTGCGTCTCGAACACCGCAGGATCCGACAACTGCCCCGCCTCGGCCGCATCGAGCAGCTCGTGGTCGGGGATCGTCCCCCACAGGAAGAACGACAGGCGCGACGCCAGGTCGGTATCCGTCAGTCGGTACCCGAACTCCGCCTCCCGCGGGTCCAGGGGCTCTTCGATCCGGAACACGAAGTTGGGGCTCGCGAGCATTCCCTCGATCCCCATCCGGATCCCTTCCTCGAAGCCGACGCTCGCGGCCCCCATGTCATAGAGCGACATCAGCGCCTTGAGGTTGCGCTCGGTCAGATTCCGCCGATACGCGAGACGCCCGAGCCGCGACAGGATCTTCTCGGCACAGGGGCCCGCCTCTTCCGCCGAGAGCGGCCGGCAGGTGAAGATCGCCTCGCGGCTCGGGGTCTCCGACACCCCGGTCGCGTCGAAGGGCCCCGTAATGATCAGATCCCGCAAGTGGGGTACGTTGTGGATGCCGTAGGTCCTCGACGTCGCGGTGCTGGCAAGTGACCAGTCGTGGGGGGAGATCAGGTCGAGGACCGGTCCCTCGTAGTGCTTCAGGAAAACCGCGGCCACCTTGCGCGGGCCACCCCGCACGAAGACCGGTTCGCTCCGCAGATTGACCCCGTCGGGGTCGGAAACGTGCATCCAGCGACCGACGTCCAGGAGCGCGAGCCGCTCACCGTCGATCGAGATCTCGACCTGCTCCGGAGTGTCGACCGTGTGAAGCGAACTCGATCCCGAGCCGACAATGGCGCCGGTCGTCTCGTGGTGGAAGGCCACCCGGAACCGATACGCGCCGTCCGCCGGGAATACGTGGTCCACGACGATTCCGCCCCGCGTTCCGTAGGGAGCTCCCTCGACCAGATCCAACTGGGCAGCCCAGCGGGACACGTGGTAGCCGGACTCCGCGGCCACCGCGTCAGGGTCCCCGACCGCGAGATGACTGATATCGCTGGCCGCCCGCAGGTAGGAGTCCATGAGCGTCGCAGACAGCAACTGGACGTCCGCGATGTTGTCGAAGTTCGCGCTGATCGTGTCCTGCGGGAGGTATTTGGCCCCATCCAGCGGGAGGTCCAACAGGTCCCCGATCGCCGCGGTGTATTCGGCCCGGTTCAAGCGCTGGAAGGAGCGGCGCCCGGGATTCGGGTTTTCCTCGGCGCTCGCGTCAAGCTGGGTCTCGAGCGACTCCGCGACCTCGCCAAGCAGGTCCTCCGCCGGCCGCCGGGCCCCCGGCGGCGGCATCATGCCGAGCCGGAGCTTCGAGACCATCTTCTCCGCGAGGGCCGGGTTCGCGACTGCCTCGCCGGCATCGAACGCGGCAAGCGACATGTTCCCGGTCTTCATCCGGTCGTTGTGGCAGACCATGCAATAGGTCCGCAGCATTCCGTTGTGCGCGGCGGCCGTCTCCGTGCTTATGGACCCAGTGTTTTTGGACCCATCGTTTTTGGACCCACCGGGGGAACTCTCCGGACTCCAGTTCCGGACAGACGCGATGGTAGGCGCCGCCGGCGCGATGGTGGGCGCCGCCGGCTCGAAGCGCGGCGTCTCCTCGGCATCAGCGGCCGGCGGCAGCAGGTATGCGCCCACGCCGAGGGACCACGCTGCGACGATGGGAATTAGGCGCATGGGACGTTTTGCCGGACGTGGCGAGGCGGTGTTTCCGCCCCCGAATACGCTCCGGCCCAATTGAAAGAGGATAGTGGCGAGCGACCCCCGATGCAAGCAGCGGAAACCCGTTCCGGGGCGTTCGGCGGAGGCGCCCAGCGGCCCCCGCAGCGCGTCGGATCAGCCCGGAATCCGGCGATTCTCTTCGCAGGCCACGGAGCGCGGTCGCGTGATCGCGGCGGAGTCCGGAGCCTGCTTCCGAGACCTTGCGGAGCTGGAGCGGGGCGGGGTCGGTCGATCGGAGTATGGTATTATGGTATTGGTATGGTCAAGGTTACCTACTCGCTTGACGACGCCACGGTGCGCCGGATCCGCACCATCGCGGGCCGACTCGGCATTCCCCAGAGCCAGATGGTGCGGGAGGCCGTCGCCGACTATGCGGCACGCAAGGATCGGCTGAGCGAGGCCGAGCGCCTCCGCATGCTGGAAGTGCTGTATCGCCTGCGCGACACGCCACCCCGCCGGTCCCGAGCGGAGGTGGAGGCGGAGCTGAGGGAAATCCGCGATGCGCGGCGCCGGGGCTGGCGGCCGGAGCGGTGATCGTCCATCTCGACACCTCGGCGCTCGTGGACGCGCTGGCCGGCCAGAGGTCCTCGCTCACACGGCTCATCGCTCTCGTGGACGCGGGACACCGCCTGAACATTTCCGCCCCCGTCCTCTACGAGTGGCTACGGGGACCCAGAACTCTCGACGAATTAAGGGATCAGGAGGCGCTTCTGCCTCGCCGCGTTGCCGTCCCTTTCGATACCGACGCCGCGGCGGCCGCGGCCGATCTCTATTCCGGACTCGGGAGGGCGCGCGGCCGCGAAACGGACCTGGCGGTCGCGGCGTGTGCGATCACGCAGGACGCCGCGCTCTGGTCCCTGAATGAGGAGGATTTCCAGGACATTCCCGGCCTCAACCTGGTGTAGCCGGCCGGCGCCCGACGACCGAATTCGTCCGGATCGGTCGGTTTCCCGCTACGGGAACTCGAGATCGCAGAGGACCGGCGCGTGGTCGGAGGGAATGTCCTCACCCTTCCGCTGACGCCGCTCGTCCCGGTCTACCCGGACCGATCCGATCCGACCGGCGAGAGGACCGGTCAGATAGATGTGATCGATGCGGGCGCCGACATTCCTGGCGAAGGCCAGGCGGGTGTAGTCCCACCAGGTGTAGAGGCCCTTTTCCGGTTCCGCCCCCTCCGCGTAGACCGTCCGATAGGCATCGGACAGTCCCCACGCGACCACGCCTCGGAGCGCCGTGCGGGCGTCCGGGTGGCAGAGCACCCCTCCCGGGTCCGCCACCGCGGCGTCTTGGTCCTTCGGGGCCACGTTGAAGTCTCCGCAGAGGATGAGCGGCTCCGCGGGATCCGCGTTGCCGGCAAGATGGTCCCGGAGCGCTCCGAGCCATTCCAGCTTGTACTTCCAGTCGTCGGTGCGGCTCACCGCCTTCCCGTTCGGTACGTAGGCGGTGATCACCCGGCATCCCGCCGCGCGGACGTCCAGCAGGCGCGCCTCGCCGCGCTCCCGGCACGGAGGAAGGCCGCGCTCCAGAACCTCCAGAGACTCGCGGGCGAGGATGGCCACCCCGTTCCTCGCGGCCTGGGCGTGCACGACGGCCCGGTAGCCGGCAGCCTCGATATCCAGCCAGGGGAAGGCCTCCGCGGGAGCGCGAAGCTCCTGGAGACAGAGGATGTCGGGCTCGTGTCTTGCGAGCAGACGGAGCAGGCGAGGCCGGCGCGTCCGGATCGAATTCAGGTTCCAGGTAATGACGCGCAACGAGACAACCGGGCCGGATCATAGACGGCCCTCAGCCCCTACACTTGGCGCCCGCCGACCCCGCATGAAAGCCTTCTTTCCGATGCCGCCGCGCGAGCGCGTCGCGCTCTTCGCCCTCGTCGCCTTCTCGACGATCGCCTTCCTGCCGGTGTTCGGAGAAACGTCGGTGCTCGGCGTCGCGGTCTTCGGTTGGCTGATGGCGGTGCTGCTGCTCGGATCGCCGGCGATGCTTCTCCTGTTGCTCCTTGCCGAGCCGGACAGGGGAAGCGGCCAGGAGAATCACGAATCGGCGGAACTCCGCCCGGATCCATGATCGAACGCTGGCTCGTCCTCGCCTACCTGCTGGTATGCGTGGTGGTCGGCGCGCTGGCCACCCGCCGCGTGCTCGGCTCGGAGGACGAGTACTGGGTGGCCGGGCGCCGCGTCGGGACGGGGGTCAACGCGCTCGCAATCATGGCGAGCCTGGCAAGCGGCGGCTCGCTGATCGGAGTGTTGGGCCTTGCCTACCGGGACGGCATTCCCGCAACGCTCGCGCTGTTCGCAGGGGCGGTGGTCGGGTTTCCGCTCGCCACCATCCTGGTCGCCGCGCCGCTTCGCCGACTGGCGAAATTCACGATCACCGACTTCATGGTTTTCCGCTACCCCCACGGACTGGTGCGGGCGCTGGTCCCGGCGATCATCGTGGTGTCGCTGACCGTCTACATGGTGGCCCAGATGAAGGCCGCCGGGATCACCGCCGAGGCCCTGCTGGGCGTGGACTACGGGACCGCGATCACCGTCGCCACCCTCGTGTTCGTCCTCTACGTGTCCTTCGGCGGAATGGTTGCCGTAACGGTCACCGACGTGATGCAGGGGGCTTTGTTGTTCCTCCTGATGGGGGCTACCGCCGTCATCCTGGCGCTTTCCGCGGGCTCGCCGTTCGCGTCGCTCCAGGCGGCGACCGCGGCCTCCCCGGCCTTCGGACAGCTCCCCCCGGGGGGATCCGGCTACCTGAGCTACTTCGTGATCTGGGCTTCGGCGATTCCGGTGATCCCCCACATCGTGATGCGGGTGGCCACCGCCCGGAATCCGCAAAGCGCCCGGGTCTCGCTGAACCTGGCGACGGCCATGTACGGCGTGATGATCCTGGCGGCGATCCTGCTCATCGCCCCGGTGGGGATCCTCGAATTCCCCGGGCTGACCGACCCGGATCAGGTATTCCTGCGCATCGTGGGCGATCACTTTCCCCCGGTGCTGCGCGGGCTCGCGGTGGCGGCGGTGCTGGCCGCGGTGATGTCCACCACCGATGCCTTCCTGCTGGCGGTGAGTTCCGCGGTCGCCCACGACTTGCTGGGCGGCTACCTGTCCCGGAAGAGCAAACGAGCGCAGGCCGCCGCCCGCCTCGGAACCACCTGGCTCGTCGGGGCCGCGGCGCTCTACTGGGCCTGGTCGCCGCCCGAGTTGCTCACTCAGTTCTATACCGCCGGCGTCGGTCTGCTCTCGGCGGGGCTCTTCGTGCCGGTGGTCTTCGGCATCTGGTGGCGGCGGGCGAATCTGGTGGGCGGCGTTTCGGCGCTCGTGTCCGGAGTGACCACCTATTCCGTGCTGCTGCTCGCGGGCCCACAGCTCGGAATCGGGATCGGTCCCATTCTGCTGGCGCTTCCCGTGAGTCTGTTGGCGATGCTGATCGGCGGGCTGTGGGGCGGACGCGATCCCGCCGAGCGGTTAAGGGCCGTCGAACGACTCCACGGGGCGCAGTAAGGGTTAACAGCCTGTGGTGAAACCCGCGCGGCCCAGTTCTCCCGGTGGGGGCTCGGCCGGCGATCCATCCCGGCTGAACCACTCCGCTTCGCTGCGTTCTGCGTTGCGTTTCGGTCGAAATACACCGGGTATTCCTCCCTCACGCGCCTTGTCAGCCGGGCCCCCACCGGGAGGACTGGCCCCACCGGGAGAACTGGGCCTCACCGGCCTCGGCGCTCACCCGGGTTCCACCACAGGCTGTTAGACGTTGCCGGCCGCTATCTCGGGGGCCGTACTGCTGCTCTACACCGCCCTTCTGTTCGGGATCGCGTGGATCTCCAGCCGCCGCGTCCACAACTTCTCGGACTACCTGGTCGCCGGCCGGCGTCTCGGGACACCGCTCGCCTCGCTGAGCCTGCTCGCCACCTGGTTCGGGGCCGGCACGCTCCTCGCTTCCGCCGAAGAAGTCCGGTCCGTAGGGTTGTCGGCAGCCGCCCTGGAGCCCATCGGTCCTGGGATCTGCTTGTTGCTGGTCGGTCTGTTCTACGCGGCCCCGCTCCGGCGGCAGGGGCTCCTGACGCTCGGGGATTTCTTCGCCGGCCGTTTCGGCCGAAGCGCGGAGATCGTCTCGGCCGCCATCATGGTTCCGAGCTTTTTCGGCTGGATCGCCGCCCAGTTCTCGGTGTTGGCCGCGCTCCTCGGCGAACTCTTCCAAATCCCGCTCGCTGCGGGTCTCCTGTTGGTCGCCGCCGTTGCCGTCGGCTACACGCTGATCGGGGGGATGTGGTCGGTGACCCTCACCGACGCGGTACAAGGGGTCATCGTGGGCTTCGCGCTCATCGCCCTCGGAGTTTCCGCCCTGGCCGAACTGGGCGCCGGATCGGCCTTGGGAGGGCTGGCCCGGCTCGGACGCGAGACGCCGCCGGATCTGCTCGCCGTCGTACCCAGCGAAATGACCGCGCTGTTCGCCTGGTCCGGACTCCTGATCGCAGGCGCCCTCGGGAACATCCCCGGACAGGACGTGCTGCAGCGGGTGTTCTCCTCACGCTCGGAACAGGTGGCCCGGCGCGCCTGCCTGATCGCCGGCAGCCTCTACCTCGGCCTCGGCGCCATCCCGGTGATGCTGGGACTGGCCAGCCGCCTCCTGCTACCCGGGCATGAAGGCGACATGCTGGCCGCGCTCGGCCGCATTCTCTTCAGTCCCCTCGCAGCACTGGGGCTCATCTTGCTGGTGGTTTCGGCGCTCCTGTCGACCGTGGACAGCGCGCTAATATCGGCCGCGTCCGTACTGGCGCAGAACCTGCTCCGCCACCCCCTGCCCCGGGTGGGGCTCTTGCGTTTGAGCCGGCTCTCAGTCCTGATGGTCGGTGCGGCGAGTCTCTTCTATGCGTTTCGTGGTCTCAATGCGTACTCCCTGCTGGAGGACGCGTACGAGCTCACGCTCGTGGGGCTGTTCGTACCGTTGACCGCAGGACTCTTCTCGGAACGCGGCGGACGCTTCGCCGCGCTCACCTCGATGGCCGGCGGCACCGTTTTGTGGATCATTCATCTGGCGTTCGGGTGGGACTGGTTCCTCGAGCCCGCGCTGTATTCCGCCGGCATAACGATTCCGAAGGCCATCGGCCTGACGGCCGCGAGCGGCGCCGGGTACCTGCTCGGGGCGGCCTTCGACACCGCGAGCCGGCGGCGGCCCCCGCGCCCGGGAGCCGCCGCCTGAGCGCCCGATGAGCGAGTTCCGCAACCGCGCCGAATCGCTGCGGCGCCGCTCCCGTGCGCTCGAGCCGGATGCGGAAGAGCGGCGCACGCTCACCGAGGCAACCATCCGCCACACCGAGGAGTTTCTGGAGGGCCTGATCAGCGGCCCGTCCTGGGTTCCGCCGAGGGAATCCCGGGAAATCACCGAACTTCCCATCGGCGCGGAAGGCCGCCCCTTTCCCGAACTCCTGGATCTGGTTCGGCGAGAGGTCGAGCAGCAGGGTCTGAACCCTGCATCCCCGCGCGATCTGGGCTACGTCCCCGGCGGCGGGATTTTCGTATCGGCGCTCGGCGACTACCTGGCGGCCGTCGGGAATGCATTCGCCGGGTATTTCCCCGCCTCGCCGGGAGCGGCCCGCGTGGAAAACCGGCTCGTGGAATGGATCGCCGAGATCGTGGGCTACCCGAAAGAAGCCGGAGGGACGCTGACTTCAGGGGGAAGCGTCGCCACCCTGACCGGGGTCATCGCCGCCCGCGAGGCCAAGGGACTCCGCTCAACCGACTTCTCCCGGGCATCGATCTACGTGACCAGCCAGGAGCACTATTCGGTCCGCAAGGCGGTCCACCTCGCGGGTGTGGGTGAGGCGCCCTGCCGGATCGTCGCCGTGGACGGCGCTTTCCGCATGGCTCCGGAATCCCTGGCCGCCCAGATCCGGAAGGATCGCGCCGACGGCCTGCTGCCCTGGCTCGTAGTCAGCACCGCCGGCACCACGAACACCGGCGCGGTGGATCCGCTGGACGCGATATCCGAGATCGCGCGGGCCGCCGGCGTCTGGCACCATGTGGACGCGGCCTACGGCGGGTTCTACCTGCTCGTTCCGGCGCGGCGGGATCTGTTCCGGGGCATCGAGAAGTCGGACTCCGTCGTACTGGATCCCCACAAGAGCCTGTTTCTTCCCTATGGAAGCGGCGCGCTCGTGGTCCGGAATGCGGCGCACTTCGACACGTTCCGCTTCCAGGCCCCCTATCTCCTTGATAAGCCGCAGAAGGAAGTCTCCCCTTCCGAGCGGTCGATCGAACTCACCCGGCACTTCCGCGGGATGCGCCTCTTCCTGCCGCTGCTACTCCACGGCACCGAGGCATTCGCGGCCGCGCTCGAAGAGAAGTGGTGGCTTGCCCGCTACCTCCAGGACGAACTCGGTCGCTGGGAGGACATCGAGGTGGGGCCGGAGCCCGAACTTTCGACCATGTGCTTCCGCTACCGGCCGGAAGGTCGGACCGAAGAGGAAACGGATGAACTCAACCGCCGGATCGTCGCGGCGCTCCACGCCGACGGCCGGATCTTCGTCACCGCCACCTACCTGAACGAACGCTTCTGGCTCCGGCCCTCGATCGGCATCTTCCGCACCCACATCGAGCACCTCGACGAGTTTCTGGAGATCCTGAAAGGCTTCATCGCGGAGCTCTGAGGCAAGAGACCGCCAACAGGCCGGGCGGCACCGCCAGCGAGGGGCCCCCACCGGGAGAACTGGCCGCCGACCTCCAGGTCGGCCCTGCGAGAGACCGCCGACCTCCAGGTCGGCAACTGCCGCGCGCAAGCGCGGCGAAACGCGGTCTACAACCCTTATTCCGTGCAAATCGTCCCGTGGACGGTACGTTTTGCACGGAACACCGTCCCTTTGTCCCTGTCAGGCCGCGCGTCGGTATCACGAGCGTTAATGCCGGCAGACCTGCGGTAGGCTCCATCCAGCCATGGGTCGAGCGGCGGTGCAAGGGAACCCCGATCCTCCTGGGGCCGCTGCGGTGACCGACGCCGTGATCGCCGAGATGGTCGAGACGCTCGTAATGGAGGCCGATCCCGAACAGGTCATCCTCTTCGGGTCTCGCGGCCGCGGCGACGCGCGGGCCGACTCGGACGTGGACCTGATCGTGGTGGAGGCGGAACCCTTCGGTCCCGGCCGGGACCGCGTGAAGGAGATGGCGCGGCTCTACAAGGCGCTCGCTGGATTTCTGGTTCCGGCCGACATCCTCGTGTACTCGCGAGAGGATGTGGAGTACTGGCGGGATTCGCTGAACCATGTCCTGGCGCGAGCGCTCCGCGAAGGCAGGGTCGTCTATGAGCGACCCTAGGTGCGCCGACGCGATGCTTCGAGCGGCGGAGCGCGATCTGCTGACCCTCCGGAGCATGAATCACGAAGCGCCGGAAGAGTCCTTCGGGTTCCACCTCCAGCAGGCCGCCGAGAAGGCTTTGAAAGCATGGATCGCGGCACTGGGGGACCAGTATCCGCTGACGCACAGCATTGAGACACTGGCGAGGCGCCTCGAAGCCCTGTCCGTGGTGACGGAGCCCTTCGCACCGCTCGCCGAATTCACGCCCTACGCCGTGACCTTTCGGTATGAGGGGGTCGGTCCGGAAGCCGAACCGATCGACCGCGAGGCGATGATCGCACTGGTGGATACGCTGCTTGAGCGAGTGCGCGCCGAGGTCCGCAGTGGGCCTGAGGCACCGAGGTCACCTACCGACCGTCCGCCTGAGTAACCCGCGGCACGTTACTCCCGCGACCTGGGATCACGATCCCGACCGAGACACTGCGGCGGTCTGGACCATGATCGCTCACCACCAGTTGGCCGGACACGAAGGTGGGGGCGTCTTTCGAGGGGTTCGCGATCAAGCAGGTGCTGTCCTGCCTGGGGCTCGGAAACGCGTCCTTCCGGGGCACCCCGGGCCGAGCCGAGCTCGACCTGTTGATCACCCACGGCGGGAAGCGACACGGCTTCGAGGTCAAGTACGCGGACGCACCGGGCACGACACGGTCAATGCACACCGCCATCGCGGATCTGGGACTCGAACACCGGTGGGTGATCTATCCGGGGAGCGAGCGCTACCGGTTGCGCGAGAAGATCACCGCGCTGCCGATCGGTCACGTTCCCTTCGTATTTGGCGACGGGAGTCCGGTTATCCCCTGAGAACTGCCGGTCGCGGCTTGGCCTTTAACAGCCTGTGGTGAAACCCACGTGAGCGCCGAGGCCGGCCAGTTCTCCCGGTGGGGGCGAGGCGCCCGGCTGACAAGGCGCGTGAGGGAGGAATACCGCGTGTATTCCGACCGAAACGCAACGCAGAACGCAGCGAAGCGGAGTGGTGAACAGCCGGTGGTGGAACCCACGGGAGCGCCGAGGCCGGCGAGGCGCCCGGTTGACAAGGCGCGTGAGGGAGGAATACCGCGTGTATTTCGACCGAAACGCAACGATGAGCGGCGCGCAGCGACGCGGTTCAGCCGGGATGGATCGCCGGGCGAACGCCGCGTGGGTTTCATCACCGGTTGTTTGGCCGGGATGGATCGCCGGTCGAACGCCGCGTGGGTTTTGCCACAGGCTGTTACGGGCTCTTGACCACCTCGCCGCCCTTCATGACGAACTTCACGTCCTCGAGGAGCCGGATGTCGTCGAGCGGGTTGCCCGCCACCGCGATGATGTCGGCCAGCTTGCCGTCCTCGATGGAGCCGAGGTCCGCCTCCCAGCGGAGCAGTTCCGCGGCGTTGATGGTGGCCGTCTGGATCGCCGCCATCGGCGAGATGTCCATCGCATCCACCATGATGGCGAAGTCCCGGGCGTTCCTGCCGTGCGGGAACACCGCGGCGTCCGTCCCGTAGGCGAACTTCACGCCGGCGTGGAAAGCGGCGGCGAGCCGCTCGCGCTGCTGGGCCGCCATCTCTTTCGCCTTCTGGATGGCGTATTCGGGGATGTCGTTGTCGGCCCCTTCGTCAATGATGTAGTCGAGCGTGTAGAGGGTGGGAACGACGAAAGTGCCGTGCTCCTTTGCGAGGCGGATCCCCTCATCGTCGATCAGGGTTCCGTGCTCGATGCTGGCCACCCCGGCGCGGATCGCATCGTTCATGGCCGCCGGCGAGTGGGCGTGCGCCGCCACCGGGGTGTCGAGCATGTCCGCGGTCTCGACGATCGCCTTCAGTTCATCGAAGGAGTACGCCTGGTCGTACACCGAGTCGCCGTGCGAAAGCACCCCGCCGGAGGCGGTCACCTTGATGACGTCGGCGCCGTACTTGACCTGGTAGCGCACGGCGCGGCGCAGTTCGTCGGCGCCATCCGCGATCATCGCGTAGCCGGGGGTCGGCACGTCGGGGTTCCAGCCGTTGATGTCGGCGTGTCCGCCCGTCGAACCCACGCCCCAGGTCGCCGCCTGGATCCGGGGTCCCGGAACGACGCCCCGCTCGATCATGTCGCGGAGCGCCGCGTCGTGATAGTTCCCCGCGCCGATGTTGCGAACGCTGGTGAAGCCCTTTTCCAGGGTGATCTTCGCGTGCGCCACCGCGTAGATCGCCTCGTGGGCGACCGTCTCCCGCATCTTCTGGGTGTCCCCGCCGTCGCCCGGAATGCCGCCGAGGTGGACGTGGCAGTCGAAGAGTCCGGGAAGGATGGTGTGGCCGCTCAGATCCAGCACGGTCGCACCCGGCGGGATCGGAATCGCCCCCATGGGGCCGACAGCGGTGATCCGCTCTCCCTCGATGACCACCTCGGGGTTCAGGATGGGAGGGACGTCGGTGCCGACAATGAGCCGGTCGGCCCGGATCACCACCGCAGTTTCGGACTGCCATCCGGCCGCTGGAAGCGCGGCGAGAACGGCGACGCCGAGGGCGAGAGTCAAGCGGCAGAACGAATTGCGCATCGGAAATCCCTCCGGGAGAAGCGGGCGATCGTACCCGGATTTCGGTGGGGCCAGGCACCTTCAGCGCTGTCCGGGGAGGCGAAATTGCGCATCTCGCCCCGCTCCGGGGGGCGGTTCCCGCCCCCACCAGGAGAACTGGCCGGCGTTCCCGCATTCCCGGCGGATAATCGGCGGGTCATGAGAACCCGGATCGCCCTCTTCGTAACCGCCGGCCTGCTCTTCGCCGCCGGAGCCCCAGCCCAGACCGAACCCGCCCAGACCGAATCGGCCCAGACCGAACCCGCCCAGACCGAACCCGCCCAGACCGAACCCATCGAGCTGAGCCAGCTCTACGGTCCGGAGGCGCTCTCGTTCTCCCCCGAGCTCCCGCGGGTCCGCTGGATGCCCGGTGGAACGCACTACCTGACCGGGGCCGGAGAGGAAGCCGAACGCTCCTGGAACGTGGTGGAGGCCGCTACCGGCGCCTCCCGGGCTCTTTACGACGCGGACGCCCTGGCCGCGGCGCTCACTGAGACGCTCTCGCTTACGGAAGAAGAGGCTGCCCGGGCGGCGCGGCCGGCGTCGCTCACCATGTCCACCGGCGGAGAAAGGCTGCTCCTGAACCTGGCTTCCGACCTTTTCTCCTGGGAGCCGGCCGAGGGCGCCCTCCGCCGGCTGACCCGGGGCCCGGAGACCGAGGAACTGGCCCGCTTCTCGCCGGACGGGAACCGCATCGCCTTCATCCGCGACAACGACCTCCACGTCGTGGATCTCGCGGGCGGCGATCTCCGGCTCACCACCGGGGGCGGACCCGACCTCCTGAACGGGAAGCTCGATTGGGTCTATCAGGAGGAGATCTACGGGCGCGGCAACTTCTTCGCCCACTGGTGGAGCCCCGACGGCAGCCGGATCGCGTTCCTGCAGAGCGACGAGCGGGACGTCCCCCGTTTCACCGTCGTGGACCACATCCCCTACCACCTGGGACTCGAGGTCTATCCCTATCCGAAGGCCGGAGACCCGAATCCCCGCGTCCGTCTCGGCGTCGTCCCATCGTCCGGGGGCGACGTCGTCTGGTTGAACCCCGGCGGCTACGGCAACGCGGAGACGCTGATCGTGAACGTGGCGTTTTCTCCGGACGGCGACGTCTGGTACCAGGTTCAGGACCGGACCCAGACTTTCCTCGATCTCCACCGGGCGGACTCGCGGACCGGCGAGTCGTCGCGGGTGCTGCGGGAAGATGCCGGGCCCTGGGTCAACGGACACGGCGCCCCCCACTTCCTCTCGGAAGCGAGTGGCGGCGGTTTCCTCTGGTTCAGCGAACGAACCGGCTTCAAGCACCTCTACCGTTACGACGCGGCCGGCGAGCTGGCCGGCGCGCTCACCGAAGGCCGTTTCGAGGTCCGGCGACTCCACGCGGTGGACGAAGAGGCCGGGGCGGCGTATGCCTCGGGTACCTACCGCTCGTCGCTGGGCGCCGACACTCTGAAAGTGGCCCTCGACGGGTCCGGCGCGACCCTGCTGGGCGAGGCGCCGGGCACGCATCAGGCCAACTTCCCGGAGGGGCCGAACGTCGAGCACTACGTGGCCGTATCCCACGATCTGGACAGCCCCCCGCGGATGAGCCTGCGCCGCGCCGCCGACGGCGCCGCCCTCCGCGATCTTGGAGGCGGCGAAGTTCCAGACCTCGCCCGCTTCGAGATCTCTCCGCCGGAGCTACTGAAGATCCCCACCGCGGACGGCACACAACTCGAAGCGATGATGGTGCGGCCGCACGGCTTCGATGCTTCGCGCGTCTACCCGGCCTGGGTCCACGTATACGGAGGCCCCCACGCACCCCAGGTCCGCGACGCCTGGCCCGGGACGCGCGGCATGTGGTTCCAGTACCTCGCCCAGCAGGGGATCGTGGTCCTCGTGGTGGACAACCGGATCGCCTCCGGCAAGGGGGTGGAGTCCACCTGGCCGGTGTACGGCAACTTCGGCGAGCAGGAACTCAGCGATCTGGTCGAGGCGGTGGACTGGCTCGGCTCCCGCGATTTCGTGGACGCCTCCCGGATCGGAGTGGACGGCTGGAGCTTCGGCGGCTACATGACGCTCACCGCGCTCACCAAGTCCGACCGTTTCCGCGCCGGCATCGCGGGCGGCAGCGTCGTGGACTGGCGCGACTACGACTCGGTGTACACCGAGCGTTACATGAGCACGCCGGACGAAAACCCGTCGGGCTACCAGCAGAGTTCCGTGCGCGAGGCGGCCGGGAACCTCACCGGCGACCTGCTGCTGATCCACGGGACGATGGACGACAACGTGCACCTCCAGAACACCGTGCAGTTCGTCCACGACCTGCAAGAGGCCGGGAAACCCTTCGAACTGATGGTCTATCCGCAGTCGCGCCACGGGGTTCGGGACGACAACCTGGTGCTCCACCTGCGGGAGACCATGGCGCGGTTCATCCTGAAGACGGTGTCGCCCTAGTCCCCGGCCAGGGCCGCCACCTGCTCGGCGATGGCGAGCGACGCCGTGGCCGCGGGCGAAGGGGCGTTCAGCACGTGGATGCGGTTCTCGCGGCGCACGATGCGGAAGTCGTCCGCGATGCGGCCGTCCGGGAGCACGGCAATCGCCCGCACCCCGGAGGGCGAGGCGGTGAGATCTTCCGCGCGGATTTCCGGCACCAAACGCTGCAACCGCCGGGTGAAGGCCCGTTTCGAGAGGGACCGGTGGATCTCGTCCACCCCGACGCGCCACTCGCGCAGCGCCAGACGGCGGAACCCGGAATAGCCCGCCATCTGCCGGAGATCGCCGAGGTCCAGATCGCGGCGGCGGTACCCCTCGCGGGCGAGGGCGAGCACCGCATTCGGGCCCGCGTCCACCTGCTTGTCGAGGTTTCGGTGGAGGTGCACCCCGAGGAACGGGAACCGCGGATCGGGCGTCGGGTAGATCAGCCCGCGCACCAGCCCGGCCCGTTCCGGCCGGACCCGGAAGTACTCGCCCCGAAAAGGCACCACCTGCAGTTCCGGATCGTCCCCCGCCAGTCGCGCGACGCGGTCGGCGTGGAGGCCGGCACAGGTGACGAGCCGCCGGCAGGCGAAATCCCCTCTCGTGGTGAGAATCCGGGTCCCGCCGTCAGAACGGGAAAACCCGAGCACCCGCGCGCCGGTCTCCACCCGGCCCCCCGCAGTCTCGAAGAGACGGCGGAGCGTCGCCGCCACCTCACGGAAACGGACCACCCCGGAGGTCGGGGAGTGGAGCGCCGCGACCCCCTCGGCGTGGGGTTCGATCTCGCGGAGCGCCGCCCGATCCAGCAGGCGGAGGCCGGGAACGCCGTTCGCTTCACCGCGCCGATGCAACTCGTCGAGCCGGCCCCGTTCGGCCTCGTTCGCGGCGACGATCACCTTGCCCGAAAGGGCGAAGGGAACTGCGTGTTCCCGGCAGAAACGGAGCAGCAGCTCCACCCCGCGGCGGCAGTTCCGGGCCCGGAGCGAACCGGGCGCGTAGTAGATCCCGGAATGAATGACCCCGCTGTTCCTTCCGGTCTGGTGCCGGGCGATGTCCGCCTCCTTCTCGAGAACCAGAATCGACCGCGAGGGCGCCGTTTCCTGAAGGCGGCGCGCCACCGCCAGGCCGACGATCCCTCCCCCGACCACCGCGACGTCCAGAGGTTTCGTCCCGCCCGCTCCGCTCATCGGCTTAGTAGCCTGTGGATAGAGTGGCGTGAGCACCGAGACCGGCGAGGCCCAGTTCTCCCGGTGGGGCCAGTTCTCCCGGTGGGGGCCCGGCTGACAAGGCGCGCGAGGGAGGAGCCCCCACCGGGAGAACTGGCCCGAGGGTATTCCGACCGAAGCGTAACGATGAGCAAAGCGAAGCGGAGTGGTTCAGCCGGGATGCATCGCCGGTCGCTTCCGGAGCGGGGCGCAAGCACCGCGGAGACCCCGGAGCGAGAGGGACGGGGGACGGGGACACCCGGCCCCCATCTCTCTTGGCTCGGGCTTCCGGAGCGGGGCGCGAGCACCGCGGAGACCCCGGAGCGGAAGGGACGGGGGGCGGGGTCACCCGACCACCATCCCTCTTGGCTCGGGCTTCCGGAGCGGGGCGCGAGCACCGCGGAGACCCCGGAGCGGAAGGGACGGGGGGCGGGGTCACCCGACCACCATCCCTTCTGGCTCGGGCTTCCGGAGCGGGGCGCGAGCACCGCGGAGACCCCGGAGCGGAAGGGATGGGGGACGGGGACACCCGGCCCCCATCTCTCTTGGCTCGGGCTTCCGGAGCGGGGCTCGGGCTTCCGGAGCGGGGCGCGAGCACCGCGGAGACCCCGGAGCGAGAGGGACGGGGGACGGGTCCACCCGGCCCCCATCCCTCTTGACTCGGGAATGCCGCGTGACTTTGTCCACAGGCGGCTCACGCCCTCATGGTGTCAGAAGGCGGCAGTATCGCCAGCGCCGCAACCTCTTGAACGCGAATTCAGAAGATCCCCGCAATTCCTTGAATTCGAGGTCAATTCCGAACCGGAGCGCCGGCGCCTCGTTGCCGGGGATATGCGCGTTCGTCTCCGACCCCTTCTCCTCTCCGGCGCTCTCCTCACCGCGTCGAACTCCGCCGCCTCGAACTCCGCCGCGGTTTCTCCCGGCCTCCTCCTTCCGCAGATCGAGTTGCCGGCGGTCGCTCGGACGGAGCCGCTCCAGGTGCGGTTCTATGACCCCTATCACCTGCTTTCCCGCGAGACCCGCGAACGGCTCCAGGAGGAGGTGGTCCTCGCTTTCGAGGCGAGCGAAATCGGACTCCGTTTCGTCGGCCGCGGAGGCCCGGGGGTGATTCCCGCAACCCTCTATCCCGAGCTCCCGGACCGCTGGGACGTTGCCCCCGAGGCGATCGGAGTAGCGATCGGGGTGCAGGGGGAACGCCGGTCGATATTCCTGTCGCTCGGGGCCGCCGAGCGGGCGCTCGGTTTGCCCCTTGCCCGGCGCACCGAGTGGAACGGAAAGGGGAAGCGGGCAAAACGCCACCTGGCGGGCTCGCAGCCCCGCCGCCTCGGAATCGCCCTCGGCCGCGTCCTTGCCCACGAACTCACCCACACGATCGCCCCCGAATGCCCCCACACGAAGAGCGGTCTGATGGCAAAGCGGCTGAGCCGCAGAATGCTTACCGCTCCCGGAGTCCGGTTCGACGCCCAGGCGACCCGTCACCTGCAGCAAAGGGTGGCGAATCTCCGCGCGAACGCTCCGGAGTCAGGCTGATCCGGCTCCCGGAGAGGCCCGGGCCCGGCCCCCGGAGAAACCCGGACCCGGCCCCCCGTCGAATACGGAGAGGAGCGCCCGCCGGACCCGGTTAGAGTTTGCCTATGCGGCGTCAGAGTCCGCACCGGCAGCGGATCCTCGTGCTCGCCGGCCTGGTGGCCGGCGCCCTCGGGGTCGCCCTGTTCCAGGGCGCGCTCACCATGCCGGAACGGGTGGAAGCGCTCTACACCACCGGTATCTATCCGCTGGTCGTCCGCGGGTTCTCCTTCCTCAGCGGCCTCGTTCCCTTCTCGCTGGCCGAACTGCTGATCGCGGCCGCCGC
Source organism: Vicinamibacteria bacterium (assembly GCA_963668695.2). Classification (GTDB taxonomy): domain Bacteria; phylum Acidobacteriota; class Vicinamibacteria; order Marinacidobacterales; family Marinacidobacteraceae; genus Marinacidobacterium. Next base: position 97,875 of record CAXXLQ010000004.1, read on the forward strand.
CTTGTTCGTGATCGCGCGCCTCACCTGGCGCCTCACCTCGCGCCTCACCTGGCGGTTGACCGGCCGCTTCCGACAAAACGCCGCGACCGGGGAATCGCCGCCGGCGCAAACCACGACTCTCCGCCGGCTGGCGCACACCGCGATCTTCGCGCTCGCCGGAGCCGGCGCCCTCTACGCCGTCTTCGTCGCGGTGTGGGGGCTGAACTACGCGCGGCCCCGCCTCGAACACCGTCTGGGTCTCCCGATCGGCCAGATCGAGGAGCCGGAGCTCGTCCGCCTGGCCACCCGCGTCGCGGCCGACACCACCCGCCTCCACCGGCTCGCCGGCCTCCCGCTCCACGCGGTGTCGACGAATCCCCTCGACTTCGGCACCCTCAGCACCGCCATTGACGAGGCGTACGACGCCCTGCAGCTCCCGGGCGACCCCGGTCCGCGGAGGCTCAGCCCGGTCAAGCCGGCCGTCTTTTCGGGACTCCTGTCCCGCCTCGGCATCAGCGGCATCTTCGTCCCCTTCACCGGCGAGCCCACCGTGAACACCGGCCCCCCGGACGTCGCCGTTGCGTTCACGGCCGCGCACGAGAAGGCGCACCAGCGGGCCATCACTCATGAGGGCGAAGCGAGTTTCGCCGCGTATCTGGCGCTGTCCCGACAGCGGCGGCAGCCTTACCTTTCCTACGCCGCTTCCTTCTTCGCCGCCAGGCATCTGCTCGCAGCCGTCAGACATGCCGGCACGGAGGACCGGGACCGCGCCTGGGCCGCCTTCGGACCCGGGCCACGGCGCGATCTGGACGCTCTCAACGCTTTCTGGGCCCAGCACCCGGGCATGGTTCGCGGCGCCGCCCAGCGGGTGAACGATTCCTACCTGCGCACCATGCGGATCCCCGACGGCGCCCGCAGTTACGGCACGGTGGTGCGCCTGCTGATCGCCGACCTGCGGCGGCGGCCGGCGCCTCCGGTCGGGATCACGACCGACGACAGCGAGGGCTGAGGGCCGAAACCCCCATCCGCGGGGGATTGGCCCGCGGGGGATTGGTCCGCGGGGGATTGGCCCGCGGACCCCTGCCCTCAGTCGGCTGCGCCCACGGCTTCGTCCACCTCGGACTCGCCGGGGAACCGCAACGCGGTTTCGAAAAGCGTCCGCACGCCGAAACCGGTGGCGCCCTTCGGGTAGTACTTCCACGGCTTTTCCAGGATGAAGGGCCCGGCGATGTCGAGGTGGGCCCACTTGGCGCCTTCCGGAACGAACTCCTGGAGGAAGAGGGCGGCGGTGATCGCGCCCGCGTTGATGCCGCCGATGTTCTTGAGGTCCGCTGAGTCGCAGCGGAGTTCCTCGGCGTATTCCTTGACCAGCGGCAGCTCCCAGAACAACTCGCCGTGCGGCTCGCCCGCCTCGATCACGGCGCGCACCCACTCGGCGTCGTTCCCCATGACTCCGGCGACCCCGGTGCCGAGCGCGCGCACGGCGGCTCCGGTCAGGGTCGCGACGTCCACGATGTGCGTTGCGCCCTCCTCTCCGGCGCGGGCCAGCGCATCGGTGAGCACGAGGCGGCCCTCGGCGTCGGTGTTGTCCACCATCACGGACTTGCCGTTGCGGGCGCGGAAGATGTCTCCCGGCCGCGTAGCCGACGGTCCCGGATAGTTCTCGGCGGCCGCCACGATTCCGGTGATCGTCACCGGCACGCCCTCCCGGGCCACGGCCGACATGGCGGCGAGCACCGCGGCAGCCCCGGACATGTCGCCCTTCATGGTCCACATCCCGGAGGGCGGTTTGAGCGATATGCCGCCGGTGTCGAAGGTGATGCCCTTGCCCACGAGAGCGAGGTGGTCCCCGTTCTTCGGGGCGTCCGGCGGGCGGTGCCGGAGCACGATGAGGCACGGAGGCCGGTGGCTCCCCTGCCCGACGGAGATCAGCCCGGGATACCCCTCCTCCCGGAGCGCCTTCTCGTTCCAGACCTGGACCTCGAGTCCGGTTTCGGCCGCGATCCGATGGGCCTCGCGGGCCAGGGTTTCCGGAGTGACGGCTTCCGCCGGCTCGTTGATGAGATCCCGGGCGCGGTTCACTTCGGAAGCGAGCCGCACGGAGCGGGCGACCCCCTCCCGGGCCTCTTCGAGGGCTTCCTCGGCGACCACGATCCGCACCCTCGGAGATGCCGGGTCGCCGGGATCCTTGAGGTACCGCGCGAAGCGGTACGCGCCGAGGGTGGCGCCTTCCGCCACCGCTCCCGCGAAGGCGAGACCATCACGGCCCTGGAGCGAGAAGACCACTTCCCCGTGATGGAAGTCGCGGGCGTGCCGGAGGGCGCGCGCCGCCAGAATGCGAACTCCGTCGGACACCGGATAGTTGCTGGTGGCCCGGGTGTGGAGCGCCAGAGTCGAGGCGCTCCGCGGCCCGCCATGCCCCGCCACCGCTCTTTTGACCTTCGGGTCCCCGAAGATCCTCGCGGCGTTCGTCAGGAAATCGTTTTCCCATCCCGCCTTCGGGGCGGCGAAGTCGTGGACGTCATCAAGGAGATACGCGACCAGCGAACCTCCCCGGGCGGAGGCGTCCGCCGAAACCTGAACCTGCGGTGTCTCAGTCCTCATCGCCGTACTCCTCCCTGAGCTTCTGCACCACCGCCGGATCGGCCAGCGTGGTGGTATCGCCGATCGCCTTGCCCGCCGCGATGTCCCGGAGCAGGCGCCGCATGATCTTTCCGGACCGCGTCTTGGGCACGTCCGCCGCCAACACGATGTCGTCGGGGCGGGCGATGGGTCCGATCGCCTGGACGACGTGCGCCTTCAGTTCGGCGATGAGGCCGTCATGCACCGTGGCGCTCTCCCGGAGGACGACGAAGGCGGCGATCCCCTCTCCCTTGATCTCGTGTGGACGACCGACCACCGCCGCTTCCGCGACGGCCTCGTGTTCCACCAGGGCGCTCTCGATTTCCGCGGCCCCCAGACGGTGGCCGGAGACGTTCAGCACGTCGTCCACCCGGCCCATGAACCAGTAGTAGCCGTCCTCGTCGCGCCGGGCGCCATCCGCCGGGAAGTAGATGTCCTTCCACTGGCTCCAGTAGGTCTCCCGGAAACGCTTCTCGTCGCCCCAGATGCCGCGCAGCATGGAGGGCCAGGGCCGGGTGATGGCGAGCAGCCCGCCGCCGACCTCGACCCGCTCTCCCCGGCGGTCCAGGATGTCGAGGGAGATCCCCGGAAAGGCGCGGGTCGCGGATCCAGGCTTCAGAGTGGTCACCCCGGGGAGCGGGGTCGCCATGATGGCTCCCGTTTCGGTCTGCCACCAGGTGTCCACCACCGGGCAGCGCCCGCCCCCGATCTCCCGGTGGTACCAGACCCAGGCCTCGGGGTTGATGGGCTCTCCCACCGTTCCCAGGAGGCGCAGCGAGCTCAGGTCGTGGGAGGCCGGATGTTCGGCTCCCCACTTCATGAAGGCGCGGATGGCCGTCGGCGCGGTGTAGAGGCAGGTCACCCCATGGCGCTCCACGATGGACCAGATCCGGGCGCGGTTCGGAAAGTCGGGCGCACCCTCGTACATGACCTGGGTGACCCCGAGCGCGAGCGGGCCATAGACGATGTAGGAGTGGCCGGTCACCCAGCCGATGTCCGCCGCCGCCCACCAGACGTCGGAGTCCTTCAGGTCGAAGACGGCGCGCGCGGTGGCGGTGACCGAAGTGAGGTAGCCGCCGGTGGTGTGCACGATCCCCTTGGGCTTCCCGGTGGTGCCCGAGGTATAGAGGATGTAGAGGATGTCCTCGGCGTCCATTTCCTCGGGCTCGGCCGTGTCGGGAACGCCCTCCACGAGATCCGCCCAGTCGTGGTCCCGGCCGGCCCGCATCCCGACCTGCTGGCCGGTGCGGCGCACCATCACCACTCCGGTGATGGACGGCGTATCCTCAAGAGCTTCGTCGGCAATGTCCTTCAGCGGCACGATCCCGCCGCGCCGGTAGCCGCCGTCGGCGGTGATCAGCACCTTGGCCTCGGCGTCGTTGATCCGGTCGCGGAGCGACTGCGCGGAAAAGCCGGCGAAGACCACGCTGTGGGGCGCCCCGATCCGGGCGCAGGCGAGCATCGCGACCGGAAGCTCCGGGATCATCGGCAGGTAGATCGCCACCCGGTCGCCCTTTTGGACCCCGAGGCCGCGCAGAACGTTGGTGAAGCGGCAGACCTCCCGGTGGAGGTCGGCGTAGGTCAGGGTCTTCCGGTCCCCCGGCTCGCCTTCCCAGAGGATCGCCGGACGATCCCCGCGCCCCTGCGCCAGGTGCCGGTCCAGGCAGTTGACGCTCGCGTTCAGCTTTCCGCCGACGAACCAGCGGGCGAAGGGCGGCTTCCAGTCGAGGACCTGGTCCCACCGGCGGGTCCAGTCGAGCCGCTCCGCCTGGGCAGCCCAAAACGCTTCCGGATCGGCCTCCGCCTCCCGGTAGATGGACTCGTCCCGGACCCACGCCTGGTTCCGGAAGTCCTCCGGGGGCGGATAGACGCGCTGCTCATCGAGCAGCACCTCTATTTCCTGTTCTGGAACTTCCTGTTTGGGTTGCTCGGCCATCGGGCGATTGTAGGAGGGTTGCGGCGGGAGCGGAACGCCGGGGTTTTCCGGGGTCGCAGCGGAATTTGGCCCCTCGGGACCGCTTAGAAGAGCGCGCGGCGGACGCGGCGACGGGCGGAGTGGATGGGACCGAGGAGAAGGACGGCCACCGTAACGATTTCGAGACGGCCGGCGATCATGAGGGCGGCCAACAGGAGCTTGGCCGGCTCGGGAAGGAACGCGTAGCTGGCGGCAGGTCCTACGGCGCCGAACCCCGGACCGACGTTCGTCACGGCGGCGGCGGCGGCGCTGAAGGCAGTCAGCAGATCCACCCCCATCGCCGCGATCGCCAGCGCGCCGGCGACGGTGAGGCCGATGAACAGCAGCACGACCTCGCCGATCGTCGAACTGAGCAGCAGGGAGACCGGACTCCGGCCAACGTAGACCCGCAGTTCGGTGTGAGGCTGAATGGCCACCCGCAAAGCGAGCGGCACTTTCCGGAACAGGATCACCCAGCGGAGGATCTTGATGGAACCGGCGGTCGAGCCGGCGCAGCCGCCCGCGAACATGAGGACAAGCAGCAGCATTCGCGAAAAGTCCGGCCACTGGTTGTAATCCACGACGGAGTAACCGGTCGTGGTGATGATCGCGACCGCCGTGAACGCCGCCTGGCGCAGGCCGTCCATGGAACCCTGCCCTATCAGATAGAGACTGAGGAACAAGAGCCCGGTGCTGACCGCCACCACCCCGATGTAGAGACGCAGTTCCGGATCCGAGAAGTAGCTGGCGGCCGGGGCCGCGGTCGCCTGCCGCCCGCGGCGGCCCCGGACCCGCCGCCAGAGCCGGGTCAAGCCGGCGACGACGCGCTTCACTTCGTAGATATGGATGGCGAAGCGCATGCCGCCGATCACCATGAAGGCGATGATGACCCACTGCACAACCGGCTCGAACGCCCCGACGCTTGCGTTCCGGGTGGAAAACCCGCCGGTCGCCAGGGTGGTGAGCGCATGGCAGATCGCGTCGAAGGCGGGCACCTCGAGGAACAGGAGCACCGCGATGAGGATCGCAGTGAGCACGGTCCCGACGATCACCGCGTCCCGCGCCGTTTCGTTGAGGTGGGGCTCGGTCTTTTCCGGGGTCGGTCCGGGCACCTCCGCGGACAGCACGTCCAACCCCCACTGGCGGCGGCCCAGCAGCCAGACGAAGATGATGATGATCCCGAGCCCGCCGAGCCACTGGGTCAGGGCTCTCCAGAGCAGTAGCGAGCGCGGAAGCGACTCCACTTCCGTGAAGATGCTGGCTCCGGTGGTCGAGAAGCCGGACGCCGATTCGAAGATGCCGTTCACCACGAAGCCGGGGCCGAACTCCGCGATGTACGGCAGGGCCCCGAACACCGTGGCCAGGCACCACGCCAGCACTACGAAGAGATAGGAGCGACCGCCGCCCTTGGAGGGCCCGGATCGTCCGACGAGGGGGGCGAAGCGGCGGCTGAAGGCCCCGATCGCTAGCCCCAGCGCGGCGGGAGCGGCGAAGGCCAGCCAGGCCGGCTCTCCGAGGACGAGCGCGACGGCCAGGGGAATGAGCAGCGCCAACCCCAGCGCCTCGGCCATCCGCCCGAGCAGCGCGATCGTCTCCGTGCGGTTCACGGGAGCTCCGAAAGGACCGGCATCATTCGCTGCGGCCGTTGTGGCGGCCGGCCGCGGAACGATTCTAGTACGCGAATAACACTGGCCCGCTCTCCTTTTCGTGACGGGCCGCGGCGGGAGGTCGGCCCGCAGCGCTCAGCAGAGCAGGTCGCGAACGCGGCGGCGGGCGGAGCCAATCGGGCCCAGGAGAAGGACCGCCACCGTGACGATTTCGAGGCGGCCGGCGATCATCAGGGCGGCCAGCAGCAGTTTCGCGGTAGCGGGAAGGAAGGCGTAGTTGGCCGCGGGTCCCACTCCTCCCAGGCCGGGACCCACGTTCGTCGCGCTGGCCGCGGCGGCGCTGAAGGCGGTGAGCGGTTCGACTCCCATGGCGACGATCGCCAGCCCTACGGCCATGGTGACCCCGACGAACAGCAGCACGAACTCTCCGATGGTCGAACTCACCGACCAGGAGACCGGCCGGCCGCCGAGGTGGACGCGCAGCTCCGTATGCGGCTGGGTCGCCATCCGGAGCGTCAGCGGCATCTTGCGGAGCAGGATCACCCAGCGGAGCACCTTGATGGATCCGGCCGTGGAGCCCACACACCCCCCCACGAACATGCAGAGCAGCAGCAGCGTTCGCGAAAAATCCGGCCAGCCGTCGAAGTCCGCGGTTGCGAAACCGGTCGTGGTGATGATCGAGACCGCCTGGAACGCCGCGTGCCGGAGGCCGTCCATGGACCCCTGCCCCACCTGCTGGAGGCTGAGGAACAAGAGTCCGGTGGCGACCACCACCACCCCGATATAGAGGCGCAGTTCCGGATCTCCGAAGTAGCTGGCGAGCGGCGAGGTGGGGACGTGACGCCAGCGACGCTCCCTCAGAGCCCGCCAGAGCCGGGTCAGGCGCGCCGAGAGGCGCTTCACTTCATAGATGTGGATGGCGAAGCGAACCCCGGCGAGCAGCATGAAGGCCGTGATGACCCACTGCACCGCCGGGGCAAAATCGGCGAGTCCGGCGTTTCGCGTGGAAAACCCGCCGGTCGCGAGGGTGGCCAGCGCGTGGCAAACCGCATCGAAGAGGGGCACCTCAAGGAAGAGGAGCAAACCCACGAGCGCCGCGGTCAGCACCGTTCCCACGATCACGGTGTCCCGGGCGGTCTCGCTGATCTTGGGCTCGGTTTTCTCCGGGGAGGGGCCAGGCGCCTCCGCCGACAGCACGTCCACCCCCCACTGGCGGCGGCCGAGCAGCCAGACGAACAGGATGACGATCCCGAGTCCCCCGAGCCACTGGGTGAGGGCCCGCCAGAGCAGCAGCGAGCGGGGAAGCGATTCCACGTCCGTGAAGATGCTGGCTCCCGTCGTGGAAAAACCGGAGGCCGATTCGAACAGGCCGTCCACCGCGAAACCCGGGCCGAACAGCGCGATATACGGCAGGGCCCCGAACACCGCGGCCAGACACCAGGCGAGCACCACGAAGAGATAGGCGCGCGTGCCTCCCGCGGAGGGACTGGGACTTCCGACGACGGGCGCGAAACGCCGGCTGAGGCCAGAGATCGCGAGTCCCAGCGCCGCGGGAGCGGCGAAGGCCAGCCAGGCCGATTCGCCGAGGGCGAGCGCGACCCCCAGGGGAATGAGCAGCGCCACTCCCAGCGTCCCCGCCAGCCGGCCCAGGAGCGCGAGGGTTTCGCCGCGGGTCACGGGCGTTTCACGGGCGTTGCGGGAGGACCGTCTTCATTCGTTCCGGCGCCCGAACAGCTCTTCGAGTTCCGAAAGCAGGGATTCCGGCTCGCCGGATCTGCCGGCGGCGTCGCGGCTCATGAAGAGGGCCACGCGATCTCCGGGAACGAACTCGGTGTCGCCGTTCGGCACGAAGGGCGCCGACCGGGCGCGAACCACCTCGCCGACGATGCAGGTGTGGGGAACCCCGAGCTTCCGGAGCGGCGCCCGGGTGGCGGGGCTCCCCTCGGCGACCTCGAATTCCACGAGCTCGCCGCCGCCCTCCACGAAATCGAGCCGGACCATCGCGCGGGTGTGCAGGAGCTTCAGGAGAGCTCCCGCGGAGATCACTCCCGGGGAAATCGGATGGTCCACCCCGAGATGCCGCATCGCCTCGTGGAGGTCGTCCCGGTTGTAGAGGGCGACGGTCCGCCGCGCGCCCGCCTTCTTCGCGAGGTGTGCCGCCATCAGGTTCACTTCGTCGGCGTCGGTGGCGGCCACGAAGAAATCCGCATCCCCGACTCCCGCTTCCTGCAGAATGTCCTCATCCGTCGCGTCCCCGACGATCGTGTGAGCCGCCAAGGGGAACCCGGAAGTCGGATGCCGGCGGATGGCGGTGAGGTCCACATCGTCATCAAGCAGGAGTTCTCCCAGGCGCTGGCCGACCTGTCCGAGCCCTGCAATCACCACCCGCCGGGCCGGCCGCTGGCTCACCCCGATGGTCTTCAGAAAGTTCCGCGCTTCGCTGGCGGGCCCGACGGCGAAGATCTCGTCGCCCTGCTGGACCCGGGTCCGGCCGCGCGGGATCTCGAGAGGCCCGCCGCCCTTGCGGAGGATCCCGGTCAGGATCCAGCCGCGAGGCGCGGTATCGATCTCCTCGAGCGGCCGGTCGAACGCCGCCGGCGGCTGCGGCGCCGCGCGCAGCAGCACGAGCACCCCTTCCCCGAAGGAACGGACGGAGCGCGCCCCCGGATAGCGGAGGATTCCGTGGATCTCCTCCGCAACCAGTTCCTCCGGAAAGATCGTCTCGATCGCGTCGCGCCGGCCCTCCTCGGCGAGCAACGGATTCTGCCGGTGTCTTTGATCGCTCAGGCGGACAACGGCGCGGTGCACGCCGATTGCCGGATCGGTTGCGGTCAGCGCCGCGAGCATGTTCGTGGCGTCATCGTTCGTGAGCGCAAACAAGGCGTCGGCGCCCGCGCAGTGCTGGGTGAGGACCGCCGGAACGCGGGCGTCACCCTCCGCGATCCCGATGTCGTATTTCCGTTGCAGATGAATGCGGGTCTCGGGATTCCGCTCGACCAGCGTGATGTCGTGCTGCTCGGGAAGCCGGCTCAACTGCCGGATGAGGTGCTCGCCCATGCGGCCCGCACCCAAGACGACGAGACGCATTCTTAACAGCCCGTGGAAAAAGCACCCCGCACGATTTCCGGAACGGTACGTGCGGCGATTCCGGCGATTTGTGCGCGTGCGGGGCGCTTTCCCCACGGGGTGATGGCGCGAATCGCTGCGCGATTCGCACCATCGTCTTTCGTGGGGAGGGGAATCCCCTCCCCACACCCCTCGCCCGCGGCGCTGCGCGCCGCAACCCCACACCCCTCCCCCGCGGCGCTGCGCGCCGCAAATGGATCGGACCAGAGTTTCGCCACAGCCTGTTAACAGCCTGTGGTGAAACCCGGGTGAGCGCCGAGGCCGGTGAGGCCCAGTTCTCCCGGTGGGGCCAGTTCTCCCGGTGGGGGCCCGGCTGACAAGGCGCGTGAGGGAGGAGCCCCCACCGGGAGAACTGGCCCGGGTGTATTTCGACCGAAACGCAACGCAGAACGCAGCGAAGCGGAGTGGTTCAGCCGGGATGGATCGCCGGGCGAACGCCGTCTGGGTTTCATCACAGGCTGTTAAAACCGCATCCCTTTCCCGAGGGGGAAGGGCGCGCGGGGAAACTACCCTAACGGGGTGTCAGAGGAAAGGCTCCCCGAAGGAAAAATCCCGCCCCGCGTGCTCCGGGAGATGCTTGCGCGTCTCGGAGACGGCGCCGGACTCGATCCCGGACCCGCAGCCGGGGAGGACGCGGCGGTGGCGCTGGCGGGGAACGAGCCGCGGCTGGTGCTGGCGGCCGATCCGATCACCTTCCCGAGCGCCGACCCCGGCTGGCACGCGGTGATCGTGAACGCCAACGACGTGGCCGCCACCGGAGGCGAATCGCGTTGGTTCCTTTCCCAGGTGCTCGCCCCTCCCGGAACCACTGAAGACCGGATCATCGCGATCGCCGACGGGATTCGCCGCGGATGCGACGAAGTAGGGGCGGTGCCCGCCGGCGGCCACACCGAGATCACGTCTGCGGTCGAGCGAGTCGTGGTCGCGGGAACGATGGTCGGCGTGGCCACCGCCGAGCGCGTCAAACCGACCGCGGGCGCCCGGGAGGGCGACATGCTGGTGGTCACGAAGGGCGTCGCAATCGAAGCCACCGCCATCGTCGCGACCGAACGGGAGGAAGAAGTGCGGCGAACCTTCGGAGCGGACTTCCAGCGGCGCGCCGCCGGTTTTCTCGCGGATCCCGGGATCAGCGTCGTGGCGGAGGCCCGGATCGCCGCCGGAATGCTCGAAGTGCACGCGATGCACGACGTCACCGAAGGGGGCATCGCGACCGCGGTGCGCGAAGTGGCGGAGGCGGCGGAACTCGGAGTCATCATGGCGGAAGCGGAGATTCCGCGCTTTTTGGAATCCAAGCGTCTGATGACCCACTTCGGCCTCGACATCCTGGGCGCCATCGGCTCGGGCGCCCTGCTCATCGCCTGCGCCGAGTCGGGAACCGGGGAACTGCTGGAGCGTCTCGAGGAAGCCCGGATCGGCGCCTTCGTCATCGGGCGTTTCGTCCGGCGCTCCGCCGGGATCCGCCTCGCCCGGGGATCCGTCCGGCGCGATTTGCCGGTCTTCGAGTCCGACGAACTCACCCGCCTCGGCTGAGCGTCCGTGGTGGCGCCGGATGGGACCCGGGACCCGGGTACAGTGTTCGCGGGCGGCCTCCTAGAATCCACCCGATGAGACGCCTCCCTACCCGGAGTTCCGGCGCGCCCGGCGTGCTGCTGCTCGCCGGACTCTTGATTTCAGGATGCAGCCCCGGCACCACACCCGGGTTTCCCGCTCCCGATTTCCAGGCTCCGCTTCAGACACCCTTCGCGCTGCGGGCCGGCGACCTCGGCTACATACAGGGCACGGCCGACTTCCTCTACCTCAGTATTCAGTCGGTGGGCATCGACAGCCGGTGTCCCCCGGAGTCGAGCTGTGACGAGCCGGGGTTCGTGGAAGTGATCCTGGAACTCGAAACCGCGGAAGCCCAGGGCTCGGCAGGGATGCGGATTCCACCCAGCGGGGACGCCGTCATCACCTACCGGGGCTTCGAAATCCGGGCCCACGAGGTGCAACCTCCGGGCAGGGCGAGCCGGATCCCGCCCTCGGACTACTTCTTCCTGATGTCGGTCTCGCTGCGTTAGCAGTCCGAACCGGGAATCCCGAACCTAGAATCCCGGCTCGCCCCGAACGGGACGGAGGAAACGCATGCATCACTACCACGACTCAACAGCCCGTGGCAAAACCCACGCGGCGTTCGACGGGCGATCCATCCCGGCTGAACCGCCCCGCTTCGCGGGGCTCTGCGTTGCGCTTCGGTCGAAATACGTTCGGTATTCCTCCCTCGCGCGCCTTGTCAGCCGGGCGTCTCTCCCGTCTCGGCGCTCACGCGGGTTTCACCACGGGCTGTTCATGAGAGTTGCCGGAACCGGCATTGCCTGCGCCGCATTCCTGCTGGGATCGGCAGCCTGCGGAGGAAGCGAAATGGAAGAGCCGGCGGAGACCCAGGAAGCGGTTTCGGAGAACGACGACTTCCCGAACCCGTTCACCGCCGAGGCCATGTGGGGCGAGCTGCCCGGCGAGCGCGGCTGGGGCGCCATCAGCGCGATCTATCCGGCGGTGGACGGCAACATCTGGGCCGCCGAGCGGTGTGGCGCGAACTTCTGCGGCGACCGGCCCGACGTGGACACGATCGTCCTCTTCAGCCCCGGCGGCGAAGCGCTGAAGAGCTTCGGGGCCGGGCTCATCGCCTGGCCGCACGGGATGTTCGTGGATCACGAGGGGAACGTTTGGGTCACCGACGCGAAGGGTTTCGTGCCCGACGAGCGGGTGCCGGAGGGTCTCGGCCACTTCGTGATCAAGTTCAGCCCCGAAGGCGAAGTGTTGATGCGGCTCGGCGAGCCCGGGACGGCGGGGACCGCTGACGGGCAGTTCAACATGCCCTCGGCCGTGCTGGTCGCGCCGAACGGCGAGATCTACGTGGCCGACGGTCATAACGCCGGCGGGAACAACCGCATCGTCAAGTTCTCGGCGGACGGCGAGTTCCTCATGAGCTTCGGGGAGACCGGCACCGGACCGGGGCAGTTCCGCGATCCGCACGCGCTGGCGATGGATTCCATGGGCCGCCTCTTCGTGGGCGACCGGGCGAACAACCGGATCCAGCTCTTCGACCAGGCAGGCAGCTTCATCGAGGAGTGGCTGCAGTTCGGCCGGCCGAGCGGGATCTTCATCACCGCCGACGACACGATCTACGTCGCGGATTCCGAGTCCACCTCGGAGGCGAATCCGGGCTTCGGGCGGGGCATCCGCATCGGGAGCGCGGTGGACGGCACGGTGCACACCTACCTGCCGGACGACGTATCCGACCTCGAACCCGGCGCGGAGCCCGTGACCAGCGGGCCGGAAGGCATCGCGGTGGACGCCCAGGGGAGCGTCTACGGGGGCGAAGTCCGCCAGCAGATGGTCCGGAAGTTCACACGAAGCGAGTAGCAGCCCGTCGCGCGGGTGTCGCCGCAGTCTCCTTCGACGTGGACGGCACCGACAACGCCGCCAGTTCTCCCGGTGGGGGCCTTCAGACCGGCATCGCCTCGCACCGCGGGGCGAACTTCGCAGCCGTTTCCTTCGACGTGGACGGCACCCTCTACGCGGACGGCTTTCTGCGGGCTCGGATCGCTCTCGAAGCCATCCGCCGCCTGAATCCGAGTTCCCTCCGGGATCTCTACCGTTTCGATAAACGCGCCGCCGCCGCGCGGGCCGCCGGGGGAGCACTCGACCCTTCCTGGGCTTCCACGATTCCCATCCGGCTCGAGGCGGAGGCTCGACTGCTGCTCCCGGTCATCCGGCGCCTGGGGCCCCGGGCCGGTGCGGCCGATCTCCTGACCCGCCTCCGGCCCCGCACCCTGATCGCCGTCTCGGACTTCGACGCGGAGGCCAAGCTGGAGGCGCTCGGCCTCCGCCATCACTTCGACCACACCTACGCCGCCGAGCGGTACGGCGCCCTCAAGCCCGATCCCTCCGTCTTCCGGGCCGCGCTCGCGGATCTCGGAATTGCTCCCTCCACCCTGCTGCATGTCGGAGACCGCCCGGACACCGACGGCCTCGCCGCCCGTGCGGCCGGCTGCCGCGCCCTCATCCTGGGCACCGACTTCGCCTCCTTTCGCGGACTCGGGGACCTGCTCGCCCCCTGAATCCGCAGCGGAGGTCGTCCGCTTGGTCCTTCCGGGCGGTGGTCCGCGACGAAACGTATGATCCGCTGATCGAGACGACGGTAGATGCGCTGGGAAGCGAACCGGAAAGGTTCCTTCAGACCGGCATCGGGTAGCTCCTCAGCGACCTGTCAAGAATGCACGCCGAGCAAGCAGCCGCGCTCGTGGAACGAGCACTACGAAAAACAGCCTCCGGGGAGGGGACGTCCATGAAGATCGAGCGCCTGGGGTCAACAGTTCTGGTGGCCTTCGGACTTGCGCTGCTGTCCGCCTGCGCGGACGAGAGTCCGGGTGGCAGGATGGAGTCGGCGCCGGCGGGGCCGGTGGCCAAGGGCGGCGACGACCGGACCGGCGAGTACGACGCCGTACCCGGCTGGTGGAAGCCCGCGCCGGACCATGTGGAGCCCTGGGTCTGGGGGCAGGTCTCGGGCGTGGCGGTCGACACCCCGGACCGGGTCATCGTCGGTATCTGGGGCGACCGGGACGCCGAGGGGCGCGAGCGCGAGGGAAGCACCAACTACGTTGTCGCCGTGGACCGGGACGGCAACATCACCGAGAACTGGTCCCAGTGGGACTCGATCTTCAACAAGCCTCATCAGCTCTACATCAGCCCCTACGACCCCGAGCGCCACGTGTGGATCGTGGAGCGCGGCGGCGGCAAGAACGTCAACATGCAGATCCTCAAGTTCTCGAACGACGGGAGCGAACTGGTGATGCGGCTCGTCGATCCGGATCACCCCACCACCCGGGCGGAGGCGCGCGCCAACCCGCACCCGGGCCCGTACGAGTACGGCGACCCCGCGGTGATGGCGTTCCTGCCGAGCGGCGACTTTCTGGTGGGCGATGGCTACTGGCACTCGCGCATCATCAAGTACGACGCCGAGGGCGAGTATCTGATGGAGTGGGGCGAACTCGGGAGCGGTCCGGGCCAGTTCGACCTGGTGCACGGGCTCGCGGTGGACCGGAACCGCCGCGTCTACGTGGGCGACCGCGCCAACAACCGCATCCAGATCTTCACCGAGGACGGCGAGTACATCGACGAGTGGCCCGACGTCTCCGACCCCGTCGGCGTCTTCATCGACGAGAGCGATGCCGTCTGGGTGGTCTCGGCAATCCTGAACCGCATCCTCAAGTTCAACTTGGACGGCGAACTCCAGTACCACCTGGGCGCCTACGGGGGCACGCGGGGCGGCTTCCCGGGCGGTCTGTCGCGGCCGCATCAGATCGATGTGGACGAGGAGGGCAACCTCTACATCGCGAGCTGGGACGGGGGCTGGATGGACAAGTTCATTCCCAAGCCGGACGCGGATCCGAGCAAGCTGGTGGGGAGGAAGCTGGTTCTGGAAAACTAGGGGCGACCCGGTGCCGGTTGAACTCGCTGGCTGTTCCTGGGGAGCCCAACACCCTGGAGTACCGTTATGAGTCGCCGAACATCGATCGCAGTGCTGGCCCTCGGGCTCACGTTGCTTTGGCCCGGATCACGCCTCGCCGCCCAGATCCCAGGCCTCCTGCTGAACGAGGCCGGTGAGGAGATCGTCGCCACCTTCTCGATCGTCGCGCGCGATCCAGGCACGGGAGAGCTGGGAGTCGCCGTGCAGTCGCGGGCGTTTCGCGCCGGAGCCATCGTTTCGTACGCCAAGGCGGGGGTCGGGGCGATCGCGACCCAGGCGGCGGCCAACCAGACCTACGGGCCGCGCGGGCTGGAACTCCTGGAGCTGGGGCTCTCGCCGGACGAGGTGGTCGAGCACCTGACCGGCTCGGATCCGGGGCGTGACCGCCGCCAGCTCGCCGTCATCGACGACCAGGGCCGGGTCCGGGCCTACACGGGATCGGCAACCAGCGCCTGGGCGGGACACCTCGAGGGCGAGAACTTCTCGGCTCAGGGCAACATCCTGGCTGGGGAAGCGGTGGTGCAGGCGATGGCGGAGGCGTTCGAGGCGTCCGAGGGTCCGCTCGCACTTCGTCTGATGGACGCCCTCGATGCCGGCCAGGCCGCCGGGGGCGACGCGCGCGGCAAGCAGGCTGGCGGGGTTTTGGTGGTGAAGCCGATCGGCAACTCCGGCCGGACCACCCGGACCAGCGACCGCTGGGTGGACGTGCGCGTGGACGACCATGCCGAGCCGTTCAAGGAGCTGCGCCGCCTGGTCAACATGTCGGTTTCGCGAATTCACGCGAGCGAAGCCCGGACGCTGGCCGCGGAGGGCCGCTTCGACGAAGCCGTGGCGGCGCAGCAGGAAGCGATCGCGATCGTTCCCGGGGAGGATCAGCTCATCTACGGGCTGGCCCGGCTGTACGCCCGCGCGGGCGACGCCGCGGGCGCGGTGGCGACGCTCAAGCAAGCCATCGAAATCGACGCGCGCTGGCGAGGGCTGGCGGCGTCACAGGCCGACTTCGACAACATCCGCGATAACGCGGAGTTCCAGAGACTGCTTAACTCCAAAGGACCCCTGTCATGAACTATCGCCGAATCCCGCTGCTGTTCGCCCTGGCGCTGCTCCCGGGTTGCGCTGCCGACCCGGCCCCACCGGAGGCGACTGCCCCGGATGCCCCAAGTGCCCAGAATGCCCCGGATGCCCAGAATGCCCCGGATGCCCGAGAGCGGCACTACCTCAACCCCCGCTCGGCGGGAGACCCCGACGTGCCGCCCTTCAGCGGCGGCGTGATGGTGGGCGACACCTTCTACGTTGCGGGAACGATCGGGCTGGGCCCCGACCAGACGGTACCCGAAACCGCCCAGGAGGAGGCTCGCATCGTCCTCACCAACGTGCAAAACACCCTGGAGGCGGCCGGGCTGACTATGGACGACCTGGTGTCGGTTCAGGTCTACGCCTCGGATGTCGGGGACTATGACGCCTTCAACGAGGTCTATCGCACGTTCTTCACCCAGGAATATCCGGCGCGGGCATTCCTGGGTTCGGGCACGTTGCTCTTCGGGGCGCGGTTCGAGGTGCTGGGGTTCGCGGTCAAGCGCTAGGGCCGCTCGGAACACAGTCTCAGATTCGCGGTGCGCGTTCGTCCGCCTCCGGCGGACGATGCCGGCCGGACTCCCCCGCGCGCCTTGTCAGCCGGGCGCCTCGCCCCCACCGGGAGAACTGGCCGCGCTCGGCGCTCACCCGGGTTCCACCACCGGCGGTTCCCCCTCTTCCCAGAGGCGCGGGTAGAAGGGCTGGAACTTGAACTGGGAGTCAACGTGGGCTGAGCCTCCACCGGAGGCGCGCGGAAGGAAGTCCGAGAGCTCAAGGGTTGAGCAGCGGACTCCACCGAGCCGGCGGCTCGCACGCTTGGCGCGGTATTCGAGGTTCTGATTCCCGAGAAGTTCATCGAGCCGCTCGGGGAGGCCCTCGGGGAGGCCCTCGGGCAGGCCGCCGGGCTCGCGCGACGCCGGGCGGACCGCCGCGAGGTGGTAGCAGGGAAGCGCATCTCCTGCGGGGTTCGAAGGAAAGAGCGCGAGCCAGAAACGCTTCCGGAGTCCCGGGAACTCGCAGTCCAGCGCCGAGAACGCGCGCTCAACGTGCCCGGCGGTGAGCTTTTCCCCGGTGAAGGACCAACCCAGGCCTCGCCGGCGGACAAAACGGAGATCCGGATGTCCGCCGACGAAGCGCGCGACCCGAAAAAGATCCCCGGTCGCGTAGCGCCGGAGGCCGAAACCGTGGCTCACCACCATTTCGTACGTCTCCCCCGGCCGCAGGTCGCTGGCGCCCAAGAGGCTTGCCTCGGATCCCAGGCTTGCCTCGGATCCCGGCTCGAGGAACTCGTAGAAGACGCCGGGTGCGGCCGGTAGGAACGCCGTCTCTCGCTCCCGGTAGTCGGGAACGGTCTCGATCGTCTCGGTGGACATCGAATACATCGGCTCCCGGGTGAAACGCGATGCGGGGAGGCGGCGGTCGAGCCGCTGCAGAAACGGACCCACCGCGCCTCCGGTCCAGCAGACGTAGGTCGTGACGCCGGGCGCCCAGGCCGTGATCGGCAGTGGCTCGGGACTTTCCGCCACCCGGAGGAGCCGCTTCCGCGATCCCATCGAAGCGAGCTTCCGGAGGAGCCGCCAGACGGACGGGTGCAGGCGCTCAGGTTCCCGGACGACCCGCCGAACGAGCGCGGAAGCGTTCTCCCAATCGGCGTCGAGCTCTTCGAAGAACCCGCTCAGCGTGGAGGGGTTCGTTGCGTAGAGGACTCCCGGATTCGACAAGGTGAGGACCAGGAGACGAAGCGCGGCCGCGCCGTACTGCTCTTTCAGATCCTTAAGCGCCGGATCCGACTGCGCCCGGTAGGGCGCCTGCAGCAGGATGAACCACGGAGGCGCGCGGCGCTCGCTGACGAGCAACCAGCTCAGCGAGCGATCCGGATCGAGAGCGCCGAAGACGTAGAGGCTGGGACGCCGGATCCGCCGGCGCGCGACGAGGCGAAGCATCCCGTCCACGAAAACGCCGCGGGTCGCCGAGAGCCGCTGTCGCGGGTACGCGACGCGCTTGGGCTCGCCCGAGGTGCCGGAGGTGAGCGCCACGGGGGTCCCCGCCCCGTCACCCGAATCCGCGGAAGGCAGTTCCCGGGTGAGCGGCGTCGCGGGGGTGATTCCAAAGCGCCGCCGCAGCCGCCTTTCCCGGAGCGGATGGATCGTCAGACGTACGCGGTGGCGAAGGACGGCCGCCCGCCCCGCCAGCCGCAGCACGAGTGCGATCGCTGCGCGTCCGAGGTCATTCGCGAGGCCCCGGGCCTCGCGGCTCATCGGGGTCGAACTTGGGGCCGAACTTGGCCGCCGGTGGACAGAGCCAGGCGGCCCAGTTCTCCCGGTGGGGGCTCGGCCGGCGATCCATCCCGGCTGAGCGCTGCGCCCCACTTCGCTCGTCGTTGCGCATCGGTCGAAATAACCCGGGCCAGTTCTCCCGGTGGGGGCTCCTCCCTCGCGCGCCTCGTCAGCCGGGCGCCTCGCCCCCACCGGGAGAACTGGCCGGCCTCGGCGCTCACCTTGCTCTGACCACAGGCACCCAGGGCTGTCCGGACCGGACGAACGGCGGATCAACCAGGGGGGCCACAAAGGCGGCAGCGATGAAGTCAATGTCTTCCTCGCGGAGGAGGGCCGGGTCCCAGGTGATCGTGACCACGGTCTGGTCGGCCTGGGACATGGCGGCGAAGTAGAGCGGATGCTGCCGGTGGAGGCAGGCGATCACCTCCATGCCCGAAACGTCCTGGAGCACCGGCTCGTCGTCACCGGGCCAGTGCTCGAGGTGCGTGAACCCGGCGGTGCCGAAGTCCGCCCACGACCGGTAGATCCATCGGCGGAGCAGGGGGGCCGCGAAAGGAAACAGCGAAGCGGGAACTGGCAGAGAGGGAACTGCCCACTCTCCCGCCCGTTTCTTCCGGTACACCATCCGGCGAACCGAGCGGCAGCGCTCCAGAAAGGCCCGGCTCTTCACGGCAGAAACCGGCTCGCGGTGAACCCGGATCCGCGACGCACCGTTCCCGAAGCCTCGGAGGCGATCCTCCCGCACGTTCACCGGCACCCAAAGCCCGATTCGATTCCCGGACAGCCCCTGATGCTCGTTCCAGGCCGCCAGCGCGTCGAGCGCCGCCGCCAGCAGGCAGTCGTTCCAGCGGAATCCACCGACCGTTTTGGACAGGGAGGCGAGAGGCTCGCGGGGCACGGACACCGTACGCCAGCAGCGGCTCGCCGAAGCAGGCCCGGGACGCGTCGCGAGCGCGGCCGAGGTTCCGGAATCCGGGTTGCGACGGGCGCCCTTCGGCGCCTCCAGCAGTTTGAGCGATCCGGTCTGGGGGCGCGGGGTCATGGTGTCCAGGCCGCGCGCCATCCGTAGCTGCCGCTGCACGAACAGCAGCGTGCCGATCAGGTCCGCGGCGGCATGGTGCACCTGGGTGACGAGACTCCAGGAGGGAGGGTCTCCGGTGCCGAGCAGCATTTGCCTGAGCGGTGGCCCCTCCTCGAGGGGAAAGGGAATCTCGAGAAACTCCTGGATCCGGGCGACGCGCTCCCCCTCCGGAAAAACCCGGATCGCCAGGGATGGCGAAGCGCCGGGCCGCGGCTCCCACATCGGTACATCGAACGGCGGCCGGCAGAGCCGGCTCGTGGACACCGGGAACAACTCCCCAGCGCCCTGAGTCCCGGCGTACAGCGGCCCGAAGTCCGTCACCGCATGCGACGACCGGCCCAGATCGAGCACCAGGGCGTAGTCCAGGGGCCGCTCCGGCGAGTCCGCGAGCAGACACGCCAGGTCGGGCGTGGCGAGCGGGATGCGTCCGGTCAGACGGCTTCCGGCGGCGCTTCGCGCCAGATGTCGCGGCGCGGAATCCGGCGCCGCTCGGGGTCGCGCTCGACAAGCTGGTGAAGCTCGACCCAGGCGAGATGCGGCCTCAGGTGGTGTTCTCGGTGCATGGACAGTCCGGAGGAAAACCAATACGCCAATCGGCCGAAGTAGTTGTGGGAGCGCGCCGCGGGATCACCGGTGGAATAGCCCTCATGGGTGAGATGGGCGAAAGGAATCCAGAGCACGAGCGACACGAGTACGCAGACCGGCAGGGTCCCCGACACCACCCGCCAAGGACCCACCAGCATGGCCACCAGAAGATAACAGGCCGCGATGGCCAGATAGTTCACCGCCAGATCGCGTCCATGGCCCGGAGGCAGTCCGCCGCGGCGGCGAATCCAGAAGAACCATTGGTGCGGCATCGCCACCGCCCGGAAGGGAAGCTGCCACTTATGGGGAGTGTCCAGGAACAGGTCCGGATCCTTCCCCGGCTCGTTGGTGTGGCGGTGGTGCTGGAGATGGGTGCCCCGGAAGTTCGTGAACGGAACGAGACAGGGCAAAAGAGCCAGCCGGCCCCAGAAGGCATTGGTTTTCCGCGACCGGCCGAGGAGGCCGTGGACGCCTTCGTGGGCCATTACGGTGCCGATGAAGGCCAGCCAGCTCCGGAACAGGATGTCCGCCGTCCAACCCCACCAGGTGGTGGGAACCACCAGCAACCCGGCGAAGCTCAACGCCAGGAGCGACACGATCACCGTGCGGCTGAGCAGGTGGACCCGGCGGACCGGCCAGCGACGAAGTCCGGCCGGAACGGAGGGAGAATGGACACCGGAAACCTCTTCGGACCGGTTTCGATTCATGGCCACCTGCTACACCCCTTCCGATCTTGACTCTAGCAGCCTGTGGACAAGGTCACGCGGCGTTCGGCTGGCGATGCATCCCGGCTGAACCGCGCCTCTGTGAGGCGCTCATCGTTGCGCTTCGGTCGAAATACACCAGGTATTCCTCCCGCGCGCGCCTTGTCAGCCGGGCGCCTCGCCCCCACTGGGAGAACTGGCCAGCCTCGGCGCTCACGCCACTTTGTCCACAGGCTACTAGCATTCGCCATACCTCGAGACGGACCGCCGGCAGCCTGCGCGCCAGCGGCCGAATTCCTGGAAGAAGGAGGGAAGCGCTCCATGCCCCCAGCACACTTTGACATCGGCTCCGCACCCGTGACCGGCGGGCGCCGGAAACGCGCGGCGTTGCTCGCCGCCGCCCTCCTGCTGGCCGCCGGTTTCGCCGCCGGCCAAACCGCGGATCCGGATACCGGGCCGGTTGCCACCGCGATCGAGGGACTGAAGCTCCGCGGGATCGGCCCCGCCCTGATGGGAGGCCGGATCGCCGACATCGCCGTGCACCCGCAGCGGCGCTCCACCTGGTACGTGGTGGTGGGTTCCGGCGGGCTCTGGAAGACCGAAAACAGCGGCACCACCTGGAAGCCGGTCTTCGACGAATACCCCTCCTACTCCATCGGCACCGTAGCCCTCGATCCTTCGAACCCGGAAGTCGTGTGGATCGGCACCGGAGAGAACGTGAGCGGACGCCACGTCGGCTGGGGCGACGGGGTGTATCGCAGCCGTAACGGCGGCGCCTCCTGGGAGCAGGTGGGCCTCGCCGGCTCGCAGCACATCGGCAAGATCCTGGTGGATCCGCGGGATGGGGACACCGTCCTGGTGGCCGCCGAGGGGCCGCTGTGGAACGGAGGGGGCGAACGCGGCGTGTACCGGACCGAGGACGGCGGCGCCACCTGGACCCGCACGCTCGATCTCGGCCCCGACACCGGCGCGACCGATCTGGAGTTCGCTCCGGGCGACCCGGACACCGTCTATGCCGCGGCCTACCAGCGCCGGCGCCACGTGTGGTCGTTCCTGGCCGGAGGACCCGGCTCCGGGATCCACAAGTCCGACGACGGCGGCCGGACGTTCCGAAAGATCACGAAGGGCCTGCCGAAGGGCGACGTCGGGAAGATCGGCCTCGCGGTGACCCCGGCGGATCCCGGGCTCGTCTACGCGACCATCGAGGCCGACGAGGAGGAACGCGGCTTCTACCGCTCCGGGGACCGGGGCGAGAGCTGGGAGCGGCGCAGTCCCTACGTGTCGGGAGGCACCGGGCCGCACTACTACCAGGAGATCGAAGCGTCTCCGGCCGACCCGGACCTCGTGTACCAGATGGACGTCTTCTTCCACGTGACCCGGGACGGCGGCAAGACCTTCGACTACCTCGGCACCGGACGCGAAAAGCACAGCGACAACCACGCGATCTGGATCGATCCCGACGACCCCGGCCACCTGCTCGGCGGCACCGACTCGGGGCTTTACGAAACGTTCGACGAGGGAGTGACCTGGCGGCACTTCCCGAACATGCCCGTCTCCCAGTTCTACAAGGTGGCGCTCAGTAACGCCGAACCCTTCTACGACCTCCTCGGGGGGGCGCAGGACCTCGGGTCGGTGCACGGTCCTTCGCGCACCCAGAACAGGGAAGGGGTCCGGAACCGCGACTGGTACGTGCCGCTCGGGGCGGACGGCTACGGCGTGCAGATCGATCCGCGCGACCCGAACATCCTCTATCTGATGACCCAGCAGGGGAATCTCTATCGCGCCGACCGGCGGAGCGAGGAGACGCTGCACATCCAGCCGCTGGCCGCCCCCGGCGAACCACCGGAACGCTGGAACTGGGACTCCCCGATCCTGATCAGCCCGCACGACGCGGACCGGCTGTACTTCGGGTCGCAGCGAGTGTGGCGGAGTGAGAACCGGGGCCAGTCGTGGACCGCGGTCAGCGGGGACCTGACCACCGGCCGGAACCGCTACGAGCTCCCCTTCTACGACCGGATCTGGAGCGTGGACGCCCTGCACGACACGGCGGCCATGTCCCGCTACGCGACGCTGACCGCGATCTCCGAGTCGCCGGTGGCGGAGGGCGTGCTCTTTACCGGAAGCGACGACGGACTGGTCCACGTCAGCACCGACGGCGGGGCGAACTGGAGCCGGGCGGCGGCGCTTCCGGAACTCCCGGCCCTCGCCTTCGTCAACGACGTCGAGGCGTCCCAGCACGACCCGGACACCGTGTTCGTGGTGGCCGACAACCACAAGATGGGCGACTTCCGGACGTATCTGTTCCGCAGCCGGGACCGCGGGGCGTCTTGGGAGTCCATCGCCGGGGACCTGCCCGACGGGACCATCGTCTGGGCCATCCAGCAGGATCACCGGGACCCGGACCTGCTGTTCCTGGCAGCCGAGTACGGGCTCCACGTCTCGTGGAACGGCGGGACGAACTGGGTGAAGCTGAAGGGCGCCCCGACGATTTCGTTCCGCGACGTGAAGGTGCAGCGGCGGGATGACGACCTGGTCGGCGCCACCTTCGGTCGGGGGTTTTACGTCCTGGACGACTACGCGCCGCTCCGGGAAATGGCCGCCGCGGTCCGCGCCGGCGAATCCACGCTCTTCCCGCTGCGCGACGCCTGGTGGTACGTGCCGTCGGTTCCGGCCCAGGCCCCGGGCCGTCCCACCCAGGGAAGCACCGCCTTCGTGGCGGACAACCCGCCGTTCGGCGCGGTGCTGACCTACTACCTCGCCGAGGACCTGAAGACGGCGAAGGAGGAGCGGCAGGCCGGCGAGAAGGAAGCGCGGGAGAGCGGCGCCGACATCCCCTTCCCCGGATTCGACACGCTCCGGATCGAGGAACTGGAAGAGGATCCCGCGGTGTTCGTGGTGATCCGGGACGCGAACGGAGCGCCGGTCCGGCGGGTCGCCGGATCCCCGAAGAAGGGCGTCCACCGGGTGGCCTGGGACCTCCGGGGCCCGGCGCCCAACCCGATCACCTTCCAGGAGCCGGGGTTCACCCCTCCCTGGGTGCGCCCGCCCCAGGGACCGCTCAGGGCGCCGGGCGAGTACTCCGCGCAGCTCGTCGCGGTGACCCGTGACGGCGCCCGCAACCTCGGGGAACCGCAGCGCTTCCGGGTCAAGCCCGTGCCGAACCTCCCCGAGGGCACCGATCCGGCGGCGGTGGCCGCCTTCCAGCAGGAGACGGCCAGCCTGCTCCGAGCGATCCACGGGGCCGCGGCCGAGGCCGGCCGGGTCCGGGAGCGGATCCGCCACCTGCGGGCGGCCCTCAAGGAAACCCCCCAGGCGGACGAAGCGCTCTTCGGGCGGATGGACGCCGTCCTCAGGACGCTCTCGGACCTGGAAGTCCGGCTGAACGGCGACCCCGCTCGCGGTTCGCGGAACCACCCGGCGGCGCCCTCCATCCGGGAGCGGGTCGGGGGCATCGCGGGCGGCCACTGGGACACCCGCCAGACGCCCACCGAGACCCAGCGCGAAAGCCTCCGCATCGCGGCCGGGGAGTTCGAAGGACTGCGGGGCGAGTTGCGGTCGCTCGTCGACGAGGACCTGGCCGGGCTCGAAGCGGACCTCGAAGCCGCCGGGGCTCCGTGGACCCCGGGGAGGAAGATCCCGAGATAGGAACTCCACGCTCTGGCGGGGTCTGTTGCGGGGACTCCACGCTGGAGCGGGGCCGGCGGACGGGAACTCCACGCCGGAGCCGCGAAGCTCCACGCTGGAGCGGGGCCGGCGGGCGGGAACTCCACGCTGGAGCCGCCGAACTCCACGCTGTAGTGGGATCTGCCGGCGGGAACTCCACGCTGGAGCCGCCGAACTCCACGCTGGAGTGGGATCTGCTGGCGGGAACTCCACGCTGGAGCCGCCGAACTCCACGCTGGAGCAGGATCTGTTGGCGGGAACTCCACGCTGGAGCCGCCGAACTCCACGCTGGAGCGGGATCTGCCGGCGGGAACTCCACGCTGGAGCCGCCGAACTCCACGCTGGAGCAGGATCTGCCAGCGGGAACTCCACGCTGGAGCCGCCGAACTCCACGCTGGAGCAGGATCTGTTGGCGAGAACTCCACGCTGGAGCCGCCGAACTCCACGCTGGAGCAGGGATCTGTTGGCGGGAACTCCACGCTGGAGCCGCCGAACTCCACGCTGTGAGCGGGATCTGCTGGTGGGAACTCCACGCTGGAGCCGACGAACTCCACGCTGTAGCAGGATCTGCTGGCGGGAACTCCACGCTGGAGCCGCCGAACTCCACGCTGGAGCAGGATCTGTTGGCGGGAACTCCACGCTGGAGCCGCCGAACTCCACGCTGTAGCGGCATCTGTCGGCGGGAACTCCACGCTGGAGCCGCCGAACTCCACGCTGGAGCGGGATCTGCTCGGCGGGAACTCCACGCTGGAGCCGCCGAACTCCACGCTGGAGCAGGATCTGTTGGCGGGAACTCCACGCTGGAGCCGCCGAACTCCACGCTGGAGCGGGTCTGCTGGCGGGAACTCCACGCTGGAGCCGCCGAACTCCACGCTGGAGCGGGATCTGTTGGCGGGAACTCCACGCTGGAGCCGCCGAACTCCACGCTGGAGCGGGGTCTGTCGGCGGGAACTCCACGCTGTAGCCGCGGAACTCCACGCTGTAGCGGGATCTGTTGGCGGGAACTCCACGCTGGAGCCGCCGAACTCCACGCTGGAGCGGGATCTGTTGGGGAACTCCACGCTGGAGCCGCCGAACTCCACGCTGGAGCGGGGTCTGCTGGTGGGAACTCCACGCTGGAGCCGCGGAACTCCACGCTGGAGCGGGATCTGTTGGCGGGAACTCCACGCTGGAGCCGCCGAACTCCACGCTGGAGCAGGATCTGTTGGCGGGAACTCCACGCTGGAGCCGCCGAACTCCACGCTGGAGCGGGGCCGGCGGACGGAACTCCACGCTGGAGGGGGTTCGGCGGATGGGGACTCCACGCTGGAGGAGGTGGAACTCCACGCTGGAGCCGCGAAGCTCCACGCTGAAGCGGGTTCGGCGGGCGGGAACTCCACGCTGGAGCCGCGAAGCTCCACGCTGGAGGAGGTTCCGCGGGCGGCGACAGGACTGTCAGAAATTCCG
This sequence comes from Vicinamibacteria bacterium, assembly GCA_963668695.2. GTDB lineage: Bacteria > Acidobacteriota > Vicinamibacteria > Marinacidobacterales > Marinacidobacteraceae > Marinacidobacterium. Next base: position 123,501 of record CAXXLQ010000004.1, read on the forward strand.
TGTGTAGGCCGGTGACTCTGGAAACTGCGTTCGGTTTGCTTCCCGGAATTGTATGACCGGGCCGATGGGGATTTGGCCGGCGCGCCCGAGGGGGCCGGCGCGGAGCGGGTAGGGACGCCCGATGCGCGTGAAGCGCGTGGTTGCGCCTAACGGACCGCCCGCGAGTACCACCCGCCCCACGCCGCCTTCCACCGCCGGAATACCGCGATGAAGAGCGGGTTGGTCCAGATCAGGATCTTCCACAGCGGCCACTGGTCGAAGCGGCGGCACGAGGGCCGGACGGGCGGTTCTCGGATCCGCCGGATTCGCCGTCCGGTCTTCCGCCCGAGCCGCCCGAGACGCCAGACGAAGTCCACGTCTTCGCCGATCCACGTCCGCTCGTCGTATCCACCCACCTGTTCGAAGGCGTCCCGGCGAGCGAACTGCGCGGCCCCCAGCACCATCCCCGTGAGCCGGACGAGAAGCCACCAGGCGCCCAGGTAGAGCCTCACCGAGAGGCGCCGCGCCCGCCAGGTTGTCTCCACGCCTCCCCCGATGCACGCCGGATCGCTCATCGCCTCGTGGATCCGGATCAGGAACTCCGGCGGGACGATCACGTCCGCATCCACAAAGACCAGCACGTCCCCGCTCGCCCGGCGCGCCCCGGCGTTCCGGGCCCGGGCGATGACCTGCACCGGCTCGTGGACCACCGTGGCGCCCCGCTCGCGGGCAATCGACGCGGTCCGGTCGCGGCTGTTGTTGTCCACGACGATCGTTTCAACTTCTGCGCCGGCCTGGGCCCACAGCGCCTCCGCGGCAATCCGGAGCGAGTCGAGCGTCGGCCCCAGGTACGCCTCCTCGTTGAAGGCGGGGACGACAACGGAGAACTTCACTAAGCTCGGATCAGCGCCCTCCGGTGTACGAATCAATCACCACGTCAGCGATTTCATTCACGTGGTGAATAGCTGGGAACTCCAGGTCGCACCGGGCAATCCTGCTCCACCCTGGCCTGCTCCACCCTGGCCTGCTCCACCCTGGCCTGCTCCACCCTGGAATCGGTCCCGTCAGACATGGCGCTGGGCATCCATTTTGGCGTGCAGAACCCGAACGATGACCAGACCCTCGGACCCCGGCAGATAGAACACGACATGCGAACGAAACTCGTACCGCCGCAACCCCGGTGCAAGGGATTCGGCACTTCGGCCTAGTCCGAGGTTGCCGACCAAACGCTCACAGCACGCATGGAGCCCGTCGAAGTAGCTGCGCGCCTGTTCGAGTCCGAAGCGTCCCGCGGTGTATTCGAAAATCCCATCCAGGTCTGCCGCCGCGCGACGCGTCAGCCTATAGGCGGCCATCACGCCGAAGCCGCGCTTCGCCTTCCTCAGCAATCTGCGAGATCGTCCGATCGCTCATCCCGCTTTCCAGCCCTTCCTGGATCGCCGCCTGGAGGACATGGAATGAGGCATCACTCTCGCGGTCGCGCCGGATCAGGTCGCGGATGTATTCGCTGTCGTTGGTGAAGCGACCGGCCGCGATCTGGGTCTTCACCCACTGATCCTGTTGACTGGTCAGTGTGATGGTCTTCCGGACTGTGGGCATGTACGAGGTCTCCCGAGATTCGCAGTGGCTATTCCAAGAAGCGCATTATCGCACCGATAATCATCATTTTCATGTCGAAATCGGATCGGGCCGGGGATGAAGTACGCAACGACACTATAGGCCTCGCCCGCCTCCGGCGGGCGAGGCCGGCCTCCACCGGGAGAAACGCCCATGATCGGGTCCTCCCGTACACCCCGCCTGGTACGAAAAAGGTGGAGCGGCACTCACATTGGCAGAGCCCGGCATCATCGGCGCTGGTTTCGCGCTCCCGCGCGATGCCGGCCCCCACCGGGAGAACTGGCCGGAGGTCGGCGTTCCCGTGCCTGCGCGCCATCCGCTCTTTCGGGGGCCCGGCGCGACTGGATTTTCACAGCAACTGGCCGGCGGTCCCGTGCCCACGCGCCTCCCCGACAGGCGCCGCGCCCTCCAGGCCGTCACCCGAGGTCGAGCGCTGCCGGCGAACACAGCGTCCAGCGTTCCCGGATGCGAACCGGTTGCTCTGGCGCGGTGAGGGAAACGACCTGTCCGGGCTGCCAGTTCGGGTCGGAGATCCGGTCGAGCGGGGCCAGGCGGTCGTGGCGGGGCGAGCCCAGCTTGACCTCGACCGGCCAGACTCTGCCGGCGTGCTCGATCAGGAAGTCAATTTCCTGGCCGTCGCGGGTGCGCCAGAAATAGATGTCCACCTCGTGCGCCCGATGGCGAAACTGCCGGAGGATTTCCGAAAACACCTGGGTCTCGAACAGGGCGCCGGCCATCGGCCCGAGACGCGCCTGCTCTGTGCTCCTCCAACCGCCGAGCCAGGCGGCGAGACCGGCATCCAGGAAGTAGAGCTTCGGATTCTTGGTCATCCGGCGCGTCCGGTTCGTGAAGTACGGAAAGAGCAATCGGATGAGAAAACTGTCTTCCAGCAGGCTGAGCCATTCCCGAACCGTTGTCGGGGACACGCCAGCGTCCCGCCCCAAATCGTGGTAGTTCACGACCTGGCCGGTGCGGAGCGCGGCGAGCCGCACGAACGTTTCAAACTCCCGGCGTTTGCCGATTCTCAGCAGTTCGCGAACATCCCGCTCGATATAGGTCTGCACGTAGGAGGCAAGATAGAGATCGCGGGTGGCCCCATCCCCGGTTCCGGACAACCGCGGGAAGCCGGTCTCGAGCATTCTGCCGAAGTAGTCGCCGGGTGACAGCAGGTGGGGCAACCTCTTTTCCTCATCCGAGAGCCCGAGCAGGTTCAGGATCGCGACCCGGCCGGCCAGGGTCTCGGTCACGCCTTCCATCACCCGGAAGTTCTGTGAGCCGCTTAACCGGATGGCGCCGGGTTCGAGGCCACCCTCGTCCACCATCCGCTTGATGGGGCTGAGCAGCTTCGGCGCATACTGGATTTCATCAATTACGAACGGCGGTCTGAGGTCGCGCATGAACAGAACCGGATCCCGATTGGCGCGCTCGCGGACGTCAAGGTCGTCCAGGTTGGCATAGGTGTGGCTTCCGGAGCACCGATGGAGCAGCGAACTCTTGCCGACCTGTCGCGGCCCGAGCAGCAACCACACCGGGAAGAGCCGCAGCTGCTCGGCCGGAGCGTCGAGTACCGGTTGAAGGGTCCGGTGGATCCAGTCGAGCGGCATATGTGCAGTTTACTTTGGATCTGCCGCTCACGAGGATCAAGAAGATCTCGCGCTTCCCGCCAGCGGCGAATGGCGGCCTGGAGGCCGGCGGTCCCTTGCCGGCGCGCCGTACCGGGGCCGGCGGTCCCTAGCAGCCGGTGGTGAAACCCAGGCGGCCCAGTTCTCCCGGTGGGGGCTCCTCCCTCACGCGCCTTGTCAGCCGGGCCCCCACCGGGAGAACTGGGCCTCGCCGCCCTCGGCGCTCACCCGGGTTCCGCCACCGGCTGCTAGCGCTCGGTCTCGATCCAGCGGCGGATGACGGTGTCCAGCACCGGGAGGGTGACCGGGCCGTTCAGCAGCACCGCGTCGTGGAAGGCGCGGATGTCGAAGGCGTCGCCAAGCTCGGCCTCGGCGAGGGCGCGCATCTCGCGGAGCTTGAGTTCCCCCATCTTGTAGCCGAGGGCCTGCCCCGGCCACGCGATGTAGCGGTCGGTCTCGGTGGTGATCTCGTGGATGGAGAGGGCGGTGTTGGCGGCCAGGTAGTCGAGGGTCGCTTGCCTCGTCCAGCCGAGGGCGTGCATCCCGGTGTCCACCACCAACCGGCAGGCCCTCCACATCTCGTAGGTGAGCCTGCCGAAGTTGTTGTAAGGGTCCTCGTAGAAGCCGACCTCGAGTCCGAGCCGCTCCGAATAGAGCCCCCAACCTTCGCTGTAGGCGCCGATCCCGAAGTAGCGGCGGAACTCGGGCAGGTCGAGTTCCTTGGCCAGGGAGATCTGGAGGTGGTGGCCGGGGACCGCCTCGTGGAGCGAGAGCGACTCCAGGGTGTAGAGCGGCCGGCTGTCGAGCTGGTAGGTGTTGACCCAGTAACGTCCGGGCTGGGTTGAAGTGAGCGCCGCCCCGACGTAGCGGCCGCCGGTGTACTTCGGGGCGATGGCGTCCGGGACCGGCTCGACGGTGTAGGGCTGGCGCGGGAGGCGCCGGAAGAGCCGCGGCAGCGCTCCGTCCATGCGCTTCACGATCCACATCGCCTCCCGCAGCAACTCTTCGGGGGTGTCCACGTAGAAGCGGGGATCGGTGCGCAGGAACTCGAGGAACTCGGCGAAGGTCCCCTCGAACCCGGTGGCGCGCATCGCCTCTTCCATTTCGGCCCGGATGCGCTCCACCTCGGCGAGGCCGATTTGGTGGACCTCCTCGGCGGTCTGGTCGAGGGTGGTGAAGCGGCCGATCAGGAACGCGTAGTACTCGCGCCCGTTCGGCAGCTCGGAGGCGCCGATGCTCGTTCGGGCGGCGGGCCGGTATTCGTCCTCGAAGAAGTCGAGAAACGTCTGGTACGCGGCCGCCGCTCCGCTGAGGATCGCCTCCGCTCCCTCGGCTCGCAGCCGGCCCCGCTCGGCCTCCGGGATCCGCTCGGGGAGCGAAGCGAAGGGCGCGTAGAAGACGCTTTCCTCCGGGTCTTCGACCACGTGGCTCGCGATCGTGACCTCGTACCCCTCGAGGACCACCCGGGGCACGGTCATTCCGAGTTCCATGCCGCGCCGCATGAGGGCGATGTGCTCCTCGAAGTAGCGGGGAATGTCGCGGAGCAGCGCGATGTAGGCGTCGTAGTCGGCCGCCGTGCGCAGCGGAAGCGAGTTCGGGAGGCGCGCCATCCCGATGTGGAATCCGGAATCGGCGTTGATCGGGAGGAAGTGGCCGCCGAACTGCGCGTCACCGATCTGCTCGGCGAGCGCCGCCTCGAAGATGTCCCGATGGACCTGGTCGTCGTCCGAAAGCCGCTCGCGGGGGATTTCGAGCAGCCGGTCCCGGAAACCGCGCGCCGCCGCCGCGCGCCGCTCGCTGTCGGCCTCGGTCATGGAGCCGAGAGTCGTCGGGGAAACGCCGTCGAGCGAGGCCGCAAAACGGGGCTCCTCCTGGCGGCGGAACTCCATGAAGTCGTCGAAGAGCGCGTGGAGTTCGGCATCACCCGACGCGGGAACCGGCTGGGCGGGCGCCGGCGCGGGAACCGGCTGGGCGGGCGCCAGCGCGGGAACAAGCCCCGCCACCCCGAGCCAGAGGCCGATCCGGAGCGCGCGGGCGCAGAAGAGCGTGGAAATCATGAAGCCGATGCTACCGAACCGCCTTCCGCCCGCCCGAGCAACGTTCCGGACCGGTGGAGCGCCCGGGACCTCCCGCGCGGCGAGCCGGGTAGACTCGAACCTCGATCGAGGTGCACCATGAATGTGTCAAGAGGGAACGAACACGCACGCAGAAAATTCCTCGCCTACTTCTCGGGCGCCGGACTGACCACGACGCTCTTCCCCGGCGTGCTTTGGGCGCGTCTCCAGGAGAGCGGCGCGGAGAGCTTGAACATCGGCATGATGAAGGAGACCGCGGCTCTCGCCGGGCTTGAGTTCACCGACGAGGAATACGAGCTGATGGTGGACGAGGTCAAGAAGAACTTCGACCACTACCACGAGATGCGGCAAACGCACCTCGACAACTCGGTACCTCCTCCCCTCTATTTCAACCCCGCCGTTCCCGGGATGAGGTTCGAGCGCACCGAACGGGCGTTGCGCCTGAGTGAAGTGCGCGGGGTGTCGCGTCCCGCCAATCTGGAGGATGTCGCGTTCTGGCCGGTGACCCGGTTGGCCCGCCTGATCGAGACGCGCGAGGTCAGCGCGCTCGAGCTGACCGACATGTATCTCTCGAGGCTCGAGCGGTTGAATCCGGTCCTCAACTGCGTCGTGACCCTCACCACGGACCGGGCGCGCGAACAAGCGCGGCAGGCGGATGAAGAAATCGCCGCCGGACGCTACCGGGGCCCGCTCCACGGCATCCCCTGGGGCGCCAAGGACATCATCGCGGTGCGCGGATACCGCACGACCTGGGGCGCCGCCCCCTTCGAGAATCAGGTCCTCGACGTGGACGCCGCCGTCGTCCAGCGTCTGGATGCGGCGGGCGCCGTGCTCGTCGCCAAGCTCACGACCGGCGAGCTGGCGTTCGGCGACCAGTGGTTCGGCGGGCGCACGAACAACCCGTGGAAGCCGGAGGAAGGTTCCAGCGGGTCGTCCGCCGGCTCGGGCTCGGCGGCCGGCGGCGGCCTCGTGGGGTTCGCGATCGGAACCGACACGGGCGGATCGATCCTCTCGCCGGCGGTGCGGAACGGCGTCGTCGGCCTCCGCCCGACATTCGGGAGGGTCAGCCGCTACGGCGTGATGGCCGCCGGGTACACGCTGGACAAGATCGGGCCCATGACGCGAATGGTCGAGGACAACGCTTTGGTCCTGCATGCCATTGCCGGGCCTGACGACCGCGACCTCGCCGTCGTCGCTGGCGTTCCGTTCAACTGGGACGGTACGGCTTCCGTGCGCGAACTGCGGTTCGGCTTTTTCGCGTCCGCGTTCGAAGAGGCGGATTCGCCGGAAGGCGAAGCGACTCTCGCCCACGCCCGCCGGAGTCTGGACACCCTCCGCTCGCTCGGCTATGACCTCAAACCCGTGGAGATACCGCGCAATCGACTCTCGTATTTCATCGAGTACGTCGAGCGGGCCGCCGGTTTCGACGAATTCGCGCGGACCCGGCAGGACACCGACCTGAAGCGGCAGCGGCATCGCGGCGAGCTGCGCGCGTCGCATCTCGTGCCCGCGGTCGAGTATTTGCAGGCCAACCGAATTCGCTACCTGTTCATGCAGGAGATGGCCAGCGTCATGGCGGAGCTCGACGTCGTCGTGTCCCCGTGGCGCGCGATCAATCCGCTCACGAGCATGACCGGCCACCCGGTCGTAACCGTGCCCAACGGTTTCGAAGAGGACGATACGCCGACCGGGATCTCCCTCATGGGACGGATTTACGGAGAAGAGCGACTCCTGCTCGCCGCGAAAACGCTTCAGGACGCGACGGACTACCACCACCGCCACCCGAGTCTCTAGAGCCTCGGGCCCCGCGGTCTAGTTCGGCAGCTTCAGTTCCGCTGCCTCGCCCACGATCTCGAGCTCGGTTCCGAACTCCCTCGACTGCTCCACGATCAGTTCGAGCAGCTCCGTCGCGTCCGCCCCCGTGGCGAGGCGCGGCGCGCCGTGCGGATAGAACACGCGGTCAATGGTCGCTTCGTACGAAACCATCGGGGTCAGCGTCAACGACCTCAGACGGTCTTCCTCGAACGTGACGCTCGCCATGACCGTTCGCCAGGCGTCCACATCGGGTGCGTAGTAGATCGGGCGCCGCACCTGGAAGATCCAGTTCGACAGGCCGTACAGGATGGGCTTCCCCTTGTAAATCTCGATGCCGCGATTCACGGGAGTCCCGTGCGACAGATAGAGGTCAGCCCCGGCGTCGATCAGTTCGTGCGTGAGCTGGCGTCGCCAGGCGGCAACCGTCTCCCGCTGGGGCTGGTTGTTATGGCAGTGGTGGTACACCATGACGATCTGCGCGTGTCGTGCCGCCTCGCGGACGGAGGCCAGGAGGCGCTGCCGGTCGGCCTCGTCCACCTGCTGCGTCCGCTCGTCGAAGCCCACGAAGAACGCACCCGGCGTGTCTTCGGTCGCGTCACCTCCCTCGTAGATCAACGACGTCATCGAAACTAGCGCCACCAGACCGGCGGGGGTCTGCAGGTAGCCCGGAGCGCTCGCCTCCTCGACATTGGCTCCCGTCCCCGAGTAGGCGAATCCACCGCGGCGAGCACTCGTGATCGTCTGGAACACTCCGTCCGCGCCGAGGTCGTAGGAATGGTTGTTCGCGAGGCTGAGCAGGTTGACGTTGATCGCGCGCAGGCTCTCCATCGCACCACTCGTCGCGCGGTGCACGAGTCCGAAACGCTTGGGCCGCGCCGTGCCGTCCACCATGTCGGTCCTGTCCATCACCGCTTCGAAATTGGTGAACACGACGTCGTAGTCGGCGAGCACCTCGGCCATCTGTGTGGCGCTCTCTGGAGATTCCCGTCGCAGGTCGTAGCGGATGATCGACTGGCCGAACAGTGCCATGCGCAGCAGCCGCGCCTCCGCCGCGGGCGACTGGGGCTCCGTCTGGCCGGCCCCCGACGGAGCCGCCAGCCCGATCACAGCCAGCCCGATCACAGCCAGCCCGGCGAACAAACACGTGATCCGATGCACGACAGTCCTCCGTTCGTTCGTCATTCCGCGCGGTAGCTGCATTTCAGGTCGCGGCGCACCCGGCCGCCGCGGTACTGGATCTCGAGAAGTCCCTCACGTTCCTCGCCGGGCGCGAAGGTCTCCGCAGCCGGGTTCGCATTGACGAGGAGGGTGACGAGGTTGACGTCGTCGATCTCGTCTTCTCCGCGTCGCATGCCGGCAGCGGTGTAGGCGGTGTTCCCCAGGCGCCCGGTACCCGGCCAGTGCTCCTGGGGGCCACTCTGGTGCTCGAGGTCGGCCGCGTCTCTCGTGACCACAACCTGCGTGCCCGGGCGCGTGGGAAACTCGGCATCCGATATCACGAGCTGCGCCGGCGCCACGGGCCGGTCGGTGGCATAGCGGAGCGAAACGAGATAGCTGCCACCCCGCGCGTACTCGGGGACCCGCCCTTCGAATTCCGAGCACTCCCAACCGGACGCGGGGGCCCTGCTTCCCTCGAAGGGTGCACCGCCGGCACTCGTCGAACCCGGACCCCTGGCGCTCCCTCGCCCGCGAGGGTCAGCGGCGCCGATCCACTCGCCACTCGCTGCGTCGAAGGCGACGGCATGAACACGCGCTGCCGGCTCGGTGACGATCTCGGTCTCGAAGCCAAGCTGCGCCAACTCCTCCGCGACGCCGGCTGCGCCATCGAACTCAAACCCGTCTCCCCGGGGGTGCACGCGCGGCGCCGCGACGGCATCGGGGAGGCTCAATCCCTGGGCGAGCACGCGACCCACGACGTTCACGATCGCACTGGGAATCCTTCTCCCCCCCGCGGCCCCGACAACGATCCGGGGGCGACCGTTCTCGAGCACCAGCAGCGGCGATTGGTTGAGCGAGGCTCTCTCACCGGGCTCGATGGGTCCCTTGTAGCCGCCGAGGGTTGCGGCGTAGAGGAAACCCAGGCCAGGCGTCGCGACCCCGGATCCGAAACTCGGTCCGAGGGATTGGGTCATGGCGACCACCATGCCGTTCCTGTCGGCGGTTGACAGGTGCGTGGTGTGGGCGTCGCCGTCTTCTCCCCACGTCGTCCCGGTGGCGGCCGGCCGAGTCCGCACCCGGGCAGCCCTCTCGACCGCGTGCTCGTGCGAGACCATCCGCTGCTCCTTCGTGATCTGGGGTCCGGGCAGTGTCTCTCTGTCTTCGAATGCCAGCGCGATCGCCTGACCGACGACCGCCGCCCACTCGGCGGGGCCGGCCCGCGGGAGATCGAACTGGTCCATGATCTGCAGAGCCTCGATCACCATGTAGCCCGACGGCGGCCGGCCGCTACCGACCAGCTCGTAGCCGCGGTAGTGGCCGCGTACGATTCGCATGGGCTGCGCCTCGTACTTCGCGAGGTCCTCCTCTCGCACGTACCCACCGTTCGCGGAAATGTCTCGCGCCATCTGCCGGGCGATCTCCCCCCGGTAGAAAGCTTCCGGGCCTTTCTCCGCAATGACCCTCAAGGTACGCGCCAGATCGCGCTGGACGAGTCGCTCCCCGACCCGGTAGGGAGAGCCGTCAGGCTTGAGGAAGTAGCTTCTCGAACCCTCAAACTCGCTGAGGTGATCCGTGACCGTGCCGAAGCGAAGGGGAAAGCCCCGCTCGGCGAGCGCGATCGCTGGTGCGAGAACATCCGGAAGTGACAGTGTTCCGAACTCCCGCAGGAGTTGGGCGTAGGCGGCGACGGTTCCCGGCACGCCGATCGTGCCGTAACCGTATTTCGCCTCTGGAGCCTTCGAGGGATCGTAGCCCTCGGGCGCCTGGACCATTCCGTCGATGCCGTGCACGGAGCCGTCCGGAGTCCGCACCAGGGCCACGGCCCGCCCACCGAGGCCCGTCATCGCCGGGTGAACGACGGCCAGCACGAATCCAGCCGCGACCGCGGCGTCCACCGCGCTGCCTCCTCGCGCCAGCATCTGGACACCGGCGTCGGTGGCGCGAGGGTCCGCGGTGGCGACCATGCCGTCTCGCGAACGCGCGACCTGTTGCGGCTCTTCTTGCGGCTCTTCCGGGAGCGCACCCGATACCCGGCTCTGCGAGGCCGCGCACACGACGAGGAGTGCCGCGACGACTCTAGAAGCCACCAGGGTAAGACCTCCTTGCTCTGAACTCGCGGAGCAGACGCTCAGCGGCCTCGATTGTAAGTGTCAGAGCGCGGTACCCTCTCGCGGAGCCGGCGGCCTAGCAGCCTGTGGATGAAGTGGCGTGAGTGCCGAGGCGGGCGAGGCGCCCGGCTGACAAGGCGCGCGAGAGAGGAATACCGAGTGTATTTCGACCGCAGCGCAACGATGAGGGCCGCGAAGCGGCACGTTTCAGCCGGGATGCATCGCCCGCCGAGCCCCCACCGGGAGAACTGGGCCGCGTGACTTTGTCCACAGGCTGCTAGGGCACCGTTTCGAGTTCGACGAAGGCCCGGCCGTCACGAAGCGAGAGCGTGGTTCCCAGTGCCGACGAGAGTTCGGTGAGACGCTTCAGGATCCGTGCGCTGCGTTCCGGTCGCGCCACCTCGGGGTAGCCTCGCTTCTCGAAGAAGAACTCTCCGGGCACACCGTGGTCGAGGGCGATCGGCGTCAATGAAATCGACCGCACGCCGCTCTTCGCGAGCGTCATCTCAACGATGACGCTCTCCCAGACGTCGTCGGGATAGTGATCCAGCTCCGTCCTGCTGTGGAAGATGAAGTTACCGAGCCCATAGAACATCGGCCGGCCGCGATACAGCTCGACGCCACTGAGCGTGGGCTGACCGTGGCTCACGTACAGGCTCGCCCCCGCGTCCACTGCCGCGCGCGCCCATCGGCGCTGCCAGCCCCCCGGGTCGTCGACTTGGAAGTGCTGATAGGCGATCACCACGTCGGCATTCCTCGCGGCCTCCTGAATCGCAGCGATGTTGCGATCCCAGCCAGCCTGATCGTCGAGCCCGAGCAGATTCACGCCAGGTCGCACCTCGGTCGCCGCGGCCTCGGGGGGGTTGTTCACGGTGGCCATCGCGACCAGCGCGAACTTCAGCCCACTCACCTCGCGGTACGCTGGAGCCGTGGCTTCTCGCAGATTCGCTCCGGTGCCCGCGTGGGTGAACCCCCGGTGCGTCACCTCCAAGATGGTCGATACGATCCCGGTCGCCCCGTAGTCCCACGAGTGATTGTTCGCCAGCGACAGCATGTCGACTTTGATTTCACGCAGGTAATCCAGGACAGCCGGGCCGGCGCCGTGGAAGAAGGTCCCCTCTCGTGTCGGGGCGCATTCGCAACCCTCGCCGCGCACGGCCACTTCAAGGTTGGTGAAGACGAGGTCGGCCGAGGCGAGAATCGGCGTGACCGTTCGCAGCGGCGCCTCGAGGTACGGCCGTGGATCGTGCTCGATCAGCGCCTGCCCCAGCAAGACCACGTGGGTCGAATCGTCGTCGGATGACGCCTGGGGAGCCTCGCCCGAGCAGCCGGACAGCGCGGGAATCGAGAGCGCGAGAACGATGGATGTCGCCTTCATGAATTGGCGCCCCTCGTTGGGTCTCTAATCAATGCGATCCGCTGACGCCAAAGGTTCGATGTCCGGCTCATGCTGAAGGCCTCGGTCTAGAACCGGAGGTCGATGCCCACGCGGAATGATCGCGCCGGGAGGATGGCGATCACTTCCTTGAAGCGGGAGCCGGAGGTCGTCCGGAAGTTGGTCACGGTGCCCGCGTTCAACACGTTCGACACGTCCAGGAGCACCGACAGCGTCGTTCCGCTTGCACCGACGGTGAAGTCCTTGTCCAGGCGCAGGTCCCAGATGCGCAGGCTCGGGCCGCGGTTGCTCGCGACAGGCTCCGCCGGCATGTTCTCCCGGCCCGCTTCGGGGAGGCGGGGGGTGATCCGGCGCGCCCACGGGTAGCCGCTGTGGAACCGGTAGGTCGTCGAGGTGCCCAGACCCCACCACGGGGTCTCATACCGTCCGACAACCTTGTAGGTGTAGGTGGTCGTGCTTTCGGGGCTGTAGCGACGCCGGTTCGGTCTCCACTCGAAAACGCTGCGGACGTGGACCGGGTCCTGCGGACCGGTCCGCGAGCTCTCGTCGTAGAACTGGTTGGTCCAGGTGTGGCCGGCCGACGCGAGCAGCATCCACCGGTCCCGGAAGCGGCGATGAACGGCGAGTTCCAGGGTGTGATGGTCGGCGTCGTGGGCGGGGGTGCCCGCGTCGGGGCCCGGGTTCGTGAGCACGTTGTTCGATGAGACTCCGTCCTCCCGATCGAAGATGTTGAGCGTCTGGTCGTCCGCGGTGCCCGCCTCGTTGTCCGGCCCCACGTCCACGAAGGTGAACGGGACCGTGTAGGCGACGGCCCGATTGAGGTCCACGATCGCGATCTGACGCCTGAGGTTCTTGTAGACCCACGAGACTCTGAGCGACGTGCTCAGGCCGATCTCGCGCTCGAAATGCGCCGACAACTCCTCGCCGTAGGGCTGCTTGAGGTCGGGGTCCGTGACCTGGCCGCCGGCGCCGCCTTCTGTATCGAGCAGACGCCCGAGTTCGCTGGCGCCATCAAGCACCCGGTTCCCGTTGAGATCGGCGAACTCCCAGCGCTGCGACGAATAACCGAGCGGGTTGGCGTCTTCGGTGAGGTTGTCGATGGGGTCGAGATAGAAGCGTCCGGCGAAGACCTTGAGCACCGTGCTGCCGTCGCCGCTCACGTCCCACGCCACGCCGCCGCGGGGAGCGAACTGGTTCCATGTCACCACGGTTTCGGCTGACACCGAGTCAACCGGGAAGAACCCCGTCCGGTTGGGCGTGTTGGTCTCGTCCGGCCATCCCAGCACGTAGTTGTCGTAGCGCACTCCGAGGTTCACCGTGACTCGCGGCGAGACGTTCCAACTGTCCTGCGCGAAGAAGCCGAAGTTTCGGTTGTGGTTCTCCACATCGATCGGCGTATTGAAGACGTCAACCTCGACGGGAATGCCTTCCTCGTCGTAGTAGTAGGCGTCTCCGGCGTTGAAGCGGCGGAGCCCGCCAGTGAACTTGTTGACGTCAACGCCTACTTTGAAGGCGTGGTCCCCCGGGGACCAGGAGAGACTGCCGCTGAACTGGGGCCTGTGGTCCGTCGTGTTCCGCTGAAGGGGATTCGGCCCGGTCAACTGGCCGGTGGTCAGCTCCTGCCGCCCGGGCTCGATTCCTTCAACCGACTCGCTCTTGTTCGCCGGATTGGTGCGCAGGTTCGTCGCGTGGTGGAGGCCGACCTGCACGTCGAGGAACATCCGATCCGACAGGACGCTCGTCCACTCGATCTTTCCGATGTGCATCCTGCCGATCTGGTACTGCGCGGACTCCGGTGGAACCACCGCGCTGACGCCCCGCTGCGGGTCGAACTTCTCGCGCCAGGCGTAGTAACCGATCAGGGTGTTGCGTGCGTTGAGCGCGTAGTTGACCTTGGTGCTGACGTTGCGCAGCCGGGTCTGCGCCTCCTGACCGGGTAACCCGACGATGTTGCGCTGGATGTCGTGCTCGCGGACGCTGGTATAGAACCATGCCTTGCCCCGCCGGATCGGGCCGCCGAAATCGGCGTTCACGTCATGCATGCTGGTGATGCTGCTGCCCTCCCCGAAGCCGCCGCGAGGCGCCCCGAAGCCGTCCCCGTCCACGCCGCCGGACTCGGCGAGGGCCGAGGGCACGTTGTCGCTCCGCATGCCGTCGTTTTGGAAACTGAAGTGCGTGCTGCCATGGAAGTCATTCCCACCCGACTTGACCGTGAAGTTCAGCAGCGCGCCGGGCCCCGAGTTCTCCCCCATGTTGCCCGACGACCCGAGTTCGAACTCCTCGTAGCTGCCGAAGTCGAAATACGCGCTGTTGCTGGTCTGGCTGTTGTTGGAGCGGACGCCCTCGATATAGGTGACGTGCCCCACGGCGATGCCGTAGGCGCTGAAGCGCGTCTGCGAACCGACGTGCGAGCCGCCCACGTCGACGCCCTGCATCTCGAAGCCCGGCGCGAGCGTCATCGCGCTCCAGACATCACGGGCCGTCGGGACCGTCGCCAGCGTCTCCCTGTCGAAGCTCGTTCCCGTGGCGGTGCTCTTGACGTCCACGATCGGCGCCTCAGCCACGACAGTGACCTCTTCGGTGACCCCGCCGGGGGCCAGCGTCGCGTTCACCGTGAGCGTCCTGCGCAGCGTGAGCCCGATCCCCTCGTGCCGGACGGTCTGGAAACTCGCGAGTTCGAAGGTCACTGAGTAGACGCCCGGCGGGAGCGACACAAAGCGGTACCGGCCGTTCGTCGCGGTGACGACGGTCCGCGGTTGGACCAGTGCCGGCCCGGCCGCCGTGACCGTAACTCCCGGTAGAACACCGCCGGTCGAGTCGGTCGCGACGCCGACGATGTCGCCGCGCAGCTCCTGAGCAGCTACCTCAGGAGCGAGGCCACCGATCAGGCAACAACAGAAAACAACAAAACCTGTTAACGCACGCATTTCATACTCTCCACGGGACACCCCAACGCTGACAAGAAGCCGACTAGTTTCACTGCCAGGACGACTTACGACGCCGACCCAGCCTCCGCAGCCTCGTTTTCGTTTACCGGCGAACCCTTTGATCATGAGTCTCCCAGCATGCCTATATGCATGTCAAACGGGAAGGTTGGCCAGGGCAGATAGCGCTGAGGGGCCCCTTGCGCTCGTTCCCGAAGGGGGATCCCTTGTACGACCATACTTCGGGGCAGGATCGTACATTGGATCCTTCCACCGGGGAGGTTGTATCGTCGAACGAACCCTGGGCTCGGCGTCCTCATCGGTCAAACACTGCTGGTACTCTCGCTTCATTCTCGACCGCGCCTCCGCGCACCGAGACGCCCCTGGTGCCTCTCACCATGATCGGACCCCATGATCGGACCCCTCGCCACCCCATGATGCTTACCGTGGTGGGACGTGTCGATCGCAGCGGGAGGGGGATCGCGTCGGGGATGAGAAAGGCTGTCGTCGCCATCACTTTGATGTGCGCTGCCGCCGGCCAGGCGGCAGAGCTGCCCGTGGTCAAGCTCTTCACCACCGGCGGCACGATTCGGAGCCTTGGGTCGGATCGCCTGAAGCTCCACGAATACGGCGACGGGCGCATCGACGGCGAGACGATGGTCAAAGACGTGCCCGAGGCCTCCCAACTGGCGCGGATCGAGGTGGAAGAGATCTCGTCGGTCAGCAGCCGCAACATGGGTGCCGAACAGCAGTTGCACCTCGCTCGACGGATCATGAGCGAGCTGGAGAGGCCGGACGTCGCCGGTGCGGTCGTCACCCACGGAACCACGACTCTGGAGGAAACGGCCTATTTCCTCCAGCTCACGGTCAAGACGAACAAACCGGTGGTTGTCGTTGGTGCGATGCGGCCCTGGAGCGCGATCAGCCGGGACGGGCCGCTCAACTACCTGGGCGCGGTCCGCACCGTGCTCACCCCGGAGGCGACCGGCAAGGGCGTCATGGTGCTGCTCAACGGCACGATCCACTCCGCCCGCTTCGTGACCAAGACGCATACCTACCATGTCGAGACGTTCGTGTCCCGCGAAGTCGGCCCGCTGGGCTTCGCCGACTCCGATCGCGTGGTGTTCTACCGCTCGCCGGTCACCCGCCACACCAGCGCCACCGAGTTCGACCTCAGCGAGATCGAGTCGCTCCCCCAGGTCGACATCGTCTACGGGTATCAGGAGGCCTCCCGCTCCCCCATCGACGCGCTGACGGAGGAGGGTGTGAAAGGCATCGTCCTGGCCGACGACTCGCCGGCCTATCGCAACGCGCTGCTGGAGGCCAGGGCCGCCGGCGTGGTCGTGGTGCAGGGGAGCCGCAAGGGTGCCGGCCGGGTCGTGCTCAGCGCTCGCGCCGCGGCGCGGGGCGAGGTCACGGCCGACAATCTCAACCCTCAAAAGGCGCGCATCCTGCTTCGTCTCGCCCTCACCCGGACGACCGACACGAAGGAACTGCAGCGGATCTTCAATGAGTACTGAGGGACCCGAGCCGCGCCGGCGGGTCGCGAAGGGGCGGAGGGCTGTGCTCAGCATCGCCGGGGGAGTCGCGGCGCTCCTGGCGGCGGCCACTCCGGGCGCTCAGGAAATACCACCGCTGCCGCCGCCGGGCCTCGATCTGCCGCACGTCGTGCTGGTTTCCATGGGCGGAGAGATCGCCAGGAACTGCGACACCCGCCTCGAGCTTGCCGGCTGCGAGACGAACACCGAGAGCATCGGACCGGAGACCTGGACCCGCGACCTGCCCGATCTGCGACTCGTCGCCCGGTTGACGACCGAGGACCTGCGGGCTCTCCTGCGGGCTCTCCCGCGTGCCGGTGGGGGATCGACCACGGAGCACTGGTACCGGGTCGCGGGACGCTTGCAGGAACTCGCCGACGATCCCGGAGTTGACGGCGTCGTCGTCGCCCATGGGACGGCTGGGCTCGCGGACACGGCCTATTTCATGAATCTCGTGGTGCGAACCCGAAAGCCGCTGGTCTTCGTCGGCGCCCAGCGTCCCTGGAGCGGGATGAGCGGCGATGGCCCGCTCAACCTCTACAACGCGGTTCGGGTGGCCGCGACCCCGGCTGCCGGCGGCAAAGGGGTGCTGCACGCCACGAACCAGGAGGTGCACGCGGCGCGCGACGTGATGAAGACGAGCGCAAACCGGGTGGACGCTTTCCAGAGCGTGGACCTCGGGCTGATCGGGGTGGCGGACCCCGACACCGTCAAGTTCTTCTCCGAACCGACCCGCAGACATACCTATCGCTCCGAGTTCCCGCTCGCGGCGCTCCCGGAAGCGCTTCCCGCGGTGGAGATCGTGACTGCGTATCCGGACGCGCCGGGCCGCGTGATCGATGAACTGGTGGCGGCGGGAGCGAAGGGCCTGGTGGTCGATGGCGCCGGGCCGGACAGTCTGTCCGGCGGCCAGCTCGAGGCGGTGCGACGTGCGCTGGAAAAGGGCGTCGTCGTCGTCGCCACGGCGCCCACGCGCGGCGGCCGCGTGCAGCACACGGCTTTCACTCGCGAGTCCGGAATCATCCCCGGCGACAACCTGGCGCCCGGAAAGGCGCGGACGCTGCTCCGGCTGGCGCTGACGAAGACCACCGACCCCGGGGAGATCCAGCGAATCTTCCAGGAATATTAGGGACGGCTCCGGACCTCAAGGAACCATGAGACTACGAAAAAGCACCGCAGGCCTGGCCCTGTTCCTTACCGCGCTGCCTGTGCCGGGTTCCGATGCGATCGCCCGGCAGAACGACGAATCGAGCGTCACGCTTGCCATCGTGGGTCAGGCACTGATCAAGGTGGATCCGCGAGAACAGTGGCCCAACCCCTTCGCCGGAATCCGACCGATCCTCCGGGATGCCGATGTCGCCTTCACCAACTTCGAGATGGCGGTGGACGACGAGTGCGGCGTTCCCCCTGACTACCAGGTCGTGCTCGGCGAGCCCGAGCTCGACGAGGAGCAGCGGCCCGGCAACACCGGCGGGCCCCACGCGGTCCGCGAGCACGTGATGGACTTTCTCGCGTCCATGAATTTCGGTCTCCAGTCCCTCGCCAACAACCATTCGTGGGACCTCGGAGACTGCGGCGTCATGGCGACCATCGCGGCCGCCGAAAAGTACGGCGTGACGCACGCCGGAACCGGAAGAAACCTGGAGGAGGCGACGCAGGCGGCCATCATCGAGGTGAAAGGCCTCCGGATCGCGCTGCTGGCGGCGACGACTTCGCTGGATGAGAGAGACCTCATCCTGCCCACGCCGTCCAGCCCGGGGGTGAATGGCGTCTGGATCGGGCGCCAGGACGACTGGGATCGGAACATCGAGGCCGTCCGTTCCGCCGCGCAGCGGGCCGACTTCGTCATCTACTACCAGCACTTCCAGATCACGAATGAGGATCTGTCCGGGGACCGCTCGAGCCGGGTCCAGGGTCATCTCGAGGTCGACGACGTTCAGGATTGGCAGTCCCGCTTCGCAAAGGCCGTAATCGACGCCGGGGCCGGCATGTTCATCGCGCACGGCGATCGCATCTTCGACGGCGTCGAGATCTACCGGGGCAGCCCGATCATCCGGCAGTTCGGAGGATTCGCCTACCAGGGACTCCAGGCGGAGGGCTCCTACGATCCGCTCGTGTGGGAAGGGCTCCTGGGGACTGTGACGATTCGGGCCGGACGCGTGAGCGCCATGGAGGTGTTGCCCCTCCGGCTCGACGAGGGGCGGGAGGGCGAATACGGCGGTGAGGTCGAGTTCCGGCAGAAGCGAGGCTTTTCCGACCTGGCCGCGGCAGAGCAGGGACGCCGGATCCTCGAGCGATTCGCCGAACGCTCCCGAAACTACGGCACGAGCGTGCGGCTCGAAAACGGGCGCGCGCTGATCGAGGGCTGGTGACTGCCCGGGCGGGACGAAAACGCCGCCGACGGAACCGGCCCTGTCAGACCCGCGCCTGTCAGACCCACGCAGAAGCCGCGCGCGGCAGCGCGTCGGCGCCTGGGCGTCAGGAAGCCGCCGTTGCGACTCCCTCCGGCTGCGGAAGGGCCTCCGAGCGTTCGGTCTCGAGGAGCTGCTCCACGGGCGGCTCGCAGGCCGTCCGCAGGATCTCGACGGGCACCGGCTCGAACCCGGCCAGCGCCCGGGTGATCTCGCCGGGACGCGGCGCCGAACCGGTTTCGGTCAGGCGTGACCGGAACCGGAGGGTGAGCCGGTCCGCCGAAGCGCCGAGCAGGGCTGCTTCGGAACCGGCCGGCGCGAGTCGAACGTCGTCCACGAAGTCCCGGAGGTTCACATCAACCGTCCGTTCGCGCGACACCGGCCGCAGACCGCCGCGGCGCTTCGACTTCGCCTTCACCCGCCGGGTCAGGGAAAGCGGCCAGGAATCCGCGTTCCGGAAGACCTTCAACCCGGCCTCGACGGCGGCCGGCTCGACGTCCGCGGCCAGCAGCACGGCGTAGCGGAGCGCTCCGATCGACTGGGAGAGCCGCGGCTCGCCCGCCGGCACCCGGTCCAGGCCGGTGAACCGGAGTCCCTCTTCGGAGGCCCCCCGAAGCGCCTCCAGCACCTGGGCGGTTGGCAGCTCGGCGGTGAGCGCGAACTCGCAGAGTTCGGCGAGCGATTGCACCCCGAGCGGCAGGGCGGGCCCAAAGCTGAGCTTCGGACGTGGTGAGAACCCCTCGCTGAAGCGGATCGGCAGGCCGGCGCGGCGGAGCACCCGCGGCAGGATGCGGATCAGTTCGCCGTGGCCCCGAAGCGCCATCGGCCCGAACTTCTCGAAACGGGCGCGGTACACCACCGGCTCGCCCTGAGCGGCGCGGACGGGGGGCGCCGGCCGCCGGTGTCCCGCGGCGGATGAAGGAGGCGCCGCCGCTCCCACCACCGGGAGGAGGGTCTC
The DNA here is from genome assembly GCA_963668695.2 of Vicinamibacteria bacterium. Taxonomy (GTDB): domain Bacteria; phylum Acidobacteriota; class Vicinamibacteria; order Marinacidobacterales; family Marinacidobacteraceae; genus Marinacidobacterium. The sequence goes on from CAXXLQ010000004.1 coordinate 143,102, forward strand.
CGGAGCGCTGCGCGGCTCTTCGGCGCCCAGGCTCTCGAGGAAATCGATGCGCTCGGTCCGCATTCCCTCGAGGTCGCAGGCCACCCCGCAGTGGTAGCAGACCAGCTTCCGCTGGTCGGCGCGGGCGTCGGTGGCATTCGTATGGTGCACCTGCATCGAAACCGGCTTCCCGCACGGTGGGGACGCCCGGTCACGCAGCGCGCGCCGGTATTCGCGGAGCAGGAATCCGTCGATGAGCCCGACGTCCACGTGCTCCCAGGGCAGCCGGCCGTCCACCGGGATGGTGCCGAGGTAGTCGCCCCGGGTCACGCCGGTCTCGGATTCCCAGCGCTCGAACGCCTCCTCCCAGAGATCCCAGCGGAGCTTCTCGTCCCAGCCGTCGAAGCGGGCGCCGAGATTGAAGGCGATCTCGACGAGCCGCGCCACCCGGATGTCGCCCCGGGCGAGGACTCCCTCGAGGTGGCTCACCCGCCGGTCGTGGATACGGAGCCGAAACCCGTCCTGCCGGGCGCGTTCCTGGAGGAGTGCCTGCTTGCGTTCGATCGAGGCCATCGAGTCCTGGGCGCACCACTGGAAGGGGGTGTGCGGCTTCGGGATGTGGCTCGAAACGGCGACGGTGATCCGGACCCGCCGTTTCGCCTCCCGATCCCCGATGTGGCGAGCCTGCCGGCCCATGTCGGCGATCCCGAGGACATCCTCGTCCTCCTCGGTCGGGAGCCCGATCATGAAGTAGAGCTTGGCCCGGTCCCAGCCGCGCGAGAAGACTCGCCGGCAGGTCTCGTAGATGTCCTCTTCGCTGACGTTCTTGTTGACGACGTCGCGCATCCGCTGGGAGCCCGCTTCGGGGGCGAAGGTGAGGCCGGTCGCTTTCACCTGCGAGATGTCGTCGAGCACCTCTTCCGGGAGCCCATAAGCGCGGAGGCTCGAGATGCCGAGCGACACCCGCCGCGGAACGAGTTCCTTCATCACTTCCTTGATGAGCGGGGCGACGCAGGAGTAGTCCGCGGTCGAGAGGGAGGTGAGCGAAGCTTCGTCGTAGCCGCCCTTCTCGATCGCCGATACCACGGTGTCCACGATCGCCTTCGGATCCCGCTCCCGGACCGGCCGATAGATCATGCCGGCCTGGCAGAAGCGGCAGCCCTCGGTGCAGCCGCGGGCGATCTCCACGGCGGTGCGGTCGAAGATGGCCTCCGCGGCCGGAACCGGCGAATCGTCCGGGAACGGGAACTTGTTCACGTCGTCGAGGAAAGCGCGGGTGGTCCGGAGGGGGACTTCGGGACGAAGCGGCCGGGACACGTAGGCCAGTCCGGATCGCGGGCAGACCTCGCGCTCGTAGAGCGCCGGGCAGTAGAGCCCCCCGCCGGCCTGCAGCCGGACCAGCATCTCCTCGCGATCCCGGATCCCCGCCTCGCGGAGCCGCGCGTGTTCGCGCATGAGTTCCGGGAGACGCTCTTCGGCGTCCCCGATGAGAAAACCGTCCACAAAGGGAGCCATCGGTTCCGGCTGGGTCGCCACCGGCCCGCCGGCGATGATGAGCGGATCCTCCGGTCCCCGGTCGTGACTCCGGATCGGAATCCCGCCGAGATCGAGCATGTTCAGCACGTTCGTGAAGGTCAGCTCGTACTGGAGCGAGAACCCCACGATGTCGAAATCGGCGAGCGGGCGGCGCGTTTCGAGGCTGATGAGCGGCAAGCCGCGCTCGCGCAGTTTCGCCTCCATGTCGGTCCAGGGACAAAAGACCCGTTCGAGCGCGAGATCCGGCTGGTCGTTCACCACCTTGTAGAGGATCTTGGTGCCGAGATGGCTCATCCCGATGTCATAGACGTCGGGGAAACAAAACGCCATCCGGGACACGATCCCCTCGTCCGACTCCTTCACCACCTGGAAGCGCTCGCCGCCGCCGTAGCGGGCGGGGCTCTCCACTTCGTGGAGGAAGGCGGCGTAGGGGTGGCGGGTCTCGGACATGGATCGGGGGCGGGGATTGTAGGTGGGAGCGCCGATCTACAGCCGGGATCGGCTGCCCCCAGGCGAACGAAAAGCGCCAACACAGCAACCGGAAGCAGGTGAAGGACGGGATAGATTCTCCGCCGGATGGCGAAAGACCACACCGAGATCCCGGTCCTCGCCGGTCTGGGCCCGGACCCGATCCGGATCCACCACCCGGAGGGCGCGTTCGTCCCGACGCCGGCGAGCCGGGTGGCGCTTCGCGCCATCGGCCGGCAGGCGGATCGGTTTCAGGGACGGGGACTCGACTGGGGCAGCGGGTCGGGCATTCTGGCGATCGTCGCCGGCCGGATCGCTGCCGTGGAGGAGGTGCTCGGGCTGGAGCTCGACCCGCGGGGCGTGGCCGCGGCCCGGGAGAATGCCCGGCGGAACGGGATCGAGGACAAGGTCCGGTTCGTCGCATCGGACTCCTACCAGCCCGTCTCGCCAGCAGGCGCCAGGACGCTCGAGCGGTTTCGCGGCGCCACCGACTTCATCATCGCGAATCCGCCCTCGTCCAGTCCGCAAGGAGACGGCTTCGAGTTCCGGCGGGTCGTTATGCGAGGGGCCCGGGACTACCTCAAAACGGGCGGATTCCTGCTCCTGAGTGTCTCGACGCAGTACGGTGAGGAGCGGGTTCGAGGGCTCGTGCGCGCGAATCCCGGATTCGTCCACGACGGGGTGGCCGCCAGCAGCGACTGGGTTCCCTTCGACATGGAACGCCCCGATCTGCGCCAGGACGTGCTCACCTACGCCCGCGAGGAAGAACGCGGGGGCCTGCGCTACGCGTTCCGCGATCCCCGCGATCCGGAGCGGGAAATGGCCGCGGTGGAAGCCTGGAAGCGGCACGAAACGGACGGGGAAAGCCCGCTCTCACGCTGGCAGAACCATCTGCTGGTCTGGACGGGGTGAGATAGGCGAGACCCCGACCGCAGTGACGGCGCGAAGAAGGGAACGCCGGCCAGCTCTCCCGGTGGGGGCCTTCAGACCGGCACCGCGGCCCGCAGGGTCGCGAAAGAGCGCTCTGCCAACTTTCGTGAAACGCGCTGCCGGAGCGGTACGTCACCCAAACACGTCGAACCGGCGAAGCGCGTCCTGCTGGGCTTCCGTGAGTTCCAGCGGGGTACCGGGACAAGCAGGAAAGATGCGGGCGCGGTCCCATTCCCCCGTCCGGACGCTCGTCGCGGTGCCCACTTTCACGCCCCGCTCCAAGAGCCGAGCGACCAGCGGCGCGGCCCTGAACAGGAACACCTCCTTGATTCCCCATGGACGGCCAGTTCCCCGCGAAGTGGCGGCCGAAGATTTGGGACCCGCAAGGACCAAGTAGTAACTCGGAAGGCGTTCCGGGTTGATATCAAGGATCCCCTCCCTTCTGCCGTACATCTTGATGTCAACTGATGCTCCGGCCCGGGGACGGGAGCGGAATTGCCCGTCGCTCCCCGGGTTGGTCGCCGACTGCTCCAGCTCGATGTCGAAGATCCGGGAGGCGATGAACTCACCGATATGTCCAAGCAGGGCCGGCCGGCCGATCACCCCGGTGATCGCGACCTCGTTTACATTGCGCTCGCGAATCAACTCCGCGAGTTTCTGGAGGTCCTTCTCGTGGTTCTGATTCACCCCGATCAGGTTCCTGGAACCGCAGCGCCCTCGTGTCTCAGGCGCCCGTCAGATCCGACAAGTCCAGTTCCGTTCCCAAAACGGATCGGACGACAATCTCCCGGTAGGACTCTTCCGACACTCTTCGAGCGGACACCCGTGCCGTCTGCTTGCGAAACCGCAGCGCGGCCCGCTCGAACACGGCCACGTAGGAAACGGGTATGTCGCCATCCCGTGAGCCTCCAGCTTCGACGAGGCACAAGGCGTCCAGATAACGCCATAGAGGAAGGGATCGACGGAGTTGTTCCTTGGCCTTCGAGTCTTCTTCGGCAAGGGTCTTCTTCAACTCCACAAGAATCACATGCGTGCCCGAAGCGGCCTCGCAGACGAGCAGGTAGTCGCACGAACTCTTCCAGGGCCCATCGGCAACCCTGGACACTCCGAACTTCGCCAGGTGGACGGGGGTGACCTCTGCATCTCCTACGGTGAGCGCCACCTCCATTTGGGCCTTGCGCTCTTCCAGAACGATGACTCCATCTTCCTCCCGAACTCCCAAGGCCTTGTCGTCCAACATCTTGCGAAGCAGAGGCCCAATCGTTGCGGTCATCAGGAGTCGCGGTCCATGCGCACCGAGAGCGCGTTCGCGACGCGGTTGATCTCATCGATCACGTCGTCGAAGACGGGCATGTCCATGCCGTACTCGTCGACGGGACACCGCGACAGACCGCCGTTCTCGGCCACGTACGCGCGGACGCTGTTCGGCGGGAGGAAGTCGTCCCGGCGGTACCCGTATTTGCGAACGACATCATCCCTGCCCGGCATCTCATGCGACAGCATGATGAGGTTGTTCAGTTCCTTGAGCAGGTAGTCGCTGTGGGTGGCGAGAAGCACACGGGTTCCTCTTCGCACCAAGCGTGAAAGGAAACGCGCGAGTTCGATCTGGTTCCGGGTATCCAGCGCGGATTCCGGCTCGTCCACCAACACCAGATCCTCATGAAAGCCACCCTCTGTTTGGGCGTAGTTCAGGCCTGCAAGAGAACGCACGGATGCGGACGCCAAGTAGAGCGGAATCCGAAATGGATCCGGCGCACCCTTTGCAGACCGGAAAAAGATCGAATGCCCGTCCGTTTCATATCGGCCACCCATGATCTTGGCAATCCCCTTCTGCAGAGCGCGATTCCTATACGTATTCGTCGCTGGCATCTCTCTCGCGAAATCAATGAAATCCCGAACCAGCAAGGAGTAACGGCTCGCCCGGCTTCTCAGGAACCCCTCAAGGGCTGGTTCTGGCTCCGCAACGGCAGGATTCTGTAGAGCCTCGACGATGCGGTCCTTGCTACTGTCAAGTTCACGCTGGAACAGGACCGCAGCCATCGCTTCGGCGGGACGCGGCGTTACCAAGAACTTGAGTTCGGGCAGCGCGAAGACGCCGTACAGCTGCACCAGATCGCGCAAAGTCCTCTCAGGGCTATCGCTCCCCGCGGCTGGCTCTTGCGGCTCAAGATCCGGAGCGCCCTCGTCGATCCGGATGTCTTCCACCCGCTCTACCGAAATCACATCGCCATTGAACCGGATTCCGAATCTGGAACCATCTCCCACAGCAAAACCTTGGGCAACGAACCGGCCAACCTTCGGAGGCGGCAGTTCGACCCGGAGAGATGCGTCTGCGAAAGTTCCCAACGGAGCACCCAGGACGCGGTCAAGGTCACGCTTCGAGTAAGCCGCCGCCAACGCGTCAAGCAGGATCTGGCGTTCCGCGTGGAGGTCCTGGAGCGAGACCCTCCGGTTGGCAATTCCGCGCGTTGCGGCCGCGCGAAGGAAGCCCAGCGCGTCGGCAAGGGCCGGGTTGTCGGACAACTCCCGATGAACAACCTCCCAGTCGCGCCATCGCGTAAGGAAACCGTACAGCGCCGTCGCCAACAGGGTCTTGCCGGTGTTGTTCCGGCCGACCAGGATCGTGAGCCCGCTGAGTTCGAGTTCGGCTTCCTTTATTGGCCCCAGGGCCCGGAAATGAAAGCGGACCCCTCCGCGTTTCGCGTCCGGCGCAGACAACTGCTCCCAACGCGGCCTGCCGTCTCCGTTCTCAACTCCCATACCGTTCAACTCACAAGCGGCGGCGATGGTAGCGCAGGGCACGGTCGCCACCCGGCCCCCTCGACCGGGGTTCTACCTGGTGCGATTGGCGGTCCCGGAAGGCGGAACCATCCGGGGAACAGCATCGCGCCGTTCGCCCGCCTCTCGGTGGGCAATGCCGCCCGGAGGCCGGCGTTCCGAGCCGTCCCCGCGCTCCTTCGTCGTTGGCGGTACGCGGCATCGCGGCCCTGACGGGCCGCGGCGCCGGTCTGAACGCCCCCACCGGGAGAGCTGGCCGGCGTTCCCTCTACCTTCCGACCACCGAACGGACCGCGTCGCAGACCGCCTCTTCCGTCAACCCGAGGCGGCGAGCCAACTCGGGCCCGGGAGCGGACGCGCCGAAGCGGTCCACGCCGACAACGGGTCCATCCCCCACGTAGCGCTCCCAGCCCAGCGTCGCACCGGCTTCCACCGCGACCCGCGGCACTCCGGCGGGCAGCACGCTGCCCCGATAGTCGGAGTCCTGGGCCCCGAAGAGTTCCCAGCACGGGAGGGAGACAACCCGGACCCCAACGCCCTCGGAGTCGAGCTGCTCCGCGGCGGCCACCGCGAGACACACCTCGGAACCGGTGGCGATCACCACCGCCTGCCGGGCGGAATCCGGTTCCCGGAGCACGTAACCGCCGCGCCCGAGACCGGCGGCCCGTTCCGGGGTGGTCAGGACCGGCACCTTCTGCCGGGTGAGAACCAGCGCCGTGGGGCCCTCGGTGCGGCGGAGCGCGTGCCGCCACGCCTCCACCGTTTCGTTGGCGTCGGCGGGGCGGACCACGTGGAGGTTCGGCATGACGCGGAGCGACATGAGGTGCTCCACGGGCTGGTGGGTGGGGCCGTCTTCCCCGACCCCCACCGAGTCGTGGGTCCAGACGTAGACCACCGGCAACCCGGAAATCGCCGCCAGCCGCACCGAGGGGCGCATGTAGTCGGCAAAACAGAAGAACGTGGAAGCGAAGGTGCGGAACCCGCCGTGGTAGGCGATTCCGTTCGCCGCGGCCCCCATCGCGTGCTCGCGGACTCCGTAGTGGAGGTTGCGGCCGCTCGCGTCGCCCCGGGACTGGGAACCGAAACCGACCAGCGCGGTCTTGGTCGAACAGGACAGGTCGGCATCCCCGCCGAAGAACTCGGGGATGCGCGCCGCCAGCGCATTCATGGCCTTCCCGGAAGCGTCGCGGGTGGCCAGCCGATCCCCGGGACCGAAGACGGGAAGCCCCTCGTCCCAGCCTTCCGGCAAGCCGTTCCCGAGACGGCGTTCCAACTCGGCGGCCTGCGCCGGGGCTTCGGTCCGGGCCCGCTCGAGCAGGCCGTACCAGGCGCTGCGAGCCGCCTCCCCTTCCCCGGCCCGCTGCGCACAGCGCTCGCGAACTTCAGCCGGAACCGCGAAGACGGTCTCCGGATCGAGCCCGAGGGCCGCTTTGGCGGCGGCCGCCTCTTCGGCGCCCAGCGGAGCCCCGTGGGCGGCCGCTTTGCCGGCCTTCGTCGGCGCGCCGTAGCCGATCGTCGTGTTCACCACGATCAACGACGGCCGCTCCGTCTCCGCCACCGCACCGGCGATCGCCGCGTCGATTCCGTCGAGGTCGTGGTTGCCGTCGGCAACGGTCTGCACGTGCCAGCCGAGCGCCCGGTGGCGGGCGCCCACGTCCTCGACCGAGAAGGACAGCGAAGCCGGCCCGTCGAGGGTGACGTCGTTTTGGTCGTAGAGCCAGACAAGCCGCCCGAGTCCGAGTTGGCCGGCCAGGGAAGCCGCCTCACAGCACACGCCTTCCATGAGGTCGCCGTCGGACACCAGCGCGAAGACCCGGTGATCCACCAGCCCGGGGAACCGCGCCCGGAGCGCTCGCTCCGCGATCGCCATGCCCACCGAGTTCCCCGCGCCCTGCCCCAGCGGTCCGGTGGTGGCCTCGACCCCGGGAGTCGCGAAGGTTTCCGGATGTCCCGGGGTGCGGCTCTCCCACTGCCGGAAGCTCCGGATGTCGTCGAGGCTCACCGAATAGCCGGCAAGGTGCAGGAGTCCATACAGCAGCATCGAGCCGTGCCCCGCGGACAGCACGAAGCGGTCCCGATCCGGCCAGCCGGGATCGGTCGGGCACGTCTTCAGGTGCCGGCTCCAGAGCACCCAGGCCATCGGCGCCGCTCCCATGGGAAGCCCCGGATGGCCCGAATTCGCTTTCTCCACGGCGTCGATGGCGAGTCCGCGGAGTGCGGCGATCGCCTGGGAATCGACTTCGTCGAACGGGCGGTGGGAAGGGGCCAGCTTAGCCAAGAAGCGCGGGACGGTAGCATGTTCCAAGCGGCATTTCGCCCCCTGAACGACACCCGGAGCCGAGGATCCAAGAACTGCCCGTGCTGCCCGCTCGTTCAGGAAGGCAGAACCGCCGGAGCCCGTCGCACATGCCGTTTCCCCTCCTTTCCGAACCGAAGCACCCTTTCGCTCCGGGACGCGGACTGATCCTCGCCGCCGCGCTCGCGCCCGCTCTCCTCGCGTGCACCGAGGGGGTCCAGCACACCCCGCTCGGGGCCGCGGCCGCAGCCGGAGAGCTCGAAGCGGTACAGGCGCTCCTGGAACACGGGGGCGCCGACCCCGACGCCATCGCCGAGGCCGGCTGGGCGCCCCTCCATCTCGCGTCGCGGCACGCCGATCTCGCCATCCTCCACGCGCTGGTGGCGGCGGGCGCCGACGTCGAGTTGCGCGACCACCACAACGGCTGGACGCCGCTCCTCCACGCCATCCACGTGAGAAACGAACCGGCGGCAGCCGCTCTCCTCGAGGGCGGGGCGAACGTGAACCGGGCCGGCGAGAGCGGAATCACTCCGCTGATCATGGCTTCCGGCTACGGCATGACGGACACGGTGCGTCTGCTGCTCGACCGCGGGGCGGATCCGCGCGCCGAGATGAGCGGGCTCAACGCTCTGTGGGCGGCGGCCGGTGGAGGAGCCATCAATGACTTCACCGACGGACCGCCGCTCGGGCAATGCTTCCCCGAGGTCATCGAGATTCTGCAGGCGCGCGCGCCGGATCTCCGGATGGGCAGCGGCATCCGGAGCCGGATCCTCGGGTGGCTGGCCGATGACGGGTGCGAGCCGCTGGTCGCGGCTCTCGTGGCCGAGAGCCGTACGTCCGACTGAGCGCCGGTCGGGCGAACGGACCCGGTGCTCTCGCTGGGGAGGCCCGAGCAGCCTGTGGACAAAGTCCCGCGGCCCAGTTCTCCCGGTGGGGGCTCGAGCGGCGATCCATCCCGGCTGAAACGCTCGGTTCCACCTCGCTCGTCGTTGCACTTAGGTCGAAATACACTCGGGCCAGTTCTCCCGGTGGGGGCTCCTCCCTCGTGCGCCTTGTCAGCCGGGCGCCTCGCCGCTCTCGGCGCTCACGCCACTTTATCCACAGGCTGCTAGGCCGGAACGGCGCTGAGGACCTCGGCGAACGCGCCGAGCGCTTCCTCGACGTCCTCGTCGGAAATCCCCAGGTGGGGGATGACGCGCATCGCGCCGGGCGACGCCGGCAGCACCGCGACCCCGCGGTCCAAAAGCCCCTCGGCCAGCCGGAAGGCGTTCATGCCGGGAGTCCGGAAGCGGACGATGTTCGTCTCGACGCTCGCGGGATCGGCCGAGATCCCGGGGAGTTCAGCCAGTCCTTCGGCCAGCCGCCGGGCCCGGCGATGGTCCTCCGGGAGTCGCGCCCGGTGGTTCTCCAGCGCGTGGAGAGCCCCCGCCGCCATGATCCCCGCCTGCCGGAAACCGCCGCCGAAGAGATGGCGGAACCGCCGGGCTCGCTGGATCATGGAGGCGCCGCCCGCCAGGCAGGACCCCATCGGAGCACCGAGACCCTTCGAAAAACAGACGCTCACCGTGTCGAAGCCCTCGGTGTAGCGGCTCTCCGGGATCCCGGTGGCGGCGGTGGCGTGCCAGAGCCGCGCCCCGTCGAGATGGGTCGCCAGACCGAGTTCGCGCGCGGTGTCCGCGACCTCCCGCAGAACGTCCAGCGGCCAGACCGCGCCGCCGGCGCCGTTATGCGTGTTCTCGGCGGCAAGGAGCCGGGCAACCGGATAGCAGGCCTCCGGCACCATGGGGTGCGGGCTCCGGACCGCGTCTCGCACCTGCTGCGCCGAAAACACTCCACGTTCCCCGTCGAGACCCACGACGGTCGCACCGGAGAGCGCGGCCGGGCCTCCGCCTTCCACGAGATAGGCGTGGGCGCGGCGCTCGGCCAGCATCAGATCGCCCGGCTCGGTCTGGCAGCGGATGGCGATCTGGTTGCTCATCGTGCCGGTCGGGGTGAACACCGCGGCGTCCTTGCCGAGGACCTCGGCGGCGCGCTCTTCGAGACGGCGGACCGACGGATCGTCGCCGTATACATCGTCGCCCACTTCGGCGGCGGCCATGACCGCCCGCATTTCCGGCGTGGGGAGCGAGACGGTGTCGCTTCGGAGATCGATCCGGACCGGTCGTCCGGCGGCGGTCTGGGGCATTCGAGTGTCCTCTCGGTTCCGCAGGCGCGGATCTAGCGCGTGATGCGGCGGATAGGGGCGAGCCGGCGGCGAACGGCGTCTCCCCGACCGCCCGCTTCGACGAGTTCCCACAGCCGGTCCACGAACTCGCGGTCGGCGAGCCCGGGGGGAGAGCCGCCGCGTTCGGGCGTGGAGAGTCCCAATTCGGTGCGGCAGGCGTCCACCGCACCGGCCAGCCCCGCGTCGAAGACCCGGAGCGCTGAATCGTCAAGGTCATCGCCCTCGGCGGGAAGCGCGGCCTCCGAGCCGGACCCGGCGCAGCCGGCTTCCCCAATGAGAACGCGGAGCTGCACGACATCGCCCCCGGCGAACATGGTCAGGGTGCGGTAGCCCAGGGTCTGACTGACCGCATCGTGAATCCGCCGCAGTTCGGCCACCGGGGTTTCGTGTTCGCACACGTTGATGTGGGTCGAAATCCCATCGTCGCGGCGCGACCCGCCTTCCCGGGGGTCGGCGACCAGCACTCCCGCGGACTGCCGCCGGCCGCGCCGGGCGTCGCCACCCGCGGCCTGTCCGGCTTCCAGCGCGGAGATCAGGCGGTCCGCCAGCGAGAGGCCGCTGCCCCGCGTGCCTTCGAAGTCCTCGGCGACGGCGTCCACCACCTGGGGACCCACGAGCAGATTGCCCTGCGCCGCGTAGTCCGGGCCCGCCCGGTGCCCGGCCCAATCGTTGGTCTCGGCGCCGGTGTGCTGGGCCACCCCGCCGGACAGCCCGACGACTCCGACCTGCCGGAATTCAGCGCTCTCGTCGTGAGCGAGTCGGTCGCGGAGCGCTTCTTCCGCGGACATTCCGGACGCCAGGCGGCTGAGCAGCTCCTCGCCGTACTGGGTGCGAGTGCGGGCCTGGGTCGCGACCGCACCGACCCCGCCACGAACCCACGGCACTCCGTTGGCGACGCACGGGTTCCGGGTGGTGACCGCCACCCCCGATTCGCCGGTCTCGGGGTCCACGGCGGCGATGGAGAAGGTGTGGAAGTTGGTCTCTCCGGGAGGAAGCCCCTCCTGGGCAACACCGGGAAGAGCGGTCCCGCCCACGAGGAGCGGCAGTGTGATGAGCAGGATTCGGGGCACGGAGCAATCGTACTCGCGGGGAGAGCAATACCCGGGCGAGTAGCGATATGGGCTTGCGGTGCAAGTGCAGTCTGGCCGGAATGCCGGTCGTCGAGATGGTGCCCCCGGTGGAGGCCGGCACCGCTGCGCGGAGCGCAGCGAAACCCGCATGATCGGGTCGGCCCGTTCACCCGCCCCCTTGAAAAAGGTGGTGCGGCACTCACGTTGGCAGAGCGCGACGTCATCGACATTGGTTTCGCGCTCCCGCGCGATGCTGGCCAGTTCTCCCGGTGGGGGCCTGAAGACCGGCGCTCCTGTGCGCGCTCCATTTGCGCGGTTGGCGATGGGAGTTTCGCGGCCTGCGGCCGCGATGCCGGCCAGTTCTCCCGGGGGGGCCTGAAGACCGGCGTTCCGGGTCTACGCGAAAAAGCGGGATAGACGGGCGGAATCCGGCGGCGGCGTGAGGCGGGAGACCACCACCAGGGCCAACGCCGACACGATCGTGATCGCGGCGGCCGGTTCCACGCCGCTACCCCCGATCGTCCAACCAGGGGCGCCCCCGGAGGAAACGAAGAAGAAGGTCCAGAGCAGGAGTCCACTGAGAATCCCCGCGGCAGCGCCGGCCCCCGTGCTGCGCTTCCAGTAGAGGGCGCCGATCAGAACGGGGAAGAACGACGTGAAGCCCGAAAGGGCCCAGACGCCAAGGCTGAAGACCGTCTGGGTGGACACGAGACTCAGGACGAACACCACGACCAGAAACCCGGCCACGAAGATGCGGCCGAGAAGGGCCTGACGGCTCTCGCTCCACTTCGCGAACCGGGGGACGCGAGCCGCGGCGTTCTTGGTGAGCATGGTTCCCACGGCGAGCGTCTGGGAATCCAGCGACGACATGATCGCGGCGAACACCCCGGCTGCGAGCAAGCCGGCCAGCAAGCTCCCGGAGTGCTCGCGGATCAGCAGGATGATGACCGGCCCCGTCGCGTCCAGGGGAACATCGAGCCGGCCCAGCGCCCCGAGCACCACCGAGGGGAACCACACCGCGGCGATGCAGACCGGGTAGGCGAGCACCGGCAGCCGGAATGCCTCCGCGCTCCGCGCCGACATCCAGTGGCTGAAGATGTGAGGAAAACACGAGGTGGACAGCGGGACGAAGAGATAGGTCGCAATCTGGATCCAGTCGCGCGGAGACCGCGCCAGTTCCAGGAGTTCGGGGGACTGCTCGCCGAGCCGCGCCATCGCGGGAACGAAGCCACCCATTCCGGCGGTGATCACGAAGAAGGCGAGCCCGCTCACGGCGATGAAAACCAGCGTCTGGAAAGTGTTGACGAGCGCGGTGCTGCGCATCCCGCCCAGGACCACGTAGATCAGCACCACCAGGCACATCACCAGGCTGCCGGCCCACGCCGGAATGGCGACATCCGCATCCGCGATGGCGGCGAGCGCATCTCCTCCGCCCTTGACCCCGATGAGCACGTACGGGACAAGCCAGAGCAGGGAAGCCCCGAGCACCAGCAGGCCGAGCGCGGGGGATCCGTAGCGCTCCTCGAAGAACTCGGCCTGGGTGGCGAACCCGTGGCGTTTGCCGAGGCGCCAGAGGGGAACGCCGATGACGAGGAAGGTCATCGGGATGACGATCGCCGAGCTGGTCGCCATGAGGGCGAACACCCGGATGCCCTGCCGATAGGCCTCGCCGGAGCCGCCCAGGATGGTGAAGGCCGTCATGTTCGTTCCGAAGAGCGTCATCAACAAAACGAACGGCCCGATCGAACGGCCGGCGAGGAAAAACCCCTCCCCCCCACGGTCCGGGCCTCGCGCGCGTCCGAGCCGCGATCCGAGCCCGATCCCGATGACCGCGGCGAGATAGAGGGCGACGACCGCGAGCGTCATGAACCCTGGCTCTACTGACGTTCTTCGATGCTGGCGGAAATGGACCGGTCGGCGACGGCTACGGCGCCGGGCAACAGGATCCGAACGGCGAACCAGAGGTTGAGCGTCGAGATCCCGACGACCACGAGTTCCAGGGCGAGCCCGAACGGCGCTCCGAACAGCGTGGGCTCAGCCGGCGCCAGCGCCACCAGCAGGTGCAAGAGAACGAGCGCCGCCACCCCGGCGAACAGCCGGTTTCGGGCCCGGTTCACGGGCGTGTCAGCGAGCCCGGAGTTCGTGCGTCCGCTTGAAGTTGAACCTCAATCCGACGGTGCCGGTGAAGTTGTTCTGGGGCGCGCTGATGTGCCTGGCAAACAGCCGGACTTCGGCGAACGCCTGCATCCGGCCGGCGCCGGTGTAGTTGGGCAGGTTGAAACCGGCGGTGCCGAATACCCCGCCGTCCAGAATCTCGGAGTCGCCGATCCCCCAGGCGCCGGCTCCCAGTCCGAAGAACCCCCCGGGAGTCTGCCGGGTAAGGATCAGGTCCAGCGAGGATCCGATCCAGAAGTTGTGGGCAAAGCCGCCGCCAGCCCGGACCGTCACCGCGTTGGTCCGCTCTGCGAGAGCATCATGCGGGACGGTGACCCCCATCCCGGCGCCGCTGAGCCACGCTGCCTCGGGGCTGGGAAAAATGTCCGCTCTCTCGCTCTTGTAGGTTCCGGTCACGAAGTCGGCAATCGGCCAGAACCGCGGGTACAGGGCGTCCACACCCAGGTCCGCACTGCTACACGTCCCGGTGACGCCCCGGTCGTCCGCAATCGTCACGGTGGCCTCATAGGTGCCGCCCCCCAGGAGGATGAACCGGCGTTCGCATTGGTCGCTGGCATCAAGGGTCGAGATCTGCACGCCGTCCTGCAGGACCGTGATGTATCGGGTCGCAATCTCGCCGGTCGCGGCGGTAGCGTCACAACTGTTCACCACAAAGTCGGCCGCGAGATAGTGGGTTGCCTGTTCGGGCGCGCTGATGCTCAGCGAACAGGTCGGCGTGCCCGCCTCCAGCGACACAGTGGCGCTCGCCGATTGCGGGGAGCCGGCCCCGCTTACCGTCGCTTCGGCCCGCCAGGTGCCGGCTTCCCTCAACTGACCGGTCCAGGAATAGCGCCTTCCGTCGCGGTCCATCGTGAGGTTCTCGCTCCCCCCCGAGGGAGAAGTCAGGGTCACGTTCAGCCGTGCTCCCTCCGCGAGGCGAACGTCGACCGTCACCCGCGCCGCGGAGAACGCGTACTCGCCGGACACCACGAAGTGGATCACCGGCGAATCCTGAGGCAGTTGCGCGGCAGCGGGCCCGGCGATCCCCGGCGAGACGGCAAGGACCAGGAGGGCGAGAGCCCAGACCAGAGCCTTCCCCGGACGAAAAGCGCGACGGTGCGTCAGATGGGTCATGATGTTCCCTTCCCCTACTCGGTCTGGACGGTTAGAGGGTGGCGACCTGGCGGCAAGTTATACAAAAACGGCCGGTTACGGGAACCGGCCGCCCTCGCCGAACAAGCCCGAAAAAGCTAAAGCAAAACTTGAACTTCATTATACGGGCGGCTTGACGACGGATGCGGAATAGCTCCGCACCGGCAAGAACATCCTGCCGAGCCGAACCGAGTACACCCGAACGCCGAACTCGGGCACAAGCTTACTTTCCTCCCGGTAAATCCTCCACCCTGGCAGCCGGTGGGCAAAGTGGCGTGAGCGCTTTGCCCACCGGCTGCTGACAACGACCAAAACGGGGCGCGCTGATACCAGCCGGTGGTGGAACTCGCGTGAGCGCCGAGAGCGGGGAGGCCCAGTTCTCCCGGTGGGGCCAGTCCTCCCGGTGGGGGCCCGGCTGACAAGGCGCGCGAGGGAGGAGCCCCCACCGGGAGAACTGGCCCGAGTGTATTTCGACCGAAGCGCAACGCAGAGCGCCGCAAAGCGGCGCGGTTCAGACGGGATGCATCGCCGCTCGAGCCCCCACCGGGAGAACTGGGCCGCGTGAGTTTCACCACAGGCTGTTAACAGCCGGTGGTGGAACCCGGGTGAGCGCCGAGAGCGGTGAGGCGCCCGGCTGACAAGGCGCGTGAGGGAGCAATACCTGGTGTATTTCGACCGAAACGCAACGCAGAACGGAGCGAAGCGGAGTGGTTCAGCCGGGATGCATCGCCGCTCGAACGCCGCCTGGGTTTCACCACAGGCTGTTAAAGTCTCCGGTCGGTTTGAGTTCGGAACCGGATATCCACCCCGCGCGTGGCGGGATGCGGCTTCACCTGGAGGACGGTGCCGGCTTTTCTGGCACCTCGTTCGGCGTCAGCCTGGATCGACCAGTGGCGGGGGAAGTTGTGTTCAACACCGGCATGGCGGGCTACGTGGAAACCCTTACCGACCCGTCGTACCGGGGGCAGATTCTGGTTCTCACGTATCCCCTGCAGGGGAACTACGGCGTTCCGCCGGCGCGCCCCGACGGCTCCATCGCCGGGCCCTTCGAGTCGGGTCGGATTCAGGTCCAGGGCCTGGTGGTCCAACACCATGAACCGCACTACAGCCACCACGCCGGAGTCCGCTCCCTCGGCGCCTGGTTGAAGGCCGAGGGGGTTCCCGGCATCGAGGGCGTGGACACCCGGGCCCTGACCATGCGTCTTCGCGAGGTCGGGACGATGCGCGGCGTGCTTTTCCCGGCCGGCCTGGCGCCTTCCGAAGCCTTCGAGAGCGCTTCCGCCGTCGAAATGCATCGCCAGGTCTTCGAGGAGGTCGTGCCGCGAACCCCCGTGCGCTACGGCCCCCCGGACGGGCCGGAAGTGCTGCTGGTGGACGTGGGCGCCAAGGACAACATCGTCCGCTCGCTGGTCTCCCGGGGCGCGCGGGTTCACCGGGTGTCGGGTCTCGCACCGTTTGCGGAGGCCGCCCGCTCCGCCACCGGGATCGTGCTCGGGAACGGCCCCGGCGATCCGGGCGACCTTCAAGACCTCGCGAGCGAACTCCGATCGGTGATGGAGTGGTTCCAGGGTCCGATCTTCGGTGTCTGCCTCGGCAATCAGCTCCTCGCCATGGCGGCGGGAGCCCGGACCTTCAAGCTGCCCTACGGGCATCGCAGCGTGAACCAGCCGGTTCGGGATCTCGTGAGCGGCCGCTCGTTCATTACGAGCCAGAACCACGGTTACGCGGTGGACGAAGCGAGCCTGCCCGACGGCTGGGAGCCGTGGTTCGAGAATCTCAACGACGGCACCAACGAGGGGATCCGGTCGCTCGCGCGGCCCTTCCGGAGCATCCAATTCCATCCGGAAGCTCACCCCGGCCCCGAGGATACGGCCACCCTCTTCGACGATTTCCTCGAGGCGTGCGTTAGCAGCCTGTGAACAAGGTCACGCGGCGTTCGGCGGGCGATACATCCCGGCTGAACCGCCCCCCCACCGGGAGAACTGGCGCTTCGCTTCGCTCATCGTTGCGCTTCGGTCGAAATACATCCGGGCCAGTTCTCCCGGTGGGGGCTCCTCCCTCGCGCGCCTTGTCAGCCGAGCGTCTCACCCGCCTCGGCGCTCACGCCACCTTGTCCACAGGCTACTCACGATGAGCAGCCGGGCGACGAAACCCGGTTCCGTCATCGTTCTCGGTTCGGGAGCCCTCCAGATCGGCCAGGCGGGAGAGTTCGACTACTCGGGATCCCAGGCCATCAAGGCGCTCAGCGAAGAGGGCGTTCGCACCGTCCTCGTGAACCCGAACATCGCCACCATCCAGACCAGCGAAGGGATGGCGGACCGTCTCTACCTGAACGCGGTCACCCCTCGTCTGGTCCGGCAGATCGCCGAAGCCGAGGGGGTGGACGGGGTGGCGCTCTCCTTCGGGGGCCAGACCGCGCTCAACTGCGGGCTGGAACTCGAGGAGTGGTTCTCGAGTGCCGGGATCCAGGTCCTGGGAACCCCGGTGAGCAGTATCCGGGACACCGAGGACCGGGGTCGCTTCAACTCCCGGCTCGCGGAAATCGGAGTGCTCACCGCGAGAAGCATCGTCTGCCACCGCCGGGACGAAGCCCGGGAAGCCGCGCACACGATCGGACTGCCCCTGATGCTCCGCATCGGCTTCGCCCTCGGCGGCAAGGGCAGCGCCATCGTCGAAACGGAAGCGGAACTCGAAGCTGCGCTCACCAACATCTTCGGGGCTCACGACACCAAGGAGGCCCAGGTGCTGGTGGAGGAGTCCCTCCGCGGCTGGAAAGAGATCGAATACGAGGTGGTGCGCGACCGGGACAACAACTGCATCACGGTCTGCAACATGGAAAACATGGATCCGATGGGGATCCATACCGGGGAATCCATCGTGGTGGCGCCCTCCCAGACCCTGAACGACGAGGAATACCAGCTCCTGCGCACGGTTTCGATCCGCACGATCCAGCATCTCGGAATCGTGGGCGAATGCAACGTGCAGTTCGCCCTGAGCCCGACGGAGGCCGACTACCGGGTAATCGAGGTGAACGCCCGGCTCTCCCGTTCCTCGGCGCTCGCCAGCAAGGCGACCGGGTACCCCCTCGCCTACGTCGCGGCGAAACTCGGGCTCGGATTCACCCTTCCCGATCTGAAAAACGCCATCACCGGGGTCACGAAGGCGTTCTTCGAGCCGGCGCTCGATTACCTGGTGCTCAAGGCGCCCCGCTGGGACCTCGGCAAGTTCCAGGAAGCCGGAACCCGGATCGGCAGTGAAATGAAGAGCGTCGGGGAAGTGATGGCCATCGGGCGCACCTTCCCGGAAGTGCTGCAAAAGGCCCTTCGCATGCTGGATATCGGCGTGCGCGGCCTCGATTCGAAGGCGTTCGAATTCGAGGACCGGGAGGACGAACTGCGAAACGCGACACCCCGCCGGGTCTTCGCGCTCGCCCAGGCCCTGCGGCAGGCGGTGGACGCGGGAACGGTGCCGGAGACGATCGACGAAATCCATCGCCTGACCCGGATTGATCCGTGGTTCCTCTACGGGATCGCCGAGGCCATGAAGACGGAGGCGGAAGTCGAACGCGGCGGCTGGCCGATTCCGCCAGCGACGCTCCAGTTGGCCAAGGAGCAGGGTTTCTCCGACGAGTCCCTCGAATTCCTGACCGGGAGGGAGCGGGGCAGTGCGCGCATCGCCCGCCAGCAAGCAGGCATCGGCCCTCACATCGCCCGCATCGACACCCTGGCCGCCGAGTTCCCCGCCGAGACGAACTACCTCTATTCCACGTACCACGCGAGCGCCGACGAAGGGGTGGGAGGGCCCACCAAGGGCCGGGGCCGCATTCTGGTGATCGGCTCCGGGGTCTATCGGATCGGCTCCTCCGTGGAGTTCGATTGGTGTTGCGTCAACGCCGTGCAGGCGGCGGCGGAGCTCGGCTTCGAAACCCTGATGCTCAACTACAACCCGGAGACGGTGAGCACCGACTACGACATCTGCGACAAGCTCGTCTTCGACGAGGTGAGCGTGGAATCCGTCCTGGACCTCGTGGAAAAGGAACGGCCGGACGGCGTGGTCGTGAGCATGGGCGGCCAGATTCCGAACCGGTTGGCCATGCGCCTCCACCACGCCGGCGTTCCGATTCTCGGCACCTCCGCACAAGACATCGACCGGGCCGAGGACCGCAACAAGTTCAGCGCCCTGCTGGACCGGATCGGGATCGATCAGCCGCGCTGGGCCCACGTAACCGATGTGGCGGACGCGGAGCGCATCGTCGAAGGACTGGGGGGTTTTCCCGTTCTCGTGCGCCCGAGCTACGTGCTGAGCGGAGCCGCGATGTCCGTTGCGCACGAACACCACGAACTCGCCCGCATTCTGCGGAAGGCGAAGGCGATATCCCCCGAACACCCGGTCGTCATCTCGAAGTTCGAGGAAGACGCCCGGGAGATCGAGATCGACCTCGTCGCGAACCAGGGCAAGCTCGTGCTCTGGGCGGTCAGCGAACACGTCGAGGACGCCGGCGTCCACAGCGGCGACGCCACCCTCGTCCTTCCTCCCGTGGACATGACGATTCCCACGCTGGGGCAGGTGCGGCGCATCGCGCAGCAGATCGCGAAGGAGCTCCGGGTCACCGGCCCCTGCAACATCCAGTTGCTGCATCGCGACGGGATCGTCAAGGTGATCGAGTGCAACCTCCGCGCGTCAAGGAGTCTGCCCTTCGTATCCAAGGTGACCGGACGCAACTACGCCAAAGCGGCCACCCGCATCATGCTGGGGGCCGATCCGGGGATGGAGCACCGTCCGCTCTACGAACTCGAGCACGTAGGCGTCAAGGTGCCGCAGTTCTCGTTCTCGCGGCTGGGCGGCGCCGACCCGCTGCTCGGGGTGGAAATGGCCAGCACCGGCGAAGTGGGATGTCTCGGGGATTCCTTCCACGAGGCGCTCCTCCACGGCCTGCTGGCCACCGGGTTCCAGCGGCCGAAGAAGGGCGTCCTGCTCTCGCTCGGGCCGCCGCGGTGGAAGCACCGCTTCGTCCGCACCGCCCGGACCATGGCGGACGAGTTGGGTCTCAAGATCTATGCGACCTCCGGCACCTGCCGCGTCCTCCGCGAAAACGGCATCGAGGTCACCGAAGTCGCGCGCGTCCACTCTGAGCAACGCCCCCTGGGAGCCGGGTTCGATTTCCCCGGTCCGCTCAGCGCCCTCGACCTCATCGACCGCGGCGAGGTGGACCTGGTGGTGAACGTTCCGGTCGCCTTCGACCCCGAGGGCCGGCCCGACGGATACCTGGTCCGCCGCCGCGCCGTTGACCGCGGCGTCCCGCTCATCACCGACCCCTCGCTGGCGCGTCATGTAGTCACGGCGCTGGTCAACCACGGGGAAAACACGCTCCGCGCCCGCGCCTGGAACGATTTCCTGGAAAGGAAGCCCGCGTAGGAACAGCACGCCGCACCGGACCGCCAATAGCGAAGGCAGCGCCGCGCGTCAGGGAACGCCGGTATTCACACCGGCATCGCGGCCCGCCAGGGCCGCGAATCCGCGCGTTGCCGACGGAGAAAAAGCGCCGGGACGGCTTGGAACGCCGGTCTCCGACCGGCATCGCGTGGGAGCGCGAAACCCGCGCCGATGACGCAGCGCCCTGCCAACGTAAGTTCCGCACCCTCTCCCAACCAGGACGGCTGGACCGCTCAACCGGACGGTTCGGAGTCGGGCCGGGATCGCCATCCAGGGCGCTTCCAGCCGATGGCAAGAGCCATGGTCAAGTGGCTCCGAGCCATGGTCAAACTGCCGCAAGCCATGGTCAAACTGCTCCGAGCCATGGTCAATTGCCGCATTCCGGCGCTTGCGGGCCGCATCACGAAGAGTCTTGCGTCTTCGGCGGATCCGGCTCCGGTCGGCGAATTCCGGCCTTTCCCGGCCTGGAATCGGCAATTCCGCCCCGCTTGTTCGGGTCTTCGAATTCCGAAGCGCTCTTTCGAGAAAAAGGAGCAGCGATTTCCGGGAACTCCGGTCAGCGGCCCGGAAATCACCCGCGAGCCATGGTCAAACCGCCCCGAGCCATGGTCAATTGGGGGAGCCATGGTCAAACCGGCCGAACAGTGGTCGATTCGTACCCCCGCCGCGCGAGCCATCGAATCCGGGCTCGACGGCGCCCTCACGGAAGTCATCGCGAAGCTCCCGCGCCGACTGGTAGCCGAACTCACGGGCCAGTTAGCGGGCCAGTTAGCGGGCCAGCGAATAGCTGATCCTCCAGCTTGGGCATCTTCTTCGGCGCTCGGCCCGGTGCACGCCCCACGCTCAGGCTATTCCTCGCCGAGGATGGCGTTCAACTGATCAACGAGCTTCGGCAGGTGCGCGGCGACAGTGTCGTAGAGACGCTCCCGCTCGACTTCGTCATAGCCGCGCGTGAGTAGATTCCGCATGCCGACCATCTTTCTCCAGGGAATTTCCGGATGCGCTGCACGCAACTCCGGTGAAACGCGGGTGGCCGCCTCACCCACGGTGAGAACGAGATACCGAAGAGCCCAATCAACCGTCCTGTCGTTTTCGAGAGCGTCGGCGCTGGCGGTCTGGAATGTTTCAAGCGCCTCCTGGGCGTAATCCCGCATGTCCCGAAGCGGACCGCGGTCAGTCCGGCGACTCATAGAACAGCTCCATCGTTCCGGCCACTTCTTCCTGCATCCACGGCCGCAGGCTGCGGAACTCGAAGATCTCCGCTCTGCGGCCCACGATGGCGCTCAGCTCGTCCTGCATGTCCATCAGTTCGAACAGCCCAAACCGCACCCCGGGCCTGAACTCCGCCAACACATCCACATCACTCTCCGGCCCGAAGTCGTCTCTAAGCACCGACCCGAAGAGCGAGAACTTCCGGATCTCGTTCTTCTCACAAAACGCCACGATCTTGTCGCGTGAGATGGGTAGCCGGAGACTCGTGCCGCCACCTCCTCGAGCGCCGGCGGTCAGCCTCCCCCGCTTCATCTCTTCTCCTGGACGTGTCGGTGAGGCGTCTCGATGCTTACCGATCCAGTCGCGAAGCGCGGCGTCAATCCGTGTCTGCCAACCCCGGCCGCCTGCCTTGAAGTGGTCCATCACCTCCGGAGAAAGCCGGATGGTGGTCGCGACCTTGGGCCTCTTGACCCGCGGCCGGCCGCGACGAACCGGCGCCTTGGCGAACGCTCCCGACGAGCCGTCCCGGGGAAGATCCGGGGCGTCGTCACGGTCGAGACCTTGGGGCTTGGAGCCTTCGTTCGTGCTCATTGGTTTTCCTCATGCTGATGATGCGTCGAACCGGGCCGCCCGGGAGGCGCGACCAGAACCGCCATCGCTCCAGCCAAGAATCCGAATCGGCGCTGCCCGCTTTCGTCGGTCGAACGCCACCGATCAATTTATGTTACTACATTTATCCTGCCGATGCGGTAGGCACCACAAACGCCGTCGGCTTCGTGCATCTCGCCCGCCTGCGGCGGGCGATGCCGGTCTGAAGACCGGCGTTCCCTGGCCTCAGAGCGCTCAACGCGGGAGGAATTCCCCCCGCGTCAAGCGCGGGCGTTGAGCGCCGCCTCCAGGCGACCGAGCGCTTCCTTCAGCAGCGGCCGCGGGCACGCCAGGTTCATCCGGGCGAAGCCCCGTCCCTCCGCGCCGAAGATCGCCCCGTCCTCGAGGCGCAGCTTGGCTTTGTCCAGCAGGAAGGTTTCGAGGTCAGCCGCAGGAATCCCGGTGCGCCGGAAGTCGAGCCAGGCGAGATACGTCCCTTCGATGGGAGCGTTTCCGACATGCAGTTCCGGACGGTCGCGGAAGAAGGTCCGCAGTGTCCGGGCGTTTTCGCTCAGGTAGGCGAGCACCTCGTCGAGCCACGGCCCCCCACCCCGCCAGGCGGCTTCCGCGGCCGCCGCACTGAGCGGATTCACCCCGTAGATGCCGGTCCGGTCGCGGGCGCGCCGGAAGGCGTCCCGCATTTCCTGGTCCGGGATCACGAGGCAGGAGGACTTGAGGCCCGCGAGGTTGAACGTCTTGCTCGGCGCCGAACACACGACCGATCGCGGCATTGCTCCGTCCTTCAGGGCTCCGTCCTTCAGGGCTCCGTCCTTCAGGGCCCCGCCCTTCAGGGCCCCGCCCTCCAGGACCCCGCTCTCCAGGCTGAGCCAGGGGGTGAAGGTTCGTCCGTCGAGCATCAGATCCGCATGGATCTCGTCGGCCACCACGATGAGGTCGTGTCGCTTCGCAATCCGCGCGAACTCTCCCAGCTCCCTGCGAGTCCAGACCCGGCCCACCGGGTTCTGCGGACTGCACAGGAACGTCATTCGCGTCTCCGGCTCCGCCGCCAGCTGCTCGAACCGCTCGAGATCGAGCCGGTAGGGATTCCCCGACGAGTCTTCCGACGCGTCCTCCCGGCGCAACGGACACAGGTGCATGCGGGCGCCGGCGTTGTGGACCGCCCCGAAGAACGGGAAATAGACCGGCGGGTGAAGGATGACCCCCTGCCCCGGCTCGAGAAAGGTACGGACGAGAAAACCCAGGTCGGGAACGATTCCCTCGGTCGGCACGACCCACTCGGGGTCCGGTCGGCATCCGTGCCGGGTCGCCATCCAGTCGCAAAAGGCCGCGCGAAAGCTCGGAAGCCCCATGCTGTAGCCGAAGATCGGATGCTCCGTGCGGCGGCGAATCGCTTCGATCACGACGTCCGGACAGGGGAAGTCCATGTCGGCGACCCACATGGGGATCACGTCGGGATCCTCCGCGGGAACGAGCGAGGAACCGTGACCGACCGCGCCCTCGCGGTACTCCCATTTCACCGACCCGGTCCCCGCGCGGGAAATAAGCCGGTCGAAGGGCGACGGGGGACTCATCGCTCCCCTCCAGGACCAGCCTGCGGGAGCGGGCCCGTCTTGCCTGTCGCCAGTCTCGGAAGCGGCGGCACGAGTTTCGCCCGCCTCCGGCGGGCGATACCGGTCTGAAGGCCCCCCCCGGGAAAACTGGCGGCGCTCCCAGACTTGCTCATCGCCGGACTCGCTCATCGCCGGACTCGCTCATCGGTAGTAAAGCCAGAGGGGCCCCGGGAAAAGCCACGAAAGGCCCACCCGCAGGCGGTCGCGCCAGTTGTCCCAGTTGTGGCCGTCCGGCGCCTCCACGTAGCGGACCTCCATGCCGCTCTCGCGGAGAAGCGGCACGAGGGACCGATTCTCGTAGATGAGGGGCTCGTAGATCCCGCAACTGACGAACACGCGACTGCTCACCCGGCGCGGATCCACCCGATAGGCGTTCACGAAATCCACCACCGGATCGAGCAGTGCGGTTCGGGTACTCGGCCCCACGTCGGTGAAGGTGAAAGATCCCGAGGAGAGGAGCAACTTCCCGAAAAAGCCCGGGTACCGATAGGCGGCGGTGAGGGCGGCCACCGCCCCGAGTCCGGCGCCCACCAGCCCGCGGTCATCCGGGCGGAGCCTGATCGGGAACTCCGTCTGGAGATGGGGGATCAGATCGGAGGTCAGGAACTCGGCGTGGGCGGGGTTGTCCGCAAATTCCCGAATGCGTTTTTCGGGGGTCACGAAGGCGGCGATCAGCGGAGGGATCTCCCGGCGGTGGATCAGATTGTCAAGGATCGTCCGGAAGGCCGCGTGGCGCAGGTAGTCCTCGCCGTCGAGCACCACCAGCAGGGGATACCGACGCCGGTTCCGAAAGCCGAACGGGGTGTAGACCGATACCCGCCGGGTTCCGAACACCCGACTCCGCACCTCCGTAACCGAGAGTTCGCCTTGGCCGACCTGCGGGTCTTCCTCGGCCCATTCGGGCCGCTCGTACCCCTGACCGTGACAGACCGACCAGACACCGAAGGGGTCGCGCACCGTCCGTTCGTTCAGCGGATCCAGGATCCACTCGGCGTCCGCTCCGAGGACCCGCTGGAACCGATACTCGACACGCGATTCGGCGGGTAGGTCCAGGGTGAGGAACCAGAGGTCCGAACCCGGAATCCGCTCCATTTCCCGCGCGGCAGCGGTCCCGAAGAGCCAGTGGCCAAGCAGAACGGAGCTGGCCTCCCCCCGATACGCGAAGGTGGTGTGGGGACCCTCCCGGATGGGGAACTCGTGCCCCTGGATGAACCGGTCCACCGCCTCTCCGGTAGGGCCGGTCAGGAGGAGTTCCTGGATCGCCAGCTCGGGGGAGCTGTTCATGGGGGATCTTCCTCGCCGGCGACTTCCCCGCCAGGGGTTGGGAGAGCGAGTTCCGGCACCGTGTGTACTTCTCCCTCGCTCGACAGCATCCGGATTCCGGCGGTCGAAGTCCACCGGCAGCCGTCCCAGTGGATGGCGTCTCCGGGGTCCAGCAACACGGCGCGGTCGGGAGCCACGCGGCCCGACAATTCGGAAAGGCTCTGGCGATCCGCGAGGTCAAGCCGGATTCGAGCATCGGGGAAAAGAGCCACCCCGGGTAGCAGCGATAGCCCATCACCAAGGATTTCCGGCCGGGCCGAACCGCCCGGAAGCCGGTCATGGAACAGGACGACCCTTGGCGTCAGCACCATCGCTCCGGCGGACCAGGCCAGAACCGGAAGCCGGGCCAGAGCGTCCGCCACCCCCAGCAACAGCAGCCGGTTCCGAATCACCGCCACGTGTCCCCCGGTCAGCACCACCGCGACCGACCGGGAGAGCAGGTGTTCCACCTCCTCCTTTGCCTCCCGGATCGCCGGACGCTCCGCGAGTCGGACCGCTTCCCGGAACTCCTGCCAGAGCGCCGCGTGGCGCTCGACATGGAACCGATCCGCGGCCAGGATCGCACGCCACGCCTGTTCGGCGTAGGGAGCCCGATACCGTTCGGCGAAGGCAAGTTGGGCTACCTCGTGGGCGGTCTCCACCGCCCGCCGGAGCCGGACGCCATAGAGCCTCTCCTCCGCAAGAAGGCCCTCCTGCAGCGCCCGATGGGCCTCGGAGAGCGCCGCATCCCGCGCGAAGACGCGGCCGACCCGCTCGCCGATGTGCAGCGGTGCGGCCTCGCGTCCGAACTTCTCGAGTTCCCGCCCGACTTCCTTGACGACGGGCTCCGTCTCCCGCCAGCCCACCGTGATGGTCGCCACCGGACCGGGCGGCAGCTCGAGGGCCTCCAGCCCGGGTCCGAGGCTGATCCGGCCGGGCTGCGGGCCGAGAACCACCGCGCGGGGGGCGTAGCCGGACATGCGCCGATCAGAACCCGAGAACGAGAGCCGCGAGCAGGATCAGATCCGTTCGCCGCCGGGGAATCGCCACCGTACCGATCGCAGGCCTTCCGGGAGAATCGAACAGGCTGACCCGCTCAAGCGAAGGATGGGAGTCGAAGAGGGTCTGCATGCTCGTGCGAAAAGCGAGTCGTTTCGAGAGGGGGAACGCTATCGAGCCGGTGAGATCGAGACGGAGGTCATCCGTATTGCGGAGGTTCCAGGTCGAGGCGGAAACGAGCGCCAGCTCGGCCGCGCGGTAGCGCGTCTCGGCGCGGACCTCCAGCCGCAAACCAAGCGAACCGGCCCCAACTTCCGGGTCGGCCACCTCATCGCGCTGGTGGACCGCCGAGAGACCCGCTCCCACTTCAACAGGACGCCGTCCTCCGTCGCGTGCCTGGCCCCATTCCTTCCCCACCCCCACGGTGAAGTCGTACCGCGAGTTGACCCCGGCGGGGGCGTCGCGCTCCCATCCGGCGGCGGCAAAAAATCTGAGACCCGCCGCGCCGTTCTCCCCGGAGGGTTCCGCGACCCGGAAACGGAGATGGCTGCGGTCGGCGGAGGTCTGGCTCGTCACCGTCCGGTCCACCGAGAAGTCGTCCGGACTGCCGAAGGCTTGTCTGGTGATGATGTCGGCGCTCGTTCTGAGCAGCCCTCCCTCAAGCGCCACCCGCAACCGGTCGGTTTCGCGCGCCGTCGTCGCGCTGAGCCCAAGCGACCCCGATCCGGCGTTTCCGTAGGTTCCCGCGAGGTTCAGGTTCGCCCGCCCGGTCCAGCCGGCCTCTCCCGGAGGAGAGGCTTCCTCGGATTGGGCCCTGGCCAGGGGAGCGGCCACGAAGAGGGCCAGCGGCAGCAGGAGGGGCCACAATTCGTGACGCCCGGGACGGCTTTGCATGGGCGCCCGGGAGAATACCCACCGGAGGAACCTGCGAAATGCCGGCACGTACTGCGATCGGGCGCCGCATCGCTGTCCTGGGGGGCGGATTCCTCGCCGCTTTGTTGCTCATCGCGCTCGCCGCGGGTTTCTACGCCCGCGGCCAACTCCGAGCGAGCCGGCCTGTCCTGAGCGGGACCGTCACGCTGCCCGGGCTTCTCGCCCCTGCCGAGGTGGAACGGGATGGTTTGGGTATCCCCCGCATCAAGGCGGAAACGATGCGGGACGGCTACCGGGTGCTCGGGTATCTCCACGCCCAGGAACGGTTCTTCCAGATGGACCTGCAGCGCCGCCAGCCCGCGGGAGAATTGGCGGCCCTGGCGGGGGCGGCAGCGGCGCCGCTGGATCGGGAGGCGCGCCTTCACCGGATGCGGACGCGTACCGAACGGGCCGCGGAGGCACTGCCGGCCGAAGCGCGCCGGACCCTCGAGGCGTACCGGGACGGGGTGGCTGCCGGGCTCGCCGGACTGTCGGCGCCGCCGTTTGAATACCTGCTCCTCGGGCAGGAACCGGCCGCCTGGCGCATCAGCGACTCCCTGCTGACGGTCGTAGCGATGTATTTCGTCCTGAACGACGCGACGGGGGCCCACGAGGCGAGGACCGGGGCGCTCGAGACGGCGCTGCCCGCCGAACTCGCGGCGTTCCTGAACCCGCCGGGCACCGACCGGGATGCCCCGCTGGACGGCGAAGCGTTTCCGGTCCCGCGGATTCCAGGGCCCGCGGCCTTCGCCGCGATCCGCCGGAGCCCTTCCATCGAGCCCGCGGAACCTCCGACGATTTCGGGAAGCAATTCCTGGGCGGTGGCGCCGCAGCGGGCCGCCGCCGGCACTGCGTTGATGGCGAGCGACATGCATCTGCCCCTGGGAGTACCAAACATCTGGTACCGCGCCGAACTGCACATCGGAGACGCCCGGCTCCGCGGGCTCACCCTGCCGGGAGTCCCCGCCGTGATCGCCGGAAGCACCGGCGAGGTGGCCTGGGGATTCACGAACTCGCAGGGAGATTGGACCGACCTCGTCGAACTGGAAATCGATCCATCCGACCCGCTTCGCTATCGCACCCCGGATGGCTGGCGGCGGATGGAGGCATTCGAGGAAGAGATTCAGGTGGCCGGCGGTCCGCCGGAAACGCTCGAAGTCCATGAAACGATCTGGGGACCGGTCAGCACCGAGTGGGGCCGACCCCTGGCGATCCGCTGGATCGCCCACGATCCGGAAGGACACCGAACCGGCTATCTGGGGTTCGCGGAGGCATCGAACGTCGAGGAACTCTTCCGCGCGGGCTGGGGCAGCGGGATGCCCCCCCAGAACCTGGTCGCCGTGGACCGGGAGGGATCGATCGGCTGGACCATCGCCGGACCGATTCCGCGACGGCGCGGATTCGACGGAAGAACCCCGACGTCCTGGGCCGACGGGGACCGGACCTGGGACGGCTACCTCGAACCGGGGGAGATCCCGGCCATCCGGAATCCGGCTTCCGGGCTCATCTGGACGGCCAACAACCGCATCGTGAGCGGGGACCTGCTGGATCGGCTCGGGAGGGGCGGAACGTATGCCCACGGCGAACGGGCCCGCCTGATCCGCGACCGGCTCGTCCCACTCGAGGCCGCCGACGAAGCGGGCCTGCTGGACATCCAGCTCGACGACCGCGCCGAAGAGCTCGCCATTTGGCGCGGGATCTTCCTCCGCTCGCTGGAGGGCGCGAGCGGCCCGCTGGCAGCCGAAGCCGCTCGAGTGCTGCGGGAGGGATGGACCGGTCGGGCCAGCGTCGACAGCGCCGCCTATCCCCTCGTCCGGAACGCGCGCGTGGAGCTCTTCCGCGCTGTCTATGGAACCCTCACCGCCCCCGCGGGCGATCTCCTGCCGGGGTTTTCCCCGTGGGTTGCTCTCCACTGGCCGGGGCCGCTGCTGCGGCTGGCGCAGGAACGGCCGGCGCACTTCGTTCCCCCGGGGGCGGCCGATTGGAACGATGCACTCCGGAGGGCCGTTCTCGCGACCGCCGAACGGATGAGCGCCGCCGGCCCGCTCGGCGAGCAGACGTGGGGAAAGGAAAACGTGGTCCACGTCCGCCATCCGCTGAGTCCGGGACTCCCTCCGCTGCTCTCCCGATTCCTTTCCCCGTTCCTGGACGCGGCGCCGCGCGGGCTTCCGGGAGACGCGGGATTGCCACGAGCCCAGAACGGGGCCCACGGCCCCTCCAACCGCTTCGTGGTGGCGCCGGGACGCGAAGAGACCGGAATCCTCCACATGCCGGGGGGACAGTCCGGTCACCCGGGCATGCCGTACTACCTGTCCGGCCACCGGGACTGGGAGGAAGGCCGGGCAACGCCCTTCCTGGCCGGGCCCACCGAGTGGACGCTGACTCTGGTCCCGGAGTAAGCGCCTCCAGGCGAACAACAGCACGTGTCCATAGGAGCTGGGGGCGATCACCGGATCGGATGACACGAGCTGGGGGCGATCACCGGATCGGATGACACGAGCTGGGGGCGATCACCGGGTCGGAGGACCCCAGCTGGGGGCGATAACCGGGTCGGATGACCCGAACTGGGGGCGATAAACGGATCGGATGACCCGAACTGGGGGCGATAAACGGATCGGATGACCCGAGCATGCGTCTATTGCGGAGCCGGCTAACCCAGGCATGCGTCTATTGCGGAGCCGGTGAACCCAGGCATGCGTCTATTGCGGAGCCGGTGAACCCAGGCATGCGTCTATTGCGGAGCCGGTGAACCCAGGCATGCGTCTATTGCGGAACCGGTCAACCCAGGCATGCGTCTATTGCGGAGCCGGTCAACCCAGGCATGCGTCTATTGCGGAGCCGGTGAACCCAGGCATGCGTCTATTGCGGAGCCGGTGAACCCAGGCATGCGTCTATGTCGGAACCGGTGAACCCAGGCATGCGTCTAGTTCGGAGCCGGGTGACCCGGGCATGCGTCTATTTCGGAACCGGCTAACCCGGGCATGCGTCTATTTCGGAACCGGTGAACCCGGGCATGCGTCTATTTCGGAGCCGGTGAACCCAAGCATGCGTCTATTGCGGAGCCGGTGAACCCAAGCTGGGGGCGATCACCGGATCGGATGACCGTTTTCCGGGCCGCGGCCGTCAGCGGAGATAGGGAATCGTCACCGGGCCGTGGGGGAGCACCGCGAGCCGACCCTCCGGGCCGGCGGCGGCGAGCGCCTCGCGGCACGCCCGGGAGAGGTCGGACACCGGTTCCAGATGCGCGGCACGTACGGTCTCTTCGGGGAGCGACGAATGGAGCCCGACCCGCGCGCGCTCCAGGATCCGGCAGTGCACCTGGATCTGCCAATCGTCCGGCCGGCGAACCGGAGAGGCGGCGAGCGCGTCCCGAACTTCCGCGAGGGTGGAACCCGCTCGGAGCGCCTTCGAGTAGGCACCCTTGTCGGGGATCCCTTCGCGGCACTCCGCCGCAGCGAGGATCGTTCCTCCCGCCGTCACGATCCGTTCCGCGGCGGACATTCCCTTTACCGCCTGGTAGAGGTTCTGGTCGAGGGGATACCCGGCATTCGTGGCCACGACGACCTCGAAAGGTTGATCCACCGGACACATGGCCTCCCGGTGGGAACGAACGCACGCCTGGGCGTGCTCTGCGAGCAGATCGCCGCCGAATGCGGCGGTGATCCGTTTGTCGCCGTCGAGCAGCACGTCGAGTCCGAAGTCCACCCCCACCTGACGGGAAATCGCCCGCACGTCGTCGTGGACGGGGTTGCCCTCGGTGATCCCGAAGACCGCTTTCGGGTGACCGATGCGCGGTTCGTCGTGGAGCACCAGAATCGTTTCCAGACCGGCCAGCCCCGGCGCCACCATCTTCGGTCCTCCGGAAAAGCCCGCGAAGAAATGCGGTTCCACGAAGCCGGTGGTGATCTGGACGTCCGCCTCCAGAAAACGGCGGTTGAGCAGCACGGGGACGCCGTTTTCGGTGTCCGGCAGCCGGACGAGCTCCGCGTCGTCCCGGCAGTCGTGGTTCACCACCTGGCAAGCAGAGAGGAGCTCGCTTCCGAACATGGCTTCCAGTTCAGCGGGGGTGGCCGCGCGGTGCGTTCCGGTAGCAACCAGCAGCGTCACCCGTTCGGGAGGGGTCGGAATCTCCTCGAGGATGGCCCGCAGCATCGGAATCCGGGGCTGGGCACGGGTCGGGTCGCATACCGAAATCGCCACCGTGGCTCCCGGTGGCACCCGCTCGGCGAGCGGCGGGCCGGTCACCGGCGCGCGCAGAACCGCGGCGATCGCCTCCTCCTCGGAGGAAACCGGAGCGGGGAACCGGGGCCGGATGACGGTCGTCCGGTCGGCGGCCGGCGCTGGGATTTCGAGGTCGAGCCCCTCGTCCCCGTAGTCGAGTCGGATCTGCATGGACAGCTTCCGCGTATTCTCGCCGGATGCGCCTTTACCGTTACTCCACCCCGTCCGGCACGGACGCCGGAGTCCTGCTGGGGGACCGGCTGATCCCCATCCGCGAACTGGCCGCGGAACTCACCCCAGCGGAGCCCGGCGATCTCGACGAGGTTGTCCAGAGCGGCCGTCTTCCGGCCATTGCCGAGGCCGCGAGGCGGTATGAGGGAGCCGGCGGCGCCACCGGACTCCGGCTGGAGGACGTCGATGTGCTGGCCCCGCTGGTCCGCCCCCCCAAGATCTGGTGCATCGGGCTCAACTACCGCGCCCACGCCGCGGACCTCGACGCGCGGACACCGGAAACGCCGGTCGGCTTCATGCGGCCAAACGCGTCCATCGTCGGCCCGGGAGACACCGTGCGCCTGCCCCGGGCGTCCCGGCGGGTCACCGGCGAGGGGGAACTCGTGATCGTGCTCGGCCGGTCGGGGCAGGACATCCCGCGCAGCGACGCCCTCGCCGCGGTGGGCGCCTACACCCTCGCGGTGGACATGACCGCCGAGGACATTCTCCGGCAGAACCCGCGCTTCCTGACCCGGGCCAAGAGCTTCGACACCTTCCTGAGCCTCGGCCCCTGCCTCGTCACCCCGGACGAAGTGGCGACGCGCGAGTCGCTCCCCGCGGTCCGCACCTCGACTCTCCTCAACAAGGAGCCGGCCCGGAGCGCGCTGGTGGAGGCAATGACCCACCCCCCGGAGAAGCTCATCTCCTTCTTTTCCGAGGACATGACCTGGAAGGCCGGCGACATCCTGCTCACGGGAACTCCGGGTGCGGTGGTCATCGAGGACGGAGACACGGTCGGGGCCGAGGTGGAGCAGATCGGGCGGCTGGAGAACCCGGTGCGGCGGATCCGCTAGGGAGGCGCCGCAGCGATGACCGCGGGCGCACCGGGTCGTCTGATCCGGATCAGAACTCCGGATCAGAACTCCGGATCAGACGCCTTCCGAGCGACCGGCGCGCCGCCGTCAGGGCCTCGGCGGCGCGAAGTGGCGGACCCGAGCCAGCAGGTCGCGAGCCGGACCACCGGATGCCGCCGCCTGCCAACCGATCACGTCCGGCCGAGAACCGAAGAGGACGATCGTGACGCCGTCGCGCGGAGGTCCGGGCCGTTCGCCGCCTTCGACCCGCACTCCACGCGCGCCACCCGGCGCGAGCGCTGCCGAGGGCGCCGTCAGACCCGGCTTTCCGGCCAGGTGGAGCCTCGCCGCCTCCCGCTGACAGGCCGCCCAGCTCGCGCGGTTCCCGGTCAGGACCTCGATGGGAAGCTCGGGACGCACGACCGGCGGGTCGCCCACTTCCACCGCCCAGAGCGCCCGTTGAATGTGGGGCAGGTCCTCTGGGTCGTGGATCTCCTCGTGCCGGAGGAACTCGGCCCAGGCCCCGTCCGGGGTGTCCGAAAAGCAATGCGCGAGCTCCCCGGAACGGTTCCACCGCCCCCCCGTCGGCGAAGCGGTCTCGCGGAGGAACGGAAACCGGGGATCGGCGTGCCGAAACGCGATCATGTGGCCGGGAAAAAGCCGAGGGCCGCCGCCAGCTTCCGCACCCGCTCGGGACCGCGCTCGTCCGGCGTCCAGGCGCCGGTCAGCAGGTCCGCCGGGGTCTTGCCACCGAGCGCGGTCCGCCTCCGGTCGAACCAGCGCCGGACCCCAATATCGTTGTAGGCGCCGGCGAGGTCGCCCACGACCAAGGCAAGAAAGTGGAGTCGGGCGGCGACCGCGTCCGGCGTCGCTCTCGACCTCGACGAGTAGCGGCGGGCGCTGGACAGGGAAATCCCCAGGAGGCGCGCCAGCAGCTCGATTCCCAGCGACCGCGACAGGGCCGGCCACTCGCTGGTGGGGGCGGGGGAACCGGCGAGTGCCTCGTGGACGGCCCGGAGCCAGGCGGCGGTCGCTGCCGGGTCCCGCCCGGCGGGGCGCCGGAGAAACCGGGCGATCCCGGCCTCGAAAAGGCGCACCTCAAACGCCTGCATGGCCTCGTCATCGAGCCGGACGATCTCGGGTGGGCATAGCCCCATCGCCTCCGCCCGGCTCAGCGCCGACGCGGCCAGGGGCGCCACCTGCGGATGGTCATACGGACTCTCGGCGGATTCAATATGGAGTTGTTTCACTATCCGAATCGTATCCAATGACAGTCCGCGATACGACTCGGCGGGATTTCCTCCCCTCACCGGGAGCCCTGCCGCTGCCATGCACGCGGGTGACCGAGGCCGGACCGCCGGACGCGAGCGATGGCCACAACCGCATAGACGGAATTGCGGGCGAAAAATTCCCGCCGCAATCCTCTGTCTTCCCGGTGTCTTCCCGGTGTCTTCCCGGTTGTCGTCCCGGACTGGGCGGTCTTCTGCGGAAGCGCCATCCGCTTGAGCGGCAGCGCGCGTCTCGCCCGTCTCCGGCGGGCGATGCCGGCCTGAAGGCCGGCGGTCCCTGGCCGCCTACAGCTCCACGACGGTGCCGAGGCCCTGTTCCTCGGCCCGAGCGAGCGCGGCGGCCCCGACGGCAACGTCCTGGACGGCGGTTCCTACCGTCTTGAAGAGCGTGGGCCCGCGCTCGGGACGCGGCGCGGTGCCCGCAGCGATCTCGCCGATCTCGGCGAGGACATGGTCCTCGGTGATCGCGCCCCGGTCGCGGGGCTGAATCAGGTCACCCGTCTCTTCCCAACAGGATTCGCGGTGGTCCACCACCACCGCCGAACGAACGACCGTCGCTTCGGGAATGATCTGCATCTCCGGGGTGAAGGAGCCCACGGCATTCAGGTGGGCGTCGTCCCGAAGCGCACTGTCCGAGAACACTGGGGTGCTGGCCGTAGTGGCCTCGGCGATCACCTCGGAAGCGGCGACCGCATGGTTCGCGGACGGGGCCACGGTCACCGGAATTCCCAACCTCTCCGACATTTCGGTCGCGAAGGCGTGCGCCGCCTCGGTGCGGGGGTCATACACGGTGGCGCTCTCGATTCCCGGCCGGGCGGTGACCATCGCCTCGAGCTGGGTGCGGGCCTGAACGCCGGCCCCGAGCACGCCCGCCGTCCGGACGTTGGCCCGCGCGAGTTCCTCGGTCGCCACCCCCGAGGCGGCGCCGGTTCGGATCGCGGTCAAAACGCCGCCGTGGAGGGCTCCGGCAGGCAGACCGGTGTCGGGGTCAAGCACCACCACCAGCGCGTTGATGGTGGGAAGCGGCGGCGTGCGCGCCAGGTTCTCCGGAAAGATGGAAACGATCTTGGTGGCGAGCTGGTGGCTCCCCGCGAGGTAGCCCGGCATGTAGAGGCTGATCCCGGAGCGGCGCGGCACGTCCACGCGAACCCGGACCGGCATGGTGGCCCGGCCGGCGGAGAGTTCCACGAAGGCCTGGCGGACCGCCCGGATCGCTTCGGCCATGGGCATGGCGGACCGGACTTCGGCAGCGGACAGGAGGCGCAATTTCATGGGCGGGTTTGTACCAGAGGGGTGCCCTCGCTGTGCAAGAATCGCGGCATGAACGGCGTCTATTCGGTTCTTCCGACCCCCTTTGCTCCGGACGGCAGCTTCGACTCCGAAAGCCTCCGCCGGGTGATCGACCTGTTCCTCGAGGACGGGGTCTCCGGCTTCACCGCCCTCGGGGTAACGAGCGAAGTTGCGCGGATTTCCGATCGGGAGCGCGATGAGATTCTGGAAGCCAGCATGGCCCACGCGGACGGTCGGGTACCGGTGATCGTGGGCGCCACCGGCCCGGGTCTCGATGTCTGCCTGGAGCGTTGCCGCGCCGCGGAACGCGCCGGAGCGGCCGGAGTCATGGTGTCCCCGCCTCGCGCTCCGAAATGCAACTCCGAGGCGATCTTCCGGCACTTCGCCCGGATCGCCGAAACGATCTCGATCCCGATCGTGATCCAGGACTTCCCACCGATCTCGGGCTTCCACATGGAACCGGATCTCCTCGCCCGCCTCTGCCGCGAGATCCCCTCGGCGCGGACGATCAAGCTGGAGGATGCGCCCACCCCCTACAAGGCTGCCCGCATCCGGGAACGTACGGAGGGGTTGGATATCGGCATCTTCGGCGGCCTCGGCGGCGCCTACCTGATCGAGGAACTCATCTCGGGCGCGACCGGCGCCATGACCGGTTTCGCGTATCCCGGACTGCTGGTAGCGGTCGTGTCCCGTTGGGACGCCGGTGACCGGGACGGGGCGGCAGCGGCGTTTTACCAGTACGCCCCGGTGATGCGGTTCGAGTTCCAGGAAGGCATCGGAATGGCTATCCGCAAGGAAATGCTCCGCAGGAGGGGAGCGATCGCCCATACGGGCATCCGCGCGCCCGCCGCCCTGCTCGACCGGGCTACGGAGGAGGCGCTCGACCGCATCCTCGCCCACTTCGAGCTCTAGGCGTCCGTACCCGGGCCCGGAACGGAGGGAATTCCCATGAACCTGCTGGACCGGGCCATCGCCGGGACCCTCCCGCTCCTGCCGAAAGCGTTGGTGCGGCCGTTCGCCCGGCGCTACGTCGCGGGCGAGACGGTCGAGCAGCTCGTTCGCGAAACCGAAGCGCTCAACCGCCAGGGGTATCTGGTGGCGATCAGTCAGCTTGGGGAGTTCGTCACGGGTCGCGCCGAAGCGGAGGAGGCAACCGCGGTGTACCGACAGGTCCTCGACGAACTCCACGCGCGGCAGCTCTCGGCCTACGTCCACGTGAAGTTGACGCAGCTCGGGCTCATGATCGACCGCGACTTCTGCCGCGACCAGGTCCGTTCCCTGCTCGACCACGCGGCCCGGCACGGGGAAACCTTTGTGCGGATGGACATGGAGGACAGCCCGCAGATCGACGCCACGCTCGGCCTCTACCGGGAACTCCGTCCCGACTACCCGAACTTCGGGGTGGTCCTCCAGGCGCGCATGCGGCGCAGCCTGGCCGACGCCCGGGAACTCGCCAAGCTGCAGGCCAACGTGCGCGTCTGCAAGGGGGTCTATCTGGAGCCCCACGAGATCGCCTACACCGAGCCGCAGATCATCCGGGACCACTACCTGGCCATCCTGCGAACCCTGCTCTTGGCCGGGTGTTACGTGGCCATCGCCACCCACGACGAGTGGCTCGTCTTCCAGGCCTCCCGCATCATCGATGAACTCGGGCTCCCGCCCGAGCGCTACGAGTTCCAGATGCTCCACGGAGTGCGCCCCCGGCTTCGCGAGATCGTGAAGGCGGCGGGACACCGGGTCCGGGTCGGAGTGCCGTTTGGTCCCGAGTGGATGCCCTATTCCCTTCGCCGTCTGCGCAAGAACCCGGAAATCGCGCGCCACGTCCTGCGGGCGGTCTTTTCGCGCGGTTAGCCCGGTACACTCGCTCCGTGGCACTCATTCTCACGGAGCGGGAGGTCGCGGAAATCCTCTCGATGAAGGAGGCCGTGAGGCTTCTCGAAGCGTCGTTCCGGCTCCACGCGGAGGGGAAAACGCAGGTCGCACCGCGGCTCGTCATGCCGCTCACCGGAGTCGCCGGGAACTTCCGGATCATGGCGGCCGTGATCCCGGACATGGGTGGCTTCGGCCTCAAGACGCTGACCGGCACCCCGGGAAAACGGGCTCCCGAGGAGACCTATTTCGCGATCCTCTATTTCGACACGGAAACGGGAGCGCTCCGGGCCGTGATGCCGGGGACCCACATCACCGGAACCCGGACCGGAGCGGCCAGCGGGGTGGCGACTCGCTACCTGGCTCGCGAGGACGCCTCTTCGCTTGGTCTGATCGGGGCCGGCTTCCAGGGCCGCAACCAGGTGGCGGCGGTACGGGAGGTCCGGGACATCCGCACGGTCCGGGTGTATGACCTGTTTCCCGAAGCCGCGGCCAGCTATGCCGCCGCGCTGTCCGGGGAAGGACTCGACGCCCAACCCGTGGGAAGCGCCGAAGCCGCGGTCCGCGGCCTCGATGTCGTATGCGCCGCAACCACCACCAAAGAGCCGGTCATCCTGGCGGACTGGCTCGAGCCCGGAATGCACGTGAACTCGGTGGGAGCGAACGCTCCGGTGAAACGGGAGGTCGAAGCGGCGGCGTTTTCACGCTGCCGGGTGGTGCTCGACTTCCGGGACCAGGTCCTGGGCGAGGCCGGGGATCTGATGGCGGCGATCCGGGACGGAGCCTTCCGCGAGGATCAGCTCCACGCCGAGCTTGGCGACGTTGTCGTAGGCCGGGTGGCTGGCCGCAGCTCGCCTGACGACATCACCCTCTTCAAATCGGTCGGGGTGGCCATCGAAGACGTGGCCTGCGCCGCCTTCGTGTACGAGGAAGCCGGGAAACGCGGACTCGGGCAGACGATGCGTCTTCAGGACGCCGGATAGGACCCGGGCTGGGAAACCCGAGGCTGGGGAAAGGCGGCAACGATGCAGCACACGACCGAACGGTTCACCTCCCGCTGGGGCGTCCTCCTGGCCACGATCGGAATGGCGGTCGGAACCGGGAACATCTGGCGGTTCCCCCGGATCGCGGCGCAAAACGGCGGCGGGGAGTTCCTGATCCCGTGGGTGATTTTCCTTTTCCTCTGGGCGATCCCGCTGCTGCTCGCCGAGTTCGCGCTGGGCAAGAGTTCCCGCCGCGGACCCGCCGCCGCCATCGGCGCCGCCACCGGCGCCCGGCACAACTGGATGGGGCTCTTTATCGGCCTCGTCACCACCTTCATCACCTTCTACTACTCGGTCGTCACCGGGTGGTGCCTCAAGTACTTCGTCAGCTCCTCGCTCGGCCAGCTGCAAGGTGCCGACCCTCAGACCTACTGGGAAACCTTCACGAGCCATCCGGGCCAGCCGGTGGTGTTCCACGGGCTGGCGCTGGTGATCGGCTCTTTCATCATCTTTCGGGGAGTCGCCGCCGGCATCGAGCGGGTCAACCGCTATCTGATCCCGACGCTCTTCGCGCTGCTCCTGATGGCGGCAGTGAGAGCGGTCACGCTTCCGGGAGCCGCCGAGGGACTGCGTTTCCTCTTCGTTCCCGACCTGGGCGCACTTACCGACTACCGGATCTGGCTGGCGGCGCTTACCCAGACCGCGTGGAGCACCGGGGCCGGCTGGGGGCTCGTCACCGTCCTCGGGGCCTACGTGCCCGACGGTCAGGGTTTCGTCAAGACCGGAATCACCGCAGCCATCGCGAACAACTTCGCTTCGCTGCTCGCCGGGATCGCGGTGATCTGCACCGTCTTCGCACTCAGCACGTCCACCGAGGCCACCCAGGCGGCGCTCGGGTCGAGCAACGAGGGACTGACCTTCCTCTGGCTACCGCAGCTCTTCCTCGACATGCCGGGCGGGAACATCCTCCTGCCGCTGTTCTTCCTCACGCTCTGCTGTGCCGCCATCTCCTCCCTCATCACCCAGCTCGAACTGGTGAACCGGATGGTGATGGATATGGGCGTCCCCCGCCGCCGATCCGTTCCCACGGTGGCTGCGGTCGCTTTCGTGATGGGGCTGCCCTCCGCCTACTCCCTCGGTTTCTTCCGCAACCAGGACTGGGTGTGGGGAGTGGCGTTGCTGGTGTCCGGACTCTTCGTCGCCATCACCGTGATTCGCCGCGGAGCGCGCCGGTTCCGTGAGGAGCACCTCATGGGTTCGGAGGAAGAGTGGCGCGTCGGCCGCTGGTTCGAACGGATCATCACCTGGCTCATCCCGGTCGAGTTCGTTGCCCTGATCACGTGGTGGATGTGGCAGTCGGCCGCCTCCTCGGGCGGTGAGTGGTGGAATCCCTTCGGCGAGTTCACGGTCGGAACGGTGGTCTTCCAGGTGGGTCTGCTGATCCTTGTCTGCCTCGGAATCAACCGTTTCGTCTGGAAGCGCACGAGCGCCGCGACCCGCGACCAAACCTGACCCCAACCAATCCCGCGCGATGAGCGAAGAGGGGAGCGCCGTTCGCCTCAGCGCGTTCGACCGCGCGCTGCTCGCGGGCGAAGAAGGGGAGGCGCCGCAGCTCGCCATGCGCATCCTGGCGCGGATGGCCGAGGTCCGCGACGCGGGTTCGATGCTGGACATCGAGGCCGCGCACATCGACAGCACGATCTATGTAGGCGACGCCGGCCTCGAGTTCGCCGAACGCCTCGCCGGGCTCGGGGCGCGGGTGCGGGTTCCTTCCACGCTGAACGTGAGCGGGCTCGACGAATTCAACTGGCGCGACTGGTCGGTTCCTCCGGAATGGGCCGAAAAGTCGGCCCGTCAGATGCGGGCCTATGCATCCATGGGGACAATCCCCACCTGGACCTGCGCCCCCTACCAGGGCCGGCAGACCCCCCGGTTCGGACAGCAGATCGCCTGGGGCGAGTCGAATGCCGTCTGCTTCGCGAACTCGGTGATCGGAGCGCGCACCGAGCGCTACCCCGACCTGCTCGACATCTGCTGCGCCATTACCGGGCGGGCGCCGGCCGTCGGGCTGCATCTCGACGAGAACCGGCTGGCCACCCGCGTTCTGCGACTCCGGGACATTCCCGAGGAACTCGCGGCCGCCGACGACTTCTACCCGGTTCTCGGCCATCTGCTGGGCCCCTTCGCCGAGGACGATCCGGTGGCAATCGCCGGATTGCCGGTCATTCCCGAGGAGGACCAGCTCAAGGCGCTCGGGGCGGCTGCCGCCTCTTCCGGCGCCGTCGCCCTCTTTCACATTCCCGGAGTCACCCCGGAAGCTCCCACCCTGCGGGACGCACTGGGCGGCCGGAAGCCGGTCGCCACCCGTGACGTCGGGCTGGAAGAACTGCGCGCGGCACGCCGGGAATTGACCACCCATGGCGAGGGCGCCCTGGACATCGTGGTGCTCGGGAGCCCGCACTTCTCCTTCGCCGAGTTCGGGAAGCTCGCGGCCCTGCTCCACGATCGCGGCGCCCGGCGTGCTTCTTGGGAAGAAGGCGGATGCGAACTGGTGGTGACCACGAGCCGAGCCGTCCGCGACGTGGCCGAACGCGCGGGGCTGCTCGAACCGCTTCGCGCCTTCGGCGGCCGCCTCATGGTGGATACCTGTGTCCTGGCCACCCCCATGGTCCCCGGGACCACGCGCCGCCTCATGACGAACTCCGCCAAGTACGCGTGGTACTCCCCTAGCCTCCTGGGGTCGGCGGTTGCCTTCGGCAGCCTCGCCGAATGCATCGAGTCGGCCCGCGAGGGGCGGGTCGTCCGCGAGCCGGGGCCCTGGGATTAGCAGCCTGTGGCAAAACCCACGCGGCCCAGTTCTCCCGGTGGGGGCTCGACGGGCGATCCATCCCGTCCAAACAGCCTGTGATGAAACCCACGCGGCCCAGTTCTCCCGGTGGGGGCTCGGTCGGCGATCCATCCCGGCTGACCGCGTCGCTTCGCGCCGCTCATCGTTGCGTTTCGGTCGGAATACACCCGGGCCAGTTCTCCCGGTGGGGGCTCCTCCCTCACGCGCCTTGTCAGCCGGGCCCCCACCGGGAGAACTGGCCCCACCGGGAGAACTGGGCCTCACCGGCCTCGGCGCTCACGTGGGTTCCACCACCGGCTGTTCACCGCCCCGCTTCGCGGGGCTCTGCGTTGCGCTTCGGTCGAAATACACCCGGGCCAGTTCTCCCGGTGGGGGCTCCTCCCTCGCGCGCCTTGTCAGTCGGGCCCCCACCGGGAGGACTGGCCCCACCGGGAGAACTGGGCCTCGCCCGTCTCGGCGCTCACGTGGGTTTCACCACAGGCTGCTAGATGTCCGTTTCGACGAACCCGAATTCGGGCGCCGCCCGCCTTCGGGGGCAGGTGGTCGTCGCGGGAAGCGCTGCGGGAAGCGTCCTCCACACAACCCAGCCGCTGAGTTTTTGGGGCGGGTACGACGCCGCATCGGGACGGATCATCGATACGCACCACCCGTTGGCCGGGAAGACGGCGGCGGGCACGGCGCTCGTCCTGCCGGCAACGCGCGGATCGTCCACGACCACCGCGGTTCTCCTGGAGGCGATCCGGCGGGAAACGGCCCCGGCAGCCATGATCACCCGCGGAGTGGACGCGTTCCTCGCCCTCGCCTGCGTGGTGGGACAGGAGATGTACGGCCGCTCGCCAGCGCTGGTGTGCGTCGGTGACGACGAGTTCCGGAGCCTGGCCGACTGGCCCTTTCTGGTACTCGAAGACGGAGTCCTCACCCGCGTGGATCGCTGATCCGTCGTCAAGGGCCAGCGGAAACGGCAGATCGGTCTCTCCCCGAACGCCGGGTTGGCTTCCGGCTAGGCGACGAAGAGATCGCGCAGCAGCAACAGCAGGATCGCCAGACTGGTCGTCAGCAGCACGTTCACCTTGACCTCCAGACGGGCGACCCGGTCGCGGAGGTTAACAGCCTGTGGTGAAACCCAGGCGGCGTTCGAGCGGCGATGCATCCCGCCTGAACCGCGCCGCTTTGCGGCGCTCTGCGTTGCGTTTCGGTCGAAATACACCCGGTATTCCTCCCTCACGCGCCTTGTCAGCCGGGCGCCTCGCCCCCACCGGGAGAACTGGCCGCTCTCGGCGCTCACCCGGGTTCCACCACAGGCTGTTAAGAACAAAGCCGACTGGTTCTTCCGCCGCGGCCTCTGCCAGTTCCTCCCCAACGCCAGCCTTTCGGAAGGCCGCGAACATTTGAGAGCGGATGATGGCCATGGATAAGGCGCCTTCAGTTCATGCTAACAGCCCGTGGAAGAAGCACCCCGCACTATCCCCACGACGGCATGCGCGCCGAATCTGGCGATTTGTGCGCGTGCGGGGCGCTTCCCCCACGGGGTGACGGCGCGAATCGCTCCGCGATCCGCGCCATCGTCTTCGGTGGGGAGGGGAAAACCCCTCCCCACGCCCCTCCCCCGCGGCGCTGCGCGCCGCGAATGGATGCCGCCAGAGTTTCGCGACCGCTTGGTGATAGCCAGACTTGGCGCCGGCCACTGGGAATTGCCCCGCTCACATCGGTATCCAGCGGCCGCCGGCATGACGCTCAACGCGGATCCGGGCACTGCTTCCGTGAATCACGATCGCGTAGACGGCGCCCTCTCCACTCACCGTGATCCGCCCGAAACCGGAACCGCCGAGAGGTGAGAACGAAATCATCCCCGCAACCCCGACGTCCAAACCGGGGACCGGCGCCGGACCCGCGGCGCCAGCGGGAGCTCCCCACCCAACTCCCGGAAAGCGCGCCCCAAACCTCCAGGGATTGTCGAGGAGACGCTCTTCGCCGGACGCGATTTCGGCCCGGCGAACTCCGTTGTGATTGGTATCCAGAACCAGCGCAACGACCGGAGTGTCGTCGGACCCGGGAAT
The DNA here is from genome assembly GCA_963668695.2 of Vicinamibacteria bacterium. GTDB lineage: Bacteria > Acidobacteriota > Vicinamibacteria > Marinacidobacterales > Marinacidobacteraceae > Marinacidobacterium. The sequence goes on from CAXXLQ010000004.1 coordinate 185,387, forward strand.
TTCGACGCCATGCCCGGCGAGCGGCGGATCGAAAACGACTGCGACGTTCGCGGCGCGGGCCGCGGCCTCCGCCCGCGCTTTCTGAAGCAGCGAGCGGATGGCCATCGCCGCGCCACGAACGCGCTCGGCTCTCAGGTGGCCTGCGAGCGGGGGAATCGCCGTGCCGGCAAGCACCAGGAGCAGCGCCACCGCGACCAACAACTCGAGGAGGGTGAAGCCCGCGATTCGATCCGACCGCTCCACCGGAACCACGCCGCGGCGGTTCCGGTCACGCGGCTTTGGGTATTGCACCCGAGCGTTGGCGTCGGCCGGCATCTTCAACCGTCACATACGGTCGGATCCGTTCGTAAAGGCGCTCGCCGATCCCCTGGACGTTCATGAGTTCCTCCGTACTGGCGAACGGTCCGTTCTCTTCGCGCCACTTGACGATGCGGGTGGCAGTGATTTCGCCGATGCGCGGCAGTTCGGTCAGTTCTTCGACGGTGGCGGTGTTGACGTTGATGGGCTCCTCGGGTTGGATGGCGGACACCGCCAGCATCGCCGAGGAAACGAGGGCCAGGAGGGCGAGAAACGGAACGCGGAATTGGATCATGTATATCTCCTTGTGTGTTGATTTGATTGATTGAATACACATTGGTATATGTGACATTGACTGCTTCCAAGAAGCACATCCAGAGAGGGTTCTGGGTACGTATCTCTCAATACATCGTTGAGAATGGACCCCGGATATACACATATAAGTGCATATCAAGTATGTGGACCTACTGCCAACATTCCGCCGATTCACGTTGCCTGGAACCGCCGGGAATACGTCTTGCCGCAACTAACGGACCAGCACCGCCCACCCGGCCGTCCGAATGTTCGCGAAGTCCCGGATGGAGACTGTTCTGCCAGTAACCCCATGTGAATTATGGGTGTTACGCACCACCTGACGACGCAGTGGCGCCACCCCGCGAACCGCCCTGCTTCCTCAAAGCCCCGTTCGGGGGCTCGGATGTCAACTGGTGTTGACGGGGTGCGTCAACAACGCTTGTCGATCGTCAAGACGTGGAGACGGCTTCTTGCGAGATCCCACCAGCGACGGAAAGAACCGGGATGTTCCTCCCGGCAGGCGACCGTGACGCGGATCGGTTCAGGAACCGCCGCTCCCGTCCACCACGGTCCGGGAGGTCGGCGCGCGGGTGGGAGACGACCGCTCGGGCCGCTCGAAATCGGACACCAACTCTTCCCGCCACGCCTCGAAGAGTCCCCGATGCTCGGCGGGGATCGGGGGCCCCGGAGGCAGGATGTGGGTACGTGGGTTCAGCGGCCTTCCATGGCGTGACAGTCGGTAGTCCAGATGCGCGCCGGTCGAAACGCCCGTGGAACCCACTAGTCCGATGACGTCTCGCTGGTTGACCCGGCGGCCGGGGCGGATTTCCGACGGGATGCGAGAGAGGTGGAGATACTTGGTGATGTACCCGCCGGCGTGGCGGAGGGTCACCATGTTGCCGTTCGGGCCGCGGCTCCCGGCGTCCGCGACCACCCCGTCCGCCGTCGCCATCACCGGAGTGCCTCGCGCAGCGACATAGTCCACCCCGTAGTGCGGGCGATACACGCGGTGCACCGGGTGGAACCGCCGGCTGGTGAAGACGCCGGAGATGCGGGTGTACGCCACCGGGCTCATCAGGAAGGTGCGTTGGATGGAGTTGCCCTCGAAGTCGTAGTAACCCGATTCGCCGGTAGGTAGCTCGAACCGGAACGCGAAGATGGAACGCCCGGCATTGACGTAGCGGACGGCGTGAAGTTCGCCGTAGTCCTTCCACTCACCCCGGTCGTCATAGAGCTTGTCCACAACCACCGAATAACTGTCTCCCTGCCGGGTGTCGCGGTGGAAGTCGATGTCGTACTCGAGGGCTCCTGCAATCAGCACCGCGAGGTCACCCCGTTCGCCGGCGCCCACCAGACTCTGATAGAGGTTGCTGTTCACCACCCCCTGGACCACTTCCCTCCGGTTAAGCGGTTCGGCGGTGAACTCACGCGCATTCCAACCCGCAACCGAACGAACGAGGGCCACTTCGCGGAAGTCGTCGAGCGGCAACTCCAGCCGGACCGGCACTCCGGCGCTGTCCCGATGGAGCCACAGGGTCTGTCCTACCTTGAGGCGTCGGACATCGGTTACCGGTCCGAGCGCTTCCGAGACGGCATGGACCTCCCGCAGGGAAAAACCGTTTCGCACCAACACATCGGAAAGAGAATCGCCGCGGATGAACCGGTCCGGAACCAGGAACAGCCCCGCATCCCGATGATTCGAGGAGTCAACGGTTTTGGGCGGCTCCGCCATCCCCGGCGGTTCCGGGAGGGGGCCGTTCCACGACCGCAAAACACCGACGCCAAACAGCAAAACTCCCGCAAGCAGACCGGCAACAACTGCGGTCGCCGAGGCGAAATGGGGGGTTGGGCGGGATGTCACGCGAGGAATTCTTGAGTATGCCACAGCGAGCCCTAACAACCTGTGGTGGAACCCGGGTGAGCGCCGAGGCCGGTGAGGCGCCCGGCTGACAAGGCGCGTGAGGGAGGAATACCGGGTGTATTTCGACCGAAACGCAACGCAGAACGAAGCGAAGCGGAGTGGTTCAGCCGGGATGGATCGCCGGCCGAACGCCGCGTGGGTTTCACCACAGGCTGTTAACCCCGCCGAACGCTCGGGGTGTCCAGAAGGTTCCCCGCGGAGGACTTCAACAGCTCCGAAATTCCCTCCTCCAGCGGGACCCGCGCTCTGAAACCCAGCCGTTCCGCAGCGCTTCCAATGTCGGCCGAGGCATGGCGCATGTCGCCGGTGCGCGACGCCGCGAAGGTGGGCGTCAGTCCCACTCCGGCGGCTTTCGCAACCAGACGCCAGATTTCCCCTACCGAGACGGCACGCCCGGTTCCCACGTTGAATGCCTCTCCCCCGGGCTCCTGCGAGGCTCTTCGGAGGGCGAGAATCAACGCGTCCACCACATCGCCCACGAAAACGAAATCCCGGGTCTGCCCGCCGTCGCCATGAATCTCGGGCCGCTCGCCGCGGGTCGCCTGAGCCGTAAACCGGGCGAGAACGCCGGAATAGGGAGAGTCGGCCGGCTGACCCGGCCCGTACACGTTGAAAAAACGCAGAGCGATGGCCGGCGGTCCCCCGGTGCGGTGATACAGGAGGACGTGCCGCTCCCCGGCCAGTTTGGTCACCGCGTACACGGAAAGGGGCCTCAAGGGGACGGATTCCGCAATCGGGCGCTCGCCGGCGTCGCCGTACACGGAGCAGGACGAGGCATACACGAGAGCGGAGACGCCCGCTCGCCGGGACTCGTCGAGCACCACGAGGGTTCCCTCGATGTTCACCCGAGCCGCAGTCTCCGGGTCCAGCTCCGCGCGCGGTACCGAGGCGAGCGCCGCCAAGTGAGCGACCCTGCCCACCCCGGAGAGAGCGGCCCGGACTGCGGCAGGACTCCGGATGTCCCCTTCGCACACCTCGATCAGGGGGTTCCCGGAGATGCGTTCGCGCCGGCCCGTCGAGAAATCATCGAGAATCCGGACCCGCTCGCCGGATCCCGTAAGACGGTCGGCCAGCGCCGAGCCGATGAAACCGGCCCCGCCGGTGATCAATATCACGTCGGTCGAGTCATCCGGAGACGGGGCGAGACCGGAAACCCCGGCCGGAACGAATGCAGCGTTAACAGCCTGTGGTGGAACCCGGGTGAGCGCCGAGAGCAGCGAGGCGCCCGCCTGACAAGGCGCGTGAGGGAGGAATACCGCGTGTATTCCGACCGAAACGCAACGATGAGCGGCGCGAAGCGACGCGGTTCAGGCGGGATGGATCGCCGCTCGAACGCCGCCTGGGTTTCGCCACAGGCTGTTAACAGCCGGTGGTGGAACCCACGTGAGCGCCGAGCCCGGTGAGGCCCAGTTCTCCCGGTGGGGCCAGTCCTCCCGGTGGGGGCCCGGCTGACAAGGCGCGTGAGGGAGGAATACCGCGTGTATTCCGACCGCAACGATGAGCGGCGCGAAGCGACGCGGTGAACAGCCGGTGGTGGAACCCGCGTGAGCGCCGAGGCCGGCGAGGCCCAGTTCTCCCGGTGGGGCCAGTTCTCCCGGTGGGGGCCCGGCTGACAAGGCGCGTGAGGAAGGAATACCGGGTGTATTTCGACCGAAACGCAACGATGAGCGGCGCGCAGCGACGCGGTCAGCCGGGATGGATCGCCGGCCGAGCCCCCACCGGGAGAACTGGGCCGCGCGGGTTTCATCACAGACTGTTTGGCCGGGATGGATCGCTGGCCAAACGCCGCGTGGGTTCCACCACAGGCTGTTCGGCCGGGATGGATCGCCGGTCGAACGCCGCGTGGGTTTGCCACAGGCTGTTAACAGCCGGGAACGGCCCCGCCTGAGTTTCGCTCCCCGGCGGGGAGCGATGCCGGTCGGAGGCCGGCGCTCCTGGGGTCCGAGCCGCTCGTAAGCCGAATTCTGTTCCCTGGCGCGGTTGCCCGCGGCGGGGTGACGGTCATGCATCTAGCCCGGCGGTTACCCGACGGGTCAAGCGACCTACCCGGAAGCTCGGACAGGCGGCCCTCGGGTGCTTCCCTATTTGGTCTTGCTCCATGCGGGGTTTACCGTGCCCTGGACATCGCTGCCCAGGCGGTGCGCTCTTACCGCACCTTTTCACCCTTACCGCTCCCCGGAGGGAGAGGCGGTTTGTTTTCTGTGGCACTTTCCTTCCGGTCACCCGGACTGGGGGTTACCCAGCGCACTGCCTTGCGGAGTTCGGACTTTCCTCCCGCTCCCGAGGGAGCCGGCGACCGTCTGAACGACTCGAACCGGGCGGAATTCTAGCGGCCCGGAGTTCCCGCCTTCGCGATGCGGCGAGCGAGAGCCTCAGGATCGATGCCAAGGCTGCGGGCGGCCCGGTCACGGTCCCCGTCGCAGGCGGCCAATCTGCGCTCGACGAACCGACGTTCCTTGGTTGCCAGATACTCGGCGAGTCCTCCCGAGTCCTCGGGCGGCAAAGTCCCCGAAAGGTGCTCGCGCACGTCCTCCTCGCCGATCTCATCTCCCGGGCTCAGGATCAGGAGGCGTTCCACGAGATTCCGGAGCTCCCGGACGTTCCCCGGGAACGACTGCGTGGCGAGGCAGTCGAGAGCGCCATCGGTGAACGGGCGGGGACGCTGCCCGCCCACCTGGAGCTGTTTCAGGAAGTGGGTAACGAGCAGCGGAACGTCCTCCGGGCGGCCCCGGAGGGGAGGCATCCGAATGGGAATCACGTTCAGACGGTGGAGCAGATCGCTGCGGAAACCCTCCTTCGCAAGATCCTGATTCGTCGCGGACAGAACGCGGACATCCACTTCCACGGCTTTTGAACCCCCGACCCGGGTGATCCGATTTTCCTCGAGGGCTCGCAGCACCTTGGCCTGGGTCCGAGCGCTCATATCCCCGACTTCGTCGAGGAACAGCGTGCCCCCGTCGGCTTGCTCGAATTTCCCCACCATCTGCCGGTGCGCACCCGTGTAGGACCCCCGCTCAGCTCCGAACAGTTCGCTTTCGATGAGTTCCTCGGGGATTGCCGCGCAGTTGACCTCGACAAAAGGTCCACCGGCGCGGCCACTGCGGTGGTGGAGGAGCCGCGCCGCCACTTCCTTGCCGGTGCCGGACTCGCCGGTGATAAGCACCCGCACATCGCTCGGCGCCACGCGCTCGATGCGCTCCCGCACTGCCGCAATGGCCGGGGACCGGCCCACGAGCTGCCGGTGTTCTCCCTCCTGGCTGCGGTGCATTTCCACCTCGGCGACCAGGCGGCGATTCTCGCTTTCAAGCCGCTTCCTCTCCAGCGTCCGCGTTTTGTCGATCGCCATGCGAAGACAGGCGCCGATGTCTCCGCCCCCGCCCTTTTCGAGGAAGTGGGCGGCGCCTTCCTGAATCGCCCGCACCGCGGTCTCGATGTCGCCGTGACCGGTGTGCATCACGACCGCCACCGATGGTTTCTCGGCGCGAATGCGCCGGAGGACTTCCATTCCGTCCATCCCGGGCATCTTGATGTCCAAAACCACGAGATCGCACGGCTCGCGCTCCAGCGCGGCGAGCGCGTCGGGGCCCGAAGCGGCTTCGAAGACCGTCCAACCCTCGTACCGCAATCGGCGGCGGAGCGATCTGCGAATTACCGCCTCGTCGTCTACGACAAGTACCGCGATGTCCTCATCGCCGGAGACTGGTATCGGCATTCAGACGGATGCTAGCAACCTGTGGTGAAACCCAGGCGGCGTTCGAGCGGCGATGCATCCCACCTGAACCGCGCCGCGTTGCGGCGCTCTGCGTTGCGTTTCGGTCGAAATACACCCGGTATTCCTCCCTCACGCGCCTTGTCAGCCGGGCGCCTCCCCGCTCTCGGCGCTCACCCGGGTTCCACCACCGGCTGCTAGCCCGGCTGCGGCGCAGAGCGCCTCGAACCTTGGCCGAAGCAACCCGGTGTCTCCGCGGTCGGCAACCCACGCCATTCGGCTGCGGGCGGCGGACAGGAGCTTCCGGCTTCCACGAACCCCTCCGAGATCGTTCTTGAGCGCTGCCGCCGCCAGTTGAACGAACGCCCGGAGCACTTCTCGCTCGGGCGTCTCCCCGGCGTCTTCCCGATCGGCGGCCCGCCAGAGTTCCTCCCAGATAGCGTGGGCCTCCCACCAGTACCCGGCGCGAAACAACTGCTCCCCATACCGGAAGAGCGGGGCCTCCGGCAGCGCGGACAGTGGGACCGGTGGGGCCGGAAGGAGACCTCTCGGAAGATGCTCGAGGAAGCGGTGACCGCCCGGGTCCCGTTCGGGATGGGGAGTGCGGCCGGGCCGGTGCCGATAGGGAGGAACTGGAAGACCCGGTAGGCCAGCAGCCGGTGATGGAACCCCCGTGGCGTTCGGCCGGCGATCCATCCCGGCCAAACAGCCGGTAGTGGAACCCACGGGGCGTTCGGCCGGCGATCCATCCCGGCTGAACCGCGTCGCTTCGCGCCGCTCATCGTTGCCTTTCGGTCGAAATACACTCGGTATTCCTCCCTCACGCGCCTTGTCAGCCGGACCCCCACCGGGAGAACTGGGCCTCGCCGACCTCGGCGCTCCCGCGGGTTCCACCACCGGCTGTTCACCGCGTCGCTTCGCGTCGCTCATCGTTGCGTTTCGGTCGAAATAAACACGGTATTCCTCCCTCACGCGCCTTGTCAGCCGGGCGCCTCACCGACCTCGGCGCTCACGCGGGTTCCACCACCGGCCGCTACCGCTCACCGCTCGCGCCAGATCACGAATTCGGCAAGCGCTTCCAGACCGTCCCGGTAGGACGAAGGCGGGACCGGGGCGAGGGCCTCCCGAGCGGAAGTTGCGAAACCTTCCGCAACCCGCCGCGCCTCGTCGAGCCCGCCCTGACGCTCGACCAGCGTGAGGATTTCCTTCTGCTGATCGGGAGTCAGGTCGCCACTGTCGAGCACTTCCTCAACGAGGGACGCCGCCGCCGGTTCCCGCTCGAGGGCGTGGAGGATCGGCAGGGTCAGGTGCCCTTCTTTCAGGTCGCTGAGCACAGGTTTGCCCACCATGGCAGCGCTGGCCGTGAAGTCGAAGAGGTCGTCAGCTACCTGGAACGCCATCCCAAGATTCATGCAGTAGTCGCCGAGGGCCCCTTCCACCTCGGGCGGCGCTCCGACCATCATCGCCCCCATCTTGCCGCAGCCATGGAAGAGGTAGGCCGTCTTGAGCCGCAGGATCCGCAGGTGCTCCTCGCGGGTCAGGCCCAGGATCCCACCTCGCGCCTTCTCGAGCAGCATCCCTTCGATCATGCGCATCGTGAGGTCGCACATCGTCGCGACGATCCGCGGATTCCCCTGCTCCACGGCCAGCGCCATGGACTGGATGTAGAGGAAATCACCGATCAGGACCGTGAGGTCGTTGCCAAGCAGGCTGTTCAGCGAGTCCTGCCCCCGGCGGGTATCCGCCTCGTCGACGATGTCGTCGTGGACGAGCGTCGCGGTGTGCATGATCTCGACCATCGCCCCGTAGTAGGGGGCTCTGGTGGCCGGCTGCCGGCTCTCGGGGCTGCCCGCGGCGCGCGCCGCGATCAGCAGCAGCATGGGGCGGAGGCGTTTGCCCCCGCTCCGGTAGAGGTACTGACTGGTCAGCTTCACGAGCTCCAGGTCGCTTTCCACCCGGGCGGCCAGGATGCGCTCGACTGCGGCCAGATCCGGAGCCAGTTCGGCCTCCAACTCGGAGAGCAGGCTCCCGGGGCTCGAAACGGACAGCATTACCGGATTTGCTTGCGATTATCTCACGCGGTGCGCTCTGCCGGGCTCGCGTCCGGTGATCGCCGGCGGCTGAAGAAAAAGCGCCGGAAGTTGGCGTCGGTAGCCGCCTCAATTGCCTCGAGCCCGGCCGAGCGCACCGCAGCGAGGCACCGGGCGGTCTCCACCACCATGGCGGGTTCCCCGCGCCGCCCGCGGTGCGGCACCGGGGCCAGGTAGGGACAGTCGGTTTCGACAAGGAGATGCTCCAGTGGCACCAGGGCGGCCGTCCGCCGGAGCTCTTCGGCGTTCTTGAAGGTGAGGATTCCGGAAAAGGAAATCAGGAAACCGCGTTCCCAAGCGGCGCGGGCAAGCCGTTCGCTCCCCGTGAAGCAATGCAGGATGGCCCCGCATTCCGCGAGTTCTTCCTCGTCGGCGATCTGCAGGAAGTCATCCTCCGCATCGCGGTGGTGCACCACGACCGGGAGTCCCAGCTCCCGCGCCACCCGGATCTGGCGCCGGAACACATCCTGCTGTTCGGGGCGCGGGCTCAGGTCGTAGTGGTAGTCGAGCCCCACTTCGCCGATGGCCAGCAGCCGCGGCCGGCGAGCGAGGCCGGCGAGACGCTCCTCCCCGCCAAGCTCGCCGAAAAGCCGGGCATCGTGGGGATGGCAACCCAGGGTCGTGAAGAGCTGCGGCAGGTCCGCGTCGGCGTGATCTTCCCCGTTCGGGTGGACATCATCCACGAGCGAAAAGGTCTGCTTCCAGGAGGCCTCCTCATCCAGCATTCCGATGGAGACGATGGTGGAGACGCCCGCCCGCCTGGCCCGCTCCAGCACTGCCCGTCGATCGGGGTTGAAGGCCGGCTGGTCGAGATGACCGTGGGAGTCGGTCATCGCGAGCCATCCGGCGCGGCAGACTCAGGCGGGTCCGGCGCGCCTCCTTCGCTGGTCGGATTCCCGAACGCGGGAAGGGGCGCCCCCAGGGCCTCCCGGTGAATCTCTTTCAGGGGGACCCCGGTGCGCTCGGCCAACCGACGGCAGTCCTCGAATTCCGGAGCGCGGTTGATCACCCTTCCGTTGCGCAGGCCCACCTTCACACCCACCGGGCCCCACGGAGTCTCCACCCGCAGCGTCCGTCGTTCAAGGGTCTCCCGCTCCGCCTCCCTGATCCGGACTCCGAGCGTCGTGCTCTCCCGGAACAGCGTGGCTACCACCGCTTCGCGGCGCCCGGGATCGGCGAGCGCGGTAAGGGTCAGGCCCGGGCGGCCTTTTTTCATCTGCACCGGGGTGAAGAAGGCGTCCCGGGCTCCGGCGGCGAGCAGCCGGTCCAGGAGATGCGGCGCGATTTCGGGCGGCAGATCGTCGAGGGTCGCTTCCACGACGACCACCGCGTTCCCGGAACCGTCGGGCGCTGACCCGAGGACGGCGCGGAGCGCGTTGGGGCGCCCTTGCTTGGGATCGGCCGAGCCGAGGCCGTATCCGATCCGTTCCGGGGCAATCGCCGGCCAACCGCCGAAGGAGTCGGCGAGACCGGTCAGTACGGCTCCCGTGGGGGTCGTGCGCTCAAAGCCGGAACCGTCCGCAAAGGTGGGTATCCCCCGCAGCAACAGGGCCGTCGCCGGGGCCGGAATCTCCAGGGTTCCGTGCTCCGCCTCGACCGAACCGCTTCCCACATTCACGGGTGAGCCCACCACCGCATCGGGAGCCAGATACGCCACTCCCGCCACCGCTCCCACGATGTCGACCAGAGTGTCGAGAGATCCCAGTTCGTGCAGGTGCACCGATTCCGCCGACTTGCCGTGGATCTGCCCTTCGGCTTCGAAGATGCGCCGGAGGAGCTCTGCCGCCCGCCTCGAAACCTCGTCCGGCAGCCCGCTCCGGTCCAGCACGTTCAGGAAGTCCTTGAGATGGCGATGCCCGCGATCGTCGGCGGCCTCAACACGCGCCTTGATCCCGCGAAGTCCTCCCCGGGAACTCTCATCGAAGGAGACGGAAACCGGGGACCGAAGCGCCGCAACGGTACTGGAGAGCACCTCGCGCGGCACTCCCACATCCACCAGCGCGCCGAGCAACATGTCCCCCGAAACGCCGGCGGACAGGTCAAGGTAGAGGATGCGCACGGGAACGGCGGATTTTAGGAGCCTGTGGACCAGGTCAGGCGGCCCAGTTGCTGTGAAAATGCAGTCGCGCCGGGACGCCAACAGCCCGGATGCCGCGACCGCTCACCGCTCCCCCACCCTGAGGCCGCGCCTTTTTCATGACCGGCGGGGCGTGTGGGCGGACCCGATCATGGGGGTTTCTCCCGCGGGGGCCTCGGCGCCCGCCGCACTTTGTCTACCGGCTCCTGGAAGCGGGACGCCGCGCGGCGTCGTCCGACCGCGCCACGGACCGGCCGGCGAGGCGTCAGCAGGTCCTGAACTCGAAGCAGGTACTCTTGGCAGTGCAGGACGCCCCAAGCCGGATCGGCGTGACGGCGCGGCAACGACGGATTCCGCTGATGAGTACTTTCGTAACCACGCCAGAGAGCCCGGCTTCGATGCGTGAAGAAGCGTTTCGACGCCTGCAGGAGTTCACCCGGGAACGCGGTTTGAAGAAATCCCGGCAGCGGGACCTCATTCTGGACCGTTTCCTCGGTCTCGGCGGACATGTCTCCGCCGACGACCTCCATGGCGACGTGCGGGAGGCGGACGCCTCCATCGGCCGGACAACCGTCTACCGGGCTCTCCGCCTCTTTTGCGAAGCCCGCATCGCGACCTCGATTGACCTCAAGGACGGTCTCACCCGGTTCGAGCCGGCGCTTTCGCGGGGACATCACGATCACCTCATCTGTGTCCGTTGCGGCCGGATTGACGAGTTCCTGTCGCCGGAAGTGGAGCAGCGGCAAGAGGAGATCGCAATCGAACACGGCTACCGGCTCGTCTGGCACCGGCACCAGCTCTACGGGGTCTGCTCGCACTGCCAAGGAGCCGCCCGAGACTAACAGCCTGTGGCAAAACCCACGCGGCCCAGTTCTCCCGGTGGGGCTCGACGGGCGATCCATCCCGCCCAAACAACCGGTGATGAAACCCACGCGGCCCAGTTCTCCCGGTGGGGGCTCGGCCGGCGATCCATCCCGGCTGAACCGCCTGTAGTGAAACCCGCGCGGCCCAGTTCTCCCGGTGGGGGCTCGGCCGGCGATCCATCCCGGCTGAACAACCGGTGATGAAACCCACGCGGCCCAGTTCTCCCGGTGGGGGCTCGGCCGGCGATCCATCCCGGCTGAACCGCGTCGCTTTCGCGCCGCTCATCGTTGCGCTTCGGTCGGAATACACTCGGGCCAGTTCTCCCGGTGGGGGCTCCTCCCTCACGCGCCTTGTCAGCCGGGCGCCTCGCCCCCACCGGGAGAACTGGCCAGCCTCGGCGCTCACCCGGGTTCCACCACCGGCTGTTCACCGCGTCGCTTCGCGCCGCTCATCGTTGCGTTTCGGTCGAAATACACCTGGGCCAGTTCTCCCGGTGGGGGCTCCTCCCTCGCGCGCCTTGTCAGCCGGGCCCCCACCCCCACCGGGAGAACTGGCCGGCCTCGGCGCTCACGTGGGTTTCACCACAAGCTGTTAACGGCGCCCGGCGCTTCAGAGCGCGCCCGCTTCGCTGAAGCTATGCCATTTCCCGGCGCCGATCACCAGATGATCGAGTACCGGGATTCCCATGATCGCTCCGGCTTCCTGAAGGCGCCGGGTGAGTTGACGGTCCGCCTCCGAGGGCTCGGGATCTCCCGAGGGGTGATTGTGGAACAGGATCACCGATACCGCCTGATAGGCGGCGGCAAGCCGGAATAGATCCCGGGGATGGACCGGGGCTCCGGTAAGCGAGCCTCGCGAGATGATTTCGGCCCGGCGCAGACAGCCCCGACTGTCGAGCATCAGGATCCCGAACTCCTCGACTTCGCAGTTCCCGAAGCGGGCGATGAGATAGCGCGCCACCTCCGCCGGGTTTCGGAAGCACGGCACCTGACCGTCCGCCGGATAGCCCGCCCGGCGCCCTAGCTCGAGGGCGGCGGCCAAGCGGATGAGCCGCGCCCGTGAAAGCCTCTCAGCCAATTGGCCAAGCGGAGTCTGGCTGAGACGCGCGACACCCCCCACGTCCTCGAGCAGGCCGCGGGCCAGATCGTTTCGACCCGGACCGAGCACGAGACCGAGCAACTCGGCGCTGGTCAGGGATCGCGCCCCGTTCTCCAGGAGCCGGTCGGCGGGGCCGTCCCCCGGCAGCGCCCGGCGGCGCGCCGGAACCCGAACGGAGTAACGCGGCCTCACCGGCCCTTTGGCGGTGGGCCGGCGAGATCCCGGACGGGGAGAGCGGGGAGGCGTCAAGACCGAGGGGACGGGCGCCGGCGGAAAGCGCGGGCCGTAGCGCAGAGCCCGTTCATCCAGGGTGCGTAGCGGGTGGAGTCTCCCGCCGGTTCGAAGCCGGCCCGGAGTAGCACCCGCTCGGAAGCAACATTGCCCGGGACCACCAATCCGAACAATTCCGCCCCGTCGAAGCGGGCCACTGCGAAACGGACGGCGCCCTGCACGGCCTCGGTCGCGTAGCCAAGCCCCCAGACCGGCCTCGCGAAGCAATAGCCGATCTCCACCAGGCCGGGCGCCTTTTCTTCGAGGCTGAGACCGCCGCGTACCCGCACGCTCTTCCGCTCCACGACGGCCAGGTCGAGGCGCGACCCGTCGGGAGACCGGGTGTGCGCGATGGCTTGTCGCAGGAAACGAAGCGTTTCGGATGCGGGATTCGGCCCCCAACGAAGGAAACGGGTGACCTCGGGATCGCTCGCGTACTCATGGACGTCCGAAAAGTCCGCCTCGCGAAAGGGCCGAAGGATGAGGCGCTCGCTACGGAGCGGGAGCCCCGCCGGGCGAGCCCCTTCCCTATCCACGCTGAATCGTGCTCCGTCGGCTCGTTTCAGCGAGCCCATCTGCTCCTCCGGATCCACGACGGATGGAGATTGGGGCCCCTCATCGGCTGACAATCTGTGGATGGAGCGACGTGAGCGCAGCGAGCGGCCAGTCCTCCCGGTGGGGGGCAGTTCAGCAGGGATGCATCGCCGCTCGGACGCCGCGTGACTTTGTCCACAGGCTGCTAGGGAGCGAGGTCGCGTCAGGCAGGGAATTCAGGCGGGGGATTCAGGCAGGGGATTCAGCCGCCTGTTTCAAATCCTCAAGATCTTGCTCGATCATCTTACGGAGGCTTCGGAGCATGACGGCGCTGAAGAGAGCGAAGAGCCGGGCGAGGAAGGTCACCGGACGGGCGGCGAAGACCATGGTGACCCGGGTGCCGTTGCTCTCGGGTTCGAAGGTCATTTCGGTGCGGTAGTGCGCGCCGTGCGACTCCGCCTCCACCACAAACCGCCGGGGCGCCTCGAACGCTGTCACCCACATCTCTTCGGTGGCCGGTCGGCCCATCATGGTCCGGGTTTCCCGCCAGCGGCTGCCTTCTCCGACCGGCCCTTCGGTCAACACCTCGACGCTATCGATGCCGGACACGGTCGCCGCAAGGTTCTCGAGGTCGGTCGCGATCCGGAATACCCGATCGGGCGGCGCCGCGATGGTCCTTTGAACTTCTACGCTGGGCACGAGGGCGGCAGTCTAGCCCCCACCAGACGGTGGCCGGGAAGCGCCAACCCGGGGGTAGCGGGTGCTCACCCCACCACCGGAAACCGTGAGGGCGGGGGCAGCGCCACCCTCCGGGCCCGGTTCGCAGACCACCCGGGTGAAGGGATCGTCTTCCGGATGGAACAGGCCATCGCCGACCGGCACCAGGCGCTCACCGAAACCGAGGAGCGCCCCGTCCTCGAAGCGGATGGTGACCGGCGCGCGGCCGGGATCGTAGGTGCCGGCGCAGCGCTGGAGTTCGGACTCGGGAAGTTCGACCTCCGCAATCTCGGGCTGCTCCATTCCCAGCACCACGCGGGCGATCCGGTTCTCGAGCAGACCGGGCCGTCCCGAGCCCGAATTGATGAGGACCGCAATGCCGAGCTCGGCCTCGGGATAGAACGCGAGCTCGGTGCGGAAGCCGTTGATGCCCCCGCCGTGGGAAATCTGGGCGAGACCGTGTTCCTCCCCCAGGCGGAGCCCGTATCCGTATTGGACCGGATCGCCGTTCACGAGGCTGCCCTGAGCCGTCATCGCCTGGTAGCTGGCGAGACTCACTACCTGCCCCGACACCAGCGCCCGCTGCCAGGCGAGGAGATCCAGGACGCTCGCCCCCAGGGAGCCGGCCGCGTAGGGCAGTTCCATGCTCAGCGGCTCATCGTTCACGAAGCCGTTCCCTTCTCCGACTTCATAGCCTTCGGCGCGGCCGGGGATGAGGGGGCGGTTGCTGAGGTAGTGCGTCCGCTCCAGACCCAGCGGCTCGAACAGCCGCGCCGCGAGAAACGCGGGGTAGCTCATTCCCGAGAGCTGCTCGATGAGGACTCCGAGCAGGTAATAGCCCGAGTTGTTGTACTGGTAGCGGTCCCCGGGTTCGAACTCGAAGGGCGGCGCGGAGAACAGTTCCAGCATGGCCTCGTGACCGAGGTCCAGGCGGGACCGCTCCCAAAACTCGGGCATCTCCGTATAGCCCTTGATCCCCGACGTGTGGTTGAGGAGCCGCTCGACCGACACCTCGAAGCCGTGCGTGTCGTAGTCCGGCAGGTAATCGCGCAGGTCGGCGGACAAATCCAGTTTGCCCTCCTCGACGAGCAGCATGGCGGCCGCGGCGGTGAACTGCTTGGTAACCGAACCGATGCGATACACCGTGTCCGCCGTCGCGGGCACCTCGTTCTCGAGGTCCGCGTAGCCGAATCCTCCGGCGAAAACGATCTCGCCGTCCCGCTGCACGGCCACGGAAATCCCGGGGGCGGGGTGGTTCCGGAGGGCGTCCTGGACGACGGGGTAAATCCGAGCGGCAAGTTCGCCGTCCGCCGCCATGTCGTAGTGCGCGGGGGAATCCTGGGGCTCCGGCGTACACGCAAGGAGCTGCACGGCGGCCAACAGAACGGGAATCCGGAGGAAGCGCTTTCCTGTCATGGTCCCGATCATAGGTCACCATCGAGCGGTCGGCGGAGAGGCTACGGGCGGGGCTCGAGCTCGAGGCCGACCCGCGTGAGTTGATCCTCGATTACCCGCAACGAGCGTCGAGCACGGCAGGGTCCGGCCACGGCAGGGTCCGGTAAGACCACGCGAGGCGCGAATCTAAAACCGATACCGAAAACCCAGTGCTGCGACCTGCGTCTCCAGCAGGTTCTGGTAGACAGCCGTGAATCCTTGGCCGTCGATTTCCTGCTCGACCGCGAAGTTGTTGAACGCGTCGGTGAGCGTGAACACCAGCTCCGCACGGTCGCCCAGGATCGGGCGCTGGAGCGCGACATCGAATGACGACCGCGCGCGCGCGCGGCCCTGGGGCACGTTGCGGGCCCCGTAGTAGATGTAGCTCAACTGCAACTCGATGCCACCCGGCGTCTGCACCCGATTGTTGACCGTCAGATCCCAGGTGTCATCGGTCGAGGCACCCAGTACGAAGGGGCGCGGCGTCGGAAACCGGAGCGTCGTCTCGAACGCGTCGATCGCGTTCCGGTACCAGTTGAGGCTGCCGGACACCTCCCAGGGGGCAGCGATGTCCTGATCGAAGAGAATCTCGATCCCGCGCTGCGTCGAATTGCCGGCATTCTCGTAGACCCGGTTCACCACATCGTAGTTCGCGTTGGAATTGTCGATGGCAAAGACGCGGAAGAATGAGTCCGAAATCTGGCGAACATACAGGGCCGCGCTTGCCGAGCCGCTCGTCCAGGAGCGTCCGTACCCGAGTTCCCCCGCGTGCGTGAACTGCGGCCGCAGGAACGGATTGCCGACCTTCAACAGCTCAGGGTCGTCATACTTCGGAAAGATGCGTAGTTCGGCCTCGCCCGGGCGGTCGACTCGCCGATTGTAGGCGGCGATCACGCGATTGGTCGCGTTCAGGCGGTACGTCAGCCGCAGATTCGGAAACACCTCGAAGGTGTCGTACCGGTCGCTCCCGGTGTAGTAGAGGTTTTCGGTGGGAATGAGGTACGACACATTCGTCTGCTCGACGCGGACACCCGCTTCGAACGAATAGCGAGCCCGTTCTCGGACGAGATTGCCGTACAGCGCGACAATATTTTCATTCCACTCCGACGTATCGCCCAGGCCTTCGTAGATGACGCTTTGGACGCCGCGATCCACCGTGTAGGTGACCGGGATCCAGCGGCGCTGCAGCCGGGTCCCGAGTTCCAGACGTCCGGCGCTCAACGGACGGACATAGTCGATGCTCAAGGGAAGCGTGTTCTCTTGAGCGATCAGATGCGTCATGTCGGTGCCCTGACGGACCCGCGACTCCTCGTTGAGGAAATAGGCTTCGTCCTCCCAACCTCGCGTGTATTGCAGGTTGACCCTCATCTCGTGACCCGGCGCGGCGAACTTCCGCTTCCAGTCGACGCTGATATTGGCGAAGCCGGTGTCCTCCTTCTCCCGCCAGAACCAGTAGCGCTCGCGCTCACCGGTCGACCGCAGGATGAACGGCACCTGCGCGCGGTCGGTGTGGGTCTCGAAGTCGTAGACGCCAGACACCGACAGCACGTTCGAGGCGTCGAGGGTCCAGTCGGACCCGGCGCGGACGACGTAGTGCGACTGCTCGCGATTCTCCGGCACCTGCGACTCGATGACTCGACCGTCGTCGTAAAACCGCGTCGTGAACTCGTTGTTCGGCAGATCGTCCTGCAGAGTTAGCTCGCCCTGCAGGAAAGTGCGGACGGTGCCCGTGTTGTAGTTCAGGTTCAGACTTGGAATGCCCTTCGGGTTGTTCGCGTAGCTCCCGAGTTCGGTCGGCAGGTCGTTCCGCTGCCTCGACAACCGTCCGAGACCCAGCGACGCTCCTACGTCACCAGACAGCCCCAGTTCCTGCTCTTGTCGGTAGATGATGTTGATGATCCCGGCCATCCCGGCAGCATCGAAACGCGCGGAGGGATTGTTGATGATCTCGACGGCCTCGATGTTCGCCGCCGAGACGCTATCGAGTCCCCGCTGGTTGCCAAACCCGGTCAGACTCGACTGGCGCCCATCGATAAGAATCGCGACCCGATCGCTGCCACGCAGCGAGACCACGCCGTCCTGGTCGACGGTCACACCAGGCAGGTTCCGCATCGCGTCCAGCAAGGAACCGGTCGTCTGCGCGGCACCGTCGTCCAGGCGAAAGACCTGCGTGTCGATGCCAGCAGCCCGAGTCGCCTCCGCCGTGACGGTCACCTCTTCGGCGAACGTCTCGAAGCGGTCCAACCGGATGTCACCCAAATCGAAGACCTGGTTCAGTTCTCCGACGAAGAGCGCAACCTCCACCACGTAGTAGCCGGGAAACGACGTGGCCACCGTGTAGGTGTCCGGGGGAAGACCCTGGATGACGAAACGGCCATCCTCGTCGGTAAGCGTGCCGGTGAGCTGCACTCCAGAGTCGACAACCTGCACAACCACGGACACGAAGCCGACCGGAGCGCCGTCCGCGGCGTCCAGAATGCGCCCGGAGACGATGGTGCCTTCCTCCTGCGCCAGGGCCAACGCCGGCAGGGACAGGAGAATGAGCAGCATCCCTGGCAGAAGGGAGTGGAGAAAGCGGAACGTCTTCAATTGAACAGTGCCTTCGTTACCGGCGTGATTACTACCCACGGCACGATCGACAACATCGATGAAAAAGACCGCTTGGCCGTCGAGTAGCTCCGTTTCGAGACGCGAAATGTCAAAGCCGCGGCACTGAAACCTCTGCTGAAGGCCCCCCTGTGCTGACGAGCCTCCTTGACCTTGATATGAGCCACCTGCCTGGTGATCTCTCCATCTTTCGATTCGGTGGCGAGGTCAGGGCAGAGGCCTATGACCCGACACTTCCGATTTGGCTTCCGCAGACTGGCCACATCCTACACGTGCTCGACCCGGCCGGTAAGAACAGTCTGAATCCCGAACTGGCCAGCACCGAAGGCGGAAGGACCAGCGCCGCAGACGGAAGGACCAGCGCTGCAGACGGAAGGAACTGCCGGCGTCGAACCGGAAGGTTCGGCGCCCGCCTGACGGGGGGGAAAGTGTGAAAGGGGAAACTCCCCCTTTCACAAAAAGACAGCTCCGAAGTCGGAACTCGCCGCCCATGCCGCCATCTTGAGATCACGTCGTGGACCGGCCTGGTGACAGGGCGGGAGTTCCGACTTCAGGCGCGAAGCGCCGAGCGGCTTCCGGGCGGGGTCCTTTCAGCCTGACACAGGGATCAGCCGGACCGCGAGTACGGGCTGACCCTTTCTGGGAACCCAGCAGCCGGTGGACAAAGTCGCGCGGCGTTCAAGCGGCGATGCATCCCGGCTGAGACGCCCCGCTTCGCGCGGCTCATCGTTGCGCTTCGGTCGAAATACACCCGGTATTCCTCCCTCGCGCGCCTTGTCAGCCGGGCGCCTCGCCCCCACCGGGAGAACTGGCCGCTCTCGGCGCTCACGCCACTTTGCCCACCGGCCGCTAGACCCGGCCGGTAAGAACAGTCTGAATCCCGGACTGGCCAGCGCTGCAGACGGAAGGAACTGCCGGCGTCGAACCGGAAGGTTCGGCGCCCGCCTGACCGGGGGGAAAGTGTGAAAGGGGGAACTCCCCCTTTCACAAAAAGACAGCTCCGAAGTCGGAACTCGCCGCCCATGCCGCCGTCTTGAGATCACGTCGTGGACCGGCCTGGTGACAGGGCGGGAGTTCCGACTTCAGGCGCGAAGCGCCGAGCGGCTTCCGGGCGGGGTCCTTTCAGCCTGACACAGGGATCAGCCGGACCGCGAGTACGGGCTGACCCCGCCCGGGAGCCGCTAGACCCGGAGCGCTAGACCCGGAGCGCGTGACTTGGGGGGACGCGAGCGGCGCGGCGCGCAGGCAGCCAGCTCGCGAGGAGCGACACCCCGAACAGCAAAGCGGCCACCCCGAGGGCGGCTGCCGGCGCCGGCAGCGCGAAGCCGGTCAGGAGGTTGCGAACGAAGACCACCATCAGAACCATGAACGGAGCGCCGATCAGGAACCCCAATCCGGCCAGAATCGCCGCCTCGCGCATCACCAAACGCAGCAGCAACCGCGGTGAGGCGCCCAAGGCCGCCCGGACGCCGAACTCGCGGGTGCGCCGGGACACCGAATACCGGGTGACCCCGTAGACCCCGGAACCCGCCAGACCGAGCGCGAGCAGTCCGAAGCCGACGAGGAGGACACTGATAGCGTCCAGGCCGACGCGGAACTCGGCGAGCATCTCGGGGAGCGGGCGCACGTTCGAGGTGGCGATGCTCCGGTCCACTCCGGCGATGGCTCGCCGGACATCCTCTCGAAGGCTGCCCGGGTTCACCGTAGAGCGCGCCAGCCCCACGAACACTGGAGACGGATTCTGGGTATAGGGCAGATATACGACGCGCTCCCCCCCGAGGGTGGCGTCAAGGAAAGCGTCCTGCTTGATGCCGCCTGTGATCCCCACCACCTGCCGGATCTCTCCCGCCACCTCCAGTTGCCGCCCGAGCGCATCCTCGCCCGGCCACGCGGCCGCCGCAAAGCCGGCGCTCACGAGCAACACCGCCGGCGTCCCCGGGCGGTCGCCAGTCTCGAAGGCGCGCCCCTGGAGCAGCGGGCTCCGCAGGGTTTCGAAATAGGCCGGCGAGGCGGCAACCACCGTGGCGGTGCGCGCCGGTTGGTCCTCGCTCACCGCCTCCCCGGGCAGTGACCAAGGCAACTTCGGGGAGAAGTAGGTATAGGGAACGTGGTTCGTGAAAGCGACCGAGGTCACCCCGGGAAGCGCCCGAATCGCTTCCTCCAGCCGCTCGGCGACATCGGCCTGAGCGTCTTGGTCGAGATACCGGCGCTCTGGAAGGTTTACCGTGAACACCAGCAGACCTTCGGGATCGAAGCCGGGATCGGTGTTCGCAACGGACTGGAAGGCGCGCATCAGCGATCCCGCGCCGCCGAGCAGCACCAGGGCGAGCGCCAGTTGCCCGACCACCAATCCCTTGGCGATGACCCGCCGGCGCCGGCCGAGTTCCCCGCCCCGTCCCTGTTCCGAGAGTCCTCCCGACAGCGCGGCCCGCGAGGCCTGGAGCGAAGGCGCAAGCCCGAACGTCAGGGCCGCGATCACGGTGACCAGCAGCGTGAAACCAACGACGCTGGCGTCTACGACCGGGAGGAAGTGCCGCGGCACCAGATCCGTCCCCGACATGGCTTGCCGGAGCAGGAACACCAGGCCCCAGGCGATCGCGAAGCCTGCCAGCCCGCTGCCCGCGGCCAGCAGCGCGGATTCCAGCAGGAGTTGCCGCAGCACCCGGGTCGGCGTGGCCCCGACCGCCGCCCGGACCGCGATCTCTCCCCGGCGGTCCAGCGCGCGGGCGAGGAGCAGGTTGGCCAGATTGGCGCAGGCGATCATCAGGATGAAGAAGATCGTCCCCTGCAGCAGATAGAAGAAGGTCTCCCGCGGCCCGTAGGTGAGGAGTTCGGCGAGGGTGAGCACGCGGACGCCGAAACCGCGGTTGGCGTCCGGGTAGGCCGCGGCGAGGCGATCATTCAGGACCTCCATTTCCCGTTGGGCGTCGGTGCTCGAAAGGCCCGCCCTGAGCCGCCCGACCACCATGAGGTCGCGGCGCTCCCGGCTGAGAATGGCCGGAGAAAGCTCCATCGGCGTCCACACCGCGACCCCGGCCTGAAGGAACTCGAATCCTTCCTCGAGCACGCCGACGACCTCGTGCGGCTCGCCCTCCAGCTGGATCTGCCCGCCCACGAGAGCCGGATCGCCTCCCCAGCGGTTCTGCCAATGAAAATGGGACAGGACGGCGAGCCGCAGACCGGCCTCCGCCTCTTCCGGCCGGAACACCCGCCCGAGATGGAGGCGAGCGCCGAGCAGCGGGAAGAACTCCGCGGTCACTTCGGCGCCGCTGATCGGTTCCGGCAGGTCGCCTCCCGTGATGCTCATCGGGCGGATGCGCTGCGCGGCGAGCACCTCGAAGGACTCGGCGGTCCGCCGCCAATCGTCGAAGTTGGCCGACGCCACGGGGATGAGATCGATCGCCGGGTTCGCCGGATCGGTCTGCCAGAGCATGACCACGCGCTCCGGATCCGGATAGGGCATCGGCCGCAGCAGCAAGGCGTTCATGAAGGAAAACTGCGCGCCGTTCCCGGCGATGGCGAGCGCGAGGGAAGCCGCCGCGAGCCCGGTCAGGAGGGGACGGCTGCGCAGCGAGCGGATCGCGAACCGCAGATCGGCGACCCACTGGTTCATCTGGGGGAAACTCCCGGCGCCGCGCCAGTGCGGATCTTTCGCAGGTTCCCCACCCGCACCGTCACCCGCTCGCGGTCGAGCCACTCCAGCAGCGGGATGGCGTGCTTGCGGCTCAGCCCAAAGTTCTGCTTGAACCAGGCAACATCGATCTCGGGATTCACCGTGGCCCGTTCCGCTACGGCTTGGCGAAGTCTGGCGAGCCGGGCGGCATCGAAGTAGAGGTCGGGACTTACGTCCACGGCGCGGCCTTCCCGGAGCAGCAGGCGCCTTAGGGCATCCACGAGTTCCGGCGGAACCCCGAGTTCTTCCGCCGCTTCCCCGAGGGTAGGCGGAGTGAATCCGCCTTCGTCGAGCAGCCCCGCCAGACCGTCGAGAGCGCGCTGCTCGGAATCCGAGAGCTGGATCTGCCGGCCCGCGGTGCCGACCGTGTGGCGGGTGAGCTCGAGGGCGCCGGCGCTTGCGAGACGCGCCAGCGCGCCGTCCGCCACTACCGCGGGGACGCCGGTCTGTTCCCGGAGTTGTTCCACCGGCATCCCGGCCCGCAGCCGGTTTTCGGTTTCCCAGGCGGTGAGCAGCGAGGTCATCCGCTCCTGCACCGCTCGCAGACTGGGCGGCGACAGGAGAACCCGTCCAGCCGCGCTGGCCGGAGCGCCGTCGCCTACCGCTTCGATCTCGCCCCGTTCGCGGAGTTCCCGAAGCACCCGTGCGGCAGCCGGCGCGCGAATTCCGAGTCGGGTGCGCAGCAACCCTTCGCTCAATCCGCGGACCCCCGCCTCGTCCACGAACGCGACCGCGGCACGGGCGTCGGTCGCGCGATCGAGGGCGAGAACCCGCTCGTGAGCCGCCGGGCTTCTCGGAGAGCGTTTGGGGGGCAGCGCATCCAGGATGGCCCCACCGCCAATGGTGATGACCGGCGAATAACGCCGGATGATGAATCGATCGCCGCGCACCGCCGTCAACGGGGTCTCCAGGCGCAACTGGACGAGGCCGGAATCTCCGGGAGCGAGCTGCGCCAGCCCGCCGAGAACCCGCACCCGGGCGAGTGCGGTGGCGGTGCCGACGTGCAGGTGCACCCGGTTCTCGTCCTGGACCGGTCCGGCGGCCCACGCCAGCACCTCCAGCCGGGCGTCCACCATCCGGGTGGAAGCCAGTTCGCCGGGCGCCGCGATCACCGACCCCCGCTCAGCCCGGAAACGGCCGGCTCCGGAGAGGTTGACAGCGACCCGCTGGCCGGCTTGAGCCGACTCGACGGGGGCTCCGTGTACCTGCAGGCCCCGGACCCGGGCGCGCTCCCCACCGGGGAGGATTTCCACGTCGCCACCGACCCTGACCTGGCCGGCGACGAGCGTGCCGGTGACGACCGCGCCGAAACCGCGCATGGTGAAGGCGCGGTCGACGGGCAACCGGAAGAGACCCGAGACGTCCCGGGGCCCGGCGGCGGCTGCCGCCGCTGCGAGTGCCTCCCTGAGTTCACCGAGTCCCTCGCCGGTCTTCGACGAGACGGGCACCAGCGGCGCCCCAGCCATCGCCGACCCTTCAAGCAACTCGCGCACTTCGAGGGCCGCAATCTCGATGAACTCCCGGTCCTCCACGAGATCAATCCGGGTGAGCACCACTACGGCGGACCGAACCCCAAGCAGCCGGCAGATCTCGATGTGCTCGCGGGTCTGGGGCATGACGGATTCGTCGGCAGCCACCACCAGCAGCACCACGTCGAAACCGGACGCGCCCGCGAGCATGTTGCGCACGAAGCGCTCGTGGCCCGGCACGTCCACGAAGCCGTAGGTCACTCCCTCGTGCTCGAGATGGGCGAACCCGAGGTCCACGGTGATGCCGCGAGCCTTCTCTTCCTTCAGCCGGTCGGGATCGGTCCCGGTGAGCGCGAGGACCAGCGAACTCTTCCCGTGGTCGATGTGGCCGGCGGTGCCGACCACCACGTGGCGCATGGTCTCAACCACCCGGGGGAAAAGCACCCCGCCCCGCTCTCAGGGTGACGCCTGCGCCGCATCTGGAGGTTTGTGCGCGGGCGGAGCACTTTTCCCACGGGTGGATGGCTCGGATCGCTGCGCGATCCGAGCCATCGTTTCTCGTGGGGAGGGGAAACCCCTCCCCACGCCCCACCCCCGCGGCGCTACGCGCCGCGAACGGACACGGGGAGACTTTCTCCACAGCCTGCCAAGTGTACGGAGTAGAGAACGCCGCGAGCCAGCCGCACAACCCCTGATAATCCCCCTGACGCCTGACGCTTCCATTCCGAACGGAGGATCGAGACCATGCGACGCACACGTTTCTGGAACCCCACGCTACTCACCGCCGGGCTCTCCTTGGCGCTTCCTGGCGCCGCGGCGGCCCAGCAGGGGCCCGAGAAGGGCTCCTTGGTCATCGTCGGCGGAGCGCTCCGCGACGAAGCGATCCTCGAGCGCTTCATCAGCCTCGCAGGCGGTCCCGAAGCCGCCATCGTGATCATTCCCACGGCCGGCGGCGAAGACGACTACGACGACTGGTACGCGGGGGCGCGCCGGTTCCGGGAACTGGGCGCCACCGACATCACCGTGATCCACACCTGGGACCGGGAAGAGGCCGAGAGCGAGGAGTTCGCGGCGCCGATCACGAAGGCCCGCGGCGTGTGGTTCCCCGGCGGACGGCAATGGCGGCTGGTGGACGCCTACGCCGACACCCGCACCGAGCGTGAGCTCCACGCCCTGCTGGCCCGCGGCGGGGTGATCGGCGGTTCTTCGGCCGGTGCGACGATCCAGGGCGAATATCTCGCCCGCGGCGACACGAGCGGCAACACCATCATGATGGGAGACCACGAAGAGGGATTCGCCTTCGTTCGCGGGGTGGCCATCGACCAGCACCTGCTGGTGCGGAACCGGCATTTCGACCTGCTCGAAATCACCGCCGCGAAACCCGAGCTTCTCGGGATCGGAATCGACGAAGACACCGCCATCGTGGTGCGCGGAAACGGATTCGAGGTCATCGGACAGGGCTACGTGGCCATCTACGACAACACGCGGGTCCTGCCGAACGGCGGCGGGTTCTACTTCCTGATGCCCGGCGACCGCTACGACCTCGAGACCCGGGAACCGATGCGCCTCCAGTTGGGGGACAGCGCGTTCCAGACCACCGTCAAGAAGAAGCGCTGATTCCGGCGTCCCGGCGCCGCCGGCCGGGGGTTGGTGTGTTCACGGGTCAACAGCCCGTGGAAAAAGCACCCCGCACTGTGCCGAGGACGAAAGGCGAACCGAATCTGGGTTTTGCGCGCGTGCGGGGCGCTTTCCCCCCGGGGTGAGGGCGCGATTCGCGCCCTCGTCTTTCGCGAGGAGGGGAAACCCCTCCCCGCACCCCTCCCCCGCGGCGCTCCGCGCCGCGAATGGACAGCGGCAGATTTCCCCACCGGCCGTTGATATCGCAAATGTCTTTGAAATGTAATATTTTGTTCATATGCGGTGGCAAGAGGCGATTCGGACGCCCGGGCTGGGGCGGCGAGTGGCTCCCCTGATCCTCGCCGCCGCGGCTGTCGCGGCTCTCGCCGGAGCCGACGAGCCTGAAGTCCTCCCACGGAGCATCTATGTTCCGGTGCGTATCGAGGTTGCCTCCTGTCTTCGGGACGTCGTGATTCGCAACGAAGAAGGCACGGTGCGGGCCGTGGCGCCGGGACGGCTGGTCAGCCAGTTCACCTTTTTACGACTCCAAACCCGGCTCCAAACCGGAATGGGAACGCCTTACGGTTGAGGGCTGGGTCGAGGCAACACCCGGCGACAGCGGCGAAAACGCGGACCCCAAACCGTTTCGCGCCGGGATCGTCATCACCCCGGCCAGCATCTACGTCGGCCGGAAACGGCTCGATCTGGAACTCGAGAACCGCTTACAGGCATTCCGGTGGCGGACCGATCTCCGGTTCCCCGAGCGCACCCTTCGTCTGCGCCCAGCCGGAAAATGTGACAAAGAGGTTACAGAGGCTGACCGTCACCCTCGGCCGCCGGCTGGACCATAAAGGCGCCGTCTTCCAGGCGCAGCGCCGTCAGCGAGCCGTTCCAGACGCAACCCGAATCCAGGCACACCGCCCGCTCCGAAACCATGAGGCCCAGTGCGGCCCAGTGGCCGAAGAGCACGGTCATTCCCGCGGGTAGCGAAACGCTTTCGAACCACGGCCGATGACCCGGCGGGATGGTTTCGGGAACCCCGTCGAACGTGAACGACGGCGTTCCCTCGGCGTCCACGATGCGTATCCGCGTGAACACCGATGCGGCCGTCGCGCCCGCCAGGTGCCGCCCGCCGGCCGGACCGTTCGGGCCCGGCGCTTCCTCAGGGTTCTTCTTCCGCCGCGGGCTGTCGCCCCTTACCGAATAGAGAGCGCGCAAGAAACCGCCGCGGTCCTCGGTGAGGGCGCCCTTGGCGTCCCCCGCCGCGGCTTCGATATCGGAGAGATCCCATCGAGGGAGCGTTCCGGCGTGCACGAGGAGGAAGCCGTCCTCCCGGTGGACAAAGGGGAGTCCCGCGACCCAATCGCAGAGCTCATCGGCGTCGGGCGCGGCCAGCACCGGCGCGAGGGTGTCGCGGCGGCGGGCGGGGATCACACCCTCCCGCTGGGCCAGGAGGTGCAGCTCGTGATTCCCGAGCACGCAGACGATCGAGTCCCGGTGCCGGTACGCCCAGCGCAGCATGCCGAGGGAATCCGGACCCCGATTGACCAAGTCCCCGACGAACCACATTCGGTCCCGGCCGGGCCGGAACGGGAGGCGATCCAGGAGACGCTCGAACGTGCTAAAACACCCCTGCACATCGCCGACGACCCAGATTGCCACAGGCGGTGATGCTATCCCCGATTGCGCACGCCGACCGACCGCGAACCACGACGAAGGGTCCCGTAACGTCTTGCCCGTAACCTCTTGACGGTACGCGGGCTATTCGTGAGCCTGGGACCCTCGCTTTCTTGACGGCGCCGAGGCACGGGAACGCCGGCCCGTCCTCCCGGTGGGTGCCTTCAGACCGGCGCCGCTCGGCGACCGCGCAGCGAAACCGCACGATTCCCGGCACCCGGATGGCCCGACCGTGAATAACCGTTCATGACCACTAAACGACGCCTTCCGATGGGGCTCTTCGCGGCGGTGGACCTCGGTTCCCGCAGCTTCCACCTCACCGTCGCCCGGGTCCACGGCGAGAACATCGAAGTGGTGGACCGGGTGAAGGAGCCGGTGCGGCTCGCCGCCGGCATCCGGAACAAGGCCGTCGAACCCGCGACGTGGGGGCGCGCCGCAGCCGCGCTCGCCCGAATCGGGGAACGCATCCGGGATATCCCGGCCGGCCAGGCGCGCGCGGTGGGTACCAACGCCTTCCGGCAGGTGAAGGACCAGAAGGCATTGCTCGGCGATGCGACGAAGGCTCTCGGGCATCGGGTGGAGATCATCTCCGGCGTGGAGGAAGCGCGGCTCATCTATGTGGGAGTCAACACCCTCCTTCCGGAGGAGAACGGCCGCCGGCTGGTGCTGGATATCGGGGGCGGCAGCACCGAATTGGTCGTTGGACAGGGGGAGGAGCCGCTCCGGGCGGCAAGCCTCTATATGGGGTGTGTTTCCTTCACGCGCCGCTTCTTCCCGGGCGGCGTGATCACCGAGCCGGCCTTCGTCGCCGCCGAGACCGAGGCCCGCCGCGAACTCGAGACCGTGGAGGAAGGATTTCTGGCGCTCGGATGGTCCCGGGTGTTCGGATCTTCCGGCACGGTGCTGGCCACCGCCGAGCTTCTGCGTGCAAACGGCGGCCTGACCCGGGCGGCGCTGGCGGGGCTCAGAGACCGGATGATCCGCGGCGCCCACGTCGAAGCCCTCGCCCGCGGACCCGATGCGATTCCGGGGTTTCCCGCCGATCGGGCATTGGATTTCCCCGGCGGCATCGCGGTCCTGCGCGCGGCCATGGAGACCTTCGACATCGAAAGGATCGAGCCGGCCGAGGGAGCGCTCCGCGAGGGGGTGCTCTTCGACCTGATCGGCCGGCGCCGGAGACAGGATGTCCGGGAGAGCACGATCCGCAACCTCATGACCCAGTACCGGGTGGACCGCGAACAGGCGGAGCGGGTCAAGGCCACCGCGCTGGTCGGCCTGAGACAGCTAAAGCGGCCGTGGGGCCTCGAACACGAGGCGCACGAACGGTTTCTGCGCTGGGCGGCCGAGCTGCATGAGGTCGGCCTCTCCGTCTCCTTCAGCGGCCATCACCACCACGGCGCCTACATCGTGCGCAACACGGACATGCCGGGCTTTTCGCGGGACGACCAGGAACTGCTCGCCGCGCTGATCGAGACCCACCGGCAGAGGCTGCCGCCCGGGCGCTTCGAGAAATTGACTGCCGCCGATCCCGTCACCAGCGGCCGACTGGCCGCCATCCTGCGGATCGCGGTCCTGCTCTGCCGGCGCCGCAGTCGCGAGCGCCTGCCCCTTATTGAGGCCAGCGCGCCCGACGGTCAGCTTGAGCTCGCGTTCCCCCCGGGCTGGCTCGACCACCACCCCCTGACTCGCGCCGGCATCGCGGAGGAGGCGGAGCAACTCGCGGCCATCGGAATCGAACTCCGCGTCCGGGATCGCTGAAGGGGCGGCGCCGGCCGCCGCCGGAAAGTCGCTCAGTCGGTGACGAAGCTGAAGATCTGGTAGCGGCCGCCCTGCCGAGCATCGAGCCGAAGATCCGCAGGGTTCCGCGTTCGCCGTCCGGGGCGCGGACGGTGAGCACCGCCTCTCGGTGGACCTGGAAGGGTCCGTAGTCGGTGCTCTCTCCCACGAAGTCCACCGCAACCAGTTCGAAGCTGCGTCCCTGGTAGCGGTCCATCGTGGAGGCCAACGAGTTCCGGCTGCGCTGATGCAGCATCTCCCAGAGAAACTCGGCCGACGTGTTCCGTTCGGGGCGACTCGCCGGCAGCCGGAGGTACACCGCTTCGCGGAACTCGACTTCGCTGATGGCCAGCCTCGAAAGGGAGTCGGTGTCCCCCGCTTTGATCAGCGCCAGCGCCGCGCGCGCCGCTTCTTCGGGCGAATCGAAGAGCACTCGACCCACGGGCAGGGTGACGAGATCAGCTGCCCCGGCCGCCTTCCCCGCTTTGTCCGGAGATTCGTTGGGAGATTCCTTGGGAGATTCCTTGCCGGGCGGGGGATTCGCGCCTCGGCACCCGGTACCGAAGATGGCGACCGCCGCGAAGACGGCAGCGAAGCCTGATAGAGAGGGGCCGCAGCGGAAGCGGCGCGGCCCCATTTCCATTCGTCCGGGAATCAGTTCCGGGCGAAGGTGGTCCAGCCGAGGAATCAGTCGTCGTCCAGGCCGCAGGCGCCCGCGTAGGTGACCGGATCGAAGAATCCGTCGGCCGGCGGCAGAGCGTCCGGGCCAAGCAGCGCGAGCAGGAGCGCCGGGGAACCTGCCATCGGCCGGCAGTCGAGCGCCTCGTGGTTGTAGGGATCGGCGAGCATGGGATCCAGCTCCCGGAGTTGCTGGGAGGCCATTGCGAAGTCCCGGGTGGAGAAGGTCGGCGCCGGGTCCTCGCCGGAGTCGTCGTCGAAGCTGCCCTCGAGGTTGCCGTAGAAGATCGAGTTCTTCACCACCAAAAACCCATCCTCGGCGAGCCGGTAGGTGGCGGCGTTGTCGATGTCGAGTCCGGTCTCCTTGAAGCCGAGCACGATGGAATTGGCGATCTCGGCGGAGGTGCCCTCGCGGAGCAGGATGCCAATGTCGCTCTCGTCGCCCTGGTCGGTATCCGGGTCGCCGATCAGGGTGAGGTTGTAGAGCGTCGGATCGGAGCGCGGGGTGAGGTCGTTGTTCTCACCGTTGTTGTCCGCCTCGATCCCCTGATCGGCGTCGTCGCCGCGCTGCTGAGCGATCCAGAACTGGCCGCGCGGACGAAACGGATCAGAAAGTTGAGACGGGAATGACCGCCCCGAGGGCAAAAGTGCGGCTCAGGCATCGAGGGCGGATTGTGGTTGTCCCTTGTTGCCTAGCCGTGAAGCGTGCGAAAACTCACCGCCAAATCCTGCGCAGCGCGATGAACCCGGTTTGAACCGCGTGTGAACGCCGGTCCCGAGGGAGGTCTCGTGACGCCGGGGCGATCCCCGCGGAAACGGCGCGGGGGCTCCGGCCCCTTCCGCTACCGAGCTAGCGCACCACCCGCTACCCGGCAGCCGCCGCCCGGCCCCGAATCGAGGGAGGGTCAGTTGCGCCGGGGGTTCTGGAAGTCGAAGAGCCACTGGAAGAGAAGCAGTAGCTCGTGGTCGCCGGTGGCGCCGAACCGCCAACGGTAGTCGGCGGAAAGATGGGTCCTGTTCCACGGGAGTTCGTATCGAGCTCCGGCGATCACGTAGCTGGAGTGCCCCGGGTTGGCCAGCGGGCCATGGTTCGTTTCCGTCCCGAGCTCCGCGGCGGCCCAGATGCCCTGGGGAAGACGATGGCGGAGCCGGGCGAAACCGCCAAGGTGTTCCCTGCCGTGCTGCTCCCGGCGGAAGGCGGCGCCGCGAAACACCTGGCCGGAGCCGAGCACACCATCCACATGGACCCCCGTCTGCCGCCGCGGCACGAGGGCGTCGTCCGGTCCGTCGCGGCCTTCATAGTGGCCGGCGTCCACCAACCAGGAGCTCCCGGCAACGTCGAACGTGCGGCCCACGCTCGCCAGCACGTCCTTCGACGAGTTGTTCTCTGCCTCATTTCCACTGCCCTGCACCACATGAAGCCGGGCGTTATAAGGACCCTGGTCAGCGAAAAGGAAGACTCCCACCTCCCTCGACCGGGTCAGGCTGGAGCCGACCGCGGCGTACACCATCTGGCGGGAATGTGACGACTCGGTGAACTCTCCGAGCCAGGCAAGCGAACTGCGCCCTGCGCGTACCTGGAGCCCTCCGCCGACGTCGAACTGCACCCAGAAGTCATGCATGCGGGTCTTGCCCAGGTCGTAGGTGATGTTCGTGACGATGCGGTCCCCGATCTTGGTCTTGCTCCAGATCGAAAAACTGCTGATCTCCGCGTCGCCGAGTTCCTGGAACTCATCCAGGACCCGGCCGCGAAACCGCACGTTGAAATCCACGAGCGACGCCGCTCCGGCGCTGCCCTGGGCGGCCACGTCCGAATCCGATTCCCCGTTCGCTGCCTCTTCCGCGGCGAGGGCCTTCTCGTCGTCGGCGAGTTGAATCTCGCGCGTACGCGGTTCCGGTTCGATCGCTGCGGACTCGCCGGCGGCCACCGCAGCCTCGGACGAACTTCTTCCGGTCGCCGGTTGCCTGGCCGCTTCCTGGATTTCCGTCTCGGGGGTTTCCGTCTCGGGGGTTTCGGTCTCGGGCAGAACTGCGCCCGCACCCGCGAACACGCTCCCGGCCACCGCCCAGAGCGTCAGCGACAAAGAGACCGAAGGGAAAAACGACCGACGCCGGAAGATTGGGAAGGCGGGTGAAGCGGAGCCGTCGGAGCGGCCGCGCTCGAACCGCGTAGGTGCCCCCAACATGAGGCGCCATGTTGTTTCTCCGGCATGACGGGTCCTTGAACCATTCGTGAAACAAGGTTTAAGATCGAGTGAATATTCAGGGACTCAAAATGAATTCAATGTGAACGCAGATTTGCGCAACGTTACGGCTTCGAAAATCCGCGTGCCCGCGACCCCGAGCGTTAACAGCCTGTGGACAGAGTGGCGTGAGCGCCGAGAGCGGCGAGGCGCCCGGCTGACAAGGCGCGCGAGGGAGGAGCCCCCACCGGGAGAACTGGCCCGGGTGTATTTCGACCGAAGCGCAACGATGAGCGACGCGAAGCGGCGCGGTTCAGCCGGGATGCATCGCCGCTCGAGCCCCCACCGGGAGAACTGGGCCGCGTGATTTTGTCTACAGGCTGTTAATGTGAGGTGCGCACCGGATCGGCCGGATAGACCCCCAGGATCCTGACCGACCGGGAGAAGAAGCGGAGTTCTTCGAACGCCTTCGCCACCCCGGAGTGCTCGGGATGGCCGGCCACGTCACAGTAGAACTGGGTCGAAGTGAACGAGCCGTCCAGCATGTAGCTTTCGAGCTTCTGCATGTTCACTCCATTGGTCGCGAACCCACCGAGCGCCTTGTAGAGGGCGCCCGGGAGATTCCGCACCTGGAACACGAACGTAGTGATCGCGTCGGCGTCGCGCGGAACCGTAACCGGCTCCCGGGCCATGACGAGGAACCGGGTGATGTTCAGCGAGATGTCCGCGATGTCCGGCGCCAGAATCGAGAGTCCGTGAATCCCAGCGGCAAGCGCCGAGGCGATCGCCGCTTTCGTGGGGTCTCCGCTTCTCGCGATCATTATCGCGGCCCCGGCGGTATCCGCCTCCGCCACTGGGCGGAGGCGTCGGCCGCGGATGAATTGCCGGCACTGGGCGAGCGCGTGCGGGTGGCTGTGGACGGTCCGGAGTCCGCCGAGCCTGGCTCCGGGCAGCCCGAGGAGCTGGTGCCGCACCCGGTGAAAGGCTTCACCGACGATTTGCAGACGGGATTCGGGCAGGAGGCGATGGATGTCGGCGACTCGTCCGGCGACCGAATTCTCGATGGGGATCATCGCGAGTTCCGCGCTCCCCTCGGCCACTGCCGCGAACGCGTCCTCAAAGCCCTCGAAGGACAGCGGCTCATGATCCGGATGCCGGTCCCGACAGGTCAGGTCGGAGTAGGAGCCGGGGTGTCCCTGAAACGCGATTTTCGGTCCGGACATAGACCGCGGGAGCATATGCGCCAACTGTGTGTACGATTTCTCCGGCCGTGAAACACATCCTGGTCATCGAAGACGATCCGGACATCGTCGAGTTGCTCCGCTACAACCTGGAGCGCGAGTCCTACCGCGTGACCTCCGCCGTCACCGGCGCGGAGGGATGGGCCCAATTGGAGCGGGAGCGACCGGATCTCTTGATCCTGGATCTGATGCTGCCGGAGATCAGCGGGTTCGATCTGTGCCGGCGCCTGCGCCGGGACTCCGAATATCAGAGCCTCCCGGTGATCATGCTGAGCGCGCGGAGCGAAGAGGCCGACGTGATCGCGGGCATCGAACTCGGGGCGGACGACTACATCACGAAGCCGTTCAGCCCCCGGGAGCTGGTGGCGCGGGTCGGGGCGGTGCTCCGCCGTACCGGAAGGACCGAGCAGCCGGCCCCGTCGCCCGACGAGGGCGCCCTCCAGTTCGGTGACTTGGTGATTGACCCGACGTCGCACCGGGTGCAGCGGGGCGGAGACGACCTTCCGGTGACGCACCTGGAGTTCAAACTGCTCCACTATCTGGCGTCCCACCCGCGACGCGTCTTCTCCCGGGAGCAGCTCCTCGACCGGGTGTGGGGACATGAGAAATACATCACGCTGCGCAGCGTGGATGTCTATGTTCGGCGGCTGCGCCAGAAGGTTGACGTATCGGGGGATTCCTCGTTCCTGAAGACGGTTCGGGGCGCCGGGTATCGCTTCGAACCTCCACCTTGAATCCCCGGACGACCGACGACCCAGCGCGACCCTGGCGGGGCCGCCGGCCGTCGCGGCTTGCGCTCCGGCTGACGGCGGCAAGCCTGCTGGTCGCGCTGGCGGCGCTGTTCGCGGTGCTCGCGACCACGGCGCAGGTCGTGAGAGAAAGCGCCGTCGCTTCCACCTTCGCCAACCTGGACGGAGTTGCCGAGGTGGGGCTCGCCAACCCGCCGGTGGAACCCTCCGCGGAGGCTCTTCGGGAGTGGGCCATGGCGCTCGCCTCCTTCGAGGCGGACGCCAGGGCCGAGGGAGCCACTCCGACGCGGCCCGAGCGGCGGGTCACGCTCATTGCGCTCGATGGGACTGTGCTCGCGGATTCCCACGAAGACGCCCGGACCATGGACAACCATCGGGACCGCCCTGAAATAAGCGCCGCCTTTGCCACCGGCTATGGCCGCTCGCAGCGCTTCAGCGACACTCGCGGCGAGGACCTCACCTACGTGGCGGTGAGGATCCCGGAGCGTGAAGCGACGGTGCTGCGCCTCTCGGAACCGGTTGTCCAACTGGAAGAAACCGTGAGCACCATCCTGACTCCGGTGGTCGTGGTGACGCTCCTCGCCTTCATCGTTGCCGCCGGGTTCTCCTTCTGGTATGCGGCCCGCTTCGGCAAGCGCGTGGCGCGGCTCCGCCGGTTCTCGGAACGGGTGGCCCGAGGTGATTTCACACCGGAGGCCGCGCCTCTCAAGATGGACGAACTCGACCAGTTGCTGGCTTCCCTCAACCGGACGGCGCGGGAACTGCAGCGCAGTTTCCAGTCCCTGACCGCCGAGAAGAACCAGGGCGCCACGATCCTGTCAAGCGTGGCCGAGGGCGTCGCGGTCTTCGACGAGGAACTCCGGATCCAGTATGTGAACGGCGCCTTTCGCGAGGTGCTTTCCCTTCCGGGCGAGTCGTGGCGGGACTATCGGGGGCGCGACGCCCGGAACGTCCTCGAGAAAAAGCGCCTCCTGAAGATGGTCCGAGCCGCGATGAAGGGCAAGTCTCGTGAACGCGAGATCTCCCTGAACGGAAGGGAGGTTCTGGTCCGCGCGGCCCCCATCCGTTCCGCCGAGCCCGAAGTGCCGATGGCTTCCCAGCTCGAAGGAAACGGTCTCGAAGGAAACGGTTCTGCGGGGTCCGAGCCGGCGGGGGCGGTACTGGTGCTCTTGGACGTGACCCAACTCCACGCGCTGGAGCGGATGCGGCGCGACTTCGTGGCCAATCTCTCCCACGAACTCAGAACGCCCCTGACCGCGATTCGGGGTTTTTCGGAAACGCTACTGGACGGAGACCTGGAAGACGTGCCGGAGCAAAAGCGTTTCCTCGGGATCATTCGGCGGCATTCCGTCCGGCTTTCACATCTCACGGACGACCTGCTGCAGCTCGCCCGGATCGAGGCAGGCAAACAGGAGACCGAAACCGTTCCCGTCCAAGTGGACGCGCTGGTCGAGTCGGTCGTGGAATCGGCGCGAGTGAAGGCGGGGGCGCGGAAGCTCACAACGGCGGGTTCCCGAGAGCCGGTGCAGATCTACACCGACCCAACCCTGCTGACGGAGATCCTGCAAAACCTGGTGGACAACGCCATCCAGTACTCCGGGGAAAACGGACGGGTCGAGGTCGCGACCGAGTGCTCGGCGGGCGAAGCCTTGATCTCGGTCACTGACAACGGCGTGGGAATCCCCAAGGCCCACCAAAGCCGGATCTTCGAACGCTTTTACCGGGTGGATCCGGCTCGCTCGCGTGAAGTGGGCGGCACGGGACTCGGCCTCGCCATCGCCAAGCACACCGCGGACCTCCTGGGTGGGCGCATCGAGGTCGAGAGTGCGCCGGACCGCGGCTCGCGGTTCACCGTCGCCTTGCCGGTCGGCGGCCCGAACGCTCCGCCTCACGAGGTGAGCGCCGACGACGACCCCGGCCACCTTCTGGCCTAGCACTGGTGCTGCGGGCAGGCTCGGCGCCGAGCCCGAATTCCAGATCGCCAAGAAGCGTATCCACCCGGACCAGTTGGGCTTCGAGAGAATCACCGATCCGGAAACTCCGGCCGGTCGCCGGACACCGGAGCGAATAGTCCTGCCGGTGGAAGCGGAAGCGCCCGCCCGGTAGCAGCTCCATCGGGACGGTACCGCGGGCGGGAATGCCCTCGAGTTCGATCGCGAGACCAAAACGGCCGGTCTCGGAAACGCGGGCGGCGAAGGTGTCCCCGAGCCGCCCCGCGAGGAGGCGGGCGATCCGGCGTTCCACCAGGTCCCTCTCGGCGGCCTCGGCGCTTCGCTCGGCCCCGGAACAGGTGGCCGCCAGCGCCGGCAGCGCCTGGAGGTGCAGATGCCCGGCAAGATCCGTCCCGGCGGCCAGCGCCCGGTGGGCGATGAGGTCCGGGTACCGCCGGATGGGTGAAGTGAAATGGGTGTAATCCGGCAGCGCCAGCGCAAAGTGCCCCTCGCCGCGGGGCGAGTACTCCGCCTTCTTCATGGCCCGGAGAAGCCTCCGGCGGAGGAAGGGCGCTTCCGGGCGGTCTTTGATGCGCGCCAGCAGCCGGGCGCAGTGCACGGGCCGGAGCGGCTCTGAGGGAACACGCAATCGTTCTCCAAAGCCGGTCAGGAGATCCTCGAAGGCGTCGATCCGGGTTTCGTCGGGAGATCCGTGGACGCGGTGGAGAGCTGCCGTTTTGGTGGTTCGGAGGTGCTCGGCTACCGCCTGGTTGGCCAGGAGCATGAAATCCTCTACCAGGCGGTGTGCGTCGTTTCGCTCGGCGTAGCGGGCGTCCACCAGGTTGCCCGCCGCGTCGGAGGTGACCACCGGTTCGGGCAGGTCGAGATCCATCGCACCGCGCTGGAGGCGCGCTCTTCCCAACAAAGCGGCGGCGCGGCCCATCGTCCGGACGGCCGTTCCGATCGGACCGGCATCGTCCCCGTCCCCCGCGAGCAGGCGCGCCCCGTCCTCGTAGGACAGCCGGGCAACGCTTCGGATCAGGCTTCGGGAAAAACGCGCCTCACGAAGCCGCCCCTCCGAGTCGATCCGCAGGTTCGCCGACTGCACCAGCCGGTCAACCTCGGGAAACAGCGAGCAGATGCCCGAGGAGAGCGCTTCGGGCAGCATCGGGATGGCGCGCTCGGGGAAGTACACCGAGGTCCCCCGCCGCGCCGCCTCCTCGTCCACCGGACTGCCGGGCGGAACGTAGTGGCTGACGTCGGCGATGTGGACACCGATCTCGAAGCCGCCGTCGGGAAGCTCGGTCGCCTCGATCGCGTCGTCGTGGTCGCGCGCGTCTTCCGGATCCATCGTCAGGATCAGGCGGCCGCGGAGGTCCTGGCGCCCGCCGAGTTCGCTTGCGGAGACCGCACCCGGAGCGGCCGCCGCCTGGGCGAGGGCCGCTGGGGGAAACTCGTCCCGGATACCGTGCCGCGCGAGCACCGCGAGGAGCTCCGCCCCCGGGTCGTCGGCGGCGCCGAATACTGCCGTTATTTCTCCGACCACCGGCTTCCCGGGTGCCGGGAAGCGGCGAATCCGGACCTCCACCAGGTCCCCGGGGCGAGCGCCGCCGGAAGGCACGAGAATCTCGCGCGCCCACTGCCGATCCCACACCGCGACGGTCCGCTCCGCGGTGAACAGCCCGACAACCCGAGCGGTCTTTCGGGTGAGTACCCGCACGACCGCACCCTCAAGCCGGCCGCGCCGGGTCCGAAAAGAAACCTCGGCCTCGACCAGATCCCCCGGCAGAGCCCCACCAACCCGGCTGCCGGTGACGTGGATGTCTTCCAGCGATTCACGGCCCTCCGGCACAACCCAGCCGTCGCCCTGAGATCGTCCCTGAAAACGCCCCCGGACCATACGGGACGGATCGCGCTCGCCCCTCCGGCGCCGCCTCGCGCCGTGACTCGATCTGGCCACCAGCCTGCTAAACTCGCGCGCTCCGCGGGCCGAAGTGGCGGAACGGCAGACGCGCTGCGTTCAGGGCGCAGTACTCCTTGCGAGTGTCAGGGTTCAAATCCCTGCTTCGGCACCGCGCGCTGGTCGGCGTAGGGGTGGGGCGCACCGGCGTGGTCCGGGGCAGAAACACAATCATTGGTCAGGCGGGCGCCCCACCCCTACGCCGAACGGCACTTCGTGCCTCCGAATCGGAACTCGCCGCATCTGTGCGGGGAAAGTCTGAACCATCAAGCACGATCCCTACGCGGCGAGTTCCGATTCGCGCTGTCTGTCTTGTGAACGGGGGGCAGGCCCCCCTTTCACTCTTTCCCCCCGATACCGGCGGGCAGCGAACAAAGTTCGCTGCCATTGTTTTCCCGTGGGTCAGCACACCTCCACCCGGACAGAACGAGCCGCCGCTCAGGGAACACCAGCGCTGGTCGGCGTAGGGGTGGGGCGCACCGGCGTGGTCCGGGGCAGAAACACAATCATTGGTCAGGCGGGCGCCCCACCCCTACGCCGAACGGCACTTCGTGCCTCCGAATCGGAACTCGCCGCATCTGTGCGGGGAAAGTCTGAACCATCAAGCACGATCCCTACGCGGCGAGTTCCGATTCGCGCTGTCTGTCTTGTGAACGGGGGGCAGGCCCCCCTTTCACTCTTTCCCCCCGATACCGGCGGGCAGCGAACAAAGTTCGCTGCCATTGTTTTCCCGTGGGTCAGCACACCTCCACCCGAACAGAACGAGCCGCCGCTCAGGGAACACCAGCGCTGGTCGGCGTAGGGGTGGGGCGCACCGGCGTGGTCCGGGGCAGAAACACAATCATTGGTCAGGCGGGCGCCCCACCCCTACGCCGAACGGCACTTCGTGCCTCCGAATCGGAACTCGCCGCATCGTGCTTGTAAAGTCTGAACCATAAGCACGATCTAGCCGCAGGCGAGTTCCCTTTCGCGCTGTCCTTCTTGTGAACGGGGGAGTACCCCCGCCCACACCCACCCCCCGTTCACGCCGTGCGGGAACGCCGGTCTTCAGACCGGCACCGCTGCCCACAGGGCAGCGAAAGGGAAAGACGCCAAACACCGGCATGGCTCCCGTCTCGGCACGTACCCCCGTGGGAGGAGTGGCCCGCAGGCACGGGAACGCCGGACCTCCGGTCGGCATCGCGCGGGAGCGCGAAACCAGCGTCGATGAACGCCTTTCATGACCCGCGGGGTGGCCAGGAGGATCCGATCATGGGTTTCTCCCGATGGGGACCGGCGTCGCAGCACGCAGCGCAGCGACAACCGTGACACCCCTCGGACTTTCACAGTGAGAAGAAATCGCCGGGAATTCCGTCAATAGATGGTGGCGGGGAGTCTTCCGGTGCTCTCCGCATTGCGACCCGGCCGCTCGTGAACCCGAGGAGGTTCCCCCAAGCAGGACCATCTGGCAGGCGAAGCCATTGCGGAATCGACCGCGGACCGGCCAGGGCCGGTTGCTCCCGCCCACGACGCGGAGTACTCTCGTTCCCGGCGGACAAAAGGGGAAGTGCCCGACACCGGACCGGCGACGGAAATGCGGCAGGCCGTTGGCGGAAACGGTCGCGAGCCCACCATCCGCGAGTTGCAGAGCGGCATCCAGGCAAACCGGCGGCGGATCGTCCGGCTGGAGAAACAGACAAGGAAGGGATTCAAACGGCAGCACCGGGAAACGAGGGAACTGCGCGATCTCCAGAATCAGCTGCTGGGTCAGATGCGGGCCATGATGTGGATCATGGGGGTGATCGGGGGAGTCACCGTCCTCTCTCTGCTGGGAGGCGTGCTTGTTCCGGCGGTTGCCCGCCTGGTCACGCCTCTCGCTGGCGGCTGACCCTCTCACCACCTCGGATCCGGCACTGGAGCGCCCGAGTCGCACCTCGGGCGCACGGGCCCGACCGTCAGTTCTGCGGCTCTTCCGCCTCCGGGCGGACCGTGGGGTACTCGATGCCCAACTGCTCGAGATAGCTGTCGTAGTTGTCCGGGTCGTAGTAAAGGGGCCGCATCGC
Source organism: Vicinamibacteria bacterium (assembly GCA_963668695.2). Taxonomy (GTDB): domain Bacteria; phylum Acidobacteriota; class Vicinamibacteria; order Marinacidobacterales; family Marinacidobacteraceae; genus Marinacidobacterium. The sequence continues at coordinate 224,295 of CAXXLQ010000004.1, forward strand.
TTCCCGGAACGAGTCCATCCGGTCCTCGTTCAGGTGAATCCCGGGAGGATCGTCGGGGCCGATCAGCGGGGTGTACTGGTGCTCGGCCGTCTGCTCAGCGAAGTACTCCTTCGCCGCCGGGACGAGTTCGGGATCGAGCAAGAGATCCATGAGGGTCATGGCAATCACCCGCGCCCCGGCGGACGCTCCCTTGTGAGCAATTGGAGTCGCCATCGCCACCGCGTTCGCCCAGTGGTGCCCCGGGCCGCCCGGAATGTTCGACGGGAAGCGCAGGGTCACCGTCGGAACGGCCCAGGAAATGTCGCCGATGTCGTCGGAGCCGCCTCCGAGACGCGGTTCCTGTACGGGGCCGCCCATCTCGCCGAGTTCGGTTGCGAGGCCCTGTTCCTCGACTCCGAGTTCGCGCTGGAGCCCCTTGGCGAGCGCCTGATCGGCCTCGCTCCACTCCGGAAGCCCCACCCGCTCGACGTTCGCCCAGGCCGCTTCGGCGACCGGCTTGTTGAAGTGGCGCGGGTACGCGTGCCCCAGAATGCGCCAGGACACGTCGGTCGACGTCATCGCGGCGGCGGACTGCGCCATCGTGTTACCGAGATCGAAGAGCTCCTTCATCCCGGGCTGTTCGAGTTCGCGGAAGTAGTACCAGACCGACGCGAGCTGGGGCACCACGTTCGGCTGGTCGCCCCCGTTCGTGATCACGTAGTGCGAACGATGCGGCAGGCGTAGATGCTCGCGCTTGACGTTCCACGCCATGTTCATGATCTCCACCGCGTCGAGCGCGCTTCGGCCCCGCCACGGCGCTCCCGCGGAGTGCGCCGATTCGCCCCGGAAGGTGTATTCGACCGACACCAGGCCATTGCCCCTGCCCTGTCCCCAGCTCACCCCGAACCGGTTGGAGACATGGGTGAAGATGCAGATGTCCACATCCTCGAAATAGCCGTCCCGGATGAACCAGGCCTTGGTGCCCACGAGTTCTTCTGCCACTCCGGGCCAGATGACGATCGTCCCGGAAATGCCTTCCCGCTCCATGACTTCCTTGGCGGCAAGCGCTCCCACGACGATCACGGCCTGCCCCGAGTTGTGCCCCTCGCCGTGGCCCGGGGCGCCGTCCACCAGGGGATCGTGATACGCCACCCCGGGCTTTTGGGACGCCTTCGGAATCCCGTCGATGTCGCTGCCGAGCGCGATCACCGGTGAGCCGGACCCCCACCGCGCCATCCAGGCGGTGGGGATGCCGGCGATCCCCTCCTCCACCTCGAACCCGTTCTCCCGCAGGATGTCCGTGATGTAACGGGAGGTCTCGAACTCCTGGAAGCCCAGTTCGCCGAAGCTGAAGATGGAATCCACCATCACCTGGACCAGCTTGGCCCGCTCGGCGGCGCCCTGATCGGCGACCGGACGCAGGGTTTCGAGATCCTGGGCCGCGAGCGGCGCGGCGAGCAGGAGAGCGAGAAGGGCGGCCGGCAGGGACCGCAAGAGCTGTGACAGTGCGCGCATCGGGAGCAACCTCATTCTTCGCCGGCGCTCCCCATCCCGAGGAGCGCCGGGCGCACGATTCTAGTGGCCCGCGGGTGGTCTCCTGACCGCCGTTTTAGGGCCGCCTTAGGGCCGCCAAGCGCGACTTCCGTCAGTTCTCCGGGTTTTCCCGAACCGTCGGGTACTCGATACCGAGCTGTTCCAGGTAGCTGTCGTAGCGATCCGGGTCGTAGTAGAACGGCCGCATCGCCTCCCGGAAAGAGTTCATCCGATCCTTGTTCAGGTGAATCGCCGGAGGATCGTCCGGGCCGATCAGCGGGGTGTACTGGTGTTCCGCAGTCTGCTCGGCAAAGTACTCCTTGGCTGCCGTCACCAGCGACGGATCGAGGAGCAGGTCCATCAGCGTCATCGCGATGACCCGGGCGCCGGCGAGCACTCCCTTGTGCGCGATCGGGGTCGCCATCGCCACGGCGTTCGCCCAGTGGTGACCCGGGCCGCCCGGGATGTTCGACGGGTAGCCCAGGGTCACGGTCGGGACATTCCAGGAGATGTCGCCGATGTCGTCGGAGCCGCCGCCGAGCCGTGGCTCACGCGCCGGACCGCGTATCTCGCCGAGTTCGGTCGCGAGGCCCCGCTCCTCGACTCCCAACTCGCGTTGGAGGCCGTTGGCGAGCGCCTGGTCCGCGTCGCTCCACTCGGGAAGCCCCACTCGCTCGATGTTCGCCCACACCGCCTCGGCCACCGGTTTGTTGAAGTGGCGCGGATAGGCATGGCCCAGGATGCTCCATGAGGCCTCGGTGGAGGTCATCGCCGCCGCGGCATTGGCCATCGTGTTTCCGAGATCGAAGAGTTCCTTGATGTGGGGCTGGTCGAGTTCGCGGAAGAAGTACCAGACCGACGCGAGCTGCGGCACCACGTTCGGCTGGTCGCCACCGTTCGTGATCACGTAGTGCGAGCGGTGCGGAAGGCGCAGGTGCTCGCGCTTGATGTTCCAGGCGGCGTTCATGATTTCGACGGCGTCAAGCGCGCTCCGGCCCCGCCAGGGCGCCCCCGCCGAGTGCGCCGACTCGCCCACGAACGTGTATTCCACCGACACCAGGCCGCTGCCGCCGCCCTGTCCCCAACTCACCCCGAACCGGGAGGAGACGTGGGTGAAGATGTTGATGTCCACGTCGTTGAAATAGCCGTCCCGGATGAACCAGGCCTTCGTGGCCAGCAGCTCCTCAGCCACCCCCGGCCAGATCACCAGAGTTCCGGGGATGCCCTCGCGTTCCATGATCTCCTTGGCCGCGAGCGCTCCCACGACGATCACGGCCTGCCCCGAGTTGTGGCCTTCGCCATGGCCCGGGGCGCCCTCGACCAGGGGATCGTGATACGCCACCCCGGGCTTCTGGGACGCCTTCGGAATGCCGTCGATGTCGCTGCCGAGCGCGATGACGGGCGAACCCGACCCCCAGCGCGCCATCCAGGCGGAGGGGATGCCGGCGATCCCCTCCTCGATCTCGAACCCGTTCTCCCGCAGGATGTCGGTGATGTAGCGCGAGGTCTCGAATTCCTGAAAGCCGAGTTCCCCGAAGCTGAAGATGGAGTCCACCATCACCTGGACCAGCTTGGCCCGCTCAGCAGCGCCCTGGTCGGCGACCGGCCGCAGGGTTTCAAGATCCTGCGCCGCGAGGGGCGCGGCGAGCAACACGGCGAGAAGGACGACCGGCAGGGACCGCAAGAGCTTGGTCAGGGTGCGCATGGAGGAACCTCTTTCGCGGCGGCGCGGCCCATCTCCGGCGCGCCGGGTGCGCGATTCTACCGGTGGGGGAGACGAATTCCGGTGATGAGGCACGCATTCACCCAGCGTTTCGCCCACCTCGGGTGGATGATGCGGCCGGAGGCTGGCCGGCTGCTAAGCTGCCGCCGCCAGGTGGCTACGGCGCCGCTGCGAAAGTGGCGGAACTGGCAGACGCGCTGGATTTAGGATCCAGTGGGGTAACCCGTGGGGGTTCGAGTCCCCCCTTTCGCACCAGCGCGCCCCTCCCCACCACCGAGTCTGAGTAGCGAGTTCGTGGACAACAGCACCCCTTTGGAACCCGAGAACGAACCCGCGGACCCGGGCGCTGCCGGCGCGTCCCCCCGCCCGCCCTTCCCGAAGAAGGACCGCATTCCGGACCTCGCCTTCCGGCTGACCGAAGAAGGCCAATCCCGCCGCGCGATCGAAGTGACAATTCCGGCTTCGGTCTTCGAGGAAGCGGTCCAGCAGGAACTGCGGCGTATTCGGCAGCGGGCTCATCTACGAGGCTTCCGCAAGGGGAAGGCGCCCAAGGAGCGAATCGAACTCCTGTACGGGAGCGAGGCCACCGAAGAGGCCATGAGCCGCCTGCTCGCCCGGGCCACGCAGCAGAGTCTGCACGAGCTCGATGTCCATCCGCTGGATGTTCCGAAGGCAACCCCCGAGGAAGCGACGCGCGGCAAACCGCTTACCGCGCGGCTCCGCTTCAGCGTCTGGCCGGACATCGGAACGGTCGATTTCGAGGGAATCAAGGTCACCACCCGGGAACACTCGGTGACGGAATCCGACATCGGCGAGACTCTGGAACATCTGCGGATGGAGCGGGCGCAGCCGGGGCCGATCGAGGGGCGGGGCCTCCAGGACGGCGATTCCGTGATGGGTGATCTCCAGGAATCCGACCTTGTCGAGACGGATCGGCGGGCTACTCCACGCGTCACGAAGGATCTGCCCTTGCGGGTGGGGAGCGAGACCTATCACCCCGCACTCCACGAGGCCCTCCAGGGCGCCTCTGAAGGAGACACGGTGGTGGCAACGACCAGCTTCGGAAACGAGTCCCCCGATCCCGAACGGGCCGGGCGAACGATCCGGGCCGCCTTCACGGTCAAACAGGCACGGACTCCGGTGCTCCCCGCTCTCGACGATTCCTTCGCGCGGGAAGTCGGGGCGGCGTCGCTGCTGGCCCTTCGCGGCGACATCCGGGACCGGCTGCGGAAGCGGGCAGACCAGAGCGCACGGCGGGACGTCGCGGAGCAACTCGTCGGAGCACTGCGCGAAAAGAACCCGGTGGAACCTCCGGAGCCGCTCGTCGAGAGGGATCTGGACAACCGCGTGAAACTGCTCGCAAACAGCATGATCCAGGGTGGGATGCCCACCGAACAAGTGCGTTCCGAACTCGAAAAGCACCTCGACACGTTGCGCTCCGAGTGCGAAAAGACGGTCGCTTCAACGATCCTGGTGGACTCCTTGGCTAATCAACAAGGGATCGAGACGACGGAGGAGGCTCTCGAGGAGCGACTCGCAGAGGAAGCCTCAGCCTCCGGCAAGACCCCGGCTGCGCTTCGGGCCGCCATGGAAAAGGACGGCCAGCTGGAACGGATTCGCACCCAACTCCGCCGGGACGCCGCAATCGATTTCCTGCGAGAACACGCAGAGCTGACCCCGTCCCAGGAACAGGAATAGGGGAGGATCAAGGGCGACGATTCCTGACCAAGCGAAGTCGTATGCTGACCGAAGCCTCCAGAACCCAGAATTACCACGAGGGACGAACACCGTGATTCGAGACCAGATTCTCATTCCGCACGTAATCGAGCAGACCGGGCGTGGGGAACGCGCCTACGACATCTATTCCCGACTGCTCAAGGACAACATCGTCTTTATCGGGCAAGAGATCAGCGATGGGCTCGCGAACACCGTGGTCGCCCAACTCCTGTTCCTGGAATCCGAAGACCCGGAAAAAGAAGTCTCGCTCTATATCAACTGCCCGGGTGGCTCCGTGAGCGCCGGCCTCGCGATCTACGACACACTGCAGTTCATTCGACCGGACGTGACCACCTATTGCCTGGGTCAGGCGTCCAGCATGGGAGCGATCCTGCTCGCCGCCGGGGCCCACGGAAAGCGATTCGCACTCCCGAACGCCACCGTCATGATCCACCAGCCACTCGGCGGCGCCCGGGGTCAAGCGACCGACATCCAGATCCAGGCCAACGAGATCATGCGGGTCCGCGCGCGCCTCACCGAAATCCTCGCCCACCACACCGGCCGTTCGTCGGAAGAGATCGCGCGCGACATCGAACGGGACCGCTACATGACCGCGGAGGAAGCGAAGGCCTACGGGATCGTGGACTCCGTCATCGAGCACCGCTAGCAGCGGCGGACTCGCTCGCCGGATGAATTCGGCACGGTCGCGGCTCGGCGGGAAGACCCGCCGGGTGGGGCCGCGGCCGCTTGCATCCTGACCCCAAAACGGGCACACTGGCTCGTCACACCGGCGCTGCTTCTGCGCCCGGATTCCGTCTGCGAATCGCCCATGAAATCACAAACTGCCGTTAACAGCCTGTGGTGGAACCCGGGTGAGTGCCGAGAGCGGCGAGGCGCCCGGCTGACAAGGCGCGTGAGGGAGGAATACCGGGTGTATTTCGACCGAAACGCAACGCAGAACGGAGCGGAGCGGAGTGGTTCAGCCGGGATGGATCGCCGCTCGAGCCCCCACCGGGAGAACTGGGCCGCCTGGGTTTCACCACAGGCTGTTAAGACGGGGCTCTCGCTCCTGCTCTTGGTGGCGGGCGCCGCTTTCGGGGCGGCGGCCGCGGGTTCTGCCGCTATCGCAGAGCCCCCGCGCGTGGCGGAAACCACACCATCCGACGCCGCGGCGAACCGCGTCGTGCGCAGCACCTGCGTCATGTGCCACAACGATCGGCTCCGGACCGGCAACCTGTCGCTCCAGGAGTTCGACGTGACGAACGCGGCCGAGCACGCCGACGTCGCCGAGGAGATGGTCCGGAAGCTGCGGGCCGGCATGATGCCGCCGCCCGGCGCGCGCCGGACGGGCAGCGAGGCGCTCCTGACGCTGGTCGAGACCCTGGAACACCGTCTCGATGAGGCCGCCGCCCTGGCCCCCGACCCGGGCAACCGGCCCTTCCAGCGCCTCAACCGCTCGGAATACGAGAAGGCGATTCGCGACCTGCTCGGGCTCGAGGTGGACGCCGGAAACTGGCTGCCGCTCGATCCGGTGAGCCACAACTTCGACAACATCGCCGAGGCCCAGACACTTTCGGCCACGCTGCTCGAGGCCTACCTGAATGCGGCCAGCTCCATCAGCCGCCTCGCGGTCGGCCAGCGAAGCGGGAAGGCGGTGGATTCAACCTACACCAACTCGCAGTACCTGTCGCAGCATCCGTGGGACCATGTCGAGGGCGCTCCGTACGGCACCCGGGGCGGGCTGGTCGTGAACCATGTGTTCCCGGCCGATGCCGAGTACACCTTCGGGGTGACGTTCACCTCCGGGGACAACACCCGCATCGAGGACATCGACGTCTCGATCGATGGTGAGCGGGTCGCGCTGCTGGCCTACGACACCAACCGCGTGACCGGTGCTGACGGTCGGGGAAGCGTGATCACCCTGACCCCGCGCGTCTCCGTCCGGGCCGGAGCGCGGCGCATCGCAGCCGCTTTCATCCGGCACCAGGATGGGCCCTACGAGGATCTGATCCGCCCCCACGACTGGTCGTACGCCGGAGGCGGCTCGGGCGGCGCGGGCATCACAACGCTCCCGCACGTCCGCGACGTCATCATTACCGGCCCCTACAACGCGACCGGCCTGTCGGATACGGCCAGCCGGCACCGCATCTTCACCTGCCGTCCGACCGCTGCCGACGAGGCGCGGCCCTGCGCCAGCCGGATTCTCGCCCGGCTGGGCCGCGAAGCCTACCGGCGGACCCTCGACGACCGCGAGGTCGAAGACCTGCTCGCTTTCTTCGAAGAGGGCGCCGACGACGGCGGCTTCGAGGTTGGAGTGCGAACGGCGCTCGAGGCGATGCTCGCGAGCCCGCATTTCGTGCTGCGGCTGGAACGGGAACCGCTGGACGCCCCGGAGCGGGGCTACCGGTTGAGTGACGTGGACATCGCCTCGCGGCTCTCGTTCTTCCTGTGGGGGACGCCCCCGGATGACGAGCTCCAAGTGCTCGCGGACGAGGGCCTGTTGACGCCAGAGGAACTGGATCGGCAGGCGCTGCGCATGCTCGCCGATCCGCGCGCCGCGGCGCTCGGCCCCCGCTTCGCCGCGCAGTGGTTCCGGCTACAGGACATGGACAAGGTCCGGCCCGACCCGAACTTCTTCCCCAATTTCGACGAAAACCTGGCGGAGGCGATGCGGAGCGAGACCGAGTTGTTCTTCGCCAACCTGGTCCAGGAAGACCGGAGCCTGTTTGACCTCTTCCAGGCCGACTACACGTTCGTCAACGAGCGGCTCGCGCGCCACTACGGCCTTCCGGGAGTGGCCGGACGGCACTTCCGGCGCGTCCGCTACCCCGACGATACCCGCCGCGGGATCCTCGGCCACGGCAGCGTGCTGGTGCTTACCTCGCTCGCCAACCGCACCTCACCGGTGCTGCGCGGCAAGTGGGTGATGGAGGTGCTGCTCGGCACTCCGCCGCCCCCACCGCCGCCCGACATCCCCGCGCTCGAGGACATCGAAGAAGTGAACGAGGGCCGGCGGCTCACCACCCGCGAGCGGATGGAGATGCACGCCGCCAACCCGAGTTGCAACTCCTGTCACCGGCTGATCGATCCGATCGGGCTCGCCCTCGACAACTTCGACGTGACAGGCAAATGGCGCCTACGCGAGAACGGCGGCCCACTGGATACGCTCGGCGACTTTTACGACGGCACGCCGGTTTCCTCGCCAAGCGAGTTGGTGGACGCCCTGCTGGTGCGGCCCATTCCGCTGGCGCGCACTTTCACGGAAAACCTGTTGGCCTTCGCGGTCGGCCGGCCGATCGAAGCGTTTGATCAGCCGACCATCCGCAACATCGTTCGAGAGGCCGAGGCGAACGATTCCCGCATGGCGTCGTTCATCATGGGCGTCGTCCGAAGCGACGCCTTCCAGCGCAAACGGTCGACCGAACGCGCAAGCCAGACAACAGCAGCACCAGAGAGCAGCAGCAACTGAGGAGTAGATCATGTCCCTGATTACCGGAAAGCACCTGCCCCGCCGGACCTTCCTGCGTGGCGTGGGGGCCTCTGTCGCCCTCCCGTTCCTGGATGCAATGGCGCCGGCCGGCCGCTCGGGCCGCAACGTCGCGTCAGCGGCGGAGGCCAAGGACGTGACCCGCCTCGTCTGCATCGAGGAGGTGCACGGGCTGCCCGGCTGCAACAAGTGGGGCGCCAGCCGTCACCTGTTCGCGCCGGCCACGGAGGGTCGCGACTTCGAGCTGCTACCCGAGAACGCCTTGAAGCCTCTGGAGCCGTTCCAGGACTACCTGACGATCGTCAGCAACACCGATGTCAGGATGGCCGAGGCGTTCACCGGGCCGGAGATCGGCGGGGACCACTTCCGGTCCTCCGCAGTCTTCCTGACCCAGTCCCACCCGAAGCAGACACAGGGTTCCGACATCTGGTGCGGCACTTCGCTCGACCAGCTCTACGCGCAGCGGTTTGGCCAGGCCACGCCGATGCCGTCGCTACAGCTCTGCATCGAGAACCTGGATCAGGCCGGCGGCTGCACCTACAACTACTCCTGCGCCTATACCGACTCGATCAGCTGGGCGTCGCCGAACGACCCCCTGCCGATGATCCGCGACCCGCGCATTGCCTTCGAGATGCTCTTCGGGGCGGGCAGCAGTCCGGAGGAGCGCGCCGAGCGCCGGGCTACCCGCCGCAGCATCCTCGACTGGATCCTCAGCGACGTGGCCGAGGTCCGAAACGAACTCGGCAATCTGGACCGCCTCCGGATGGATCGCTATCTCGACCACGTCCGCGAGGTCGAACGGCGCATCCAGATGGTCGAGGGCCACAACGAGAGCGGGGAGGCGCGGGATCTGCCTGACGCCCCACCCGGCGTGCCGGACTCGTTCTCCGAGCACATGCGGCTCATGTTCGATCTCCAGGTACTGGCGCTGGAGACCGATATGACCCGGGTGGTCGCGTTCAAGACGGGGCGCGATGCCCAGAACCGCTCGTTCCCGGACAGCGGCACGAACTCACCCTTCCATCCCGCCTCGCACCACGGAAACAACGAAGAGCGGATCATGGACTTCAATTCGATCTGCCAGTACCGCGTGGGCCAGCTCCCCTACTTCCTCGAGCAGCTCAAGAACACCACGGAAGGCGGCGTCTCCCTGCTCGACAAGACCGCGATCATCTGGGGCTCGCCGATGGCCGACTCCAACATCCACAACCACCGGCGCGCGCCGCTGATCTTCTTGGGCCGGGCCAACGGGCATCTCACCGGAAACCTTCACGTGAAGGCGCCGGACGAGACGCCGATGGCCAACGCGATGCTCGCGCTTATGCAGTCGCTGGGCCTCGAGACGGATTCCTTCGGCGACAGCAACGGCATCCTTCCGGTGTCGGCGTCGCCGCTGGACACCGATTAGCCGTCCGGGGCTCGCGGACAGGGGGAAAACCAGTGCGCCTGAAAGGAACTTCAAGTCGTCTCTGCGCCGTCGCCGCGGCGCTGCTGATCGCCGGCGGCGCGATTTCGGCTCCGCCCGTGGCGGCGCCGGTCGCCGACGCCGCGCGCCTCGGCGACCTCGCTGCGGTACGGGCCCTGCTTGCCCAGGGTGAGGACGCCAACGCCGCGCACGGAGACGGCATGTCGGCCCTGCACTGGGCCGCCGAGCGGGGTGACACGGAACTCGTCGAAACGCTCCTGCAGGGCGGCGCCAGCGTGGACGCGGTAACCCGCATCGGGAACTACGCGCCGCTGCACGTGGCGAGCGCCGCCGGCCAGGCGGAGGTCGTCGAATTGCTGCTTCGAGCGGGATCCGACGCGACCAGCGCCACGAGCACGAGCGGAGCGACGCCGCTGCACCTTGCCGCCAATTCCGGGAGCGTCGCGACGATCACCGCACTGATCGACCACGGGGCCGCGGTGGACGCGCCGGAGAAGACGTGGGGGCACACGCCGCTGATCTTCGCGGCGGCGCGCAACCGCGTGGATGCGATCCGTGCGCTGCTGGAGCGCGGGGCAGACCCGGCGGCCACTGCAAAGAAGGTGGACCTGTTGGCCGATTACAAGTTGGCCGAGGCGGCCAAGAAGCGGCAACAGGCCGTGCTGGAGGCGTTCGCCGTGGGGGACGCCGAGCCGACTTCCAGCCAGGTGCAGGCCGCGGTGCTCGCGGCCCGTGATCTCTACCTTGCCGGGGAGGCCCCCGAAGATGAGAGCGAGGACGACGATCCGTTTGCCCGCTTCCGCCGGCCGCAACTGGAGGCCAAGGGCGGCATGACGGCTCTGCTGCATGCGGCTCGGCAGGGGTACCACGACGCCGCGACGGCGCTCCTCGACGGCGACGCCGACATCAATCAGGTCTCGGAAGGGGACGGCACCAGCCCGCTGCTGATGGCCACGATCAATGGGCAGTTCGATCTGGCGCTCCAGCTCCTCGAGCGCGGCGCCGATCCCAATATCGCGGACCACACGAATGGGGTGACCCCGCTATGGGCCGCCGTCAACGCCGAGTGGCAGCCTCGCACCCGGTTTCCGCAACCGCAGGAACACGGTTTCCAGAAGGCGAACTATCTGGACGTGATGCGAGCGCTACTCGATGCCGGCGCGGATCCGAATGTCCGAATCAAGAAGCATCCCTGGTACATGGTCTATAGCGGCTGCGGCAACGCCAACTGCGGGCTCGTGAACACCGCGGGCGCGACCGCGTTCTGGCGGGCCGCCTATGCGACCGACGTGCCGGCGATGCGCCTGCTCGCGGAACACGGCGCCGATCCGAACATCCCTACCACGGCGCCGGAGCCGCGTCGGAGGCGGGGCGGTACGACGGCCGTAAACGACGAAAAAAAGGGTTCGCTCTCGGCCCTGCCCGCCGCGCCCGGCCTGTGGATCCCGACCGACTTGACCTCCATGGGACCCGACCCATCCGGCCTGCCGCCGTACAAGGCCGGGGATCCGGGGGTTTATCCGATCCACGCCGCCTCGGGGGTTGGCTACGGCGAGGGCTTCGCGGGGAATGCGCATCGTCACGTAAAGGACGCCTGGCTGGCGTCAGTCCAGTACCTGGTCGAACTGGGCGCCGACATCAAACAGCGGGACTTCAAGGGCTACAACGCTCTCCACCACGCGGCCGCCCGCGGCGACAACGACCTGATCCTCTATCTGGTCGAGAATGGAGGAGATGTCACCGCCGTGAGCCGGCTCGGCCAGACGACGGCTGACATGGCGAATGGTCCGGTACAGCGGGTCTCGCCGATTCCCGCGACCGTGGCGCTGCTGGAGAGCCTGGGCTCGAAGAACAACCACAACTGCGTCTCTTGCTAAGCACGTTCAAGGCAAGGCGCTGGGCGCCGGCCGCGCTTGTGCTGGCCGGCGCCCTTCCGGCGGCGGCCCCGGCGCAGGATGCGCCGGAAGCGGCACCGTGGACGGAAATGACCCTCGTCGGGGTGGCACCCGGCCAAGTGGACGAGTTCCTGGCGGCGCAGCGCGAGCTGTCGGCCCTCGAAAAAGCGGCGGACGTGCCCTGGCGCAGCGTCAGCCGGACCGCGGCGTTTGGCGACACCTACCGCTTTGTGATCATGACGCCGCTCGCCAACTTCGCCCGGCTCGATCAGCCCGAGCGCCCCGATCCTGCGCGCGCGAGCATCGAGAATCGCATCCAGCGCACCGTGACCAGCTACCGGACCTACGCGCTGCGGACGACGCCCGACCTCGACAATCCGCTCCCTGACGACGAGGACCCCGCCCTGACGCTCGTCCAGTTGATCACCGTCGTTCCCGGACGCGAACAGGACTACATTCGGGTCATGGCCGAGGACGTGCTGCCGCACTTCAAGGAAGCGGAGATGCACCACTCCTCCGGCGCCCTGACTTTCGGCGGTGACAGTGGGTATGTCCACTTCTTCCACGTCGGGAACTTCGCCGCGCTCGACCAGGGTTCGCCGCTGGCCCGCGCCCTTGGTGCGGAGGGCGCGCTGAAGATCACTTCGAAGCTCGCGGGCGTCCTGTCGCGTACGGAGCAGTGGCTCGTCCGGTACCTTCCGGACACCAGCTTCCGGCCGGAAGCGGAATCAAAAGCCGAGAACCGAGACTGATCCGACCGGGGAAGTGTCCCGGGCGGCTTCGATAGCGCTCCTGCGGCGGCGTGTCGTAGCGCGCTATGGCGCTCCGCCACCCGGGTCGAGAGTGGATGGCATGACTTTCGCTGCCCCAGCGGGCGGCCCCGCTACAATGGCCGACGCGTGCCTGGTAAAGGGAAGAGTCGGAACGGCGGTCCCGCCGACAGCCTGAGTTGCTCGTTCTGTAACAAGCACCAGGGTGCGGTCGGCAAGCTGATCGCCGGACCTGACCGCATTTTCATCTGCGATGAATGCGTCGCAATCTGCAACGACATCATCGCGGACAAGGGCAAGCCCGCGACTCAGGGGGCGGACAGCAAACGTCACCTCACGCCGAGCGAAATCAAGAACCGCCTCGACGAGTACGTGGTCGGCCAGGAAGAGGCGAAGAAGAAGCTGGCGGTCGCGGTGTACAACCACTACAAACGGATTCGGCTCACCCGCAACACCGCGCAAGAGCCCGAAGCCGTAGAACTGAGCAAGAGCAATGTGCTCCTGCTCGGGGAGACCGGCACCGGCAAGACGCTACTCGCGCAGACGCTTGCACGCATTCTGGACGTGCCCTTCACGATCGTGGACGCCACCACGCTTACCGAAGCGGGATACGTCGGGGAAGACGTAGAGAACATCATCCTGAAACTGCTCCAGGCTGCGGACGGAGACATCGCCCGCGCCCAGGAGGGCATCATCTACGTGGACGAGATCGACAAGGTCTGCCGCAAGGACGAAAACCCTTCGATCACCCGGGATGTCTCGGGAGAGGGGGTTCAGCAGGCGCTCCTGAAGATCGTCGAAGGAACGCTTGCCAGCGTTCCACCCCAGGGGGGACGCAAGCATCCCCACCAGGAGTTCCATCAGGTGGACACCACGAACATCCTGTTCATCTGCGGCGGCGCTTTCGTGGGTCTTGAATCGATTATCGAGCGCCGCGTCGGAACCAAGGCACTCGGCTTCGCGGCCGAGGTGCCGGAGAGCGCCAAGGCCCGGCGGGAGGCCACCCTCGATCAGCAGCGACCCTCGGATCTGATCCGTTACGGACTGATTCCCGAATTCGTCGGTCGGATGCCGGTTGTCGCGACCCTTCACAGTCTCGGCAAGCCGGAGCTGATCCGGATCATGACCGAGCCGAAGAACGCTATCGTGAAGCAGTATCAGACGCTTCTGCGCGACGAGGGAGTCGAGTTGACGTTCACCGCCGAGGCTCTCGACGCTATTGCCGCCCAGGCCTCCGAGCGCGACCTCGGGGCCCGAGGCCTCCGCATGATTATCGAGAACCTGATGCTGGATCTCATGTATGACCTCCCCTCCCGAAAGCAGGTGCGTGAGGTCGTGATCACCAGGAAATTCGCTACCGGACAGGCTGATCCGGTGACCGTTCTTTCCCAAAAGGCCGGCTAAGCTCGACCGAAGCGCAACAACGAGCGACGCAAAGCGCCAGTTCTCCCGGTGGGGGGGCGGTTCAGCCGGGATGGATCGCCGGTCGAGCCCCCACCGGGAGAACTGGGCCGCGTGACTTCATCTACCGGCTGCTAAGTCCGTCCGGACCCTTCCTGCCACTTCTCATCCATGCCGAAAGCGCCCCGCGAACGCGCCGTGTTCTCTACCAGCGCCGTCACCCGGGCCGGTTTTCCACCCCCCGCGCTTCCCGAGGTGTCGTTTGTCGGCAGATCGAACGTCGGGAAGTCGAGTCTTCTGAACCGGCTTGTTGGCCAGCGGGGTCTGGCTCACGTTTCCAAGACACCCGGCCGCACCCGGATGATCAACTTCTTTGAGATCGGCGGGCGTTACCGGCTGGTGGATCTTCCTGGCTATGGCTATGCGCGAGTGCCCGAGGCGCTGCGTGCGGGCTGGGAGGATCTGGTGCTGTCCTACCTGACTGCCAGGGACAGTCTCGTGCTGAATCTTCTCCTCGTTGACTGCCGGCGCGATCCCCTGGAGAACGACCTCAGAGTGCTCGAGTTGCTCATCTTGAGCGAACGCCCGGTGGCGGTCGTGGCCACCAAGGCAGACAAACTCAAGAGCGGCGAGGCCGCCTCGCGCCTGCGGCTGCTTTCTCAGGCGTTCGGCGCCGGCGGACGTTTTCCGGTCGTCGCCTGCTCGAGTGTCGCGAACACAAAGCGGCCCCGAACTCCCGGTCGCGATGGGGTCGGCCAGATCCAGCGACTGATCGCCGAAAGGGTGAACGCATGGCGCTGAGCTCGGGCGCCGGCACGATCCGGCGCCGCTCCCGCAAGGTCTTTCGGGCCGGTCCCCGGGTACTCGAGAAGACGCCACCTCCGTCCGGGCCAGTGCTTTACACCGCGGAACTGGCGCGGATGAGTCCGCCCGATCTACAGCAGGTTGCGGCCGATCTCGGAGTCGAGTCTCCCGACGCACTTACCCGGCAGGATCTTCTCTACGGTGTGCTCGGCGCCCACACCAGCCAGGGAGGACGGGTCGTGGCCCAGGGAACCCTGCACCGCCTGGTGGAAGGCTTCGGGTTCCTCCGCTCGCCGATCAACTCCTATCTCCCCGGCCCCAACGACGTCTACGTCTCACCCACGCAGATTCGGCGCTTCAACCTCAGAAACGGCGACATGCTGCTCGGAGATGTCCGCAGACCGCGGCGCGGGGAACGGTATTTCGGATTGCGGGACCTCGAGATGGTGAACGGCGAGCCGGCGGTGGAGAACCCGGATCGCCCGGAATTCGAATCTCTCACGCCACTTCATCCTGACCGCATCATCCGACTCGAGAACGACTCGGGGGATCTGGCTGCCAGAGTGGTGGATCTCGTGGCGCCCATCGGAGCCGGACAGCGCGGACTCATCGTGGCTCCTCCGCGCGCGGGAAAAACCGTTCTCCTGCAGTCCATCGCGGCCGGAATCCAGCGGAACCATCCGGACATCGAACTGATGGTGCTCCTCGTGGACGAGCGGCCGGAGGAAGTCTCGGACATGGTCAAGAACGTCCGGGGCGAAATCCTGAGTTCGACCTTTGACGAACGAGGAATCCGGCACATCCAGGTCGCCGAAGCGGCGCTCGACCGGGCCAAGCGCAAGGTCGAGTTGGGCAAGGACGTTGTCATCCTGCTCGACTCGTTGACCCGATTGGCGCGGGCCTACAACCAAACCAAGGCCTCCGCCCAGGGCAGACTGCTTTCCGGGGGCATGGACGCGACCGCCATCCAGTACCCGAAGAAGTTCTTCGGCGCCGCCCGGAACATCGAACACGGAGGTTCCCTCACCATTCTGGCCACCGCGCTGGTGGACACCGGCAGCCGTCTTGACGACCTCGTGTACGAAGAGTTCAAGGGCACCGGGAACATGGAGATCCACCTCGACCAGCGGCTCCTGGAGCAACGCCTTTTCCCCGCAATCGACTTGCATCAGAGCGGAACGCGGCGGGAAGAGCTGCTGCTGTCCCCCTCAGAGCTGCAGCGGATGGTCGTTCTCCGAAGGGTGCTCGCGTCGCTCGACGCGGTGGAGGCGATGGCGCTCGTGATCGAGAGAATGAGACAAACCGCATCCAACGCGGATTTCCTGAGGGCGATGACGGACTCCGGCTGATCGCCGCCGCGCAACCTTCGCCACCGACTGCTGGCAGCCCGTGGACAACGTGGTGTGAGCGCCGAGAGCGGCCAGTCCTCCCGGTGGGGGCGAGGCGCCCGGCTGACAAGGCGCGCGAGGGAGGAGCCCCCACCGGGAGAACTGGCCCGGGTGTATTGCGACCGAAACGCAACGATGAGCGGCGCGCAGCGACGCGGTTCAGCCGGTGGTGGAACCCACGTGAGCGCCGAGGCCGGCGAGGCCCAGTTCTCCCGGTGGGGCCAGTTCTCCCGGTGGGGGCCCGGCTGACAAGGCGCGTGAGGGAGGAGCCCCCACCGGGAGAACTGGCCCGGGTGTATTGCGACCGAAACGCAACGATGAGCGGCGCGCAGCGACGCGGTTCAGCCGGGATGGATCGCCGGCCGAGCCCCCACCGGGAGAACTGGGCCGCGCGGGTTTCATCACCGGCTGTTTGGCCGGGATGGATCGCCGGCCGAACGCCGCGTCGGTTTCATCAGCGGTTGTTTGGCCGGGATGCATCGCCGCTCGAGCCCCCACCGGGAGAACTGGGCCGCACAACTTTGTTCACCGGCTGCTATTATTTGCGCCCTCAAATGCGCGCCGGTATCCACCCCGATTACCAGGAAATCAACGTTACTTGTGCCTGCGGCACCAGTTTCGTGACCCGTTCCACCCGGGGAAGCGATCTTCGGCTCGAAATCTGTTCCGCCTGCCATCCGTTTTTCACCGGAAAACACCGAATCGTGGACTCGACCGGACGGGTTGAACGATTCCGCCAGAAATACGGCGAGGTTCGTTCGCGGCGGGCAGAGCAGACGGGCGCTCAGTCGTAGCAATCCCCCATTCGGGGCCGAGCCATCACAAAGCCTCCATGCGGGGGTCTGGACGTTCGGTTGCGGAATCGACCCCGGTTCAAAGGCGCGCCCGCTACCATGACGCGTAGCCCGTTCGGGGATCCCGAGTAGCGTCGCGGGGGCATCCCGAGTCCCAACCAACCGGAGCCTCCCAAGAAGAAACGCCATGACCAGGAAGACCGCGACCGGAACCGGAACCGTCGGCGCGGGGATCGAAGCCGCGCTCGCCGCCGCCAGAGAGCGGTACCAGGAGGTAACCGAGCGGCTCGCAAACCCCGCGGTCCTCGCGGATCCGGCAGAGCTCAGACGTCTCTCCACCGTTCATTCCGAACTCGAGCCACTCATCGAGGCCGGGAGCCGTCACCGGGAACTCGGCGAGCAGCTCGAAGAAGCGCTCGAGATGGAGCGAGACCCCGATCCGGAAATGGCGGAGTTCGCAGCCGGAGAAGCCACGGAGACCCGCGCCAAACTGGATCGGGTCGCCGACGAGATTCGGCGCCGGCTGCTTCCGAAAGATCCGAACGACGACCGCAACGTGTTGCTCGAAGTGCGGGCCGGCACCGGCGGCGAGGAGGCGGCTCTATTCGCCCGCGAGGTCTTCCGGATGTACGAGCAGTACGCAAGGTCCAACGGGTTCCGGGTGGACGTGGTATCCAGTCAGGAATCCCCAGTGGGGGGCATCAAGGAAATCGTCTCGGTCATCGAGGGAAAGGGCGCTTTCAGCCGGCTCAAGTTCGAAAGCGGCGTGCACCGGGTGCAGCGGGTGCCGGCTACCGAAGCGTCGGGGCGGATTCACACCTCCGCGGTCACCGTAGCCGTGCTCCCGGAGGCGGAAGACGTGGAGATTCAGATCGATCCCAAGGATCTCCGGGTGGACACTTTCTGCTCTTCCGGCCCCGGCGGTCAGAGCGTGAACACCACCTACTCCGCGGTGCGCATCACCCACCTCCCCTCCGGTCTCGTGGTCAGTTGCCAGGACGAAAAGTCCCAGATCAAGAACAAGGCGAAGGCGCTGAGGGTGCTGAAATCCCGGCTGCTCGAACTGGCGCGCCAGGAGCAGCAGGACCAGGTTGCCGAGGCGCGGCGCGGACAGATAGGCCGCGGTGACCGGAGCGAGAAGATCCGAACCTACAACTTCAAGGAAAACCGGATCACCGACCACCGGATCGCGCTCACCCTGCATTCCCTCCCGAACGTTCTGAGAGGAGAGCTCGATCCCCTGATCGAGCCGCTCCACGCCCGCGAACAGGCGGACCGTCTAAAGGCGCTGAACGGCCCGTGACCAAAGTCACGCGGCCCAGTTCTCCCGGTGGGGGCTCGAGCGGCGATGCATCCCAGCCAAACAGCCTGTGATGAAACCCGCGCGGCGTTCGGCCGGCGATCCATCCCGGCCAAACAACCGGTGATGAAACCCACGCGGCCCAGTTCTCCCGGTGGGGGCTCGGCCGGCGATCCATCCCGGCTGAACCGCGTCGCTTCGCGCCGCTCATCGTTGCGCTTCGGTCGCAATACACCCGGGCCAGTTCTCCCGGTGGGGGCTCCTCCCTCACGCGCCTTGTCAGCCGGACCCCCACCGGGAGAACTGGGCCTCGCCCCCACCGGGAGGACTGGCCGCTCTCGGCGCTCACGTGGGTTCCACCACCGGCTGTTCACCGCGCCGCTTCGCGCCGCTCATCGTTGCGCTTCGGTCGCAATACACCCTGTATTCCTCCCTCACGCGCCTTGTCAGCCGGACCCCCACCGGGAGAACTGGGCCTCGCCCCCACCGGGAGGACTGGCCGCTCTCGGCGCTCATGTCACTGTGCCCGCGGGCCGTTAGGCACCTTAAGGCACTGAACCTCTGAGCGAACAGACGGTCCAGGCGGCGCTGCGCGACGGCGCGGAGCGCCTCGCGGCAGCCGGTGTGGCGTCTCCGGGATTTGACGCCGGTCTCCTGCTTCGCACCGCGGCCGGGTGGTCGGCTGCCGAGTTGATCGCGCGGGCGGGGGATCTGCTCCCCTTCCGCGTGAGGCGTGCTTTCGACGAACTGATCGACGGGCGGGCGGCCCGGCGGCCGCTCCAGCATCTCGTCGGCGAGGTCGAATTCTTCGGTCTGACCCTTTGCACTGGTCCCGGTGCGCTGATCCCCCGCCCGGATACGGAAACTCTCGTGGAAGCCGCACTCACCCGGTTCTCGAGGAGCGGCGCGGGCCCACTCCGGATCGCTGATGTGGGCTGTGGGTCAGGAGCCATTGCCCTCGCGCTTGCCTCGCGCCTGCCGTCCGCCCGTATCGTCGCCCTCGACAACGCGCGGGGAGCGCTCGACCTCGCCGCCGGGAACATCCGGAGATGCAACCTGGGCTCGCGAATCCAACTGGTAGCGGGCAACCTGTTGACCGCCCTCGCGCCCGGCACCCTGGACGGAGTCGTTGCGAACCTGCCCTATATCCCGGACCGGGAGATCGATCAGCTCGAGCCCGAAGTGCGCGACCACGAACCCCGCGCCGCCCTCGCCGGAGGCCCGGACGGCTTGGATCCGCTCCGGCAGCTGGCGCCAATGGCCGCGTGCGTGCTCCGCTCCGGCGGCCATGTTCTAGTCGAAATCGGCGCCGGCCAACGGGAGCAGGGTACGGCCATCCTCCAGCGAGCCGGCTTCCAAGCCGTGGCGTCGCATCCGGACCTCGCCGGATTTCCGAGAGTGCTGGCCGCCTCGCGAACCAGTCCCGACTCAGGGATCGGGCGCGGTTTCGTGGGATAGGATCGAAACGTGATCTACGTCGTCACGGTTCTCGGATACCTCGGCCTGCTGGTGTTCATCGCGCTCCGGCGGGCGCGGAGCGTCACCACCCAGGACGACTTCATGGTCGCCGGCCGTTCGGTCCCCTGGCAGATCCTGGTCGGAACCCTGGTGTGCACCTGGATTGGCTCCGGGAGCCTCTTCGGCGGCGCCGGCCGGGCATTCCGCGAAGGGTTCTCGGCGCTCTGGATGAGCGCGGGAGCCTGGGTCGGAATCGTAGTGGTCTTCTTTCTCGCGGCCCGGGTTCGGCGCATCGCCGAATACACCGTTCCGGACCTGCTGGAGCGCCGTTACCACCCCGCGGCGCGCCTCCTTGGAACCACCGCGATCGCGATCGCCTATCTCACGATCGCGGGATACCAATTCGTGGGTGGCGGACGGCTGCTCGCCATCCTCTTCCCCGAACTCGACCCGAAGGTGGGGATGGCCATCGTCGCGGTGCTGGTTACCCTGTTCGCGGTGAGCGCCGGGATGATCTCCGTGATCAGCCTCGACATGGTGAACGGAATCATCATCATCGTCAGCATCGTCATCGCGGCGCCACTCGCCTTCGCCGGCGCCGGGGGCGTCGAGGGCCTCACCAGCGTCCTGCCGGAAACCCACTTCACCCTTACCGGCCGCCTCGGTCTTTCAGCGGCGATCGGCCTCTTCCTGCCCACCATGCTGCTCCTGCTGGGGGAGAGCGGCATGTATCAGAAGTTCTACGCCGCCCGGTCCGGGTCCGCAGCCCGCAAGGCGGTGGTCGGGATGATCGTTGGCGTCATCGTTATCGAAGTGCTGATCGACGCCACCGCGGTCTTCGCGGCCGCCAGCTACTGGGACGATCCGGCCTTCCGGACCGCGGCGGGGTTCAACACCGGAGCCACCGAGACCGTGCTCCTCGAGTTCGCGCGCCAGAAGCTTCCGGTGTTCGCGGGGTGCCTCCTGCTCGCCGGCGCAGTGGCCATCATCTTTTCCACGGCGACCACCTTCCTGCTCGTCCCGTCGACCGGGATGGCCAGGGACATCTACCAACGCTTCCTGCGGCCGGATGCCGACTCCCGGGCCGTGATCCGGTTCCAGCGGTTCGCCATGGTGGGCCTATCGGCGCTCGCCCTTGTCATCACTACCCGTTTCGAGAGCATCCTGGACATGGCGCTCTACGCCTACACCATGGTGGGGGCTGCGGTGACCCCCGCGCTGCTCGCGGCATTCCTATGGCGCCGGGCGAGCCCGCTTGGCGGCGTTATTTCCATCTCCGCCGGGATGGTGACCACCCTCATCTTCGGGGTACTGAACTCCGCCGGAGTCGAAAGGGTGCTCTTCCTTCCCACCGACTATGACTACGTGATCTACCCCGCCGCGGCGGCCTCCATCTCGGGGTTGATCGTCGGCAGTCTGCTCACGGCGCCAGCGCGGCCTGAGCAGTTGGAGGGATTCTTCGTGGGAAGCGGGAGTTCCGATGCCGGAAGCTGAGGTCGCGGTCCTCCGCCGGGGACCCGCCGCCCGGGTGGAGATGCGCTGGCCCGAAAAGCGGAACGCCCTGTCCGTGGCCATGATGGACCGGCTGTCGGCGGCGCTTCGGGAGGCGGCCGGGGAAGAAGGCGCACGCGCCATCGTCCTGGCCGGCGCCGGTCCCGCTTTTTCCGCCGGCCACTACCTGCCGGAGATGGTGGGGGCAAGTCCCGAGGAACAGCGCCAGGTCTTTCTCGCGTGCTCGGCTCTCATGGAGACCATTCGCGTCCTGCCTTTGCCAGTGATCGCGGAGGTGCGCGGCATCGCAACCGCCGCCGGATGTCAACTGGTTGCGGCCTGCGATCTGGCGGTCGCCGCCGAGACCGCCCGCTTCGCTACCCCGGGGGTCCGCATCGGGCTCTTCTGCTCCACTCCGATGGTTCCAGTGAGCCGTGCCGTCGGCCGCAAGCGCGCCATGGAGATGTTGCTCACCGGGGATTTCGTGGACGCCCCGACGGCGCTGGACTGGGGGCTCGTGAACCGGGTGGTTCCGGAAGACCGACTGGAAGCGGAGAGCCAGACGTTCGTGGAACGGATTGCCGAGGCAAGTCCCTTCGTGGTCGCCCTCGGGAAGCGCGCGTTCCACCGGCAGGCCGGCCTCAGCGTAGAAGACGCCTACGCCCAGATGTCCGAAGTCATGTGCGGTAACGCGGTCGAACCCGACGCCCAGGAAGGGATGCGCGCCTTCCTCGAGAAACGGCGGCCTCGCTGGACGCAAGGCGCGTCCTGAACTGACGGCCGGACGGGAATCCGGCCCGGATTACCTGGCTCTCGGCCGCAACCGGTAAGCGGCGGCGCGGCCTTCCCGGTGGAAACGGACGACCTCGTAGTCGCTTTCGAACAGTGCGGTCAGAGCTTCACGGCTCTTCAGCCTCCAGTCCATGGCAAGGTCGATGTCCGCTCGCATGACCGCGTTGAAGTCGCTCGGGATGCCGAAGAGGACGTCGCTCCCCCTTGCCTTGTCCGGTGGCACTGCGAAGTCGGCCATTTCCGGCAGCCCACTCGCCCGGAACGCGATCCGGTTGGCCCACGGCAGGTCCGGGATTCCAGGCGTCGGGATCAGCTCTCCCCGGCGGGCTCGGGCCACCCGCTCGGAGTCGAGCTGCCAGTCTGGTTCCAGTCGATCGGTCGGAATCCCGCCATGGAGAGGGCTCTCGCTCTCCCCGTATACGTTCAGGCGGTACACCGAAGACACGCACCCCAGGTGGTTGACATTCAGGTTCGCGTTCCGCGCCTGGAGCGGATCGAAGGTCCAGTTCATTCGGCGAATTCCCTGGGCGAGCACCCGGTCGGCCTGCGCCCACTTGAGCGCGAGCCCGATCCCGGCACCCTGGTACTCCGGCCGCACCGCGAGCATGTGGGAGTGATGGAACGGCTCCCCTACCCCGCACCCGGGAAAACCGCACACGAACCCCGCCATCCGCTCTCCTACAAACGCTCCGGCGGTGACCGCGCCGTAGTGACCCATGACGGCGATGAGCCCCGCCGGAACGATGTCGAGGTCCACGAAGCCCCACACCTCTTTCTGGATCGCCTCGCACTCCTTCATATCGGCCATGCCGGCGAGGTCGCGGATCGCGAGGTTCATGGGGGCGTCGGGAAGAAGGGGCCGCAAGTGTAAGGAAGACGCGACCGGATCGCGCCATCCAACCAGAGGCGGGGGCGGCTGCTCCCGGAAGGCGACCCGGCGGTGCTCGCTAGAATCCGGGCTCGTTGACCGACCTCCTGCGAGGGTGCCGTCCCCAGCTGTTCGCCCTCTTCGCGGGGATTCTGATCGCCGACCGGATCACGAAAGTCCTCGCGGAGCACTCGCTCTCGATGGGAAACCCGGTGGAAGTGATCCCCGGGTTCTTCCAACTCACCCTGGTGCACAACACCGGAATGGCGTTCGGGCTGCTCGGCGGAGTTGCCTTTCCCGGGAAGGCGTGGCTGCTCACCGCAGTTTCAGCCGGACTGCTGATCGCGATCGTGTGGTTCGCGTGGCGCGCCGGGCCCCTTTCGATGATGACCGTGGTCGGGATCGCCGCGATGCTGTCGGGTGCCGTTGGCAACATCCTGGACCGGGTTCTCTATGGATACGTAGTGGACTTCCTCGACGTCTACATCGGCAGCGCCCATTGGCCCGCCTTCAACATCGCGGACGCCATGATCTGCACCGGGGTCGGCCTGCTCGTGCTGGAGAGCGTTCGAGATCTCCGCCGGAAATCCGCCGGTGCCGGTCAGGAAGACCTGAGCGGAACCTGAACATATGTTTCCGCGTCTCGCGGACTTCGGGTCCATCGAGCTCCTCGGGAGGACCTTCCACCCGATCCTCCACACCTACGGGATCCTCATGTTCGCCGGGTTTCTGCTCGGCCTCTACGTGGCGGCGAAACGCGCTCCGCGCTACGGCATTCAGCCGCAGAACATCTACGACCTCGGGCTTTATCTGGTGATCGGGGCGCTGGTCGGCGCCAAGGTGCTCCTGATCCTGCTGGATCCGGCGCGATTTCTGGCCAATCCGTGGGGTTTCATCACCGCCGGGGGCGTCTTCTTCGGCGGCCTCCTGGGAGCGGTCGGGGCCACCATCTGGTTCTTCCGGAAGCGCGGGATCCCCGTCTGGCACGGCGGGGACCTCATGGCGCCCTCTGTCGCGCTCGGGCACGGAATCGGCCGGCTCGGGTGCTTCGCCGCGGGCTGCTGCTACGGGATCCCGGCGGACGGCCTTGCGTCCGTCACCTTCACCGACGTGTACGCGAACTCGGTCACCGGGGTTCCTCTCCACACCCCGCTCCACCCGACCCAGCTCTATGAAGCGGGCATCGAGTTCGCACTCTTTTTCTTCCTGCTGTGGCTCGCGCCGCGCCGCCGGTTCGCGGGCCAGCTCTTCGTGACCTGGGCGCTCGTCTATCCGATCGCGCGCTTCATCGTCGAGTTCTACCGGGGCGACCCCCGCGGATTCGTCTTCGACGGGCTGCTCAGCACCTCGCAGTTCGTCGGGATCTGGATCGTCGCGGCGGCGGCGATCTCTCTCCTTGTCCTCCGAAGGCGTACCGCCTGAGTCGCCGGAATCCGCCGGCGAGACGACTCTCGAATTCGAGGTCGGCGCAGCCGGTGATGGCCAGCGGCTCGACTTGATCGCCTCGGAGCGCCTCCCCGACATCAGCCGCAGCGAGGCGGCACGCTGGGTGGAGGCGGGATTTGTACGGCTCGACGGTCGGACCCGGCGTCCGGGTCACCGCTGCCGCGCAGGCCAGCGAGTGCACATCGCGGCGCCGGGCGACGGGCGCAGTCCGCTGTTCGGCGCACCGGGAGAGCAGGATCCGCTGTCACCAGAGCCCGTACCGCTCGAAATCCTCCATGAAGACCCCTGGCTGGTTGTCGTCGACAAACCGGCGGGACTCGTGGTGCATCCCGGGCCGGGCCACCATGGGGGCACGCTCGCCAACGGGCTGATCCACCACTACCCCGAGATCCGGAGGGTGGGCCCGCCCGGACGCCCGGGGCTCGTGCACCGGCTCGACCGCGGGACGAGCGGAGTCCTGATTGCCGCCCGCACCGAACCGGTTCGGCTCCGGCTCGCGGAGGCCTTCGCAGAGCGGCGGATAGAAAAGCAATACCTGGCCTTGGTAATGGGTCGTTTCGGTGAACACCGACAGATCGCCGAGCCCATCGGACGCGACCCGAAGAACGGGCACCGCTACCGCTGCCGGGGAAGGCACGCCCGGGAGGCCGAGACCGAAGCCTGGCCCCTGGAGGAGCTTCCACTCAGCACCTTCGTCGGTATTCGCCTGCACACCGGACGCACCCACCAGGCCCGCGTCCACCTGGCCCACGCCGGCTACCCCATCGCCGGCGACGTGATGTACGGGCCCGGGGCCCCCCGCCGCGGAGGCGGACAGGCGGGAGCCGCTCTTCGCCGCCTCGAGCGCCCCGCCCTCCACGCCGCCGAGATCGCCTTCACCCATCCTGGCACGGGGGAGCCGGTCCGGTTTCGGGCGCCGCTCGCGGGGGACTTCGAGATGACGCTGGCCGCACTCCGCGCAGCAACGGCGGGCGAGAGCGCGTCATAGGACAAACCCCTCCTCCCTCCCCCATTCGCTCCATCCGTCGCATAGGATTCGCGCGGTCAGCGGCAAGCATGGACACGGTTCTCGGAAGCCAGGAATTCCGGGAGGCGCTTTCCCGGCTCGGGGATCTGGTGGCAGCCGGAGTTCCCGACCCGCTTGCCATTCTCGGGGTCCGGCGGCGGGGCGTCCCGCTCGCAGCGCGGATTCGCCGCCACCTCGAGGAATCCGGGCGCAGGGACATCCCGGCGGGCGAGTTGGACATCAATCTCTACCGCGACGATGTCCACGACCGCGGCATCCCCCGGGTGGGCGAAACGCGCATTCCTTTTGCCCTTGAACAGCACCACATCCTGCTGGTGGACGACGTGCTGTTCACCGGACGGACGGTCCGGGCGGCGCTCACCGCCCTCAGCAATTTCGGCCGGCCAAAGAGCGTTCGGCTCGCCGTGATGGTGGACCGGGGCGGCAGGGAACTGCCCATCGCACCCGATTTCGTGGGGCTGCACGTTGAAGCCGGTCGCGGCGACATGGTCCGCGTTCGGGTTCAGGAGGAGGACGGCGAAGACGGAGTCGTCAGGATCCCCCGGGGGGAGGTTGCCGAGTGAGGCATCTCCTCGGAATCCGCGGACTCACCCCCGAAGAGGCGCTGGGCATTCTCGACGAGGCGCCTCGTTACCAGGACGTGGCCAACCAGCCGGTACCGCGCGTCCCGATCCTCATGGGCCGCACCGTCACGCACCTCTTCATGGAGCCTTCGACGCGCACCCAGGCGTCATTCCAGCTCGCCGCCAAACGGCTCTCGGCGGAACCCCTCGCTTTCGTCCCCAAGTCCTCCTCGTTGTCGAAGGGAGAAACCTTCCTCGACACCGCCCGAACTCTTGCCTCGATGGCGCCCGACATCATCGTGGTCCGGAGCCGGGAATCGGGAGCCCCTCACGTGCTGGCGCGCGAGATTCCAGCGGCGCAGATCGTCAACGCGGGGGACGGGATCAGCGAGCATCCCACGCAGGCCCTGCTGGACGCGTTCACCATTCGCGAACGCCTCGGACGAATCGCCGGCGTCCGGGTAACAATCATCGGCGACCTGCTGCACAGCCGGGTATTCCGATCGAACGCCCGCCTGCTGACGATGTTGGGGGCCGAGGTGCGGTGCTGCGGTCCGCCGACGCTCGTCCCTCCCGGCCTCGACCGGCTCGGGGTCCGGTCGCTGCTTCACATCGCGGAGGCCCTCGAAGGCGCCGAGGCGGTCATGGTGCTCCGCATCCAGCACGAGCGAATGCACGCTTCCTACATCCCGACGGAACGCGAGTACTACCGGGAGTTCGGCCTCACCAGCGAACGACTCGCCCTGACCGATCGCGCCATCGTGCTGCACCCGGGGCCGCTTAACCGGGGCGTCGAAATCTCCTCCGAGGTCGCGGACGGCCCGCAATCGGTGATCTTGGACCAGGTGCGCAACGGGGTGGCGGTCCGGATGGCGGTGCTCGCGGAAATCGCCCGCAGCAGTCCCAGGAGCCAGAAGACCGATGGCTGAGCGTCCGGTGATCCTGCGAGGCGCCCGGGTTGTCGATCCGGTAGCCGGGCTTGACGCGGTCAGGGACCTGCGGCTTGTCGAGGGACGAATCGCCGCCGTCGGTGAGGGGATCCGCGAACCGGGGGACCGCGTCGTGGACGTGGCAGGACTGGTGGCAGCGCCCGGGTTTTGCGACATGCACGTCCACTTCCGGGAGCCGGGACTCGAATACAAGGAGACGGTAGCGAGCGGAGCGGCAGCCGCGGTCGCCGGTGGTTTCACGGCGGTGGCATGCATGGCGAACACCGACCCGGTGAACGACAGCCCTTCCGTTACCGCGCACATTCGCCAGCTCGCGAAACAGGCTGGCCTGGCCCGGGTCCATCCGATCGCCGCCACCACCCAGGGAATGAAGGGGGAACGGATTTCCGAGTTCGGCGCCCTCAAGGAGGCCGGCGCGGTGGCGGTCTCCGATGACGGCCTCCCGGTGGGCGATCCGGCGGTGATGCGGCGGGCCCTCGAGTACTCGAGGCTGCACGACCTGCCGGTGATCGAACACTGCGAGACGCTGGAACTGACCGGTGAGGGCGCCATGCGCGAAGGCGCCTACGCCGCCCAGATCGGCCTTCCCGGGATCCCGGCGGCGTCGGAGTTCATCGCCGTCGAGCGGAACATCGCACTCGCGGAGATCACCGGCGCCCGTCTCCACATCGCTCACCTCTCGACCGCCCGCTCGGCCGCCGCGGTGCGCCGGGCCAAAGCCGCCGGAATCCGGGTCACCGCCGAGGTGACGCCGCACCACCTGATCCTGACGGACGAGGCGGTGGGCGACTACGACACCGCGGCCAAGATGAAACCGCCGCTCGCCGCGGAGGCGGACCGCGAAGCGCTCCTGACCGCCGTCGCCGACGGCACGGCGGACGCCATCGCCACGGACCACGCACCCCACCACGAGGACGAGAAGAAACTCTGTTTCCAGAGCGCCCCCTTCGGGATCGTCGGACTCGAGACGGCGGTGCCGCTGGTTCTCGAGCGCCTCGTGGCGTCGGGCGTCATTCCCCTCGCCCAGGCAATTCGACTCCTTTCGACCGGCCCGCGCCGGATTCTCGGTCTGCCCGGCGGCGATCTCCGACCCGGAAGCCCGGCAGACATCACGCTCCTCGATCTCGAGGCCACCAGCACCATTAGCCCGGCCTCTTTCCGGAGCCGCGGCAGAAGCACTCCGTTCGCGGGACTCTCCCTCCGGGGGCAGGTCGTTGCGACCTGGGTCGGCGGCCGGGAGGTTTATTCGCAAAGCGCCAACCGCTGATCGGCCGTGGCGAAACTCTGCTGGCGCCAGCCCGTGGCGCGGAGCGCCGCGTGGGAGGGGCGTGGGGAGGGGTCTCCCCTCCCCACGAAAAACGATGGTGCGGATCGCGGAGCGATTCGCGACATCACCCGGTGGGCAAAGCGCCCCGCCTGGATAGAACCCGCCGGACGCAGCGCGCGGATCCCCTCGGGAACGGTGCGGGGCGCTTTTCCCGCAGGCTGCTAATGCCGCCGCGCGGCTGGGAGGATGCCGTAGAGAGCGTCTTCTCGAGGCACGGCGCCGGCAGCCTCAGCTCCGATCCGCTCCAGTTTCCCCGCCGCTTCCAGCGGCGCGACGACCAGGAAATCGCGGCGCTGATCGCTGCTTCGCTGTCGTACGGAAATGCTCGGGCCGTGTGCTCTTCGCTGGAGCGCGTCTTCGCCTGGACCGGCCCGCATCCCGCCCGCTTCGTGCGTGAATTCGACGCGGGCCGCCGCGCCCCCGGCCTCGCCGGATTTAGGCACCGCTGGACGAGCGCAGGGGATCTCGTCCGCCTCGCGATCATGCTGCGGCGCATCCTCGAAGAGCACGGGAGCGTGGAGGCACTCTTCCGGAAGGGCGTCGTGCTCGAGGCCCGCGGACGGGTGGACCTCGGCGTCAGCATCGGGAGGTTTCGGGAGGCCGCACTCATCTACGACGAGGTCCCCTCGGAGTTTCCTGAAAGTCGCACCCGGCCCGGCCCCCGATACTTCTTCCCGGATCCGCGTACCTCTGCCGCCAAGCGGACGGCGATGTTCCTGCGGTGGGTGGTCCGTCCGGAGGACGGCCTCGACCTGGGGCTCTGGGACTGCCTCCAGCCACGGGATCTGGTGGCGCCGCTCGACACCCACATGTTCCTGATCGCCCACCGGCTTCGGCTGACACAAAGAAAAACCCCGGGCTGGCGGGCGGCGCTGGATCTGACCAGGGGTCTTCGCCGGTTGGACCCGGAGGATCCGGTGAAGTACGACTTCGCCCTCAGCCGGCTGGGAATCGTGGAGGGCTGCCCGCGGCACCGTCGCAGCGATCCGTGCGAGTTGTGCGCGCTACTGGCGCGCCGGCCGGCGAGAAAGCGATCTCGCGCCGGCGCCGCCAACCAATAGCCGCGCGCGTTTCGCCCCCCTTTCGGGGGCGATGCCGGTCCCCTCGGGATGGGCGGACCGGATCTCCCTGCCCCTACCGCACCGTCACCCGGGAGCGCTCGGCCAAAGTCCCCTGCGCGCGCTCTACCGCCACGATGGCCTTGTTGTAGTCGATGATCGCCTGCAGCTCGTTCGCCCGGGCCTGAGCGAGGTCGCGCTGGGCCTGAACGATGAAATAGCTGGTGGTCATCCCCACCTCGAACTTCTTCTGCTCCGCATCGAGGCGCTGTTCCTCCAGCCCGCGGGCGACCCGGCTGGCATCGATCCGTCTCCGGTTGGTCTGCACTTGCCGCACCGCCGTGCGGACTTCCTGGGCGATCTGGATTTCCTGCTGCCGGATCGTTTCGCGCTGCCGGGTGACATCGGTCTGCGCCTGGGCCTGGTTCGCGTGGGCCTGATTGGGCCCGATGGGATAGGAGAAGGAGAGACCCAGTCGCCAGTCGCGGAAGTCAAACCCGCCCATCTGGGAGAGCGCATCCGCGTACCCCCCGGGAATCGTCGCGGTCGCGGGCCCGAAGAACCCGTCGCGGATCAGTTCGGTCCCGCCGACTCCGGTGAGCTGGACGAGGCCCACCAGATCCACCTGGGGGAGGGTCTGGTTGCGGAAGAACCGGACGTCGTATTCATTGCTGTCGAGCTGGACGCGCTGGGAGCGCACCTCGGGACGGCGCTGCAGCGCCACCCGGATTGCGTCATCGAAGTTCACCTCGTAATCCTCGACGGAGGGCGCGTCCAGCGGCCGGATTTCGTCATCCCAGAATCCGGGGCCGTCCGGGTCGCGGATCAGCACCTTCAGAGCGTCTTCGGTCTGGCGGATCTGCTCTTCGGCAATGATGAGCGCCTCCTCGCGGGCCGCCACCTCGGCCTCCGCCTGCAGCACGTCGATGGGCGCCATCGTCCCCACTTCCACCTGCACCTGGTTGTTCCGTAGCAGATCGCGCGCCAGGTCGAGCGACTGCACCTCCACCTCGTAGATCCGGATCGCGAAGACGAGATCCCAGTAGGCGTTCTGAACGTCCCGCAGTACATCGAGCACACTCCGTTCAAAGTCGTGCCCGGCCTGACGCTCCCCGTTTTGGGAAACCGTGATCTGCCGCCGCTGCGGGTCGGCGCGGAAGTTCTGGAGCAGCGGCTGGGTGACCTGGGCGTTCAACGTGCTCCGGTAGCGCGGGTTGAAGGTGGAGAAGGCGCTGTTCGTGGCGAAGCGGTTGTTGTTGAACTGGACCGAATAGTTGGCCCCGAAGGGAAGCAGCTGCTGGAACTGCAGGTTGTAGTTCATCGTGTCGCGCTCGTTCTGGTCCGCGCCGTCCAACTGGGTTTCCGAGGGCGACAGGCTCTGCTGGAGGTTCGTGTCCAGCACCAGACTCGGGGTGTACACCCGCCGGGCCGCCGAGAGCGCGAAGCCGGAAGACTGCCGGGCCAACCGCGAAATTTGAATGCTCAGGTTGTTCTCGAGCGCCTGCTGGACGGCGTCGTCGAGGCTCAGCTCGAGTGGCGCCTGCTGGCCGCTGCCGTCCTCCTCGGGAGGACCGGCGAAGGCCATGCCGGCGAGGCCCAGCGAAAGGACAAGAATCGCGGTGGTGGTGCGCATGGGGTGTCTCCTGCGGAAAGAACGGGGGAGCGGCCCGGCGAGGATCTCATCTACAAGACGCGCCCAGCCCGAATTTTCTACGGTCGTTCCATGAATACGAACCTGCCCCTCGTGGGGTTTCCCCACTGAGGCCGGAACGCGCGATGGGGACACCGGTTCGCGTCCGATTGGATCTCGCGTACGACGGGACGGACTTCGCCGGCTGGCAGCACCAACCGGACCGGGACACCATACAACGCCGGATCGAGGCAGCGGCACGCCGACTCTACCGGCTGGCTCCGGACGAAAGGACACCCGTGGTCGGTGCGGGGAGGACTGACGCGGGAGTCCATGCCGAGCGACAGGTAGCCCACTTCGACGCCCCTTTGGTGATTCCGCCGGCCGGGATTCGGGCGGGTTTGAATGGCCTGCTCCCGGACTCGATTCGAGTCCTCGCCGCCGCCGAGACGGCACCGGACTTCCACGCCCGGTTCGATGCAACGGGCAAGACCTATCGATATCACCTGCTCACCGAACCGGTGGTCACTCCGCTTCAGACCCGGTACGCCTGGCCCGTGGGTGACAGGCTCTCCCGGGAGGCCATGGAAGAGGCCGCCGCCGCCTTGGTGGGCCGCCACGACTTCCGGGCGTTTTTCACCGCTCCACCCGGGGAAGAGCCACGGACTCCAGTTCGGAACATCTTCACGGCGCGCTTTGACCAAAGAGAGAACATGCTGGTCTTCGAGGTCGCAGCGGACGGATTCCTGCGCTACATGGTTCGCCGGATGGTCGGAACCCTGGTGGCGGTCGGGCGGGGGCAGCTTCCTCCGGATCGGGTGGGTGCGTTACTCCGCGACCCGGAGCTGCCGGGCCCCCGGTTCCGGGCGCCCGCCGCCGGGCTCCGGCTCTACCGGGTTCACTACGACGGCGGCTCCTTAGCAGCCTGTGGTGGAACTCTGAAGGCATCCATTCGCGGCGCGCAACGCCGCGGGGGTGGGGTGTGGGGAGGGGTTTCCCCTCCCCACGAAAGACGGTGGAGTGAATCGCGCAGCGATTCGCACCGCCAACCTGTGGGGAAAGCGCCCTGCACGCACACAAACCGCCAGATTCGGCGCGCGGGACGTCCCGGGGCTCGTGCGGGGTGCTTTCACCACAGGCTGTTGGGCAAGCGCCACTCGCAACGCGCGGGCTGATAGGCGTTGCGGGCGAAGGCTCCCGCCGTGCGGGCCTGCCCCGTCGCTGCGAGCAGCCGGTGGACAAAGTGAGGTGAGCGCCGCAAGTGGCCAGTGCTTCCGATGCGTGAGGGAGGAATACCGGGTGTATTTCGACCGAAACGCAACGATGAGCGGCGCGCAGCGACGCGGTGAACAGCCGGGATGGATCGCCGGCCGTTTCCGGAGCGGGGCGCAAGCACCGCGGAGACCCCGGAGCGGAAGGGACGGGGGGCGGGACCACCCGACCCCCATCCCTTCTTGGCTCGGGAACGCCGTGTGGGTTTCATTACCGGCTGTTTTGGCAGGGATGCATCGACGCTCGTTTCCGGAGCGGGGCGCAAGCACCGCGGAGACCCCGGAGCAGAAGGGACGGGGGGCGGGGGCTACCCGACCCCCATCCCTTCTGGCTCGGGAACGCCGCGTGACTTTGTCCACAGGCTGCTAAATTGGCTGGTCCGTGCCCGGGAGTTCCGCGACCTTCGACATCGCTCCCGAGGAGGAAACCGCCGAGCTCCTCGCGCGAGTTGATCGCACCCGGCTGCCGCTTCATGTGGCGGCCATCATGGACGGAAACGGGCGCTGGGCTGCCGCCCGGGGACTCCAGCGAGTGGAGGGACACGCGGCCGGGGTGGAGTCGGTCCGGGATACCGTGGAGGGCGCCGCCGGTCTCGGACTCGGGGCCCTCACCATGTTCGCCTTTTCCATCGAGAACTGGAGCCGGCCGGCCGAGGAGGTCGAGGTGCTCATGGAGCTGGTCAAGCGGTACCTCCGGCTCGAAACCGAGCATCTGATCGCCAACGACATCCGGTTCCGGCCGATCGGCCGATTGAGCGAGTTGCCTGCCGATGTCCAGGTCATGCTGCAGGAGACCTCCGAGGCCACCGCGAACTGCCAGGGGCTCAGCCTCAACATCGCCCTGAACTACGGGGGCCGGGCGGAGATCGTGGATGCGGCCCGGCGGATCGCGGAACGGGCGGCGCGCGAGGGCAGAGTGCCCGATTTCGACGAGCACACCTTCGGCGAATATCTCTACACCCGGGGCCTTCCCGATCCGGACCTCCTGATCCGCACCAGCGGCGAGGTGAGGGTCTCCAATTTCCTCCTCTTCCAGAGCGCCTATACGGAGTTTTGGACGACGCCTACTCTCTGGCCGGATTTCCGGCGGCGGCACCTCTTCGAGGCCATCCTCGCCTACCAGTGCCGCAGCCGGAGGTACGGCGGCATCTGACAGCCCGTGGACCAAGCGCCCCGCATCACGCCAAACCTGGCAAAACACGGGAAGTCTTGTCTTCTTCGCATGCGGGGCCCTCGGGACGGCGGCTGACCTTTCGCGACAGGTCGCTGGGGATTCCCGGGGGGTGACGTGCGGCGAGTGATCAGCGCGACAGTGGTCGCCGCGGGCGTGCTGGCTCTTTGTTTGCTCGTGCCTCCCTGGGTTCGGCAGGCCGCCATCCTGTTCGCGGCGATCTACGCGTGCCGCGAAGCCGTCCGTTTCGCCGACGCCATTTTTCGGCCGCCAGAGGTACCGGGCACGGCAGGAACCCCTTCCATCCGGACTTCCGGGCTGCTCGTGACCGCGTTGTTGATGCTGGGGCTGGCCAGCCTTGGCCTGCCGGGCTCTCTCGATTGGTTGGACGCGGTGCCAGCACTCCTGATGGTCGGACTCGGGCTCTTCACACTCACCCTCCCGCAGACTCCCGCCGCACTTGGATCGCTTGGGGCCATGTTCCTCGCCGCCACTTGGATCGGGCTTCCGACGGCGGCGCTTCTCGCCCTCAGCGCCGGTGACAGCGGCGGGCGGGCCCTCCTCTTTCTCCTTACCACCGTGATGGTGGGAGAGGCCGGCGCCTTCTTCGGGGGCAAACTGGTTGGCGGCCCCCGGCTCGCGCCCTCGCTGAGCCCTGGCAAGACATGGGCCGGCTTCGTTTCCCAACTGACGGTGGGGGCGGCGGTCGGAGCGGCAGCCGCCCCCCTGCTTCCAGGTCAGCCGGACCTGGTCACGGCAGCCGTGCTTGGCGTTTGGCTCTCGGCGGCGGCAGCCCTTGGTGATCTCTTTGAGTCGTTCTGGAAGCGTGCCGCCGGGCGCAAGGACAGCGGGCGAATCATCCCCGGACACGGCGGCCTGCTCGACCGGATCGACGGCGTGCTGTTCGGGGCGCTCGCCCTGGCGGCGGCCACCGTCGTTGTTCCCATCTGACGGTCCGGCATGCTCGGTCTGGAACCGGCGTCGGCGGACGCCGGCCAGTCAGCCCAGCAGACCGGTCTTCGAAAGGTCCAGGTAGATCACCAGCACGAAGACCAGCAACATGAAAGCGGCGCCCGCGACCATCAGCCCCTTCCGCACGCCGAGGCTGAGATCGCGACGGGCCGCCGATTCAACGAGCAGCACGGCGATCTGCCCGCCGTCGAGGACAGGAATTGGCAGCAGGTTGAGCACTCCAAGGCTCAGGCTCAGGATCGCCATGAGCAACAGTACTTCCGTGGGACCGCGTCGGATGGCGTCGCCGGAGGCCTGCGCGATCCCGATGGGGCCCGAGAACTGGCGTGGTGAGCCCTGCCCCCGAATCACGCGGCCAAGCTGGCCAACCGTGAGGCTTCCCCAGCGCGCGGTCTCGGCGATCGCTTCCCGTAGCGCGTCCGGAATCGATTCCGCCCTCACTTTGCGGAAGGGCGGCCGAAAGTACACACCGACCTGGGGAGAAGGTTCGCCGCCGTCCGGATTCTCAGCGAGCTGCGGCGTGACCGGAACAACGATTTCCCTGCCGGCTCGCTCGATTCCAAGGGAGATCTCCCGGGTCCCGGCGGAGCGCACGAACGCCGCCACCTCGTTGGTACTTCCCACCCGGATGTCGTCCACCCGAACGATGAGATCGTCCGGACGAATGCCGGCCGCCTCCGCGGGGCTGCCGGGTTTGACCGCATCGATGATTGGCGGCGCGGGAGGCCCGACCCCCGCGTAGCCCAACGCGTCGGGCCCCACGGAAGCCACCGTGACCGAGAACTGCGTGGGCGTTCCGCCTCGGTCCACCGCGAAGACGACCTCCTGGTCCGGCCGCACGATGATGTGCTCCATCGCGGTACGCCAGTCGGGAACCGGCTCACCGGCAATCGCCACGATCCGGTCTCCGGCCCGAACACCGGCAACGCTGGCCGGAGACCCCTCGGCGACGTAGGAAACGACCGGGGGATCGGAAAGGCCCACCCGCCGCTCCATCCCAAAATAGAAAAGCCCAGACAGGATCGCCACCGCCAGCACGAAATTCATGGCCGGGCCGGCGAAGAGGATGGCGAGCCGTTCGCCGCGGGTCCGATTCTGGAGTTCGGCGGGGTCGCTCCCGCCCTGCCCCGGCGCGTCTCCTGCCATCTTGACGTAGCCGCCGAGCGGCAGCAGGCCGATGGTCCATTCGGTATCACCGACCCGCCGGCGGTAGATGTTGGGAGGGAATCCGATCGAGAAGGTCTCCACGCGGACTCCGATGAAGCGCGCCGCGAGGAAGTGGCCGAATTCGTGGACGACGACGAGCGTGCCCACCACGAGCACGAAAGCGAGGATGGTGAGCATGGCCAGGAACTAACCGGTAGCCGCCAGCGCCCGATCGGCGATGAGTTCCCGGGCGAAGGCGCGTGCCCAGGCATCGGCCCGGGCGACTCCTTCCAGGTCGTTCGGTTCTGTCGGCGAACGCGCGGCCAGTGTCTCAGCGACGACTGCGGGGATCCCGGGAAACGAAAGCCGGTGGTCCAGAAAAGCCTCCACCGCGGCCTCGTTCGCCGCGTTCAGTACCGCGGGCGCGTCACCTCCCGCAGCCAGCGCTTCGGCGGCGAGGCGGAGGCACGGAAAGCGATCCGGGTCGGGAGGTTCGAAGCGGAGATCGAGTGGCTGATCGAGCGGCAGTGGGGCGAGGCCTGTCGGAAGGCGCTCGGGCCAGGTCAGCGCATACTGCACCGGCGTGCGCATGTGGGTGACCCCGAGCTGGGCGAGGATCGAACCGTCCTCGAACTCGACCATGGAGTGCACCACGGACTGCGGATGCACCACTACGCGAATGGACTCCGGCGGCTGATCGAAGAGCCAGCGAGCCTCGATCATCTCAAGGCCCTTGTTCATCATGGTGGCGGAATCGATAGTGATCTTGGGCCCCATCCGCCACGTCGGATGACGGAGCGCGGTTTCCGGAGTCGCTTCGGCGATCTCGAGGCTCGAGGCGGTACGGAACGGACCACCGGAAGCCGTCAGCCAGATGCGGCGGACGGGATCGCACCGGCCGGCGAGGCACTGGTGAATCGCCGCGTGCTCGCTATCCACGGGGATGAGCCGCGCCCCGGACGTTGCGGCGGCGCGGGTCATCACGGCCCCAGCGGCCACCAGGGATTCCTTGTTGGCGAGGCCCACCACCTTCCCACTGCGGAGCGCGGCCAGCGTCGGTCGAAGCCCGGCCGCGCCCACGATAGCCGACATGACGAATCCCGCATCCGGGAGAGTGGCTACCCGCTCAAGGGCCGAGGGTCCGCCCTCAATTCCCAGGCCCGGCAGCCGGTGCCGATAGGCGCCCTCGAATTTTTCCGCCTCTTCCTCACTACCCAGCGCCACCAGGTCCGGCCGATAGCGCTCGCACAGGGATGCCAACCGCTCCGTCGAGCGGCCGGCGGCGAGGCCGGCAACCCGAAGCCGCTCGGGAAACCGGTCCACCACCTCGAGGGTCGTGGAACCGATCGAACCCGTCGCTCCCAGGATGGAGACGCCGCGGATTTCCGGGCTCATCGTTTCGTAGTCACCTGTGGCAGGTCTGTTTTCCGTCGGCTCGACGATTGTAGAGCGGCGAGGCAGCCCACACCGGCGGGTGTCGTCTGCGTTCTGCAGGCCTCGCTGACCCTTTACGGACATCTGGGCCGCCGTTGCCGCTTAACATTCGTGGCCGCCAAATGAAGATTGAACAACTCACCATCCGGGAACTCCGGCTCGATCTGAAGTACCCCTTCGAGACCAGCTTCGCGCGGGTCACGACGCAGCAGTTCCTCCTCCTTGAAGCTCGGGTGGATGGCGTCAGCGGCCATTCCGAGTGCGTCGCCGACGCCGCGCCGGGTTATTCGTACGAGACGGTCCGGACCGCCGAACACGTAATCCGCGATTTCCTCTGGCCGCTGGCCGCCGCGAGCGACTACTCGCATCCGGACGAGGTCGCCCCCTCCTTCGCCCGCGTGCGAGGTCACAACATGGCCAAAGCCGCGATCGAGATGGCCGTCTGGGACGCCTTTGCGCGCCTCGAGGGCAAACCGCTCGCGGGCGTCCTGGGAGGAACCCGCTCACGCACGGTCTCCGGGGTCTCGATCGGCATCCAGGACACCGTGGAGCAGCTCCTCGAAAAGATCGGTCTCGAACTCTCCCGCGGCTATCGGCGGATCAAGATCAAGATCAAGCCGGGTTGGGACCTCGAAGTCGTGAAGCGAGTGCGGGAGCGCTATCCCGACATGCCGCTCATGGTGGACGCGAATAGCGCCTACACCCTTAAGGACGAGCCGCTCTTCCGGGAACTCGATCGCTTCGGGCTGATGATGATCGAGCAGCCGCTAGCACACGATGACATCCGGGACCACGCCATCCTCCAGCGCAAGATTTCGACGCCGATCTGTCTCGACGAATCGGTGCATTCCGTCGCGGACGCGCGGCTGGCGATCGAGATGGCGGCGTGCCGCATCATTAACGTCAAGGCGGGGCGGGTCGGAGGACTCAGCTCGGCGCGGGACATCGCCGCCCTGGCCGAAAGTCACGGGATTCCGGTGTGGTGCGGCGGGATGTTGGAGAGCGGCGTCGGCCGGGCCCACAACATCCATCTTTCCTCGCTGTCCGGCTTCTCGATGCCGGGAGATGTGGCCGCCTCCGAGCGCTACTTCACCGAGGAAATCATCGAGCCCCCAGTAACCGTGGATCCCGACGGTTCGCTCCCGATACCCGAGGGCGAGGGCATCGGGTTCGCGCTTCGGGAAGACGTCATCCGCCGCCACACCCTTTGCGAGACCACGCTTTCCCCCTGATCCGCCGATCCCCGGGGCTGCGGTCCCGACGGGCAGCGCTGCGCTTACTCGTCCTTCTTGGTCTGTCTCCGGTCCTCGGTCAGGCCTCTTCCGCGCAGGGCACGCGCGGGGAACAGCAGGCTCCCGCGCCGCCGGTCCTTCCTACCCCCGAGCGCCTCGCCCGCGTGCTCTCCCTCGAGGACGCGCGATCCTTCGGCGACGGATGGCTCCGTGACCGGGTTTACGACCCCGATCCCGAGGTCAGGCGCCGGGCGGTGCTTGCCCTCGGACGTATCGGCCGCCCTGAGGCCGTTGAACCCCTGGTCGCCGCCCTCGCCGCCGACGCAGCGGGCGCCGTTCGCTCCACCGCGGCTTTCGCACTGGGCATCGTCGAAGACCCGTTACCGGAGGAAGCCGTCTCGGCGCTGGAGGCGGCGCTGCTGGACGCCTCCGGACGAGTTCGCGAAAAGGCGATCGAAGCGCTCGGCCGGCGGGGCGGAGAACGGGCCGGCGAAATCGTTACCGGCCACCTTGCCGAGCTGGTGGAGGCCTCCGGCTACTCCGACCGGCGCGAGGACGTGGAGGCGTTCCGCCGACGCACCTCCTGGGACGAAGCCAGACTTGGACTCTTCGCGCTGGCCCGAATCAGGGACGACGGGGGAGACCCTGGTGACACTGCCGCAATCCTCGGTCGCGACGGATCGCCACGGACGCTCTGGTGGCCTTCTGCCTGGACCGCGGCCCGTCTCCGGGATCCTGCTCTCGTGTCGCTGCATCGCGCCTACGCCGGCTCACCGGACCCGGTCATCCGGGCACTCGGCGTTCGCGGCCTCGGCTCGACGGGGCTGGCAGTGGCCGACGACCTCACCCCTGAGCTCAGCCACCCGAGCGACACGGTAACGATCGAAGCGATGCGCGCCATCCGCGCGCTGGCGGAGGCCGACTTGCCGGTAGGGTCCACGACCGCGGCGAGGCTGTTTTCGGCGCTCGACGACCCGGTTCCGGCAATCCGGCGTGAGGCCCTCGCGGGGCTGGCCAGGGTGCGCCACCCGGAAGCAATGGATGCCCTGATCCAGCGGATGCAATCTCCCGATCCAGAGGTGCGCGCCGGCGCCGTCCGAGCTCTTTACCCGCAGGACGAGGAGGGGTTCTTCCTGCTGCTCTCGGGGTGGTCTGATCGCGATCCCGTCGGGAAGATCGCCATGGCCCGGCGGCTCTCGGAGATTCGGGATGCGCGTATCCGCAATTTCCTGCTGCGGAACCTGCTCACCGACGAAGATCCCAGGGTGCGCGCGGTCGGACTCACCGGGCTCGGCGAACTCGAGGAAGCCCTGAGGAGTGCGGGAGACGGCAGTCCCGAAGTGGTCGCAGCACTCGTCCGGCACCTGGAAGCCGAGGATCCCTACGAGCGTGCCGCGGCGGCGTCCGCCCTGGGGCGCCTCGAGACCGGGGGCGGGAGGCTCCGGGAGGCCTATGCCGCCGACACCGCCGCAATCCCCGACTTCCGGCTGGCCGCCCTGCGCGCGGGACTGGCCCAGGGGTCAGAAAACGACCGGATCGAGTTTGCCAGCGAAGCCCTGGCCGACCCGGCCTGGCCGGTCCGCCGCGAAGCTCATGAGTTCCTCCGCCGCTCGGGCGAAGCGCCGGAAGAACCAGCCGCGGCCGAAACTCTCGACTCCGCCGAATACCGGGCCATGCTGCAGGCCCCCTTCAGCCCGTTGGCCTGGATCGAAACCGCGCGCGGGGAGATCGAGATCGAACTCTTCATCGGCGATGCTCCCCGGACGGTCTCCAACTTCATTCGTCTCGCTCGCGAAGGCTTCTACGACGGGCTGCGCTTTCACCGGGTGGTACCGAACTTCGTCCTGCAGGCAGGGGATCCGCGGGGCGACTCCTCCGGAGGGCCCGGCTACACGATCCGTTGCGAGATCGGCGAAGGCTTCTACATGCGTGGAAGCGTCGGGATGGCTCTGGACGGCAAGGACACCGGGGGCAGCCAGTTCTTCATCACCCTGCTTCCCCAGCCGCACCTCAACGGCCGTTACACGCTGTTCGGGCACGTCCGGGACGGATTCGCGGTTCTCGATCAGATCGAGCCGGGAGACCGGATCCGACGCATTCGCATCTGGGACGGCATTACCTCGCCCCACTAGCAGCCCGTGGGAAAAGCACCGCGCACCGCACCGACGACGCAAGACAGGGAAGGGCCGTGGAAACCGGTGGATGCGGGGCACTTTCCCCACGGGTTGGCGGCGCTCGCGCCGCAGACAGGCACGAGCTGACTCTCGCCGCCGGCGGCTAGCAGGCCGTGGACGACGTTACGCGCCCCGGTTCTACCGGTGGCGGCTCGACCGGGGGCAACGCAGCCAGCTCAGCGCCCCGTTTCGGACTCCTTGCCGTTGACCTCGACGGTACCCTGCTGAACTCGCAGAAGGAGATCTCCGAACCTGACCGGGCGGCGCTCGCCCGCGCGGAACAAGCGGGCGTGGTGGTCGCATTTATCTCAGGCCGGCGCTACGCGGAACTGGAAGTCCTGACTGCGACCCTTTCCGGGGCTGCCTTCCGGGTGGGGCACGGAGGCGCGTTGATCCGGCGGTTCCACCAGACCATTGCGGAGATCCCCCTCCCGAAAGCGGCAGCGGAGCGAGCGGTCCGAACTGCGCTGCGCCTGGAAATTCCTGCCCTGATCAGCGAGCGCGACGGCACCGTGCGGATCACGGCCCATTCGCCTGCAACGCCCCGGGTCACCCGTTACCTCAGAACCGTCCGCCCAACGCCACGCTTCGACCCCGCTCCGACGTTTTCGGAGGATCCCCTGCACCTCGTGCTCGCCGGCACCCCCGAGGCCTGCCGCGAAGCCGAGCGGGACCTTTTGGAATCGCTTGGTGATTCGGTCAACCTCGAGCGCACCGAATACGCCGCCACCCGTCTCGGTCTGCTGGACGTTCTGGCAAGCACGGCGAACAAGGGAACCGCACTGAAACGGGTCGCCCGGGAAGCCGGTTTTCCGCTCAGCGCTACGCTCGCGATCGGAGACAACTGGAACGATCTGGAAATGCTCGAAGCCGCGGGGATGGGGGTTCTCATGGAAAACGCCGAACCGGAGTTGAAGGCTCGAGGCTTCGAGATCACCTCGTCAAACGACGCGCACGGGGTGGCCGCCGCGATCGACCGGCTACTCCTGAACAGCCCGTGCTGAAACCCATGCGGCCCAGTTCTCCCGGTGGGGGCTCGAGCGGCGATCCATTCCGGCTGAAACCCTCCGCTTCGCATCGTTCGTCGTTGCGCTTCGGTCGAAATACACTCGGGCCAGTTCTCCCGGTGGGGGCTCCTCCCTCGCGCGTCTTGTCAGCCGGGCCCCCACCGGGAGAACTGGCCCCACCGGGAGAACTGGGCCTCGCCGCTCTCGGCGCTCACCCGGGTTCCACCACGGGCTGTTGACCGGTGAGCTTCCAGATCCTCCAAAGAAGCGGGGGAGCCCGGCTGGGACAGCTCCTCACCGCCCACGGCCCGGTTGATACGCCCACCTTCATGCCGGTTGCGACCGGAGGCGCGATCCGGGGGCTGACCAGCGCCGGAGTGATCGCTACGGGGACGCGCATCCTGCTAAGCAACGCTTGGCATCTGATGTTGCAGCCGGGAGACGAGAGGATCGCCACGCTCGGCGGCCTGCACCGCCTGATGGCTTGGGACCGGCCGATCCTCACCGACAGCGGCGGCTACCAGGTGGCAAGCCTTGAGACCCTCCGCAAGGTTTCGGAGACCGGAGTGCATCTGCGCTCCTATCGGGACGGGTCGCCCCACGACCTGACTCCGGAGAGAGCCATCGAGATCCAGCGGAACCTCGGATCCGACATCGCGATGGTGCTTGACGAATGCCTCTCCCTACCTGCCCCGCCGGAAGAGGTCGAACGAGCGGCGGCCCGCAGCCTCCGGTGGGCGGAGCGCTCGCTCGTCCCGCGTCGGCCCCCGGGCCAACTCCTTTTCGGGATCGTCCAGGGCGGGACGCTGGCGAACGTGAGGCGGGACAACGCCCGGGCCCTCGTGTCGCTCGGCCCCCCCGGGGAAGGATTCGATGGATTCGGAATCGGCGGGCTGTTGATGGGGGAAGCGGGCGAAGACACCCGCCGGATGACGGCGCTTTCCGCCGAAGTGCTCGGAGAAGAGCGACCTCGGTACCTCATGGGGGCTGGACTCCCGGCGGACCTGATCGAATCCGCCGGGCTCGGTATGGATCTCTTCGACAGCGTGATTCCTACGCGGCTTGCTCGACGGGGCATCGTCTTCACTTCGACCGGCCGGCTGAACGTTTCGCGGGCTCCGTACCGGGACGATGTCGCTCCGCTCGATGAGGAGTGCGAGTGCCTGGCCTGCCGTGACTACTGCCGCGCCTGGCTGCACCACCTGCTTCGAGCCAAGGAGCGAATTGCCGCCACCCTGCTGAGCGCCCACAACCTCACGTTCTACGCGGGACTCATGGAACGGTTGCGCGAGGCGATCGCCGCGGACTGCTTCTTCGAGTTCCACGAAGAGAACCGCCACCGCTGGAGGTCTGCCGGCAGCCCTGGCTAGGTGGAAAGAGGCTCGCCCCCTTTCACAAAAGATAACGACGCATCGCGACTCGCCGCCGCGCGCCGGAGGCGCGCAAGGGAGTTGCGATACGCGGCGCGAAGCGCCGGGCGGTTCCCGGATGGGCCCCGACGGGATCAGCACTCACAATCCAGACCAACCTCGATTCCACCGCCCCATCCTCAAAACGGCTCGACCCGAGACAAGGGCCGCGCTGAACCCTCCCAGAAAAAACTAACGGCAGCGAACTCTGTTCGCTGCCCGCGAGTTCGGGGGAAAGTGTGAAAGGGGGTCCACCCCCTTTCACAAGAAAGTAACGACGCATCGCGACTTGCCGCCGCGCGCCGGAGGCGCGCAAGGGAGTTGCGATGCCCGGCGCGAAGCGCCGGGCGGTTCCCGGATGGGGCCTCGACCGAAACTGCGTTCACAGTCCGGACCAACCGCGCCGCGTGGCCCCGTCCGGAAACCGCTCGACATCGCTTGAGGGTGGCGGAGACCCGTCCGGGCGAAAACTGATGGCAGCGAACTCTGTTCGCTGCCCGCGAGTTCGGGGGAAAGTGTGAAAGGGGGCTCGCCCCCGTTCACAAAAAAGTAACGACGAATCGGAACTCGCCGAAGCGCGCGCCAAGCGCGCGAGGGAGTTGCGGTTCCCGGCGCGAAGCGCCGGGCGGATTCCGGGCGGGGCTCAACCGAAACTGCGTTCACGGTCCGGACCAACCATGCCGCGTGGCCCCGTCCGGAAACCGCTCGACGTCGCTCGACGTGGTATCCTGCCGCGCGGTTCGGTGCCCGGCCCGCTCTCCCTAGGGGGATGCGGGTTTTTTCACATCAGCGCATCATAGAAACGGATTCTGACCATGCTCCCCACACTGCTCCAGGCGGACCCGGGCGGCAGCCCATTCGGCATGCAGATCGTCCTGTTCGCCGTCATCTTCGGAATCTTCTACTTCATCGTCTTTCGTCCCATGCGCAAACGCCAACGGGAAACGGAACAGATGTTGCGGAGCCTCGAACGCGGCGCCCGGGTCGTCACCTCCGGCGGGATTCACGGGACCATCGCCGGAATCCAGGGCGACATCGTGCAGCTAAAGGTCACCGACTCGGTCAAGCTCCAGGTCTCGAAGAGCGCAGTCGCCGGCGTGGTCGAGAAGAAGCACTGATCGGCTCGGCGGCACTTCCACCAGCGAGAGAATGGCCAGAAGTCTTCGCCTCAAAGGGGTTCTGCTCCTTCTGCTGGTCGCGGGGCTGGTATATGTGATCAACCCGCCCCGGGACAGGATCGTGCTGGGGCTGGATCTCCAGGGCGGCATCCATCTCGTCATGCGGGTGCATACCGAGGACGCGGTGCGGGTCCTGACCGACGAGACTGCCGAGCAGTTCGCGGAACGCCTCGACAACGAGGAGATTGACTTCGCAGACGTAGAGACGGAGGGACTCGGACGGCTCACCATCCTGAATCTGGACGATTCCCGCCTCCGCGAGGTCCGGGACATTGTCGCCTTCAGTTGGCCGGGCTGGGATCTCCGCAGCGCCGGCGGCGGCGACTGGTCGTTCAGCCTGCGCCCCAGCGAAGAAATCGTGGTCCGCGAACAGACCGTGGCTCAGGCGATGGAGACCATCCGGCGGCGCGTCGACGAGTTGGGTGTCGCGGAACCGGTCATCACGACCCACGGGAACACCGGCGACCAGATCCTGGTGCAGTTGCCCGGCTACGAGGACGTCGCGCGGGCAAAGGAGATCATCCGGGCAACGGCCCAGCTGGAACTCCGGCTCGTGCAGGCGGGGCCGGCCCTCGACGAAGCGGCGCTGCCTCCGCTGAACAGCGCGCTGGAGAACATCCCGACGGAACTGCCGACCGGCGCTACCGGTTACTACCAGGTGAACCGGGTCGCCGCCATCACCGGCCGTGATCTCAGGAACGCCCGGCAGGCGATCGACTTCCAGACGAATACGCCCAATGTGGAGTTCAGCCTGCATGCCGAGGGAGCTTCCCGGTTCCGCGAGTTTACGGGCGCCAACGTGGGCCGTCAGATGGCGATCGTCCTCGATGACCTTGCTGTCTCGGCTCCCGTCATCCAGAGCCCGATCTACGACCAGGGCCAGATCACCGGAAATTTCACGATCGATGAAGCGGTCGATCTCGCGCTCGTCCTGCGCGCCGGAGCGCTACCGGCATCCCTCGAGTACCAGGAGGAACGCACCGTAGGGCCCTCCCTCGGCGCGGACTCGATCCGG
Source organism: Vicinamibacteria bacterium (assembly GCA_963668695.2). Lineage (GTDB taxonomy): Bacteria > Acidobacteriota > Vicinamibacteria > Marinacidobacterales > Marinacidobacteraceae > Marinacidobacterium. The sequence continues at coordinate 269,130 of CAXXLQ010000004.1, forward strand.
AGCGGCGTAACCGCGTCGCTGGTGGGTCTGGCCGGCGTCTTGCTGTTCATCCTCTTCTACTACCGGCTCTCCGGGGTGAACGCCGTCATCGCCCTCACCCTGAACCTCCTCATCCTGCTCGGGGCGATGGCCTACTTCGCAGCCACGCTGACGCTTCCCGGAATCGCCGGGGTCATCCTGACGATCGGTATGGGAGTGGACGCAAACGTCCTCATCTTCGAGCGGATCAAGGAGGAAATGCGGACCGGCAAGCCCCCGCGGACCGCGATCTCGGTCGGGTTCTCCCGCGTCTTCTGGACGATCGTGGACGCGAACATGACCAGCCTGGTGGCCGCTGCGATCCTCTTCCAGTTCGGCACCGGACCGGTCCAGGGATTCGCGGTGACCCTCAGCATCGGACTCATCAGCAACGTCTTCACCGCCGTGTTCGTTTCGCGCTACATCTTCGACCTGGTGCTCTCCGGACGGCGCCAGGTCCCGGCGCTCAGCATTTAGCAACCCCCTGATGGACATCGTCGGCGACACCCGGATCAACTGGATCAAGTATCGGTGGTGGTTCGCCGCAGTCTCCCTCGTAGTGGTTGCCGCGGGGGTTTTGGACATCATCCGGAAGGACGGGCTCCGGTACGGCATCGACTTCTCCGAAGGCACCCTGGTGGTAGCCAAGTTCGCCGTGTCTCCGGAAATCGATGCCGTACGGGAGACCGTCAGCGCGCTCGGGTACGGAAGCGCCGTGATCCAGAGCTACGACCGGCCCGAGATGAACCAGGTCATGATCCGGGTCGAAAAAGAGCCAACGGACGAGCCCATGGCGGGGCAGGATCCGGGCGACGCGGCGCAGCCGGCACCCGAGGCTGGAATCGACGAGACGGCCAACCGCATTCTCGAAGCGCTCCGCGCTGGAGCTGCGGGAGAACTGGTATCCGTGAGCACCGAGATCGTGGGGCCGGTGGTCGGCGAAGAACTCCGGCGGCGGGCGCGGAACGCCACCATCTTGGCGCTCTTCGCGATGCTCATCTACATCGGCTTCCGATTCGAGCCGGTGTACGGGGTCGGCGCCACCATCGCGGTCATCCACGACGTCCTCGTAACGCTGGCTCTCGTTTCCCTCTTCGACTACGAGATCAGTCTGAACGTGATCGCCGCTTTCATGACACTCGTGGGTTACTCGGTCAACGACACGATCGTCATCTTCGATCGGATCCGCGAAAACCGTCATATCCACCGCCGACTGAGGCTCCCGGAGATCGTGAACCTGGCAATTAACCAGACACTCCGCCGCACCATCCTCACGTCAGGGCTCACCCTGCTCGCGGTAGGGGCGCTGTTCGTCTGGGGCGGCGAGGTGCTCCGTGCTTTCTCCTTCGTGCTGGTAGCCGGGGTCGTCGTGGGCACCTACTCCTCGATCGCCATCGCTTCGCCGATTGTCTTGTGGTGGCGCTCGGTACGGGGCGGCACGGCGGCAACCGCGGAACAGCAACGGCCCCAGGCGCCTCCGGTCAGGGTCTGATTCTCCCGGCGCTCAAGCCGGGTTTCCGGAGCGGTGCTTGCGCCCCGCTCCGGAAACGACCGGCGATGCAGCCCGGCTGAACCGCCCCCCCCAACCGGAGAATTGGCGCTCCGCGCTGCGCTTCGGTCCAAATACACCAAGGCCAGTTCTGCCGGTGGGGGTTTCGGCGCTCACGCCACTCTATCCACAGGCCGCTAGACTCGCGCAGCGAGGTTCTTGCCAGGTGCCGTCTGGACTTTCCAGAGGAAGAACACGGATTCTCCTTGGCATGCCGGACACCCCGTCGCCCGGGTTCGGGATTTCCCTGCCCCTCGGTTTGTCGCTGCACGGCGCTCTCCTGGTGCTGCTGCTGTATCCCTCCTTCGCGGTACACGAGGACGAGTTACCGACGATCGACGCGTACCGGATCCGCCTCTTCGCGCCTCCAGCAGCGGCGCTCCGCCAGGGGGATCCCATGGCGAGACCGGATCCCGAGGACCCGGCAACTACGGCTCGGGACACATCCCGAAGCCGACTCGCTGCCCCTCTCGCTCGCGCCGATCTGCTCCAGGTGCTCGAAGCGGCGGAGATTCCCATGACGTTCGGGGCCGAGAACGGCATTCCCGCGGGACTCTGGGACGGGTTGGAGTTCGGCAAACCGGAAGGTGTAGTCGGTGGCATTCCCGGTGGGGTTCAAGGTGGCCAGATCGGTGGCCTGCGCGAGGAGGCCGATCCGGTGCTCCCGCCCCCGGACGAGCCACCCGTCGCGCTTTCCATGCCGCGCCCCCGCTTCCCGAAGGAGGCGCTCCGAGACGGGATCCGCGGGCGCGTGGTGCTGCGAGCCCTGATAACGGAACGCGGGACGGTCGAGGTACTGCGGATCCTGCGGTCCGTACCAGGACTCGATGCGGAAGCCATCAGGGTCGTAGAGTCGGAGTGGAGATTCCGCGCGGCCCAACGAAACGGCCGGCCGGTGGCCTCGCTCAGTGATCTGGTGATCCGCTTCTCGCTGCGCTAAACCCGGCAGCCTCGCGGACCAACTGCGCAGCCCGGTTCTCCCGCCAAAAGGAGCTCGGTACTCGCTTGACTCCACCCACCGGGTGCCCGAGCAAACGAGCACGGCGCAGGTCGCCCGGCGAGTGAAACGCCAGCCCCCTGAGTGGTCCGTTACGGCATCTATTCTCTGTTGACATACCGGGGGCCGAGTGCTACTTTCTCCACCTTCCCCAGCAGCCTGGCAAGTCGCCTGCCGCTCTGTGCGGCCTCCGGAGATGGTGGCTCACCGGGCTGTTCTCCGCTTCCGAGGACGGGCTGGATTCGGGGAGAAGGAGATCAACGTGGCAGACTCGACAAGAGAACCAACATTCCGAGTGGCGGGAACCGGGAGCGCCGGGCGTTCCCTCGGCAGCTTCGCCTTCTCCTTCCTGCTCCAGGGGGGAGCCGTGCTGGCGTTCATCGTCATCCCCATCCTGACAATCAACCTCCCGACCCCCGAGGGCATCATGACCTTCATGGCGGCGGCGCCGCCCCCGCCACCGCCGCCGCCACCGCCGCCACCGAAGGCCCAGCGGCGAGCTGCCCCGAAGCCGGTGCTCAACACCACACCCCAATTCGTGGCTCCCGTGGACATTCCGGATGACATCGGTGACGGCGCTGTGGACTTTGGTGTTCCCGGTGGTGTCGAGGGCGGAGTCCCCGGTGGAATCATCGGCGGAATCGTCGGCGGCCTGCCATCCGGACCGCCGCCCCCGCCGCCCAAGGCCGCTCCCGTCCGCGTGGGTGGAGAAATCCGCGAGCCGACCCGCACGGTGTACGTACAGCCGATATATCCCGAAATCGCCAAGCAGGCGCGGGTTTCCGGCGTGGTGATTCTCGAGGCCATCATCGATCCGAGCGGCAATGTGACAAATATCTCCGTGCTCCGCTCGATTCCACTCCTCGACCAATCGGCGATGGATGCCGTGCGGCAGTGGAGGTACCAACCCACCCTGCTCAACGGAGTGCCGGTCCCCATCGTCATGACCGTCACGGTGACGTTCAACCTTGGCTGACACCCGTCGGGAACGGATGTCCGGAAAGCCGATTTCCTGACCCACAACAATCACTACGACTTTTTCAAGGCAGATTTCGCCCTGCCCCGCATTCGGATTGACCAGATCGCAGCGAATCGCTTCGTACCGACCCTCAACCCAATCCGGGGCGGCGAAACCCCACCACTTTTCCCCTAGATCCCAGGAGGATTAACGGAATGTCTTTTGACCTGCTTGAGATCTGGACCCACATGGGGCCGGCCGCAAAGCTCATCAACGGCGTGATGGCCATCATGTCGGTTTACTCGCTCTCGATCATGATCGAGCGCTGGCTGACGTACCAGAAGGCCAAGGGCCAGTCCCGCAGCTACTCCGTGCGCATCGCCAAGGAGCTCAAGGCGGGCAACATCGACACCGCCATCAAGGTGAGCAAGGACAAGGAAGTCAGGAACAGCCACCTCGCCAAAGTGCTGCTCGCCGGGCTTCAGGAAATCCAGTACCAGACAGAGGAAGGCGGCGCGGACAAGGACACGACGATGGAGGCCGCCCACCGGGCCATCCAGCGGGCCACCGCCATCAGCGCGATGGACCTGCGGCGCAACCTCTCCGGACTCGCCACCGTGGGCGCCACCGCCCCCTTCGTGGGTCTGCTGGGAACCGTGCTCGGCATCATCACCGCGTTCCGCGGGATGGCGCTGACCGGGTCCGGCGGAATCGGCGCGGTGTCGGCCGGAATCGCGGAGGCGCTTATCGCGACCGCGTTCGGGCTCTTCGTTGCCATTCCGGCCGTGTGGGCCTTCAACTACCTCACGAACCGGGCGGACGGCTTCGGCGTCGAGATGGACAACGGCGCCTCCGAACTCATCGACTTCATGGCGCGCCGCTAACGCGGATCGCCGGAGTCCCCCTTCATGCCTCCCCGCTGGCGCCGTTGCCCCAAAGCCTCTTCCGGCTATCGGGCGGCGGTGTCGGCGGGCCTCATTCCGCTGATGCCCGGAGCAGACGCGGACAGGGAAACCAAGGAGTAACGTGTCATGGGAATGGCAAATCTTGGTAACAAGGACGTCAACGCCAACATCAACGTGACCCCCCTCGCGGATGTCATGCTGGTGTTGCTCATCATCTTCATGGTCGTGACGCCGCTTCTGCAGAAGGGAGTGGACGTCAAGCTTCCGATAGCCGATTACGGACTCGACCACCCCGATAGCGACGACGTTGTGAACGTCGCTATCCGCGAGGATGGGGCGATCTATCTCGACCTCATCTCCACCACGCAGCAGGAGCTGCCTACCGCCCTTCTCGCGAAGTTCGCAGGCAAGTCGGAGAAGGTTCTCTTCCTGAAGGCTGACGAGCGGCTCGCGTACCACGAGGTGCTCGGCCTCATGTCGCTCTGCCGCGATGGCGGGGCCGAAGAGATCGGCCTCATCACCGAACGGGCGGAAGGGCAGTAACCCTCAACGGGTCAACACCCGGGAGAAAACATCATGGGAATGGCAGGATTCGCCAAAGGCGGAGTCACTTCCGACATCAACATCACACCGCTCATCGACGTGCTCCTGGTAATCCTCATCATCTTCATGATCGTGACGCCGCTCACCCAGCAGGGTCACGACGTGGAGATGCCGGACAACCAGGATCAGGTCATCGATGCCGAGCCCGATCCGAACCAACTCGTGCTGAGTATCGACTCGAGCAGACAGGTAACCATCAACAAACAGGTTGTCGCGCGGGAGGAACTCCCCCTGCGCATCCGCGACATCTTCGAGACCCGCGCCGACAAGACAGTCTTTCTGAAAGCTGACCCCTTCCTGACCTACGGAGACGTGGTCGAGGTCTTGGACATCGTGAAGGGAAACGGCGTCGAGCGCGTGGGGATCGTCGCCCGGTAGCCGCTCGCGCAGCCAGAGGAGATCACACGCCGTGAACGACAAACAGAAAAAGGTCGCCCGCATCTCGGGCGGAGTCGCTTTGGCGCTCGTCATCGGGATCGCGGTGTCCCCGCTTCCCGGGTGGTTCGGCAACTACGTCGACATGCTGCAGGCCATGCGGGCCTTCGGTAAGGCCAACGAGGCCTACGGCAGGAGGGACTACGAGGACGCGATCCAGTATTACGCCGAGGCTACCGCAAGCGCGCCGGATGACAAACCGCTCATCCAGACCACGCTGCGCTTCTTCAGCGCGAGCAGCCACCATCTGCTCTATAGCCCGAACACTTTCGACGATCCAGAGAACGAGGATTATCTCGACGCCGCACTCGACGGTTACGAGGACACCCTCGACGTAGTCGCAGCCGCGCTCGCGGACCCGAACCTCGACGAAGCGTCGAGGGAGGGCATCGGGGTTTACGAACGCTACGCCTCCGAACAGCTCGCCGGAATCCACCGTGACCACCTCGACGACCTCGAGGGGGCGGAGCACTACTTCAATCGCCTGATCGAACTCGATCCGGAGACTCCGGAGCGCTACTACGGGTTGGCCGACGTGTACGAGCGGTATCACGATCCCGACACGAATCCGCTCCTCGACAAAGCCATCGCCGCCTACCAGGTTCCCGTCGAGATGAATCCCGACGATCCGATCGGCTACCGGCAGGTCGCCAACCTGCTCAACAAGTACGGCCGTTTCGACGAGACGATGGAATGGCTCGGACGGGCTCGGGACGTGAACCCCGCTAACCCCGAGGGCTACTACCTCATCGCGACCTACTACTGGGACAAGGTCTACCGCGACCCCGACCTGAGCGAGCGGCAGCGTCGCGAATTCATCGACTTGGGGATAGAGCACCTCGACCTGGCCCTCGAGCGGAACGACGAATACGTGGACGCGCTGGTCTACAAGAACCTGCTCCTGCGGGAGTTGGCCAAGGTGGATCCCCGCAACGCGTCGGCTCTCGTTGCGGACGCCGACGAATACCGGAGCCGAGCGATCGCTATCCGCGATCGGCTGGCGGTGGAAGCGGTCGCCGCCGCTGTTGCCGCTGCGGAAGCCGCCGCGCAGCGCTAGACAGCGGAGCATCGATCAAGTCCAGGCCCCCGTCGGCCGCGCGCTTCGGCCGCGGCCGGCGGGGGTTTTTTGACTCCAATCCGGGAACGAATGTCAAGGAGGCCGGCAGCCGCCGCAGATTTGGCGAAATCTCTCCAACCCAGTTGAGGCGGTTGCGCCGTTAGCAGCCTGTGAACAAAGTCATATGGCCCAGTTCTCCCGGTGGGGGCTCGAGTGGCGATGCATCCCGGCTGGTACCCACCTCGAGAACTGGCCGCCCCGCTCCGCGTTGCTCATCGTTGCGCTGCGGTCGAAATACACCGGGTATTTCTCCCTCGCGCGCCTTGTCAGCCGGGCGCCTTACCACTCTCGGCACTAACGCCACTTTGTCCACCGGCTGCTAGGGTAAATTGGGAGATAGGGCCAACGATGATTCGGTTCGAGACGATTCGGGACCGGGTCCGGACTTATCAACCCAACGCTGACTTCGATCTGCTCCGGGCTGCCTACGTGGTGGCGGCCCAGGCGCATCAAGGACAGGTCCGCCGCTCGGGCGAGCCCTATCTGAGCCATCCGCTTGAGGTGGCTGGAATCCTCGCGGATCTGAGACTGGACATCGTCTCAGTGGCATGCGGCCTCCTCCATGACGTCGTGGAGGACACTCACGTCACCAACGAGGACATCGAACGCCGTTTTGGGCGGGACGTGAGCCGGGTGATCGACGGGCTCACCAAGCTGAGCCGGGTGGACTTCAGTTCCGCGGAGGCCAATCAGGCGGAGAACGTCCGCAAGATGATCATCGCGATGACGGATGACACCAGGGTCATCCTGATCAAACTCGCCGATCGACTGCACAACATGCGGACGCTCGACTTCCTCCGCGAAGAGAAGAGGCAGCGTATTGCCACGGAGACCCTGGACGTCTACGCCCCGATCGCGGGTCGGCTCGGCATCGGCCGCATCGAAGCAGAACTTCAGGATCTGGCGCTTCGTCACCTCGAGCCCCAGACCTACCGGGTCCTCGAAGCCCGGGTCAAAGCCAAAAAGCGATGGGCAGAGGACTTCATTCGGGATCTCAGCCGGACGCTGAAGCGCGAACTGCAGGCAGAGACAATCCCAGGCGAATTGTCGGGACGGACGAAGAGCATCTACTCCATCCACCGCAAGATGCATCGGCAACAGATCGAGCTCGACCAGATGTACGACTTCATCGCTCTGCGGTTGGTGACCGACACCGTGCCCCATTGCTACACAGCGCTGGGAGTAATTCACAACGTCTGGACACCAATCCCGGGACGCATCAAGGACTTCATCGCCATGCCGCGGGCCAACGGCTATCAGTCGCTTCATACCAGCTTGGTGACCGAGTCCGGGACCCACTTTGAAGTCCAGATCCGCACCACCGACATGCACCGGGTAGCGGAAGAGGGCATCGCCGCTCATTGGAGTTACAAGTCGTCCGGAAGCTACGGAGAGCAGGACATCAAGCGCTTCGCATGGCTTCGCCAGGTTCTGGAGTGGCAAAAGGAAGTCAAGGATCCCCACGAGTTCCTCAGCAGCCTGAAGATCGATCTCTATCCGGACGAGGTGCACTGCTTCACCCCGCGTGGGGAGGTCAAAACACTACCCCGGGGCGCAACACCGATCGATTTTGCCTATGCAGTCCACACCGAGGTCGGGCACGCCTGCATCGGAGCCCGCGTGAACGGAGCCATGGCGCCGCTCCGCTCTCAGCTCCGGAACGGGGACATCTGCGAAATCCTCACCCGCAAGAACCATCTGCCGAGTGAGGATTGGCTCAAGATTGCCCGCACCAACCGCGCCAAGAGCAAGATCCGGGCACGGTTGAACGCCGAGGCCAAACGGGAGAGCATTGAAATCGGCCGAAAGCTTCTCGAAAAGGAAGCGCGCGCTCACGGCCTGAGCCTCCGACGCGTCCGTTCCGCGCCCGGACTCGCCGATGCGCTGAAACGCCACGGCGCCGCAAGCCTGGACGATTTCTTCGCCGTCATCGGCTACGGCAAGGTGTCGGCCGCGCGGGCGCTCGCCGACTCGGTCCCCGCCGAACAACTCAAACACCCAACCGAGAAAGCCCCCCCCTCCGAGACGGGGTTCGCGGGCGCTGTCCGACGCATCATCGGGCGTGATCCGGGGCAGATCCTCGTCAGCGGGCAAAACGACATCCTGGTCCACCGGGCTCGGTGCTGTTCTCCGCTTCCTGGAGAAGCGATCGCCGGGTACATCACCAAGGGGAAAGGCGTCGCTGTCCACGCGGCTAAGTGCCGCCACCTCGCGGACCTGGTGCGGGATCCGGAGCGTCAGGTTTCGGTGTCCTGGAAGTCAGTCACCGGCGCGCGGTACGACGCCGGTTTTGTCGTACGGGTCGAAAACCGCAAGGGGATGCTCGCGGATATCACGAAGATCATCGCCGAGGCCGACACTGACATCCGGGCCTTCAAAGGCACTGCCGACGACGCTGAGCGCGGCGCTATCTACGTGACTGTTGCGGTTCAAAACGCCAAGGAAGTCGGCACCATCTCACGCCTCCTTCAGACCGTCCCCGGAGTAATCGAAGTCCAGCGCGGATCCCCCGTGTCCCGCTAGGTCGAGCGGTCCGGAAGGGGGGGAAGCCCCCAGCTTCGCCGCCATGTGTTGGCTCCCGCTCGGGGATCGCCGCGGGAAGGGCATCCACGCTGCTGGACGCAACGGTAACCGGCGGGACGGGGCCGAGGCGCTTAGGTCAGCCGACGGGGCTCGTAACCTCTTCTTGCTGTCTTGCCAGCCGCCGGAGGAGGTGATGGCTGTAAATCCCGGTCTCATGCCCGTCGTTCCAGTGGATCTGGACACCGTAGTTGCCGACCGGGACGAGTTTCTTGGGAGCAAAGTTGGTGGGCAACAGGAGGGTGAGGGACCGGCGCTTGCCACTCCATTCGTCGACGCAGGTGGCGCAGGGACAGTGGTTCCGCAAGTGCTCGAAACCGAAACGATCCTCGCCGCCATCATGCCAGCGGACCACCACCGCGTCCCCCTCCACCCGAACCGATTCGGCCACCCCGCCACGCTCGGCCTGGTTGGAGCGCGCCACCTCAAGCGCGACTTTCCGGGCAATCTCCCGGAAGGCGACAGCGGCCGGAGTCCCAGGATCGCGCACAACGGTAGGCGTCCCCGCGTCTCCTGCAACGACCACCCGAGGATCGAGCGGTACGCCTCCCAGGAAAGGAAGTCCAAGGTCCTGCGCCACCTCTTCGCCTCCACCGGTGGAGAAGATGTTTGTCGTTTCCCCGCAATGCGGACAGGCAAAGGAACTCATGTTTTCGATCACGCCCAACACGGGAACGCGCACCGGTTGGAACATCCGGAGTCCCTTCTCGGCAATCGTCCGGGCCACCGCCTGAGGAGTAGTGACGATGACCGCCCCGGCGAGCGCCGCGGTTTGGGCGACCGTGAGCTGAACATCACCGGTACCCGGGGGAAGGTCCACCAGCAGGTAGTCCAACTCTCCCCAGACCACGCCCGAGAAGAATTGCTGGACGAGCCGCGAAGCCATCGGGCCCCGCCAGATCACCGGAGTCTCCTTGGAGGACAGCATCCCCATGGAGATGAACCGGACGCCATGAGCCTCATGTGGCAAGAGACGGCGGTGTTCATCGGTGTCGGGTCGGTCGTCCATTCCGAACATGGTGGTCTGCGAAGGACCGTAGACGTCCGCATCCAGGAGGCCGACGCGCGCCCCGTCCGCCACCAGGGCAACCGCGAGGTTGGCCGAGACTGTGCTCTTCCCTACCCCGCCCTTCCCGGACGCGATGGCCACCACGTTCTGGACGCCGTCAGGTTTCGTAGGATCCGGCATTGGGGCACGCGGCCCGGGGGACCCGGACGGCGGGCCGGCGTCCTGCTGCACCCGCGAAGTCGGGGAAGCGCTCACTTCGGTCCGGAGCGACACCTCCGCCCGTTCGACTCCCGGCAACCTGAGAAGAGCGTCACGGACCTGCTCCCGGATCTCACCGCCGACTTGACTCCCTACGTTCGGCAGCGCCACCGTAACGCTGACGATGGGCCGGCAGATGCGGATGTCCGCGACCTGGCCCAGGGACACAATGCTGTCGCCTCCGAATTCCCGGTTTCGGATCGGGGCGAGGATTTCCAGAACCTGCTTTTGGTCGAGTTGGGACATGAGAGTAGAAGGAGCGCCTCCGGCAGGTGGTCCCGCCAACCCGGCGGTAAGGGGCACTTAGGATAGCCGCCGGAGCCGCACCCGGGCACCGCGCATGAGGGCTCAACGGCCGGAAGACTTGGTAACTCTTCTCCCGCTACAATCGGTGGACCGGCGGCGCCGCCAGGCTGCTCTGGGTAGCCGGTAAGGTGACGCGGCACTGACACTCTAGGAGGCCTCTTGTGAACGTCGCTCGCGCGGCACTCAGCTACCGGTTGCCGTTCGCAACCGCCCTCGCTCTTCTTTTCGTCGCAGCCCAGTCCGCCGCCGCGCGGGCTGCCGTTCAGGAGCAGCAGGACCCGCCCCAGAAGACGGAAGAGCAAAAGGAACAGTCAGAAGAAACGGCCGAGCCGACGGACATTCTCCTGCGCTTCAGCGACCAGGTGGTGGTTTCCGCGTCGCGGGTCGAGCAGCAAATCGTGAACGCCCCGGCCGCGATCGCGGTGATCACCCGCGAGGTGATCGAAGCCCAGGCAGCCAACAACTTCGGCGACCTCCTGCGCCAGGCGCCGGGGGTCAATGTCACCCAGCTGAGCAACACCAGCTACAGCGTCAAGAGTCGCGGATCTCCCGGTGCCCTCTCCACCTCACAACTCGTCCTGGTGGACGGGCGATCCGTCTATCAGGATTTCTTCGGCTTCACCGCCTGGGATTTCCTGTCGGTGGGCCTGCACGACCTGGAGCGCATCGAGGTGGTAAACGGCCCGGCCTCGGCGGTCTGGGGCGCGAACGCCATGAGCGGGGTGGTGAACCTGATCACCAAGGCGCCGCGGGACGCTTTGGGGACGACGCTGAACCTCCGGTTCGGCACATTCGACCGCAACGTCACCGGCAACCCGATGGACGCGGGCAGCCAGCTCATGGGCTCCCTGACCCACGCGCAGGCGGTAAACGACCGTTTCGCCTATCGCGCCACCGTGAGCTTCACGCATCAGGACGCCCTCCCGCGGCCGTTCGGGGAGATCCCGAACGACACCGGAACCCCCTACCCGCCGGTGCCAGGCGTGACGGCCCGCATGCCCAAGTTCGATTTTCGAGCCGACTGGGATTCCCCCGACCGCTCAAGCGGACTCCGGTTCTCCGGAGGCTACGCCGCGAGCCAGAGCGTCCTCCACTCCGGCATCGGCCCCTTCAACGTGAAGCCGGGGACGAACATGTCGTGGGGCCGAGTGCAGTACGTTCGCGGGTCCATGGAAATCGGCAGTTTCTTCAACCGTACCGCTGCCGGGTTCACTTCGATTCTGTCCCGCGATCCATCCGGGCGACCGCTCGAGGGCCAGATGAACTCGAGTACCTACGACGTCAGCTTCAAGGACACAAGATTCCTTGGGGGCCGGCATCTCCTCAGTTATGGCGCCAGCTCCCGGTTCATCACCCTCGACTTCGCTCTCGCTCCCCTCGGCGACGGGCGGACCGAGCAGGGGCTCTACGTGAACGACGAGATCTTTCTCAGCGACCGCTGGCGATGGATCGTCGGGACCCGCGCGGACCGGATCAGCGTGCTGGACAAAATCGCCGTGTCTCCCCGAACGACCCTCATCTTCAAACCGACGCCCACCCAGTCCTTTCGCGTCTCGTACAACCGCGCCTTCCGCGCTCCATCGCTCACCGACAACTTCATTGACACCCTTATTTCCCAGGAAGCCACGTTCGACCTTCGTCCCGTTTTCCGCGGCTTCTTCGGTGCGCTGAACGTTCCGGATTCCGCTCTGCCCGCGCCCGTGACCTACCGGATCCCGATCGGTATCGTGGGAAATGGCTCGCTGGTCCAGGAAAAGCTCACTGCGTACGAGGTGGGGTGGTCGGGAGCCCTCAACGACTGGATGGGCGCGAGCGCAGCCTTCTATGTCAATCAGATGACCAACGCCATTGACTTCACCGATGACCAATTCTGGTCCGGCGCGAACCCGCCTCCCGGGTGGAACGAAGCCTTCTCCGAAGTCGCGCAGTTCATCGGGCGCCTGGGGGCGGTGCTTCCTCCGGGAACCCTGCCTCCCGCGATCGGCGCGATCGCCGTGAATCCAGGATACCTGATCGACGCTCTCGAAGGACTCGCGGGGGTCCAGCTTCCGGCCACCTTCACCTACGTCAATCGGGCCTCGGTCCGGAATTCCGGATTCGAAGTCGGCCTCACGGGCCGACGGGGCAACCTCGGGGGTTTCCTCAACTACTCGTGGCACGCCGACCCGGTAGTCGAAGGATTCGGCGAGGAGGATGCCGATGAAGTCAGCGTGCCGGCGGCCCACCGTATCAATGCCGGCGTCGACACCGGGTTGGGCGCTTTCGATGTCGCGCTGTCGCTGAACTACACCGATCGCGCCTATTGGACGGACGTGCTGACGGCCGAGTTCCACGGATGGACCGAAGCCTTCACCATGGTCAATGCCACCCTGGCGTTAAACCTGATGGAGGGTCAATTCCAGCCCTCGGTCCGGGTGATCAACCTCCTCAACCAGGAAATCCAAAATCACATCTTCGGCGATGTGCTGCGGCGGCAGATCATCGGGGGGTTGCGCTACCGGTTCTGATCCGGGCGCAAGCAGATCGAGGAGCGGGCGCCGACGCTGGTCCCCGCCGGCCGTTCCCTTGTCGGAAAAATATGTTCGGTGGAGGGGCTTCGGACTTCAGAAACCGGTCGAACCGACCCGGCGGTACGAGGCGCTTGCTTGGGTAAGCCGCCGGGATCGGAATCCCGGCGCGGCGCCTCAGGGCCCATCAAGCAAACGCCTCCCCGCCGTTCTCCACCTACAATGGGCGTGGGTCGGCGGCAGCGCCACGGCGGCGTCGCATGGACTCAAGGAGGCCTCCGGTGAACGTGAACCGCGCCACCCGCAACTACCCGTTGCCCCTCGCAGCTGTCTTCGCTTTCGTCTTCCTCGTAACCCAGTCCGACGCTGCGCGGGCACCCGTTCAGGAGCAGCGGGATCCGACGCAGGAAACGGAACAACAGGAAGAACAGGGAGAGCAGGAAGAAGAGGCTGCGCGGGCACCCGAAATCCTCCCGCGCTTCACCGACCAGGTGGTGGTGTCCGCGTCGCGCGTTGAGCAGGAGATCGTGAACGCCCCGGCGGCGATCGCGGTGATCTCCAGCGAGGTGATCGAAACGCAGGCCGCCAGCAACTTCGGCGACCTGCTCCGCCAGGCACCGGGGGTCAATGTGACCCAGCTCTCCAACACCAACTACAGCGTCACGAGCCGCGGTTCCTCCGGGGCGCTTGCCACGGCACAGCTCGTCCTGGTCGATGGGCGCTCCGTCTATCAGGACTTCTTCGGCTTCACCAGTTGGGATTTTCTCTCGGTGGGGCTCGACGATCTGGAGCGGATCGAGGTGGTGAACGGGCCGGCTTCGGCCGTCTGGGGCGCGAACGCCATGAGCGGCGTCGTGAACCTGATCACAAAAGCGCCGCAGGACGCCCTGGGGACCACGCTGAACCTCCGGTTCGGCGCATTCGATCGCGACGTCACCGGCAACCCGATGGACGCGGGTAGCCAGCTCATGGGCTCCCTGACCCACGCGCAGGCCGTGAACGACCGCTTCGCCTACCGCGCGACCGTCAGCTTTACCCATCAGGATCCGCTTCCCCGCCCGTTCGGTGAGATCCGGAACGGGACCGGCACGCTGTATCCCCCCATCCAGGGGGTGACGGCCCGGATGCCCAAGCTGGATTTCCGTGCCGACTGGGACGCTGCCGACGGCGAAAGCGGCTTCCGGTTCTCCGGCGGCTACGGGGGGAGCCAGGGCGTCCTCCACTCCGGGATCGGCCCCTTCAATATCCAGCGCGGGACCAACATGTCATACGGCCGCGTCCAGTACCTGCGCGGCTCGCTGGAAATCGGCGCCTTCGTCAACCGCACCTCAGCGGGGTTCAGCTCGATCCTGTCCCGGGATCCCTCGGGGCGACTGCTCGAGGGCCAGATGAACTCGAGCACCTACGACATCGGCCTGAAGGACACGAGATTTCTGGGTGGGCGGCACCTTTTGAGTTACGGCGCCAGCGCCCGCTACATCACCCTCGACTTCACCCTCGCCCCCGAGGGTGACGGCCGCAGCGAGCAGGGGTTCTACGTCAACGACGAGATCTTTCTGAGCGACCGCTGGCGCTGGATCGTCGGATCCCGAGCGGACCGGATCAGCGTGCTGGACAGGATCGTGCTGTCCCCCCGCACGACACTCATCTTCAAGCCGACGCCGACGCAAGCCTTTCGCGTCTCGTACAACCGCGCCTTCCGCGCCCCGTCGCTCACCAACAGCTTTATCGACACCTTTGTTTCCCAGGAAGCCACTTTCGACCTTCGTCCCGTTTTCCGCGGCTTCTTCGGTGCGCTGAACATTCCGGATTCCGCCCTGCCCGCGCCGGTCACCTACACGATCCCCATCGGGGTCGTGGGCAACCCCTCACTGGTCCAGGAGTCCCTTACCGCATACGAGGTGGGCTGGTCGGGGGCGCTCAACGACTGGATCGGCGCGAGCGCCGCCTTCTACGTCAACGATATGCGGGACAGCATCGACTTCACCGATCACACATTCTGGTCCGGCGCGAACCCGCCCGCCGGATGGAACGAAGCTTTCTCCGAGGTCGCGCAGTTCATCGGGCGCCTGGGAACTGTCCTTCCGCCGGGAACTCTGCCTCCCGCGATCGCCGCGATCGCCCAGAATCCGGCCTATCTGATCGACGCGCTCGGCCCGCTCGCAGGCGTCCAGCTTCCGGCCACCTTCACATACATCAACCGGACATCGGCCCGAAACTCCGGGGTTGAACTCGGGCTCAGCGGGCGCCGCGGCAACGTCGGTGGTTTCCTCAACTATTCGTGGCAGGCCGAACCGGTCGTCGAGGGGTTCGGCGAAGAAGACGCCGATGAAATCAGCATCCCGGCGGCGCACCGCATCAATGTCGGCCTCGACGCCGGGATCGGGGCTTTCGATATCGGGCTGGCGCTGAACTACACCGATCGGGCCTACTGGACCGACGTGTTGACGGCGGAGTTCCACGGCTGGACCGAGGCCTTCACGATGGTCAATGCCACCCTGGCGGTAAACCTGATGGAGGGCCGCTTCCAGCCCTCCGTCCGGATGATCAACCTGCTCAACCGGGAAATCCAGAATCACATCTTCGGCGACGTGCTGCGGCGGCAGATCATCGGGGGGTTGCGCTACCGGTTCTGATCCGGGCGCAAGGAGACGAACAGCCGGTGGTGGAACCCAGGCGGCGTTCGAGCGGCGATGCATCCCGGCCAGACAGCCGGTAGTGAAACCCACGCGGCCCAGTTCTCCCGGTGGGGGCTCGGCCGGCGATCCATCCCGGCTGAACCGCGTCGCTGCGCGCCGCTCATCGTTGCGTTTCGGTCGGAATACACCCGGGCCAGTTCTCCCGGTGGGGGCTCCTCCCTCACGCGCCTTGTCAGCCGGGCCCCCACCGGGAGGACTGGCCCCACCGGGAGAACTGGGCCTCGCCGCTCTCGGCGCTCACCCGGGTTCCACCACCGGCTGTTAAGGAGCGGGCGCCGGTTTACGGCGCCCGCCCCTTTATCGGGAACTCTGGTCGGTGGAAGAGGTTTCGGGCTTCAGAAACCGGTCGAACCAGTCCAGGTAGCGCTCGTACCGGTCCTTCTGGAACGAGGGAAGCCGGATCCCGTGGCTCTGACCCGGGTAGATGATCAACTGGGTGGGCACCCCCAGCCGCCTGAGGCTCTGGTAGAGGTTTTCCGACTGGCTCAGCGGCACGTTCCAGTCCTTCTCGCCACAGAGGACGAGCGTCGGCGTTGTCACCTGATGGATGCGTGAGATGGGGGACAGGCGGTCGTAGAGCTCGGGGTTCTCCCAGGGAAGTCCGAGCTCCAGTTCCCATTCGAGCTGGTAATGGTCGTTTCCGTAGGCGGCGCGGTATTCGGTTTCACTGGCGCCGCTGACCGCGGCGTGGAACCGGGTCGTCTTGGTGATCACGTAATTGGTGAGGATGCCGCCGTAACTCCATCCCCCGACCCCTAGGCGGTCCGGATCGGCCCAGCCGAGCCCGATCACATGGTCAACCGCGGCATTCACGTCCTCGTAGTCCAGGTTTCCCCAATCCGCCCAGATGGCGTGGGAGAACGCCTCTCCCCGGCCCGAAGAGCCACGCGGGTTGGCTGCCACCACGAGGTAGCCGTTCGCCGCGAACAACTGCCAGGTGGACTGGAAGGAGGTCGAGAACTGGGAGACCGGCCCGCCGTGGATCCACAGGATCGTGGGATAACGCGTCCCCTCCTCGAACCCGGGAGGCTTCGTGACGAAGCCCTGGACTTCGGTCCCATCCGAACTGGGGAAGCTGATCCTCTCCACCTCGGCAAGCTGCACCGCGGCGACCAAGGCGTCGTTCTCCCGAGTCAGCCGCTGCGGATCGCCCCCCCGCGTCCAGCCGATCACCTCGGGCGGGCGATCGGTAGTCGCGGCCACTGCGACCACCCGGTCCCCGACCACGTCGATGTCCCGAACCACCCTTTCGCCCGCGATCAGGCGGTCCGCCGTCGCCTCCTCGGACAGGGAGAACGACGCCAGGTGCTGGTTACCCGAATCCTCGAGCAGGGCAAACACCGCGCTCCCGTCGCCACCGAAGCGGGGACTCGAAAGGTTCCGGTCGAGCGCGGCGGCAACGTGGACGATCTCATCCGTGGCCCGGTTCAGGACGTACAGATGCTCGGTGGCGTACCAGATCAGTTCGGGCTTCCGGTTCCCGGTATGGGCGAGCCAGCGCCCGTCGGGGCTGAACACCGGAGAGCGGTCCGGTCCCGGATTGCTCGTCAGCCGTACCGGCTCCGTGGTCCGGTCCCCGTCCCGCGGAACCAGGAAGATGTCCGAATTGTCCGTGGCGTCCGGATCTCCCGCGGGCGGGCGGACGCTCACGAACGCGATCTCCGTACTGTCCGGCGAAAACACCGGGGAGCCATCATCGTACGGGCCGAAGGTCCGTTGCGCGTGCGAACCGTCGGAGGCGTCCACCACGTATAGGTGACGGCGGCGGTTGTCGAGATACCCCCGTCCGTCGCGCTTGAACTGCCGGCGGTCAATGACCAGAGGGGCCGGTTCCGGATCCTCCCCCTCCTCGGGCTCGTTCGGATCCGGGTCCATGGAAACCGCGGCCAGCGCGGTCCCGTCCGGCGCCCAGGAGAAGGAGGACACGCCGCCGGGGAGGTTCGACAGGACGCGCGCTTCGCCACCCGTGAGCGGCAGAAGCCATACCTGGGACCTGTCTCCGTCGCCCGAACTCAGCAAGGCCAGGTACGAGCCGTCCGGGCTGAACCGCGGATGGGAAGCGGAACGCCCGGCTCGGGTCAGCGGCGCCGTATCACCGCCCGCGAAGGGAACACCGTGAATTCGGCTCTCGGACTTGTTCCCATCGAGATCGATTCGGGACACCACGTAGACAACGAACGCGCCGTCCGGCGCGAGCTGGGGGTCGGAGACGGAGGCAACCCTGAGAGCGTCGTCAATCGTGAAGCTGCGCTGGGCGAAGGACGGCGCTGCAAGGTGCGCGGCGATGCCGAGAGCACTCGACACGACCCACAGCCGCGCGCGGCCGCGTCGAGGGATGTACTGGCTGGATGGGGTCATGCCGGACCTCCTGCGGGCCTCACAACCCGCGGACAAAGTCGAGCGACGGCACCCCGTGTTCCGGTTGGGGCGCAAGCGCTCACGCTACTTTATTCGCGGCCTCCGACGGGATGCCCCGGGAGCGGCTCGGAACCCTAACGATACGAGGCGACGACCTCGTCGAGAACCTCGGGGGGCGGACGAAGTTGTTCCTCGTTGAGCAGCGCGAGCGGCTCGTCGCACATTTCAAGGCTGTCGAGGAAGGTGCGCTTGGTGGTGTCGAGATAGAGCAGTCCGGTCAGGAAAAGGTTGTTGTCGTCGGCCTCTAGCAGGAGTTCCCGGGCGGCGCGCCGATCCGTCGGATCGTACTCTCGCTCCAACTTCCTGAGCCGAACCCAGGATCCGTCGTGGAGCTGGACCTCCTGATCGGTCCCTTCCTCGTATTCGACTTCGATCTCATCCATCGCGGGCACAAAATCCACGATGTGGATCGGCTCTTCGTTGTCCTTGCCCCAGGTGTAGCTCTTGGTCGAGCCCGCGTGGTTGTTGAACGTGACGCAAGGACTCAGGATGTCAAGTACCGCCGTGCCGTTGTGGGCGAGCGCTCCACGCAGCAGGGCGACGAGCTGTTTCGGATCCCCCGCGAAGGAGCGGGCCACGTAGGTGGCTCCGAGCTCGATTGCCATGCCGCACAGATCGATGCTGGGCAGCTTGTTCACCTCACCGGAACGGAGCGCCGCGTCTTCGTCGGCGGTCGCCGAGAACTGCCCCTTGGTCAGGCCGTACACCCCGTTGTTCTCGACGATGTAGATCAGGGGCAGGTTTCGCCGAACCAGGTGCACGAACTGGCCAATCCCGATTGAGGCGGTGTCGCCATCGCCGGACACCCCGATCGCCACCAACTGGCGGTTGGCAAGCACCGCCCCGGTCGCGACCGACGGCATGCGCCCGTGGACCGCGTTGAAGCCGTGACTGTGATTCAGGAAGTACGCCGGCGTCTTGGAGGAGCAGCCGATTCCCGAGAGCTTGGCAACCTGGTGGGGACGAACGTCGGACTCGAACAACGCGCGAATCAACTGGCTGGAAATCGCATCGTGGCCGCATCCCTTGCACAGGGTGGACGGCTTGCCCTTGTAGTCGGACGGCGTGAGACCCAACCGATTGACCCGGCGCGGTCGTGAAGAGGCATCTGGAGTAGGCATCAGGGGACTCCCGGTGCTAAGTAGCCTATGGGCAAAGTCGCTTGAGCGCAGAGAGCGGTGAGGCGGCCGGCTGACAAGGCGCGCGAGGGAGGAGCCCCCACCGGGAGAACTGGCCCGAGTGTATTTCGACCGAAGCGCAACGATGAGCGAAGCGCAGCGCCAGTTCTCCCGGTGGGGGGGCGGTTCAGCCGGGATGCATCGCCGCTTGAACGCCGCGTGACTTTGTCCATAGGCTGCTAAACGGCGCCGATCTCCATCTCGGTCACGTAGTCCACAATGGTTTGCGCATCCATGGGGTGGCCGCTGAAGTGACGCAGGGTCCGAAGCACTCCCCGCGGAATCCGGTCGCCGTATTCGGCGCGCAGAAGCTGGAACATCTGTCCATCACGGTTCTGATCCAGGACCACGACTCGCTGCCGCGAGGTAATGAAGTCCAGCACCGATGGGGAGAACGGTAGCGCCCGGAGACGCAGGTAGTCCATTTCGATGGCCGCATCGTCCCGGAGCCGGGTCCGGGCTTCCTCGATGGCCGGATCGGACGAACCAAAGCCGATGATGCCGAGCGGGCTCGCGGAATCCAGCTGGTCCACAACGGGCGCTGGAACCATCTCTCGGGCCGTTTCGAACTTCCGGTCGAGCCGGGTCATGATCCGGACGTACGCCTCTTCGCTCTCGGTGTATTCCGCGCTCTCGTCGTGTCCACTGCCCCTCGTGAAGTACGCGGCACCGGGGTGGTCCGTGCCGGGAAGCGTCCGATACGGGATCGCGTCGCCGTCCACATCCGCGTAGCGCTGGAAGGATCCCAGGCGTTCCAGATCCTCGCGGGTGAGGACCTTGCCGCGGTCCATCGGACGATCCGGATACTCGAAGGGCTCGGTACCCCAGATGTTCATCCCGAGGTCCAGATCGGAGAGCACGAAAACAGGCGTCTGGAGCCGCTCGGCGAGATCAAAGGCCTTCCAGCCGAACTCGAAGCATTCCCGAGTCGAGGCAGGAATCAGGCAGACGTGTTTCGTGTCTCCGTGGGAGAGGGTGTAGGTGGAGAGAATGTCTCCCTGGGCCGTTCGCGTCGGCAGACCGGTCGAGGGGCCCACCCGCTGGATGTTCCAGATGACCAGGGGAATCTCGGCGTAGTAGCCGAGCCCGACGAACTCGGACATCAGAGAGATCCCCGGGCCCGAAGTGGCGGTCATGGCCCGGGTTCCGGCCCAGCCGGCGGCAAGCGCCATCCCGACGGCCGCCAATTCGTCCTCGGCCTGAACAACCGCGTACGTCGCCTTGCCGTCCGAGTCCTTCCGGTAACGCTTGAGGAATCCCGTGAGCTGTTCGACGACGCTGGAAGAGGGAGTGATGGGATACCAGGTCGCGACGCTCACTCCACCAAACATGGCGCCGAGCGCGGCTGCGGCGTTTCCGTCGATGAGGATCTTGCCGCGGTTCTTGTCCATGCGCTCGAGAGTGAAGCGATCCCGCTTGACCAGGTTCTCGCGGGCGTGGCGGATTCCAATCTCCACCGCCCGGCGGTTCAACTCGACCGCCGCCTTCTTGCGCCGGAACTGGCTGTCTATGGCTCCGAAAATCTCCTCGATGTCGATCGAAAGGAGTTCTGCCAGCAATCCGACATAAATCATGTTCGCGAGGAGCTTGCGCAATCGAACTTCGCGGGTCACTTCCGCGGCCAGCTCCTGAAAGGGCGCCGGGTAGAACACCAGGTCGTCGCGGCGGCGCTCCAGGCGCAGGCTTTGTTCGTAGACCACGGCGCTGCCAGGGCTCAGGGACTCGACATCCCGGATAGCGGTCTGGGGATTGAGCGCGACCAGGTACTCCACGTTCCGCTTCCGGGCAATCCAGCCGTCCCGGTTCGCGCGAATCGTGAACCAGGTCGGCAATCCCGCGATGTTGGACGGGAACAGGTTCTTTCCGCCGACCGGAATTCCCATGCGGAACAGCGCCCTGAGCAGGACGAGGTTTGCCGACTGGCTTCCGGAGCCGTTTACGGTGGCGACCTGGATGGTCAGGTCGTTGACGATGCGCTCTGGCTCGACCTCGCTGGGAGCAACTTCTTCAGCGAGCGCCGTTTTATTGGACATCAGGCGATTCTTCGGGACAAGAGCCGCTTCACGGTTCGGGCAGGGGGACGGCGAGACTTTGCTTTGGGGAATCCACGCAGGCTCCCGGGAAACCGAACAACCAACGGGGTCGTGTGCCGGAGCGTTGCCGCATCCGGGCGCACCCCGGAGGTGCGGCAGTGTATCCCAATCTCAACCCTGAATTCAGAAAACTGGAGGCCGGGCGGACTGGAACTCTGAGGGGCACTAGACTTCCTTCTCCCGGGGAACGAACGGATGCGACCCACCTGGCAGGGCAACCTCAAGTTGGCCCTCGTGCTCGTACCGGTGCGAGCCTACCCGGCGGCCCGCACGAGAACCGTCGCGATGAACCAGTTGCACAAGGAGTGCAAGGCTCGGGTGCGGTTGCAGAAGCGCTGCACCTCCTGTGATCAGGATCTCGAACGGGACGAGATCGTTCGCGGTTATGAGTTCGCGAAGGACCAGTACGTGCTGATCCAGGAAGAGGACCTTTCCGCTCTGCAGCTCCCCTCACACAGAACCCTGGACATCGTCCAGTTCGTCGAGGAATCGGAGATCAATCCGCTCTACTACCACGGCTCCTACTACCTGGCGCCGGCGGGTGAGGTCGCGGCCGGGCCCTTCCACACCATCCTCAAAGCGATGCAGACGTCGAAGCGGGTAGCCATCGCCCAGGTCGTGCTCAGCGGCAAGGAAAAGGTGGTGGCGATTCGGCCCTCGGAAGGCGTGTTCGTGATGTCCTTCCTGCACTATGAGGACGAGGTGCGGCAGGTGCCTGATATCGACGACCTGCCGGCGGCGAGGGAACCAAACGGCGCGGAGACCGCGATGGCCCGGCAGCTGCTGGACTCCTATGCGCGGCCGTTTGACCTGAGCGCGTTCGAGGACGGCTATCGAAAGCGCTTCCTGGAGATCGTGGAGGCCAAGAGTCGCGGTCAGGAACTGGTCACCACTCCAAGCGTCGAGCCGCGTCGGGTTGTCAACCTCATGGATGCCTTGAAATCGAGCCTCGCGAGGATCGAGGCCGAGGGATTGGGCGAAGGTGATCCGGCGCTCGGCGAGGAGCGGCGGGCAAGCTGACCGACTCGAATCCCGAAACCCGGGACGCGGATTGGCCCGCGCCCTCGGAAGGTCAGCCAATACTCCCGCCCGAATGGCTCGCGCGGGGAGTGAAGCCCATGCTCGCCGGTGTGGGCCGTCCGTTCGATTCGCCGGATCACCTCTTTGACGCCAAGTGGGATGGCCTACGTTCGATCGCGTTCTTCGGGCCGGTGGTCCGGCTCCAGGCGCGAAGTCTCCGGGACCAGACCCGACAGTTCCCGGAACTCGCGGCGGCCCTTTCCGAACTTCCCGGGGCCGGGGTCATCGACGGGGAGATCGTGGTCATGGACGGGGACCGCTCCAGCTTTCCGCTGGTCATGGAGCGCAATCGGCTGCGGTCGGAGACCGCGATTCGGCGCGCCGCGACAAATGCCCCCGCGTGGTTCGTCGCCTTCGATCTGCTCCATCGTGACGGCAGACGGCTTACCGCCGCCCCCCTTGTCGGACGACGGCGGGCCTTGCGCGCTCTGCTTCCCGGTGCCGGAGGGCGGATCTTCGCGAATCCGCTCGTGGTCGGCGACGGTCTCCGCTTCTTCGCCGCGATGCGCGAGCGGAGTATGGAAGGGATGGTCGCCAAGCGGCTCCAAAGTGCGTACCGCATCGGCGAGCGCAGCGAAGACTGGCTGAAGATCAAGATCCGTCCGCGACTGAGTTGTGTGGTCTTCGGCACCCTGCACCGGACACCGGGAGGGCCGGTGCGTTCGCTGGTGGTGGGGGCGTTCGGGCCGGAGGGGCCGGTATGGCTCGGGAATGTGGGTAGCGGACTCGACGACGCTACCCGGATGGAGCTGGCGCGGCAGCTCGACAGCCTCGAATGCCCCCCTCCCCCTGGTTTCGATCCCACCGGGGAGGGGCACATCCGTTACGTGAGACCCCTCCTGGTGGCCTCAGTCGAGTACCTCGAGCTGACCCCGGCAGGGCACCTCCGCCATCCCGCCTTCATGGGGTTCGAAGATCGAGACCCGCGCTCGTGCCGCGTGCCGGTCACAGCACGTCCAGCAGATCCCTGATGATGCGGGCCGTCAGGCCCCAGATGTCGTAGTCGCGGTAGTGGTACCGAAAGACAACACGGGATCTACCGACCGCACCCCCGACCATTGCAGTGCGCTGAACCTCGGTGGTCTCGCACCCGGGAAGCAGGAGCGTCCGTAACGGAACCTCGAAGACCGCGTCCACTTCGGGGCCAGTTCGAAGGACGGCCGAGGAAGGGATCGCGACTACGAAGGGGACCAGCCGAAACCCCTCCACGGTGAGTCGATCGTCGAGCCTGCCGAGAACCCGCACCTCGGCAGGATCGAGCCCGATTTCCTCACGCCCCTCCCGCAGGGCAGCCGCCAATTCGGATGGATCCTCGGGATCGATCATTCCTCCGGGGAACGCGATATCTCCCGGCTGGCGGCGAAGATCCGACGCGCGCCGGGTAAGCACCAGCCCGTAATCGCCTTCTCGGGGGACCAGCGGAACAAGCACCGCTGCCGCCCGCGACGTCCCTTCGAAGCGCCTCGGAGAACGAAGCGCGAGGCGGGAAGCGATCCGGTCGGGAAGGGTCTGGGTTTCGATTGTGGGGGGCAAGCTTCCGCGCGGCGAGGCAGCGAGAGGTCAATATACTCGCCGCGTGTCGGAGCGTTTCCTGGTACGAGCGGCCATAGTCGCCAGCCTCCTGATCTTCGGCGGGACGGCCTACGGGCAACCCATGATCCAGGTCGGCTCGGGCGGAGAATCAAGGGGCGAGAGGGAGGAATGGGTTTTCGGCGCCGGCTACAACTTCGATTTCCCGCTGCTTCCCTTCGAAGTCGGTGGCCTGATTCAGAGCGGAACGGGTGTCGAAACCGAGGAGTCAGGCCGCGAATTCCCGGTGCGGGCCTTCGTCACGGGAAGAATGGGAATGCTGCCCCTTCCGGGATTCAGCGTCTACCTGGGCGGAGGAGCGGGAATCGCAATCCGGCTGGGCGGTGATGCCGAGACCGAAGCGGCGCCCGCCGGAATGGCGTTCGGCGGATTCGAGGTCGGGAGGCTCCATCTGGAACTTCAACTACAAAGAGAGTTTCACGAGGAACCCGTGAACCGATGGGTTACGGCCATCGGGGTTACGTTCTGAGCGAATCCGTCACGTTTTCCGCGCCGACGCGGGTGGATCTGGCGGGCGGCACTCTCGACATCTGGCCGGTGGGCCTGCTGGTGCCTCGCGCCGCAACCGTCAACGTAGCCATCAGCCTCCGGGCTCGCGCCACGGTCACTCGGGGACCCCGATACCGGGTGGTGAACCAGCAGCGCGGACTTGAGCTGTCCGCCGATTCGCCAGAGGCGTTCTTTCGCCACCCGTTCGCTGCAGTGGCTGGCCGGCTCCTGGATTTCTTCCGGCATTCCGGTCCTTTCGAAGTCCATTTCGAGACCTCGGCTCCGCCGGGCTCGGGCCTCGGAGGATCATCCTCGCTGGGCATGGCGATCGCGGGCGCCCTGAACCGGATCTGCGATACCCGTTGGACCATCCCGCAACTCGTCCGGATCGTGATGGACGCCGAAGTCCGGATTCTGAGGACCGCCACCGGAGCCCAGGATCAGTTTGCCGCCGGGCTCGGAGGAGCGCGGGTGCATCACTGGGAGAGTCCGGAGCCCCGATCCGAACCCCTTCCCTGGCTCGACGGCGGAACCGATCCCCTCGAAGACCGGTTCGTCCTGGTGTTCACCGGCGAAGCGCATTCTTCTGCAGATCCCAACGGAAGTGTGCTGGAACGAATCTTCGCCGGGGAGCCCGCCGCGGTCCGAGGCATCGAGGTGATCGCGGAAGCGGCCTTCGGAATGCGGGCCGCACTGCTCAGGCGGGACTGGGACCAGGTCGCGGAAATGCTCGGCCTCGAGTGGGGCGCCCGGCGAGCACTGTCGGAAATGGTGACCACCGCGACGATCGAGCGTCTGAGCGGCGCGATGCTGCAAGCAGGAGCCCGAGCAGTCAAGGCATGCGGCGCCGGCGGCGGAGGAACCATGATCGCCATCGCTCCCCCCGAGAAACGGTCAGCCGTCGCGGCCGCTGCTCGCGCCGCCGGAGGTGAGGTTCTGAAGGCGGCCAGCGATCCCGTGGGACTGCGCTGTGAGTCGTCGTAATGGAACCTGCCGAACATGCCGTCTGCGGCCTCGCCGAGCTCAAGACGGAATCCGCGATCGCCGTCGATGTGGGCGACCAGCGGATCGCCGTCTACTGGTACGAGAACCGCATCTACGCTCTGAGCGAGACCTGTCCCCATCGGGGCGGCCCGCTTCACCTTGGCCGCGTCAAGAACGGCATCGTTATCTGCCCGTGGCACCTGTGGCAGTTTGATCTCATCACCGGCTGCTCTCCGGTGAACCCGAACTCCTGCGTTCCCACCTACCCGGTCCGCATCGAGAACGGGATGGTGCTGGTGCAGGTCTAGGACACCGAACCGCGGACACCGAACCGCGGACTCAACCGCGAGCCGGAAGCAGCGGGAACGATCCAGTCCGTCCCGGCGCCGTCCTCCGGTAGCGGACGAGACCTGGTTCACGCGTGGGCCTCGTGAAAGTCGCTCGAAGGCGCCCCCTGACGCGAGCAAGAAACAAACGGCAGCGAACTTGTTCGCTGCCCGCCTGACCGGGGGGAAAGTGTGAAAGGGGGGCCACTGCCCCCCGTTCACAAAAAGATACCGACGAATCGGAACTTGCCGCCGCACGACCGACAGTTGAATGTCGACGCCCTGATCGAGCGAAAACCACACCAGCGAACTTGTTCGCTGCCCGCATGACCGGGGGGAAAGTGTGAAAGGGGGGCCCCTGCCCTCCGTTCACAAAAAGATAACGACGAATCGGAACTTGCCGCCGCACGCCCGACAGTAGATGTCGATGCCCTGAACGAGCGAAAAAACGGCAGCGAACTCTGTTCGCTGCCCGCCTGACCGGGGGGAAAGGGTGAAAGGGGGGCCACTGCCCCCCGTTCACAAAAAGATACCGACGAATCGGAACTTGCCGCCGCGCGCCCGACAGTCGGATGCCGACGCCCTGATCGAGCGAAAACCACACCAGCGAACTTGTTCGCTGCCCGCCTGACCGGGGGGAAAGTGTGAAAGGGGGGCATCCCCAGGGGCATCCCCCCTTTCACATAAAGGCAACTACGAATCGGAACTCGCCGCAGCACGCCCCACAGTGGGTGTCGATGCCCTGAACGAACAAAAACAACGGCAGCGAACTCGTTCGCTGCCCGCCTGACCGGGGGGAAAGCGTGAAAGGGGGGCCACTGCCCCCCGTTCACAAAAATGCAACGACGAATCGGAACTTGCCACCGCGCACCCGACAGTAGATGTCGACGCCCTGATCGAGCGAAAAAACCGGCAGCGAACTCGTTCGCTGCCCGCGTGACCGGGGGGAAAGTGTGAAAGGGGGGCCCCTGCCCCCCGTTCACAAAAATGCAACGACGAATCGGAACTTGCCGCCGCGCGCCGCAGGCGCGCAAGGAAGTTTCGAATCGCGGCGCGAAGCGCCGGGCGGTCCTCGGACGGGGCCCCAATCCAATTAGAGAAAGTGATCCGGAACTATTCCGGATCAAGGCCCCGTCCGGGGACCGCTCGACGTCAACCCGGCGGCGGCGCGAAGCTCCTCGTAGCGCTCCGGCGGCAGATCCGAGCCGAAGCGCCTTCCATGCTTCGCCTCGTGGAAGTCCGAGCCGCCGCTCACCATCAGGCCCAGCGAGTCCGCCACCCTGAGATAGCGCTCGCGCTCGTCCTTGTCCTGCTCGACGTGGTACGCCTCGAGCGCCCGAACCCCGGTCTCCCGGAGCATGGCAGGAAGCGCGGATTGGTCCCGGAGGTATTTCGGGTGCGCGACGGAGCTGATTCCCCCCGCGGCGTGCAGCATCTTCGCCGCCTCCGCAACCTCGATTTTCCAGCCGTACCGCACGTGCCCGATTTGCTCGTCACCGAGATACTTGTCGAACGCCTCCGCCCGGTTCCGGACCACCCCCTTCCGAATCAGCGCATCCGCCACGTGGGGACGACCAAGCGAGCGACCCGTGGACATCGCCGCGACCTCCTCGAAGAGGAGCGGGACGCCCGCGGCCGTGAGCTGCTTGCACGTTTCGGAGATCCGGTCCTGGCGGCGGGCGCAAGCCTCCTCAAAGAGTGCGGTCAGCGTCCGATCCTCGGGATCCACAAAGAGACCCAACAGATGGACCGACTCGTCTCCCCACTGGCAACTCACCTCGACCCCGGGAACCAACTCGATCCCACATTCCGCGGCGGCGACCCGGGCTGCCGGGATTCCCGTCATGGTGTCGTGGTCGGTCAGCGCCAGCACGGTCACCCCATCCCGAGCCGCGGCTTCGACGGCTGAACGCGGTGAGAGGACTCCATCCGATTCGGTGGAGTGGGAGTGGAGATCGATGTTCGGGGCACGGATTGCAGGGAAGGTCATTCGACGGGCAGAAAGTTTAGTCGCCAGCGTGACGGCTTCATCCCGGACCGCTAGAATCCGTAATGCTTGATCAGCCGCAACCAGGCTTGGAATCACCAAAGGAGCGAACCCCATGCTTAACTTGACCGATGTCGCCGTTACCAAGGTCGCCGAGTTCCTCTCGAAGCACGGTCGTCCGAACGCCCTTCTACGGGTTCGCGTGGTCGGCGGAGGGTGCTCCGGCTTCCAGTACCAGTTGGCCCTCGACGATGAGTCCTCCACGGGGGACCAGGTCATCGAGCAGAACGGGGTCCGGATGCTGATCGACGAGCGCAGCCTGCCCTATCTGCAGGGAACCGAAATCGACTACGTCGAAGACATCATGGGGGCCGGGTTCCGCTTCAACAATCCCAACGCCGTCTCGAGTTGCGGCTGCGGAGAGTCCTTCCAGGTCTGAGCTCCCCGCAGGGAAGCTGGCACTTGCCCCGCCCAGGTAGTCGGGGGGCGGGGGTGCTCTTCGGCGTCTCCTTGGGCGTCCCCTGGTGATCGGCGCCACCATCGCCGTTCTGACCGCGCGCCTCGCGGCGGGGAGCCTCCTGGTCGCGGGAATCATCCACGCGGCACATCGGGTTCCGGAGGGCTACCTCCGGCTGGTGGCGCGCGGAGCCGCGCTGGCAATGGCCCTCGGGCTGCTGGCCGGACGAAGCCGCCCGGAAGCCCCGTTCTGGGCGCTCCTGTTGGCCGGCGCCATCCTGCTGGCGTTCACCGTTCCCCGGTTCGGAGCCCGTCCCCGAACTCTCGCGGGCTGTATGGTGGGAATCGGTTTCCTTGGAGCCCTGCTGCCGCCTCTGCAGGCGCCGGATCTGCCTGGGTTGGCGCTCGCCGCCAACCTGTCGGGGGGCGCGCTCCTCGGGGGTGTCGTCGCCACGATGCTCCTCGGGCATTGGTATCTCGTGGAGACTTCACTCTCGATCCGACCGCTGTCGGTAGGATCCAGCCTCTTCAGCGGCGCTGTCGCACTTCGTATCGGTGTCGTAATCATCGCGCTGATCTACGGCGGAGTCGCGGCGTTACGCATCGCGGATCTCTCCGATCTGATCTATTCGACCCCGGCTCTCTTCTTCGGGTTTCGGGTCCTGACCGGGCTGCTTTTCCCGGCTTTCCTGGCCGTCATGATTCGGAACACCGTGCGGATTCGGTCGACGCAGTCGGCGACCGGACTACTCTACGTAGCGCTCATTCTGGTCCTCTTCGGCGAACTCACCGCAGCTTTCCTGGAGGTGGCGACCGGCGGCCGACTGGTCTGAGGCGGAGGATGTAGTGGATACTCGAAGCGCCCTACCAACAAGGTCACCGACTCGAAGCCTTTCCCGCCGCCGCCTGTTGGCCGGCGTTCCCGGTCTCGCGCTGTTGCCCATTCTTCCGGTGGGTCGTCTCGCCGCCGGAGAACCGCCGGAACCCGGCGCCAGCGAGGAACTGCCGGATTGGGTGCGCCTGGCCCGGGAAGAAGTCCCGGCAGCCACCGCAAGTCCGTATTTTCAAACCGGCGGCATCGGCCCCTCACCACGTTCCGTGGTCGAGGATGTGGGGGCCCGGCTGAACTTTCAAAACCGAAGTCCCGCCGCCGCCGACATTGCCGAGGTGATGGGGCGGATCGAGCCGGATCTCCGGTCCCAGCTTGCACGGGTGTTCGGCGCGGGCGACGACGAGGTAGCGCTCACTCATTCCACCTCGGAAGGGATTTCCATCGTCGCCTGGAGCCTTGATTGGCGTCCCGGAGACGAAGTCGTCATTTCGAACACCGAACACCCGGCGAACGTCTTTCCCTGGTACGTCCTTCGAGACCGCTTCGGGATCGTGATTCGGGAGATCGACCTCAGCCCCGGCACGGATGTCGTGGCCGAGGTTCGGGAACAGCTCTCTCCCAAGACCCGGGTGGTCAGCCTCAGCCACGTTTCCCGGAACAACGGCCGGACGCTCCGCACCGAAGATTCCGCGCGGCTCGCGGAGCTCCTCCGCGCCCGGGGTGTCCGTTATCACCTTGACGGGGCGCAGGGACCCGGCTGTGTGGCGACCGATTTCGCCGAGCTCGGCTGCGATTGCTACTCGACTTGCGGACACAAGTGGCTCCTCGGTCCCAAGGGCACCGGCGCGCTCTTCGTCCGGCGGGCCGTTCTGGACGAAGTTCAACTGAGTTGGGCAGGAGCGCACAGCCACGAAACCATGGACTACGAGGGCAACTACACCCTGCTGCCGAGCGCCGCCCGCTACGAGTTCGGGACCCGGGCACTGGCCGACTTCTACGGCTTCGGGCAAGCCGTGCAGTGGATGGAAGACATCGGCCTCGAACGCATCCTCACCCGGATCCAGGACCTCATGAGCTATGGCATCGACGCCGTTCGACGGACACGGGAACTCGAACTCGCTTCGCCCGCGGATCCGGCCGACCGCTCGGGGATCCTGGTGGTCCGGCTACCTGAAGGCTGCGACCCGATGGTCCTCTATCGAGGTCTCGGCCGGGAGGATGGAATCCTGGCCTCGCCGGTCCGCGGCGAACGGGACTTTCGACTCTCGGTGCACTTCTTCAACACCCGGGAGGAGATCTCCTCGGCGGTCGAGGCCATCGTCTCCCGGTGCGCCTGAGTAATCCGGGCCCGCAGAGAGCCTAACAGCCTGTGGCGAAACCCACGCGGCGTTCAACCGGCGATCCATCCCGGCCAAACAGCCTGTGATGAAACCCGCGCGGCGTTCAACCGGCGATCCATCCCGGCCAAACAGCCTGTGATGAAACCCGCGCGGCGTTCGGCCGGCGATCCATCCCGGCTGACCGCGTCGCTGCGCGCCGCTCATCGTTGCGTTTCGGTCGAAATACACCAGGTATTCCTCCCTCACGCGCCTTGTCAGCCAGGCGCCTCACCGGCCTCGGCGCTCACCCGGGTTCCACCACAGGCTGTTCACCACTCCGCTTCGCTGCGTTCTGCGTTGCGTTTCGGTCGAAATACACCCGGGCCAGTTCTCCCGGTGGGGGCTCCTCCCTCACGCGCCTTGTCAGCCGGGCGCCTCACCGGCCTCGGCGCTCACGCGGGTTCCACCACAGGCTGCTAAGCGGGGCGACGAGATTGGGCAAACGAGCGCCCGAGGTGGGCTTTTATTGTGACGCCTGCGACCGATACTCCACCTGGACACCACCCTTCGCGGAAGGCGACGACCGGTGCCGGCACTGCGGCCACCGGAATCCGCCTGCGGCGGCGGAGGGTTTCTCGGGCGGCGCCGCCTTTGCCTCCTGTCCGCAATGCGGGAATCCCGAGCTGTACCAGAAGAAGGACGTTCCCCAACAGATCGGTTGCGCAGTGGTCCTGAGCGCCATCGCACTCGCCACGATTGCCTACGCGCTCTGGGACTTTCCTGGAGCGTTCGTGGTCTTCGCCTCCGTCGCGCTCCTCGACTTCCTCATCTATCGCCGGTTGGGAAGCGTCACGGTCTGTTACCGCTGCCACGCGGAATTCCGCAGGTTCCCGGCAAACCCCGCGCATGGAGACTTCGATATGCACCGCGCGGAAGAGTACGAAGCGGAATAGACGCAGGCGGGTGTTAACAGCCTGTGGTGAAACCCACGTGAGCGCCGAGACCGGTGAGGCGCCCGGCTGACAAGGCGCGTGAGGGAGGAATACCGGGTGTATTTCGACCGAAACGCAACGATGAGCGGCGCGAAGCGACGCGGTTCAGCCGGGATGGATCGCCGGTCGAACGCCGTGTGGGTTTTGCCACAGGCTGTTAACAGCCTGTGGTGAAACCCAAGCGGCGTTCCCGAGCCAGAAGCGACGGGGATCGGGTGCTCCCGCCCCCCGTCCCTTCCGCTCCGGGGTCTACGCGGTGCTTGCGCCCCGCTCCGGAAACGAGCGGCGATCCATCCCGGCTGAATCACTCCGCTTCGCTCCGTTCTGCGTTGCGTTTCGGTCGAAATACACTCGGGCCAGTTCTCCCGGTGGGGGCTCCTCCCTCACGCGCCTTGTCAGCCGGACCCCCACCGGGAGAACTGGGCCTCGCCCCCACCGGGAGGACTGACCGCTCTCGGCGCTCACCCGGGTCCACCACAGGTTGTTAAAGATCCCCGACGCCCGCAAGGACCTTTCGGCTGAATGGCTGCGTGCCGCTCTCGTCGCGGGAGGCCGTCCGGACTGTCCGCCGATCCGGGAGCTGACCTGCGAGACCATCGGGGAAGGGATCGGACTGATCGGAGAAATCCTGCGCTGCGAACTGACCTTCGTCGAGGGCACCCGACCTTCCGACAGCGTGATCGTGAAACTCCCCAGCAGAAAACGCACGAACCGGAAACTCGGCCGCAGGTGGAGGCTGTACCGCCGCGAGTACAGCTTCTACCGCCACCTGGCGTCCGAACTACCGCTCCGCACCCCGGCGCTCCTCTACGGTGATTTCGAAGCTCGAAGCCACCGTTTCGTCCTCGTTCTCGAGGATCTCCGCGGCATGGCCCCAGCGGACCAGGTCGAGGGCGCGAACCCTCGACAGGTGAGGCGCGCCGTGCGGGCGGCGGCCCAACTCCACGCAAAATACTGGGACCGGGTCGAACCTCTGGCCGCCTCGGGTCTTGATGAGACGATGGCTCCGGGGGTCTGGCTGGGCGTGCAGATCCTGTATCTGTTGAGCCTGCCGCGGAGTCTGCCGCGCCTCTCGGCTTGGTGGTCCGAAGAGGTGCAGGATCTGGCGGAGGAGTACGGACTTCGGCTGGCAGACCACCTCGCTCACCTGGCTGGAGAACCGCTGACATTCGTTCATGGCGACTACCGCCTCGACAACATGTTCTTCGGGGAAGACGGCAAGGACGACTTCGCGGTGGTGGACTGGCAAAACAGCGGGGTCTCGAGCGGCCTCTACGACGTGGCCTACTTCCTCGCGGGCAGCGTCTCGACGGAGGTCCGCCGCGCGGTCGAAAAAGACGCGCTCCGGGAGTATCACGACATCGTTTGCAGTCTGGGCACGCGGGACTTCACGTTCGAGCACTGCTGGCGGCTCTACCGCGAGACCCTGCTGGGCTGCCTGGTGTTGCCGGTGGTTGCCGCCGGCCAACTGCTGGAAGAGCCCCCGGAACGGCAACTGCGACTCGAGGACGCGATCGCGAAGCGGACCGCGGCAGCGGTCCAGGATCGAGATGCCGGCGCGTTCCTGCCCCCTCTCCCGCCACTGCTGAGCCGGGCAGGGCTCCGGCGCGCTCTCTGCCGGGGCGGTTACCGGGTCTATCGGGCGCTCCCCTAGCAGCCTGTGGATAAAGTGGCGTGAGCGCCGAGAGCGGCCAGTTCTCCCGGTGGGGGCGAGGCCCAGTTCTCCCGGTGGGGGTCCGGCTGACAAGGCGCGTGAGGGAGGAGCCCCCACCGGGAGAACTGGCCCGGGTGTATTCCGACCGAAACGCAACGATGAGCGACGCGAAGCGACGCGGTTCAGCCGGGATGCATCGCCGCTCGAGCCCCCACCGGGAGAACTGGGCCGCGTGACTTTGTCCACAGGCTGCTAACAGCCCGTCGCCGGTCCAGCTTTTCCCATGCCGCAAACCGAAGAAGGGCGGTTCACCACCGGCTCGACGATGCGCCACGTGGTCGTCATGACCACGACCGCCTCCGTCGGGTTCATGTTCCTGTTCCTGGTGGACTTCCTTGCGCTGTTCTACATCTCGCTGCTCCGCGACGTACGTCTCGTAGCCGCCGTCGGACTCGCCTCCTTCGTCCAGCACGTCGTCAGTGCCGTGGCCATCGGCCTCGCCGTCGCCGCGACCGCGCTCGTCAGCCAGGCGCTGGGCGCGCGCAACCGGTCGCTGGCGCGCAGCCGGACCACCTCGTGCCTGACCGCTTCTTTCGTGACCCTCACCGTCATCGCCGGCGCGGTGTTCGTCTTTCGCCAGGAGGCCGTCGGCCTGCTCATCGAAGCCGGGCCGGTCACGGAGGTGGCCAGCCGCTACCTGGCGTGGATCCTTCCGTCGCTGCCACTACTGGGTATTGGAATAAGCACCGCGGCGATTCTCAGAGCCGAGGGCGACGCCCGGCGGGCCCTGATCGTCACGATGGTCGCCGGCGGGGTGGCGTTCGTGCTGGATCCGCTGGTGATCCTGGGGCTGGGACTCGGGGTGGACGGCGCGGCCTGGGTGGTGATTCTCGCCAGGCTCGTCACCGCGCTGGTGGGACTCCACTTCTTGATCGGTGTCCATGGCCTGGCCGCTCCGCTCCGGGTAGCCGGAGTGTCACGCGACCTCCGTGCGATCTTCGCGGTGGGCGGACCGGCGGTGCTGGCCCAACTGTCGACACCTTCCGGCTTCCTGTTGCTGACCGCCTGGGTCGGGCGCTTCGGAGAAAGCGCCGTCGCGGGCTGGTCCGTGGTGACGCGACTGGTCGTGCTCGGGTTCTCCGGCATCATCGCACTGTCGGTAGCGGTGGGAGGCATCTTCGGCCAGAACTACGGCGCCCGAAAGCTGGAGCGGGTAGTGGCCACCTTTCGGGACAGCCTGGTCTTCGGTGTCCTCTACGCGCTGGCGGCGTGGGCGGTGCTTTGGATCGGGACCGACGCCGTCGTCTGGGCGTTCGGGATGTCCGGCGAGGGCGCCAGGATCGTCCGGGCCTTCTGCCGGATCGGGGCCGGCGGGTTCGTCCTCGCGGGGGCGGCCTACGTGGCGACGGCGGCCTTCAACAATCTGGGCCGTCCGCTCTGGGCCACGATGCTCAACTGGTCGAGGGCCGGGCTGGCGATTCCTGCCATGCTGCTGCTAGCGGTGGGCACGCTGGAAGGCAGGGTGATCCTGTTCGCGCTCGACGGCCCCGGCGTGGTCTACGCCCAGGCCCTCGGGAGCAGTCTGGTCGGGGTGATCGGCGCCGGGGTGGGATGGCGCTTCGTGAAGGCCGTGGCGAGAGAGCGTCTGTCGGCGGGTTCGGATCCCTAGCAGCCGGTGGTGGGACCCGGGTCAGCGCCGAGCCCGGCCAGTCCTCCCGGTGGGGGCGAGGCCCAGTTCTCCCGGTGGGGGTCCGGCTGACAAGGCGCGTGAGGGAGGAGCCCCCACCGGGAGAACTGGCCCGGGTGTACTCCGACCGAAACGCAACGATGAGCGGCGCGCAGCGACGCGGTTCAGCCGGGATGGATCGCCGGCCGAGCCCCCACCGGGAGAACTGGGCCGCGTGGGTTTCACTACCGGTTGTTTCGCCGGGATGGATCGCCGGGCGAGCCCCCACCGGGAGAACTGGGCCGCGCGAGTTTCATTACAGGCTGTTTCGCCGGGATGGATCGCCGGGCGAGCCCCCACCGGGAGAACTGGGCCGCGCGAGTTTCATTACAGGCTGTTTCGCCGGGATGGATCGCCGGGCGAGCCCCCACCGGGAGAACTGGGCCGCGTGGGTTCCACCACCGGCTGCCGGCAGCCCCCTCAGGCCGGAACCAGCTCGGCTCTGTCCGCCACCCCGCGCGGAGCGACCTCAATCGTTCCGCCGGCATCGCTCCGCACCTCGACCAAGGCTCCGGGCGGAAGCACCCCGCCAACGATCATCCGCGCGACCGGTGTCTCGACCCGGTGCTGGATGACCCGCCGAACGGGACGGGCGCCATAGAGCGGGTCGTACCCCTCGGCGGCAAGGACTCTGAGGGCGTCCTCGGTCACCTCGAGCGTGAGGTCTTGCTCGCGGACCCGTTCACGGAGCCGGTCCAGCTGGAGGTTCACGATTTCGGTCACCTGGTCCCGGGTGAGGCTCCGGAACACGACGGTTTCGTCCACCCGGTTCAGGAACTCGGGCGGGAACTCGCGCCGAAGCTCCGAAATCACTTCGCGCTTCATCTCGTCATATCCGCGTCCCGCCTCGGCAAGCGCCAGCACCCGCTCACTCCCGACGTTCGACGTCATGATGAGTACCGTGTTGCGGAAGTTGACCAGCCGGCCGTGCGAGTCGGTGAGCCGGCCGTCGTCGAGCACCTGAAGCAGCACGGTCCGCACCTGTGGGTGGGCCTTTTCGATTTCATCCAGCAGGACAACCGCGAACGGCCGGCGGCGCACCGCCTCCGTCAACTGGCCACCCTCTTCGAAGCCGACATATCCGGGGGGCGCCCCGGTCAGCCGGGACACCGAGTGCTTCTCGGTGTACTCGGACATGTCCAGGCGCACCACGGCGTGCTCGTCATCGAAGAGTTCGGCGGCGAGCGCGCGGGCGAGTTCGGTCTTTCCCACCCCGGTGGGGCCGGCGAACAGGAAGGCGCCGAGCGGCCGATCCGGATCCTGGACGCCGGCGCGAGCGCGGACCACCGCGTCGGCCACCGCCCGTACCCCTTCGTCCTGTCCGATGACCCGGCGGTGGAGCAGGTCTCCCAGCCGCAGCAGTTTTTCCCGCTCGCCTTCGAGCAGCCGGTCCACCGGGATACCCGTCGACCGCGCAACCACCGAGGCTACGTCGGAGGCGTCCACCTCCTCACGAAGGAGACGACCGTCCTGCCCACCGAGCCGCGTCTCCGCGGCCGTCAGTTCGCGTTTCAGTTCCTCGATGGTCCCGTACCGGAGTTCGGCCGCCCGGCCGAGGTCCTGCTCGCGTTCAGCCCGCTCCATCTGGAGGTTCGCCTCTTCGATCCGCTCGCGAAGCCTCCGCACCCCAAGGAGCTGCGCTTTCTCGCCCTGCCACTGGGTGCGGAGGGCTCGCGCCTCCTCTTCGAGGTCGGCGATCCGCCGTTCGAGTTCCGTGAGTCGCTTGCGCGAAGCGTCGTCCTTTTCCTTCTTCAGCGCCTCACGCTCGATCTGAAGCGACAGGAGCCTCCGCTCCACCTCGTCGAGACTGGTGGGAACACTGTCCATCTCGGTCCGCAGGCGGGCGCCCGCCTCGTCCACCAGATCGATGGCCTTGTCGGGCAGGAAGCGGCCGGAGATGTAACGGCTGGACATGGACGCCGCGGCCAGGAGCGCGCCGTCCTGGATCCGGACGCCGTGGTGGACCTCGTAGCGCTCCTTGAGGCCGCGCAGGATGGTCACGGTGTCCGGGACGGAGGGCTCATCAACCACCACGGTCTGGAACCGCCGTTCGAGCGCGGCATCCTTTTCGATGTACTGGCGGTATTCGTCCAGGGTGGTCGCCCCGATGCAGTGCAGGTCCCCCCGGGCGAGCGCCGGCTTCAGCAGGTTGGAGGCATCCATCGCGCCGTCGGTTCGGCCGGCGCCGACGACGGTATGCAACTCGTCGACGAAGAGAATGACCCTTCCGTCCGACTCCTGCACGGCGCCAAGCACCGCCCTGAGCCGCTCTTCGAACTCGCCCCGGAACTTCGCACCGGCGATGAGCGCCCCCATATCGAGCGCCACGACCTGCCGGTCGCGGAGCCCTTCGGGTACGTCACCCTTCACGATCCGGAGCGCCAGCCCCTCCGCGATGGCCGTCTTGCCGACTCCCGGTTCCCCGAGCAGCACCGGGTTGTTCTTGGTACGCCGAGACAGGATCTGCATGACCCGCCGGATCTCATCGTCACGACCGATGACCGGGTCCAGTTTGTCGGCACGGGCGAGGGACGTCAGGTCCCGCCCGTATTTCTGGAGTGGCTCGTAGGCGCTCTCGGGGTTGGGGCTTGAGGCGCGTGCGGGACCGCGCACCGCCTTGATCGCTCCTTCGAGCCTCTTCCGGTCCACTCCGACGGCGCGGAGAGCATGGCTGGCCGCCGACTTCTGCAAGACCAGAGCGAGGAGGAGATGTTCCACGCTCAGGAACTCGTCCCCGAGCCTTCGCGCCTCCTCCGACGCGGTGTGAATCACCTTGGCGAGCCCCTGGGATGCGGAAGGCGAGCCCTCGGCTGCGTAGTGCTGCACCGGCAGCGCACCAAGGGCCGTGTCCAGGTTGCGACCCAGAGCGGAGGGTTCGACGTCCAGCCGGCGAAGGAGCCGGAGAGCAAGCCCATCGGGCGCATCGTCGAGCAAGGCGGCGAGCAGGTGCTCGGGAGTGGTTTCCGGGTTTGGGCGCCCTCCTGCGAGGCTTGCAGCCCGCGACAGTGCAGCGCCAGCACGTTCGGTAGCGGAAAGAGACATGATCTATCTACTCCATACTCATTAAATCTGATGTGTAGTATAGCCGATTCTCCTGACAAAGCACACAGAACCGAGGGAACAAGGACCGGCGGGCTCGCCCCGGCGCGCCGGCTCCGCTCGCTGGGGCACTCCAGCCGGGTGGCGGGGGCTAACGGCCAGGCGCTAACAGCCGGTGGTGGAACCCGCGTGAGCGCCGAGGCCGGCGAG
The DNA here is from genome assembly GCA_963668695.2 of Vicinamibacteria bacterium. Taxonomy (GTDB): domain Bacteria; phylum Acidobacteriota; class Vicinamibacteria; order Marinacidobacterales; family Marinacidobacteraceae; genus Marinacidobacterium. Next base: position 307,444 of record CAXXLQ010000004.1, read on the forward strand.
GCCCAGTTCTCCCGGTGGGGGTCCGGCTGACAAGGCGCGTGAGGAAGGAATACCGGGTGTATTTCGACCGAAACGCAACGATGAGCGGCACGCAGCGACGCGGTCAACAGCCGGTGGTGGAACCCGCGTGAGCGCCGAGGCCGGCGAGGCCCAGTTCTCCCGGTGGGGGTCCGGCTGACAAGGCGCGTGAGGGAGGAATACCGAGTGTATTTCGACCGAAACGCAACGCTGAGCGACGCGAAGCGACGCGGTTCAGCCGGGATGGATCGCCGGTCGAACGCCGCGCGAGTTTCATTACAGGCTGTTTCGCCGGGATGGATCGCCGGCCGAACGCCGCGCGGGTTTCATTACAGGCTGTTTCGCCGGGATGGATCGCCGGCCGAACGCCGCCTAGGTTTCACAACCGGCTGTTTCGGGACCCTCGCGTCCGGACGCACCGACGAAACCAGAACAGGTCAGGACCGGCAGGCGCGGGTAGCGGGGATAGCGCGCGTCCGAGAACGAACGCTCGCAAAGGGTGAAACGGGTGCGGCGCGACGCCACGATCCGGGCGTGGCAGCAGGTCTCGCAGAGCCCGGCGAGATGGCCCGCAGACACGACCGGTTCGCGCGGCTGGCTCATCCCCCCTTCCCGACGCAGCCGCTCAGATGATGCCGCGGGCCCGGCCGCATTCCGCAAACGCGGCGACCGCCCGGTCCACCTGCTCGTCGTCATGGGCGGCAGACAACTGCACCCGGATCCGGGCCTTTCCGCGCGCGACCACGGGAAAGCTGAACCCGATGACGTAGATCCCGCGTTCGAGCAGATCGTCCGCCATGCCGCTCGCGAGACGGGCGTCGCCGAGCATGACGGGGACGATGGGGTGCTCGCCCGCCGGAATTGTGAACCCGGCGGCCGTCATGGCTTCGCGAAACCGCCGGGTGTTCCGACGGAGCCGCTGTCTGGGCTCTTCGGTGGCCGAAAGGAGCGAAACGACCTCGATCGCAGCCGAGACGATGGCCGGGGCCAGGGTGTTCGAGAAGAGATAGGGGCGGCTCCGCTGGCGGAGCAGCGCGACGATCTCGCCGCGTCCCGACGTGAACCCGCCAGCAGCTCCGCCGAGGGCCTTCCCGAGCGTGGAGGTGATGATGTCCACCCGCTCGGAGACCCCGAACCGCTCCGGCGTTCCGCGCCCGGTTTCTCCGATGAAGCCGGTGGCGTGCGAGTCGTCCACCATGACGAGCGCCTGGTGACGGTCGGCGAGGTCGCAGATCGCATCGAGCGGCGCCAGGGTTCCGTCCATGCTGAAGACCCCGTCGGTCGCGATCAGTTTGCGCCGCGCGCCGGAGCACTCATCGAGTTTGGCGGCGAGGTCGTCCATGTCGCGGTTCCGGTAGCGGAAGCGCTGGGCCCGGCAAAGGCGCACGCCGTCGATGATGCTGGCGTGGTTCAGTTCGTCGCTGAGGATGGCGTCATCGGGACCGAGAATGGTCTCGAAGAGGCCACCGTTCGCATCAAAGCACGAGCTGTAGAGGATGGTGTCCTCGGTGCCCAGAAACTCGGCAATCCGCCGCTCCAACTCGCGGTGAATGTCCTGGGTGCCGCAGATGAAGCGGACCGAGCTGAGCCCGAACCCGCGCTCGTCGAGCCCCCGGCGGGCGGCGGCGAGCACCCGCGGATCGTTCCCGAGACCGAGGTAGTTGTTGGCGCAGAAGTTGAGGACTTCACGTCCCCCGACCCGGATCAGGGCTCCCTGAGGGGAGGCGATCAGGCGTTCCCGTTTCTCCAGACCCGCGTCCTGGATCGCGGTCACCTCGCCGCGGATGGAAGAAAGGACTTCAGCGTTCATGGGCATGATTCCTCGGGGGCGAGACTCTATCCGGTGGCAGGCGGCGTCAGGGAGGGCGACGCGCCGACCAGGGACCGCCGGCCAGGGACGGCGGCGCATCGGCCAGGGACCGCCGGCCAGTTCTCCCGGTGGGGGAGTCCAGACCGGCATCGCGGCCCGCCGGGCCGCGAAACTCAGGTCGCAGTAGCAGGACTGGCGGGACGCCAACATGTCGCACTAGCCGGTTCCGCCGGATATACATGTCGCACTAGCGGGATCGGCGGGACGCCAACATGTCGCACTAGCCGGATCTGCCGGGCGAACATGTCGCACTAGCGGGATCGGCGGAACGCGAACATGTCGCACTAGCCGGATCTGCCGGGCGAACATGTCGCACTAGCGGGATCGGCGGGACGCCAACATGTCGCACTAGCCGGTTCCGCCGGATGTACATGTCGCACTAGCGGGATCGGCGGGACGCCAACATGTCGCACTAGCCGGTTCCGCCGGATGTACATGTCGCACTAGCGGGATCGGCGGGACGCCAACATGTCGCACTAGCCGGTTCCGCCGGGCGAACATGTCGGCCTAGCAGGACCGGCAGGACGCCAACATGTCGCACTAGCCGGATCTGCCGCGCGAACATGTCGCAATAGCAGGGTCGGCGGAACGCGAACATGTCGCACTAGCCGGATCTGCCGCGCGAACATGTCGCACTACCGGGATCAGCGGGACGCCAACATGTCGCAGTAGCCGGATCTGCCGGGCGAACATGTCGCTCTAGCGATTCGACAAACCCTGATTCGAAATCTCGGGGGGCTCCGGTAGGCTGTCGCCGTGGCCGACGACGGGAGACAGCGGGCAGAGCTGCGGGGCGCGATCCGGGAAGAGGGATTCCGTCTCGGGTTCTCCGCGGTCGGATTCGCCCCACCTCGGATGCCCGAAGCCGGCCGGCAGTTCGAAAAGTGGCTGGACGATGGGAACCACGGGACCATGCACTGGATGGCCACGGATCCCGGCCGGCGGAGCGACGCCACGAGGACACGGGTTCGCGACGGGAACGATTCGGCCGCATTGCCAGAGCGGACCGTCGTGGCCTGCGGACTCAACTACTACCAGGGGGGTCCGGCCTCCGCGCCCTCCGGCGGCGGGGTGGTTTCCCAATACGCTCAAGGCGAGGACTACCACCGGGTGCTGGATTCGAAGCTCCGCGCCCTTGCGGCGTTCGCCCAAGCCCGCGCCATCAAAGCCGGCCTGCTGCCCGAGCGCTCGCCGGGCGCGCGCCGGCGCATCCCGACCCTCGTGGATCACGGACCGCTGCTTGAGAAGGCGTTCGCGGAACGGGCTGGCCTGGGATGGATCGGCAAGCACTCGAACGTGATCGCCACCCGGGGCAGCTCGTGGTTCTTCCTCCGGCGGACGGGTGCGCCCCTACGGGAAGCCGCCCGGTCGGACCAAGCCCATCACCGCTGCGCGTTTCGCGGCCCTGCGGGCCGCGATGCCGACCGGAGGTCGGCGGTCCCCTCACTCCCCGCGCTTGCCGCCGTTCAGCACTCCGCCTTTCACCAGCCTTCGGCTGGCAGTGCCGGTCTTCAGGCCCCCTATAGGATCACGGGCGTTGTGTAGGAGGCGGTTTCGCCTCCTACTTCATCAACTTCGGTTGGCCGATCCGCCGGGAGTACCAAGAGGCCCCGGTGCCGCAAGCACCTGTGGTGGACCAGTACCCCGACGGATGGCCGTGATGGGACACCCTGTGGAGAGTTGTGCCGATCGAGCACCAATATAGGGCTTGACTGCCATCGCGGCAAGGCGGACCGCTCGACACCGGCGACGGCGCGGAAGGTGCGGTGCTCCACCTGGGAGAAGCTGCTGCGGCACTACGGGGTGACCCGGATCAGCGCGGACCGGGTGGTTGCGTTGTTTCGTGAGGAGGCGCTGACGGTGGCGCCCGGGGCCACCGCCGCGGCGGTGGAGACGATTCGGACGGCGTTGGCCCTGCTGGAGGTTGTGAACGCGGAGATCGCGCGTGCGGAGAAGCAGATGACGCAGTTCCTGGATGCGCTGTCGGAGACGGAAGCGGTGGGAGGCGGCGCGGGCGCGACGGCTCCGGATCCGGTCACCATCCTGCGGTCTCGGAAGGGGTTGGGAGACAAGGCGCTGGCGCGGCTGTTCGCCTGGGGATTCGAGGCGGTGTGCGCCGGGGACCACGGCCGGTTGCGAGCGGCCTCCGGGGCGGCCCCCCCGTCCGGGTGCAGTCCGGAGAGCGCGACACGGCCCGGATGCGGCGTGCGGTGCCCTACTCGCTGCAGCAGGCCGCCTACCTCCTGGCACGCGGGGTGTTGCGCTGGGACGAGGACGTGAAGGCATACAGCCGGAAGCTGAAGGACGCGGGGAAGACGACGGCCCGGCGGCATCGCGCCATCGCCGACCAGCAGTTCCGGGTGTTATGCGCGATGGCGCGACACCGCACCTTCTTCGACCCGAACTTCGCCGCCAGGAGCCCAAAATCCGCCGCCTGACTTAACAGCCTGTGGCGAAACCCACGCGGCGTTCAACCGGCGATCCATCCCGGCTGAACCACTCCGCTTCGCTGCGTTCTGCGTTGCGTTTCGGTCGAAATACACCCGGTATTCCTCCCTCACGCGCCTTGTCAGCCGGGCGCCTCACCGGCCTCGGCGCTCACGCGGGTTCCACCACAGGCTGTTAACCCTCCCTTCCTCCTTGCATTCTCCAGGAGAGTCCACCGGGAGAACTGGCCGGCGGTCCCTGCCGGACGGATCCTCGGCGCCTAGCGAATCGCGGCCTGCATCTCCTCGACGCTCACGAACTTCACCCGCGGACGGCCCTCGGCCTTGCCGCGCGCCACCTCGAGGGCGTCCAGCGCCTTCCAGTCGGCGAACGAGAAGTAGGTGGGAACGCGCTCGGCCACGAAGCGCTCCGCCGACTCGGCGGACGGGGATTCCGGGTGCCAGTGCTTGCCGGCCGCGACGTCCTCGAGCAGCACCCGCACGGTCTCCAGGGCGTCGGGCTTGTTGGTGCCGATCACCCCGGTGGGACCGCGCTTGATCCAACCGGCGCAGTACTGGCCTTCCTGGTGCTCCCCGTCCGGGGAGTCGAGCACCCGGCCGACCGCGTGCGGGATGACTCCCCAGTCATCGCGGAACGGCACGTCGGGTAGCGCGACCCCCCGGTAGCCGACCGAACGGAACACCAGACCGGCAGCGAGATCCTCGAAATGATCGGTGGCGCGCGGGCGGACCGTGCCCCGTTCGTTGCGGTAGAGCTCGTTCTTCACGAGCTTGACCCGGGTAACCGCACCATCTTCGCCGGCAATCAGTTCCACTGGGGAAACGAGGAACCGGACGGTCAGCGTTCGCAGTTTGCCGGACCGTTTTTCGGCGGCGTACTGCTGGAGGATCTCGACCTTCCTCGGGGCCGACCTGTCGGCGCCGGAATCCACCCATTCCTGGCTCACCGCATCAAGCGCCGCTTCTTCTTCGAAGACCCGGATGTCGGCGCCCGCGAGTTCCCCGAGCTCCTTGATCTCGGGATTGCTGAACGCAGCCTGCGCCGGACCCCGCCGGCCGAGCATGTGGATCTCGCGAATCCGGCTCTCCGCGAGCTGCTCCAGCGCGTAATCAGCGATGTCGGTCGTTTTCAGCTCGTCCACGGAACGGGCCAGCACCCGGCAGACATCCACTGCCACATTGCCGACCCCGACGACCGCGACCGATTCCTGGGAAAGGTCGAACTCCCGATCCCGGTAGTCCGGGTGACCGTTGTACCAGGCCACGAACTCGGTCGCCGCGTGGCTCCTGCCGAGGGACTCGCCGGGAATCCGCATGGCCCGGTCCACCTGCGCCCCCACGCAATAGAGGACCGCGTGGTAGTGGCGCCGGACATCGGCCAGCCGGATGTCGCTCCCGAACTCGACGCCCCCGTAGAAGCGGAAGCGCGGGTTCTGCGCGGTGCGCTCGTAGGCGCGGGTCACCGACTTGATCTTCTGGTGATCGGGAGCCACCCCGCCGCGCACCAGACCGTAGGGGGTCGGCAGGCGGTCGTAGAGGTCCACCTCCACGGTGACCCCAGCGGCCTTGAAGAGATGATCGGTTGCGTAGAAGCCGGTCGGGCCGGATCCGAAGACCGCGACCCGCAGCGGGTGTTCGGGGGTGCCGGGTTTCGTCACTTGGGCGCGGAGTATAGGGCGACCGAGAGCCGCTCTTCGGCGGCTATCACGGCGCGTTGCCGCCGGAACGGTTCGGCGCCTCCGGGTGTCAGCGCTGGCGGAGAAGCGCGAGTATTTCATCGCGGGTGACGATCGTCCGGCCTTCCTCCAGAAAGGGAAGCACATCCTTCACGACCTGTTCCCAGGCAACGGTTTCCAGACGGCGCGCCGCGTCATCGCGCCATGCTTTGGCCGTCGGCTGAAGACCCCGGGAGGCGCAACTCCGGCGCAGCGCCGCATCGAGCAACGCAAAGTTGGGCGCGGGCCATTCCGGATCCGCCAGGTACCAGGCAAGGTCGTAGACATCCCGCCCCTTCGCGTAGGGGCGGCACAGGATCGCATGCAGTTTGCCCGCAAGGAGCGATGCTCGATCGTGGTGACGGAGCCGGAGGCTGACGTGCCGCCGGATCGTTCGCGTCTCGGTGACCGCGCCCGCTGGCGGATTCGTGTCCACTTCCATCTTGATCGCCAGCTTCTGGGTGGGATGCGGAGCGAGGCGCGCCTCATACAAGAGACCCGGGAAGCGCAGCCAGGCGGCATGGACCGCGCCGCGGTCGCGGAGTGCGGCTTCGACCTCATAGCCCTCGCGGCGGAATTGGCGAGCGACCTCCGTCTGCCAGCCCTCGATGTCATAGGCATCGCGGTCACCCTCGAGCGCGAAGTCGAGATCCTCGGAGTAGCGCGGAAGCCGGAAGAGGAAACGGAGGGCGGTACCGCCGCAGAAGGCGAGCGGGCCGGTCGCGCCGAGGCGCTGCAACGTCTCCAGGACGCGGGCCTGCAGGTATTCGCGCATTACGTTGCGGCCGTGGGCCAGTCCCGCTTCGCGCGCAAGCTGGAGCGCGTGGTCCTTCACAGACGCAATTCCCGAAACTTCAGGGCGGGATCGTCAACCCGCGAGCCCAGCACCCGGGCCGCTCTCCCGAGTTTCGGACTCCCGGCAGCGTTCGCGAGCCGCATCAACTCTACGGAGGAAAACGCCTCCAGATCCAGCCGGAGTTCGTCAATCCAGGCCGGGTCATCGCCGTCGGGGTGGAACCAGGCGAGATCCAGGAACGCCTTTTCCGGGGTGGCGACGAACGCCCATTGGTCCCGAACGAACTCCAGCCGACGATAGCCGGTCCGCAGCGAAGGCTTCAGGAACCGGAAGGAGAAACGCCCGAGAGGGGTCTCGCGGAGGCAGGGCCTGCCCGGGCCGCAACTGGTGACCTCGAAGACGGCCTCGGGGATTGCGCCGTAGTGGGCGAGCGCCGCCACCCCGCTGACATAGCTGCCGGGAGAGATCCGGTTGGCGACGAGGAAAGGCTCGGGATGCGCCTTTTGGTACGGGGGCGCGAGCGCGTAGAGCCCCCGGCGGAGTTGAAGGATTTTGCCGCTCCGCCGCCAGCGGTCGAGCTGCCCGGCGAGGCTGAACCGTCGCCGCTCGTCGGCCGCGAGCAGGCCGGTCTCGAACACCGGTTCGTCGCCGACGATCTGGAGAAGCTCCTCGAATGACATTGCCGTAAATATACGGTAATGCTGAGTTATTGCAACATATCGATCATCGGAAGGCAGCCATCATTCCGAAGGTTCAGCATCGTCCCTCTCGCTGTCCTCTCGCGCCGCGATGCCGGCCGGATGCCAGCGTTCCCTGTCCTGCCGCGCCGCCCTCCGCGAGCCGCGTTCCCCGAGCGGGACTACCTTCCGATGACGCGATAGACGGCCGGGATAACGAGCAGGGTCAGAGCGGTGGAAAGGACCAGGCCGCCGATCACCGCGATCGCCATCGGAGTCCGCAGCTCGCTGCCCTCCCCGAGGCCGATAGCCATGGGAAGAAGACCCAGGACGGTGGTCGAGGTGGTCATCAGGATCGGTCGGAGTCGGACCTTCCCCGCCTCCCGCAGCGCGTCCAACTTCGCCATGCCGCCGCGACGGAGGCGGTTGGTGGTGTCGAGCAGCAGGATGGCGTTGTTCACCACGATGCCCGCCAGCATGATGACCCCGATCAGCACCACCACACTCACCGTCACCGAGAACAGCTTGAGGGCGAAGATCACCCCGACGAGGGAAAACGGAACGGAGAAAAGGATCACGAACGGATGGAGCAGCGACTCGAACTGCGAGGCCATCACCAGGTAGACCATGAACACCGCGAGCAGGATCGCGAACTGCATGCTCGCAAAGGAGGTCTCCATCTCCTCCTGCTGGCCGCCGAGCCGCCAACTGAAGCTGGCGGGCATCCCAATGCCCGCCATCAGGGCCTCGATGTCGGTGGCCACGCTTCCGAGATCCCGCCCGAGGATGTTCGCGGTGATCGTGGCCACCCGCTCGCCGTCGGCGCGGCGGATTTCCGCGGGGCCGATCACTTCGTCCACATCGGCCACGCTCGAAAGCGGGATCGTGGCGGCGGCATCGTCGGAGATGTTCAGATTCCGCAGATCCTCAATGCTGTCGCGGAAGGATTCGTCGCTGCGGAGACGGATGTCGATGGAACGGTCGTCCCGCTGGATGTCGGTGGCTACATCGCCAAGCACCTTGGTGCGGATGAGGTTGCCGAGCTGGTTCACGTTGTATCCAAGCGACGCCACCCGGTCGCGGTGGAACCGGATCTGTAGTTCGGGGTTCCCACCCTCGGTGGACGACTTGACGTCCACGAGCCCCGGAATCTGCCGGAGGCCGGCGACCGCCTCGTCGGCGGTCCGTTCCAGCTGAGTGAGGTTGAAGCCGCGGATCTCGAGTTCCACCGGGGTTCGGAAGCTGAAGTAGGACGGCCGCCCGAAGATGTAGAGCAAATCCGGGTCTGCCTCGAGCTGCGGGCGGAGCTCCGCAATCGCCGCCTCTTCCCGGTCGCGGTCCACCGGAGGATCCAGCACCACGGTAATCTGGCCGATGTTCTCCCGGAGTTCTCCGGCTGCCCCGCCCTGCTGGCTGCTGGTCCCCACCGTTGCGTAGACCGTGCGTACTCCGGGGATCTCACGGGCCGCTTGCTCAAGATGCATAAGGCGCCGGGAATTGAGATCCAGGTGGGTGCCGGCGGGAAGCTCGGTGTCCACGAAGAACTCTCCCTGGACCAACTCGGGCACGAGTTCCGTCCCGAGCGAAGGGACCACGTAGAGCGCCCCGGCGAAGAGCACGATGGCAGGGGTTCCCACCCGGAACGGATGATTGAGGGCCCCGTTCAGAACCGGCGGATAGGCGCGGACGACGCCGTTGTACGCCAACTGGAAGAGCCGGCTCGGCAGCCAGAGGATCCCCTTGATGACGAGATCGACACCCTTGAAGATCCCGAAGACGACCCACATCACACCCCGGCTCACCGCTGAAACGACCCGCCCGAAAAGGCGGCCGGCCGCGGTCCTGAAAATCGCGGCTTCCGTCGCGGGGGCCGGACGGAATTCGCGCGAGGCGAGCATCGGGATCAGCGTGAGCGCGACGAGCAGCGAAACCGCGAGCGAGAAGGTCACCGTGAGCGCCTGGTCTCCGAACAACTGCCCCGCGATCCCCTCGACGAACACGATCGGCACGAAAACGCAGACCGTCGTCATCGTGCTGGCGATCACCGCCTGTCCGACCTCGCCGGTTCCGGCCCGGGAAGCCTCGACGAGACCAAGTCCCTCATGCCGTTTCCGCTTGATCGCTTCGAGCACCACGATCGAGTTGTCCACCAGCAGCCCGATGCCCAGGGTGATGCCGCCGAGCGACATGATGTTGAGCGAGACGCCCGACACATACATCAGGAAGAAGGTTCCGATGACGGAAATCGGAATGGAGATCCCGATGATCGCAGTGGACCGAAGTTCCCCGAGGAAGAGGATCAGTACCAAGATCGCGAGGATGCCCCCGAACACCGCGGTCTGGAGCACCTCGGACACCGACTGGCGGATGTAGCGCGCCTGGTCGGTGACCAGGGTCAGCGCGAGATCCTCGCCCACCCGGCCCAGGCGCTCCTGAAGTTCTTCGACGCGGGCCATGACGTCGTCCGCCACGGTGACGGTGTTCGTCCCCCCCTCCTTGTACACGGCGATCTCGATCGATTCGAGGCCGTCGATGCGGGTGATGACCTCCCGTTCCTTGGCGCCCCGGCTAATGGTGGCTATGTCGTCGAGCCGGATCACGGTGCGCTCGGCATCCACCACGATGTCCCGCATGTCCTCGGGACGCTCGAATTCGTTGATCGTTCGGACCAGGTACTCGGTTCCACCGTCGAGCAGGCGCCCGGCGGTCAGGTTGACATTCTCCTGAGCGAGCCGGTTCACCACTGCGGGAATCGAGAGCCCGAGGCTCGCCACCTTCCGCTCGTCGATTTCGACGTGGATTTCCTCTTCCAGGCCGCCGCTGACGAGCACCGCCGCCACCCCTTCGACGCGCTCGAGGTTGCGCTGGATCTCCTGTTCCGCAATGAGCCTGAGTCGGACGAGGTCCTCGCTTCCGGTCAGCCCGAAGCGGAGGATCGGGTCCAGCGAAGGATCGAAACGCAGGAGCGTCGGTCGCGGCGCGTCAAGCGGGAGCCGCACCACGTCGAGCCGTTCGCGCACGTCCAGCGCGGCCATGTCCATGTCCGTTCCCCAACCGAACTCCAAAGTGACTTCGCTGACGTCGGGCCGGGAGGAAGAAACGACCCGATTCACGTTGTTGACCACCCCGACCGCGTTTTCGATGGGCCTGGTGATCAGGTTTTCGATCTCGCTGGGCGCGGCGCCCTCGTACTCGGTGCGGACGTTCAGCGACGGGTAGGTAATGTCCGGCAGCAGATCCACGGACAGGCGGTCGAAACCGACCACCCCGAACACCACGATGGCGATGAACAGCACCACGACGGTGACGGGCCGCCGGATGGAAAAGTCGACGATGCGCATCGGTCGGGGCTGTCCGTGAGGAGGTGCGGCTGGGCTAGCGCGGACGGCGGCGGCGGCGCGCCGGGCGATGATCTCCTCGATCTGTTCTTCCGTCATTCCCCGGCTACGGAGTTGTTCGCGCAAAGCTTCAAGCTGCTCGGGTGTTGGTTCGGCGTCCCGGGACGCTCCCTCAGCTGAGGGCAACCCCCAACCGCGGCGGACCCGCTCCTCGATCTGCTCGTCGGTCAAACCCATGGAGCGCAGGCGAGCGCGAATCGCTTCCTGGGTTTCGGGCGGGAGGCTCTCGAAGGAATCCGGTGCAGTGCCTTCTCCCGGCCCGGCGGCCGTCGCGGTCCCGGCGCGCCCGGCCCGTGAACCGGCAGCACGACCCGTCCGCCGCGGTGAGGTGGACGCCGCGCCCGATCCTGGCGATCCCGGCGGTCCTGGCAGTCCTGGCGGTTCCGCCGCAGTCACCGGCGCGGCCGCCGGAACGGGCGCCGCCGGTGCCGAGGGCTCCTCGCTGTCTGCCGGAGCGGGAGTTGCCCTCGGGGCTCGGTCCGGGGTGGTCGAACCCGGCGGTGTTGCGGGAGCTTCCCGGGACGTTCGGGCCGCCGGGGTTTGGTCCGCTACCGGCCGCTCTTCGGCCGGGGAAGCGGTAGGCGCCCCTCCGCCACGCGATTGGGCACCACGCGACGGGACGCCTCCCCCCGGAGGGCCTCCGCCCGTTTCCATGGCCGCGAGCCGGGTGTCGATTTGCTCGTCGGTCATACCGCGCTCACGCATCCGCTCGCGCATCGCAGCGCGACGCTCCTCGGACATTCCGGATCCACCCGGCGGGCTCGCGGCGTCCGCCGTGCGGCTCCTGGGCTCCTCCGCCCCCGGGCCGACGAGGATCTGAACCGGAGTGGCATCGGTCAAACCGTCCTGGCCGACCACGATCACCCGGTCGTTCGCGCTGAGCCCGGCGGTCACCTCAACCCGATCATCCTCTTCATAGCCGAGGGTCACGTTGCGGCGGTAGGCAACCCCATCCTCCACGACGAAGACCGAGTCGGCGAGGCTCTCCAGGGAGAGGGCGCGTTTGGGCATGATCAGCGCGTTCTGGCGCACGTCGGTCACGAGCCGCACTCCGGCGAACATCCCGGGGCTGAGCCGTCCGCGCCGGTCCACTTCCAGGGTCACCCGGATCGTCCCGGTCGCGGAGTCCACCACCGGGCTGATTCGCAGCACCCGGCCCCGGAACAGCTCGCCCGGAAAAGCTTCCACTTCCAGAATCGCCGGCTGGCCGATCGAGAGCCGGGTCAGGTCCCGCTCGGGCACTCCGATGGTGCAGAGGAGTGGATCGAAGTCGGAGATGCGGAAGAGTTGCTGCCCCACCGCCACTGTTTCCCCAAACTTCACGGCGCGCTGGATGATCAGCCCGTCGAAGGGCGCCGCGATTTGGGTATAACTCAGCTGGATCTCGTTTCCGACCAACTGCGCCCGCGCCGATTCCAGACCAGAGCGCGCGCTGTCGTACACCTCCTGGCTCACGACCGCATTCTCGAGCGACGCCTTCGCCCGGTTGTGGACAAGTTCCGCGTCCTGCAGCGCTACCTTGGCGATCTCCACCTGCGCGCGCGCCTCAGCTTCATCAATCTGGGCAAGCAACTCGCCCGCCTTCACCTGCATTCCCTCTTCGGTATTGAGAGCCACCAGCGGGCCGCCGGCGCGGGCCACGATGTCCACCTCGCGTTCCGCTTCCAGGGTGCCGTTCGTCTCGATGAACGCCGAGATCTCGCCGGGCAGGATTTCGACGACTTCGACGGGTACTTCCGTGCCCGCACTCTCTCCCCCGCCGAATCCGCCCGGTGGACCACCTCCCGGCCTGCCGCCGCCGCCCCCGCCGGAACGGCCCGGGGCAGCCCCTTCCTCTTCGGAGGATCCGCACGCCAAGGCGCCGGCCAAACCGACCAGGATCAGCGCCTGGAGAAGCTTTCGTCCGGGGATTTTCCAGCCCCGCGGCGAGCGTGTCGTTGTCTTTGTCTGGGGCACGAATTCCCTCACTGCGTGACTGGGTTCAGAGCCGGCGCACCGGTCGCTGCGGGCTCAATCGCCGCACGGACCTCCGGGGCGGTGGTGTAGGGCCAGACCAGCCGCTTGAGGTCGTCGGTCACGGCATAGATCGTGGGAACGAGAAGCAGGGTGAGCAGGGTGGAGGCAGGCAGTCCTCCGGCCAGCACGAGGCCGATCGGCGCCCATTGTCCGGCGCGCCCATCCACCGACCCGAAGAGCCCCGGCAGGAAGTAGGGCGCCGCGAGCGGCATCAGGCCGCAGAAGGTAGTCAGGGCGGTCATCATGACCGGCCGTAGCCGGTGCTCGCTCCCAAGAACGAGCGCCTCGTCCCGGGACATGCCCTCGCGGCGGAGGGTGTTGACGTGCGCGATCAACACGATGGCGTTGTTCACGACGATCCCGGCGAGCAGTACCAGACCCAGCATCGCGGTGTTGCCGAGCGTCTGTCCGGTGAGCTTGAGCGTTACCGCCACTCCGATGAAAGAGAACGGGATCGAGAACATGATCACCGCCGGATGGAGGAAGCTCTCGAAAAGCGCCACCATGATCAGGTAGATCAGGAGAAGTGCGAAGGCGAAGGCGAACCCCGCGGCGGAGAAATCCGCCTGGCCCATGCGGCTCCACCGGTCGAAGCTCCACTCGTAACCCGGCGGTAGCGCGATGTCGGCGAGCTGTTCCCGCACCTGCCCCATGAGCCGGAAAGAAGCTCCCGGAACCGTGGTGTTGGCGCTGATGGTCAGCTTGGGACGGCGATCTTCGCGCTCGATGCTGCGCGGCCCGCTCACCACCTCGAAGTCGGCCATCGCCCCCACGGGCACCCGGGCGCCGGCCACGAAGACCGGCATGCTGCGGAGGTGATCAAGCCGCTCGCGCTGTTCCTCGGGGAACTGAACCACGATGTCCACTTCCCGTTGGTCGCTCTCGATGGTCCCCACCGGTCGCGAAGTCAATGCACTGCGAACGGTCTGGGCCACCGCATTGGTCCCGGAACCGGAAGCGAGCGCCCGTTCCGCGTGCGGGGTGATATGGAGCTCTTCGGTTCCGCTCTCGAGCGAAGTGTCCACATCCCGGATCCAGGGAAGCGACGCGAGCCGTTCAACCACGCGGCCCGAAATCAGTTCGAGCACGTCCATGTCGTCGCCCTTCAGGTCCAGCCGGATTCCGCTGCCCCCACCGGGACCGTGCCCCCGGCTCTCGGCGATCCGGAAGTCAACCCCGGCGACCGTCGGGAGCATCTCCCGGATCTCGTCCGTAATCTCCTGGACGCTCCGCTCGGACTCCATTTCATCCACCAGGTAGAGCTCGAACCGACGGCCGCCGCCGCCGTAGCCGCCCCGCGACCGTCCGCCGCCGCGGCGGAACTCGTAAACCACGTCGGTGATCTCGAGTTCATCGCGCCGCTCTTCGATAAGCGCCGCTACCGACTCCATCACCTCGCGGGTTTCGTCAATCGAGTAGGCCCGGGGCACATCCACGTTGACGGTCACCTGTCGTTCCACCGTCGAACTGAAGCTGGACCGCTCGGTGTTCTGGTAGAGGATCCAGGCCAGTCCCAACAGACCGATCGCGACGCCGAGCGAAACGAACCGATGCTGGAGCGTGCGCCGGACGATCCTTCCGTGGAGACGGCCGAGGAGGCGCATCGTCCGGGAATAGACACGCCGCTCGTTGCGGAGGACAACGCCCGCCATCATGGGCACGACCGTGAGCGCCACGAGCAGGGAAGCCACGATCACCACGCTCAGGGTGAACCCGAAGTCGGTGAAGATGCGGAAGAAGCCCCCCATCGTCGCCCCGAGGAAAACGAGCGGAAGGAACACGCACATGGTGGTCGCCGCACCGGCGACGATCGGCATGGTCACGGCGGAGACGCCGCGGATCGCCGCCGTGCGGGAGTCTTCCTGGTATTCGGTGAAGTGGCGCGAGATCGAGTCGATGACCACGATCGCGGGATCGGCGAGCATGCCGACGGCCACCATCAACCCGAAGAGGCTGATCACGTTCAGGGTGGTGTCGACGAGGCCCGTCTGCCGGCCCAGGTACATGATCACGAACGTGGTGATGATCGAGAGCGGGATCGCCACCGCGACCAGCAGGGTGGTCCGGACCTTCTGCAGGAACAGGAGCAGGATGAGGATGGCGAGCCCTCCGCCAAAGAGCCCGGCAAGGGCGAGCTGCGACAGCCCCCCGCGAACGTCGACCGAAGAGTCATGGATGTACCGGACGTCGATATCCTCGTACCGGGATATCGACGCGATCTCCGCCATCTCCGCCTTGACGCCGTCGGCGACATCGAGCACGTTGGCGTTGGACGCCTTGTAGACGCGGAAGGTGACCGCTTCTTCGCCGTTCAGATAGTCGAACGAAGTCTGGGTGGGGAACTCATAGGTGACGTCGGCGACGTCGCTCAGCCGCAGTCCGCTATCGCCGATCGGGGTTTCGCGGATCTCCTCCGGGCGGCGGAACTCTCCGACCGTCCTGACGATGAACTTTCGGGATCCGTCGATGATGGTGCCGCCGGAAACATTGACGTTGTTCTGGGACAGAACCGTCGAAATATCCCGGACATCCACGTTCAGCGCCGCCATCCGCCGCTGATCCATGCTCACCCGCAATTCCCGTCGGCGGACGCCCCGGACGTCCACGCTGGCCACGCCTTCAAGGCGCTCGAGCCGGGGCTGCACGAAGTCTTCGGCGAAGTCGAAGAGGCGTTCCCGTTCCCAGGGAGCCCCCAGGTGGAACTGGAGGATGGGGATGTCGCTGCTCTGGAAGCGCCGGATGTTGATGCGTTCGATGTCGTCGGGAAGGAGATGGCGGACCCGGTCCACCCGGTCGCGGGCCTCCACGACCATCAGATCCATGTCCGCCGCTTCGTTGAACTCGATACTCACGTTGCCGCTGTTGGCGTTCGCGGTGGCGGTGAGGACGGTGATGCCCGGGATGGTCCCGAGACTCTCCTCAAGCGGCCGAACCACCAGCCGCTCCGTTTCCTCGGGGGAGGAGGACTCGTAATCGACACTCACCCAGAGGCTGTTGGCCCCGAACGAGGGGAGGAATTCGAGGGGGAGCCGGGTGAGCGAGACGTATCCGAGCACGATCAGCCCCACGGCGATCATGCTGATCGTGACCCGGCGATCCACGGCGAAGCGCGCCAGCGCGTTGCCGCGTTCCTTGACCTCTTCCTGACTGTGTGAGTGTCGGTGCTGGTCCGGCGCGCTCATCTTCTTTCTCCCGTCATCGTGCTCTCTCCCGTCATCGTGCTCTCCCTCCGGGGGTCGCCCCTTCCGCGGAATCCTCTACGGAATCGGGGGACCCGTCGTTTCGTCCTCGCTCGCGCATCCAGGCGTCGAAGGTCTGACGCTGCGACTCATTGAGGATCTCGCGGATCTGCTCGCGGAACCGCAGCCGCAGTTCGCGGTAGCGAGCGTAGGTGTCATCCCAAAATTCACTGGCTTCGGCGCGGTTCAACTCGATGAAGGCTTCCATCCGCGCCTGTTGGTCCTCGTCGAGACCGAGGCGGCGGGCGAGTTGTTCGCGGAACCGGCGACTTCGCTCCTCGCCTTCCCGAGCCTCGCGGCTGCGGGAACGGCCTCGTTCGGCCCCCTCGCCGGCGCGCCGCCCCGACCGGGAGTCGGAGTCGTTCAAATGGCCCATGCGATGCTCGCCGCCCGCGCCCCGATGCCTTCTGACGGACGGCGCGAGGTGGCTCGCCAGCACTCCGGCGCCGAAGCCGACAAGCACCAGGAGCAGCGGCATCAACCGCTTCCAGCGTCGGTTCGCCGACTCGGACGGCGGGGTCAGGTTCGCTTCGGGCATCAGCGTTCCCCGGACGGCGAAAAACCGGCCCCAAGCACAATCAGGAGTACCGGCTCGTCAGTCGGACCTGCCACGGCCAGGGATTCGAAAACCGGGGATCCGAAATCCGGGGATCCGAAATCCGGCGCGGCCAGGATCTGGCCCTCGAAGTCGAGCAAATCCAGCTCCTCGGCTTCCGCAGTGGCGTTCGCGGGCGTGTCCACTGCCTGCCATTCGGCCTGCCAGACGCTGAGACCGGCGGCAATCAACATTCCGGCGGCCACCCCGGTCAGCCGGTATCCCAACTGCCTCCAGGTCCATTGCCGGATCGGTGACAGATCATCACGCCGCTGACGATGCCGAACGAGGAATCCGGGATCGGCCTCGCAGCGGACCTGGAGGACTGCGGAAACCTGCTGGAGACGGTGGTACTCCTGCCTGAGCCCCGGGCGGAGCCCCGGATCGGTGTCGAGGCGCTCCTCGACTCGCCGGGCCACGGCCGGCGGGAGCTCGCCGTCCAGATACGCCGAGAGAACTTCTTGATCGGTCATTTCGTTCGGCTCCGCGGTTCAACCCCTCGGATCAAGCCCTCGGTTCAAGCCCTCGGACGAAGGGCGTCGGCCAGGCGCTGGCGCGCCCGATGAATCCGGGACTGTACGGTCCCGAGCGGAACGCCGCACGACTCGGAGATTTCCCGGTAGGTCATTCCTGCTACTTCCTTCAGCACCAGCGCCTCGCGCTCGTCTGCGGGCAGCGTCCGAAGCGCTGACTCCACCTCCGTGCGGCGGTGCAGTTCTTCCTCCGGATCAACGCTTCCGGCTTCCGCCTGCACATCTCCGGGCTGCTTCGCCACTTCGATGAGTCGCCGCTGCCTGCCGGCCCGCCGGAGCGCGTCGTGGGCCGAACGGACCGCGATCCGGCACAGCCAGGCGCCCACCGGCCCCTCTCCCCGATAGCTGGAAGCGCGCCTGAAGGCCCGGAGAAAGGCCTCCTGGGCCGCGTCTTCGGCCTCGGCCCGATCCCGGAGGATGGCGAGGGCCACCGAACGAACTCGACTCTCGGTGCGGCGAACGAGTTCGTCGAAGGCGGACAGGTCTCCCGCCTCCCGAAACCTTTGAAACAGGCGGCGCTCCTCTGCATCCTCCAGGGCTCGTTCCTCCCGAAGTGGATCAACCGGCGCATCCTTCGACTCCTCGGAAGAAAGACGCACTGGACCTGCCCGTTTGTTCGCGTCGCGCAACAGTGGGCGGCAGCCTAGCAGCCTGTGAACAAAGTCACGCGGCGTTCGACCGGCGATCCATCCCGGCTGAACCGCCCCCCCACCGGGAGAACTGGCGCTTCGCCTCGCTCATCGTTGCGCTTCGGTCGAAATACACTCGGGCCAGTTCTCCCGGTGGGGGCTCCTCCCTCGCGCGCCTTGTCAGCCGGGCGCCTCGCCACTCTCGGCGCTCACGCCACTTTATCCACAGGCTGCTAGTGCTCCGGTGGACGCCGTGGCCGGGTCCGAACCGCATAATGCGCCGCATGGACGACAAGAAGAATTACCGGATCGAGACCCGGAGCGTGCACGCCGGCTCCTCCGAGAACCTGGCGGGGGCCGTGGCGCCGCCGATCCACCTCTCGACCACGTTCCGGCGAGATCCCGAGGGGAACCTCGCTTCGGACTTCATCTACGGACGCAGCGGCAATCCGGATCGGACGGCGCTCGAGCAGGCGGTCGCCGACCTGGAGGGAGGCGCGGAGTGCGTGAGCTTTGCCTCGGGACTCGCCGCCGTTCATTCGCTTCTCCTGACCCTCTCGCCCGGAGATCTCGTCCTGGCGCCGC
The DNA here is from genome assembly GCA_963668695.2 of Vicinamibacteria bacterium. Lineage (GTDB taxonomy): Bacteria > Acidobacteriota > Vicinamibacteria > Marinacidobacterales > Marinacidobacteraceae > Marinacidobacterium. Next base: position 325,962 of record CAXXLQ010000004.1, read on the forward strand.
AGGACGCCTATCACGGGACCGTGCGCCTCGCGAAGGAGTCTCTCGCTCGCTGGGGGCTCCGGACCCGCTTCACCGATTTCCTGGACCCGGAGGACGTAACCGCCGGCCTTGACGAACGGCCCGCGCTCGCCATCCTGGAGACCCCCTCGAACCCCACCCTGCGAATCACCGACATCGCGGCCGTCGCCGCCCGCTGCCGCGCCGTGGGAGCGCTGGTCGCCGTGGACAACACCTGGATGACACCGGTTCTTCAGCGGCCACTGGCTCTCGGCGCGGACATCGTGATCCACGCCACCACGAAGTACTTCGGCGGGCACAGCGACGTAACCGGCGGAGCGGTCGTGCTGCGGGAAGGTCTCGAACTCGCCTCACGGCTGCGTTTCGTGCAAACCGAGACCGGCCCGGTGCCATCTCCGTTCGACGCCTGGCTGCTCCGCCGAGGGATGAGAACCCTGCCCGTCCGGATCCGGGCCCAGTCGGAGACGGCGGGAAAGCTCGCGGAGTTCCTGAGCGGCCATCCCCGCGTGGCGGCGACTTTCTATCCGGGGCTCGCTTCGGATCCCGGACACGCAGTCCAGACCCGCCAGGGAGACGGTTACGGCGCCATGCTCTCCTTCCGGGCCCTCGGAGGAGAGGATCACGCGAAGGGCGTGCTCTCGCGCATCAAACTCTTCACGCGGGCAACGAGCCTGGGCGGCGTCGAAAGCCTGGTAGAGCACCGCGCGCTCGTCGAGGGACCGGACACCAAGACCCCCCGCGATCTCATTCGGGTGTCCGTCGGATTGGAGCATCCGGCCGATCTGATCGCCGATCTGGACCAAGCCCTGGGATGACGACTCTCCGCTCACCCGCCGGATAGCGCCCTATAGGGGCCTCCGGCCTCCGACCGGCCTCGTCGCGCGCGAGCGCGACGAAACGCGCACGGCTCTCCCTGTGGTGCGGCCCTCACGTTGGCGCAGCGCAGCGTCATCGGCACTGGTTTCGCGCTCCCGCGCGATGCCCGTCGATGACCGGCGTTCCCTTCCCGCGGGTACTTTCCCGTCCCAAAAACCAATGGCGGCGAACCCGCGAGGGTTCGCGGCCCGCCTGATCGGGGGGAAAGTGTGAAAGGGGGAACTCCCCCTTTCGCAATTAGTAACGACCAATCGCGACTTGCCGCAGCCCGCCGGAGGCGGGCAAGGAAGTTGCGGTTGCCGGCGCGAAGCGCCGGGCGGTTCGGAAGGGGGGCGCAACCGACAGCAAACCGACTGCGCATCACTATCCGAACTGGGCGCCCCCCTTCCGGACCGCTCGACCCGAGGGTGAACCCGGCGGTCCTCTGGTTCCGTCCTACGATGTCGTAGGTGGGCGTCGCGTGCCAGGCTCGGGCTTCCCGCCCGGCGCCGATTGGCGCCGATTGCGGGAGGCGCGTCCCACCCGGCAGTGGTGACTCCCGTTCGGTTCCATAAGCCGGAGCGCAGTGGACCACTCGGGTTCATTTCGGATTGTAAACCCCCCGGCGTTCGGTAGCACAACCTTCACCAGCCTCCGGCTGGCGGTGCCGGCCCCCACCGGGAGAAACCCTCACGATCGGGTCCTCCTCCACACCCTCGCCCGTCATGAAAACGGCGCGTCCCGGGTAGCGGGAGCAGCGATCGGTCGCGCCCTCCGGGACTCAAAGGTGGTGCGGCCCTCACGTTGGCACAGCGCAGCGTCATCGGCGCTGGTTTCGCGCTCCCGCGCGATGCCGGTCGGAAACCGGCGTTCCAAGCCGTCCCCGCGCTTCTTCGCGGTCGGCGATGCGCGATCTCGCTGCGCGTCGCGCCCCCGACCCCAATCCCTCCTGCTCCGGGGTCTCCGCGCGGATCTCGCCGCACTTCGGAAGCCCGGCGCGAAGCGCTGGACGGCCCCCTCCGGGGCTCGTCCGACCTGCTTGATGGATCGCGGCTTGAGACTGCGGTGCACCAAACAAGGAAAAACTCACGGCGGCGAACCCGGAGGGTTTGACGCCAGCGTGTCCGGGGGGAAAGTGTGAAAGGGGGGCACCCCCCCCTTTCACAATCAGTAACGACCAATCGGAACTTGCCGCAGCCCGCCGCAGGCGGGCAAGGAAGTTGCGATTGCCGGCGCGAAGCGCCGGGCGGTTCGGAAGGGGGGGCACACCTCCCCTAACACGGATTATTCAACGCCACCCGACCGGACGCCCCCCCTTCCGAACCGCTCGACCGCCTGCCGGGAGCGGGGCTCGAACCCGCACGTCCCGTGAGGGACAAGAGATTTTAAGTCTCCCGCGTCTGCCGATTTCGCCATCCCGGCCAGCCTGTCTGGCGGCGATTCCCATCGCCGCAAAGACGGTTACACGCACCAGACGCGCCGTCAGCGGCGCATCCGGTCAGGATAAATGGCGGAGGCGGCGGGCGGATTCGAACCGCCGAATAGAGGTTTTGCAGACCTCCGCCTTGGCCACTTGGCTACGCCGCCCTGACCTACCCATAACTGGAGCGGGACACGGGATTCGAACCCGCGACTTCAACCTTGGCAAGGTTGCACTCTACCACTGAGTTAGTCCCGCCCGGCCTTGGAGAAAGGCGAGCGAGTATACCGCCCCGTCCGAGCCCGACCCGGCTCAGAACGCGCCGCGCCGGATCCGTACGGTGGGGCGGCGAAACACCTCCCGGAGGCGAGCCAGGAGGCGCCGGGGCCGCGTAGCAGGAAACCAGACTTCCACCACATCCATGCGGAGGTGCGATCCCGGGGGGATCCTTTTTCGGGACGTTTCCCGCCGCCACATCCGCGCTGCAGAGCGCCGGATCCGGCGGCGCTTTTCGCGGTCGACGCGCTCCGCCGGATCTCCGAAGCCGCCCCGACGGGTCTTGACCTCGACGACGGCGAGGGTGTCTCCCTCCCATGCCACGATGTCCAGTTCCGCATCGCTTCGCCGGCGGCCGGGACGATAGTTCCTCGCCACTACCCGGTACCCGGACCGGCGAAGAACCCGGGCGGCGATCCGCTCGCCACGGGCTCCGAGCCTCAAATGTGGCGCTCGTCGCCGGAATGGCCAGCAAGCAACGCACCGCCGGACCATGGCCGCTCGGGCGCTCAGTCCTCGCGCCGCCGCCAAATGGTGCCCGACGAAGAATCCTCGAGAAGGATCCCGCGAGCGGCCAAATCGTCCCGGATCTCATCGGCGCGAGCGAAGTCCCTTCGTTGGCGCGCCTCCCGTCGCTCACGGATCAACTCGACCAGGTCGGCTGGCTCGTCGACGCGCTCGCCGGTCTCCGAGTCGGGGGCCATCTCGAAGCTGCCGAAGACCGTGTTCATCCTGCGGATCGCCGCTGCCCAGACTCCCGCCTCGGAGGCTCCTCCGGGTGCATGGAGCGCCCGGTTCCCTTCCCTCAGAGCGGTGAACACCTCGCTGAGCGCCTTCGACGTGTTCAGATCGTCATCCAGAGCTGCCTCGAAACGAACAAGGGCTTCGGCAACCCTGGTCGCGGCGCCGCCGGGAGACGCCGTGCCCTCATTCGCGGGGTCTCCCTCGCGGCGGGCCGCCTCGTCCGAACGGCGCAGGAACTCGTTGACCCGGCCGATAGCGACTTCCGCCTGCCGGAGGCCGCCCTTCGTGAAGTTCAGTTGCTGGCGGTAGTGCACCCCGGCCAGCAGGTGACGGATCGTGGCTGGCGCAAAACCCTCGTCGATCAACTCGCGCACGGTGAATTGATTGCCGAGCGATTTGGACATTTTCCGGCCGTCCACCAGCAGGTGTTCGCAGTGGAACCAGTGACGAACGAAGGGGCTCCCGGTCGCGGCCTCGCTCTGGGCGATCTCGTTCTCGTGGTGCGGGAACACGAGATCCACGCCGCCGCAGTGCAGGTCGAAACCCGAGCCGAGAAGTTCCAATCCCATTGCTGAACATTCCAGATGCCAACCCGGACGGCCGGCGCCGAAAGGCGCATCCCAGACCGGGTCACCCGGTTTCGCCACCTTCCAGAGGACGAAGTCCTGCGCGTCTTCCTTGTCGTACTCGTCGGAGTCCACGCGGGCGCCGGCGAGGCGGTCGGAGGCCGCCGCGCCGGAGAGCTGCCCGTAGCGGGGGAAGCTCGCAACCCGGAAATAGATGGAGCCGTCGGACTCGTAGGCGACCCCGCCCTCCAGTAGTTGCGTCACCAGCCGAATCATCGCCTCGATGTACTCGGGGTCGGTGGCTCGCGGATAGTGCTCGGCGCGCTCGATGCCCAGAGCGTCGGCATCGTCGAAGAACTCTTCGATGTAGCGGGTCGTGTAATCGCGCAGCGGCTCGCCCGCCTCCCCCGCACCCCGGATGGTCTTGTCATCGACGTCCGTGAAGTTCATCGCCTGAAGGACCCGGTAGCCCTTGAAACGAAGGAAGCGGCGAAGGACGTCCTGGGCCACAAAGGTACGGAAGTTCCCGATATGTCCCCGGGCGTACACCGTGAGTCCGCACGTGTACATCCGGACCTCGTCCGTACGTTTCGGCTGGAAGGGCTGAATGCGGCCGCCGAGGGTGTTGCGGAGCCGGAAGGTGCTTTTCCCGGACATCGACTACTCGTGACTACTCGCGTGGACCACGCTTCAGGACGACCAGGGTGAGGTCATCGCGGAGCGGGTTTGGTCCGGAGAAGGCCCGAGCCCGCGAAAGCAGGTCCCCGCAAATGTCGCGCGCACTCAGCGAGCGAGCGGCGATCAACGCGTCCACGATGCGGGCGTCATCGAAGAGGCCGCCCGCCGGATCCTCAGCCTCGCTGAGTCCGTCGGTGAACATGGCGACCAGATCCCCGGGAGCAAGTTCGCAGGTGCCGACTTCGGTGTCGATGTCGGGAAACAGGCCGAGCACCGTCGAACCCCGATCAAGACGCTCGACGGAACCGTCGGCCCGGACCAACACCGGATGGACATGCCCGGCGTTCAGGTAGTCGAGCCGGCCGGTCGAGGGTTCGAGCCGGGCCAGGATGGCGGTCATGTAGCGGTTGTCTTCCGTGTTCCGGTGCAGATGGTGATTCAGTTCTTCCGCGGCGCTGGCGATTCCGGACCGACCGTGCCGGAAGAAAGCGCGCAGCGACGCCTGAACCGAAGCCATGATGAGAGCCGGCCCGGCTCCCTTCCCCGACACGTCAGCGATCGTGACGAATATGGCTCCATCCAGGGTGAGGTAATCGTAGTAGTCACCCCCGACGGCAAGACAGGGAATGTTGATCCCCCACAGATCCCACCCGGGATATTCCGGAGCCTCCGCTGGCAGAAAGCGGGTCTGAATCTGGCGCGCCACCTCGAGTTCCTTCTCTTTCTGAATGGAGGCGCGGGTGAGGCGCAGGCTTTCGACCGCGGCTGACGCCTGTCCGGCGAGAGACGTCAGGAAGGCCCGGTCCGCCGACGAGAGTTCCCGACCGAACCCGGCCGCGCCCAGGAACAATGTCCCCTGCACCGCTCCGGAGCTGAACGGCACAATCCAGCCGATCTCCAGTCTCGCCAATTCGCAGGACGTGCTCCAGTGGGAAATATCAGCGGTCGGACGAATCTTGTGCTCGCCGGCCAGGATCTCGGCGGCGCGCACGAGCGGAGCCCCGTCCTCGTCGGGACGCCTCGGCCCCTTGGCAGCGGCAACCCTCCCGCCGACCACTACGGCCGCCCGGCTGGCCAACACATGACCCATCGCACCGTGGAGCAGCAGATCCCAAACCGCCGCCTCATCACGAGCCCGATGCAGCCCGGCAGTCAGGTCCATCAGCGAACGAAGCTGGTAGACATGAAGCGAGAGTCGGCGGTTCGCCACCCGCAGTTCCTCGTCCCGGCGGCATTTTTCAAGCGCGGCCGCCGCGGAAGCCGCAAACACCTCGAGGAAATCGCTCTGCGACCCCGCCAACTCGGGATGGGGCGCGCCCAGCAGAAGTACTCCGCGGAGGCCGTCCCGGGTCTGAAGAAGCGTCGCGGATGACGCCCCCGCGTCGCGCATCAGCTGGCGAAAAGGAGCAGCGGCAGGTTCCTCTTCCGCATGCTCGCCGCCGGCCCGAAGTACGAGGGATTCCGGGAGGCGGTCGGGCACTTCCAGTCTCAGATCTTCCCAGCCAGGGGTTCCGGCACCCCGGCGGCCTGCCGGACACAACTGTCCTGCCTCATCGGGCAACAGCATGCCTGCCCAGCGGGCTCCGGTCTCGCCGAGCGCCACCAGCACAATGAGAGACGCCACCTCAGCTGCGTTCAACCGCTCGAAGGCCGCCGCCGTGAAGTCGGTGAGGGCCAGCAGTTCCGACACCCGGCGTTCCACCGCGGGGTTCATCTCCCCGAGATGCTGCGCGAACAACCGCTGGTATCGCGCCCCGGAGGACGAAGGCCGGTCCGGTTCGATCCTGCGAGCGGTACGCGTGGTCATAAGGGGCACGCCCGCAGCGTCGTCCCGTGCGGTAGAGGAGATCGCGCCGATACGGACCAGCGGGAGCGGCAGTCTGGGCCCGTCTTCACCGGATCAGGACTCCCGCCCGGACGTGGGACCCGATGAACCGCAACCAGAATCGCGCCGATTGCGTTCGAGCACCCAGCATCCGAGACCAGCTCCCAGCTGTTCGTGAACCACGCGGTCCATGAGCCGACGCATGAGATGAACCCCCAACCCGCCCCGGCGCCGCTCGCGCGCCAACCGTCCGAGATCCACCCCGGTCGGAAGGCGCCGTGGCGCATCGCCGCGGTGTTCCAGTTCGATCCGCAGCGTCTCGGGCCTCGGCAGAAAGCGCAGCCGAATCGCATGACCCGGTTTGCCGCGGTATGCATGTTTGACGACGTTGGTCATCGCCTCTCCGACCGCCACCGCGATCTCCTCCGCGGCAGCCGGATCGAAACCTTCAGCAATCGCCATCCGCCGCGTCGCCTCGTGCACCAGGCTCAGGCACTCGCAGGTTGCCGGAACGTCGATCTGGAGCGGCGCCCTTTCCCCGTTCGACAGCTCAGTAGCCTCCAAAGCTGAGAACCGCTTCCTCCTCGGTCTCGAAGGTACGGCACAGGCGGTCGAAGCCCAGCACCCGGAAAATATGGGCGACGGTCTCGGTAAGCGCGGCCACGCGGATGTCTCCGCCACCCGCCCGGGCTTCTTCGATGAGGCCCATGATCGCCCCGAAGCCGGCACTGGCCACATAAGAAAGATGGGCGCCACTGATCACGATCCGCACGTCCCCGGCCTCGACGAGCGCGTTCAGCACCCTTTCGAACTCGGCCACGGTGTGCGCATTGATGAAGCCCCGCGGCTCCACCACGACCGCCTCGGCGGCGCGGCGGGTGGCGACTTTCAGATCAGGCATGGGAAAGCATCTCCGACGCAGGGGCGCGTCTACCCGGCAAGTACCGCCTCCGCAGCCCGAGGCAACGCCTCGGGCGCAGGCAACGCGACCAGATCACGAGCTCGCGCCACATCGCGTTCAAGTTGTCTCCGCAGGGCTTCCGGCCCGGCGAAACCCCGGACCTCTCGCAGATGGGACAGGAAGCGCACCCGGAGGCGGGACACCCCACCGGAGAATCCCATCATGTGCACCTCCAGCGAAGGAGAATCGTCGAAGGTGGGCCGCGGGCCGTAGTGGACCACCGCCCGGAAGAGATGCCCCTCGGGAGCGGTTACGGCATCCGCGGCGTACACCCCGTGAGGCAGCAGCACGTCGCTGTCGGCGGAAATGTTCGCGGTCGGGAAACCGAGGCCGCGACCCCGCCCCCGTCCCGGAACCACCGAGCCCTCGATCTCATACGACCAACCCAGGAGGTTCGTCGCCAAATCGAGCTCACCGGCAGTAAGCGCCCGACGAATCCTGGTCGACGAAACGATCTCCCTTTCCCACGTCACCGACGGCGCTTCGATCACCGAGAAGCCGTGGCGCTCACCAAGGTCACGAAGCGTCTCCAGACTCCCGGTCCGGCCGCGGCCGAACCGGAAGTTCGCCCCCTGGACCACGGCGGCGGCTCCGAGCCGGCCGATCAGAAGTCGATTTACGAAGTCGGCGGGCGACGTCCGCGCCATCGCCTCGCCGAACTCGAGCACCACCAGACGTTCGACGCCGGCGGCGGCCAGCCGCTCGGCCTTCAGGGGAAGACTGGTGATTGTTCTGGGCGCCCGGTCTGGCCGCAGCAGGCGAGCAGGATGAGGATCGAAAGTAACCGCGACGCACTCGGCGCGGTGTCTCCGCGCTTCCTGTCGGGCCAGGTCAAGGCCCGCCTGGTGACCGCGGTGGACTCCGTCAAAGTTCCCAACGGTAACCACCGCTGATCCCGCCGCACCGCCGCCCCTGCCCTCACTGGAGTGACGAGACGCAGTTGGCAGTTCGTGAAGCCGCTCGATTCTCATGCGCCGGGCGCCTTCGCGCGTTCCATGTAGGCGATCCGCAACTGGTAGAGGGCCTGAGAAACCAGACGGGCGTCACCGGGAGCGAGGCGACCTCTGGTTTTTTCTTCGAGTACCTCCAGCAGGCCGATCACCGCCTGGAGTCCCTGCAGCGCTTCGGCTTGCTGCGGGCCGGTCGCCGATCCGGACTTGCCGCCTGCCCCGGAAGTCTCCTCCAGAAGCACCGCGGCCTGGGAAAAGAGCAGGGATATGAGTTGTTTGAACCGAGGGTCTTCCTCGGGTGCGGGACCCGGGTCCGCAGCCGACCCGGCGGGCCCGGAGGGAGGCCCGGTCGAGGCGCCCGGTTGAGCCCCAAGCAAGGGGGTGGAAGCAGGCGTCTCGTTCCGCGGATCCGCATCCGCGCGGCGGGAACCGTCGGGCGCAAAGGCACGGCGGTCCCTGACAACAATTCGCGGAGATCTCTCCTCTTCACTCATCCGGTGTCGGGGCCGCGGTGAAAAAGCGGCTCGCCTACGGGAATCCTAGTCCCGTCACGCGGTCTGCGAGCCGATTGCCGTCTTGAAACGGCAGTTGGCGGTGAACAGCCGGTGAACAAAGTCCGGCGGCATTCCCGAGTCAAGAGGGATCGGGGCCGGGTGTCCCCGTCCCCCATCCCTCTCGCTCCGGGGTCTCCGCGGTGCTCGCGCCCCGCTACGGAAGCCCGAGCCAGAAGGGATGGGGGTCGGGTAGCCCCGCCACCCGTCCCTTCCGCTCCGGGGTCTCCGCGGTGCTCGCGCCCCGCTACGGAAGCCCGAGCGGCGATGCATCCCGGCTGAACCGCCCGGCTTCGCGTGGCTCATCGTTGCGCTTCGCTCGCAATACACTCGGGCCCCCTCATGAAGAATCCAAGAGACATCTCCCGAGTCCCTGAACCCGCAGCCGCCGGCGCCGCCGAGGTTGCCGGCCTGATCGAAGTGATGGCGAAGCTGCGGGCCCAGGAGGGCTGCCCCTGGGACCGGGAGCAGACCTGGCAATCCCTGCGTCGCTATGTGCTTGAGGAAGCACACGAATTGGTGGACGCCGTGGACCGCGAGGATCCGTCTGCCGTCCTCGAGGAGTGTGGTGACCTGCTGCTCGAGGTGGTCTTCATGGCTCAGATCGCCCATGAGGAGGGCCGTTTCGGCATGGCGGAGGTGGCCCACGGGATCACGCGCAAGTTGATCCGCCGCCACCCCCACGTCTTCGGAGGGCAGGAGCGCGCCTCGAATGCGGACGAAGCACTCGCGAGCTGGGAAGCGATCAAGGCCTCCGAAAAGTCCGGACGCCCCGCGGAACGAGGTCCCCTGCCCCGGGGTCTTCCGGCGCTGTTGCTTGCTATGAAGGCCATCGAACGCACAGCGGCCTCCAGCCAGGGGGACGGGCCGGACCAGGACGCCATTCTCGCCGCACTCACGAAGATGAAGGCCGCGCGGCGGGCCGAAGATCGAGACGCAGTCGAGACGGCCCTCGGCGACCTCCTGCTGGCGGTCGCGCGGGGAGCCCGGCAGGATGGATTGGATCCCGAATCGGCTCTCCGGAACGCGGTTCGCCGCATGCCCTGAGGGTGGACAATGTGACATCAGCGGCCAGTTCTCCCGGTGGGGGCGAGGCGTCCCGCTGGCAACGGCGAGGGAGGAGCCCCCACCGGGAGGAAACACGGGGTTCGCTTCGCCGTCCCCGGACGGATCCGGGCAATGGGCGAGGGTGGTGGTGTGAGTTTCGCGGCCTACGGCCGCGATGCCGGTCTGCGGACCGGCGCTCCTGGCGCTCCTTCGGGACGGAACGTGCTCACGGAAATGCGGCCGTCCGCGCCGATGGCGACGGTCACCGCACCGGATAGATCGGTCCGGTAGATCTGGGCGCCGCTTCTGCTGAGGCGCTCCAGCACGCCGTCATCCGGAAGACGCCGTCTGGGATCGGCGCGGACCGAAACGAGCGCCACCTGGGGGGCTACCGCGGCGAGGAACTCCGGCGTCGTGGAAGAGCGGCTGCCGTGATGACCGACCTTGAGCACATCCGAACGCAGAGCCGCGCCATAGCGGTCCAGCAAAACCCGCTCGGTTGCCTCCCCGGCGTCGCCGGTGAGAAGAAGCCGCTTTCCGGCGTAGTCCACGGCCAGCACGACCGAGCGCTCGTTGGACCGCTCTCGCGGCCCGGGCCGGTGGTCGCCGGAGGCAAGCACCGAGAACCGGGCGCCGCCCAACTCGAAACGCTCCCCGGCTCTAAGGCGCCGCAGCGGAATCCCCCGCCGCACCCGCTCGCGGTGTATCTGCCCGACCGCGGTGCGACGATCCTCCACGGTCCCTCCGCCCTCCCAGAGTTCGTCCACCCCGAAGTTGCGGAACACTGCCGGGAAACCACCAACGTGATCCAGATCCCCGTGGGTGGGAACGGCGGCCCGGAGACGCCGGTAGCCCATCTCGGCCAGGAACGGAGTAACGATCGCCTCGCCGGCGCTCCATCCATCGAATGCAGTACCCGCGTCGAGGAGTACCGCACCGCCGGCGGGGAGGCCAAGAACCAGCGCGTCACCCATCCCTACATCCAGCGCGGTGAGCCGAAGTGTCCCGTCCGCAGGCTCCGAGAGCGGCAGCGTGGCCAGACCAAGGAGAACGATGAGCGCGGCCGGCAGGATTCTTCGCCTACCGCGGAGCGTCAGGACGACGATCGCCGTTCCCAGCCATGCCAGGAGCCAGATAAACGCCGGGCGGGCCACGGGAAAGGCGCCGAACGAAAGCCCGGCGCCCCATTCGCTCAGCCCGATGAGAGCCTCGGTGGCAATCGTGAGAAGCGCGCCCACCGCGTCCGCCGGAAGTCCGGTCCCGGCAAGCGCCAGCCAGGCGAACCCAAGACCGAGAACCGGTCCCGCCAACAGACCGGCCGGAACGGCGATCAGCAGCCCGCCGAACACGACCCGGCCGAAATGCCAGGCGAGGATGGGGAAGGTAGCGAGCTGCGCCGCGACCGTGACACCCAACGGAACCAGAATCCAGGCGCGCCAGCGGCCCGGGCGTTCCCACGAGACTTCGGCGGGGTCTTCCGGACGGAAGGCGGCGATGATCCCCAGGGTGGCGGCGAAGCTGAGCTGGAACCCCGCGTCGAGTGCGTTCCACGGCGACCAGGCGAGCAAAACCAAGGCGGCCAGCCCCAGCCCGTTCATGGCCTCTCCAAAGAGTCCGCGGCGCAACCCCAGGATCACGACCGTCGCCATCAGGACAGCGCGCACCACCGAAGGGCGCGCTCCGCAGAGCGCGGCGTAGAGCGGAAGCGCGAACAACAGAATCGCGAGCGCCTTCCGGCGCGGTACGCCGACCAGTACCGCCATTCCATAGATCAGCAGGCTGAGCAGTCCCACGTGGAGCCCGCTGACCGCCATCAGGTGAAGCGTTCCCGCGTCCCGGAAGGCCCGCTCCGTCTCCGGCGGAGCCAGGGTGCGATCTCCGATGAGCATCGCTGCCACGACCGCCAGCACGTCGTCGGGGAAGCCTCCACTCTGGAGGCGCTCCCGGCTCCGGGCTCTGAGAACCTGCAATGCTCGCCAGGGCGCCGGCCCCGGTGCGACTTCCCGGACCAGCACTCCGCTCTTGGTGGAGCCGAAGAGGGCGACCGGCCCCCGAATCTCGCGCCCCCCCGGGTTTCCCGGCGGGCGCGGTTCGGAAACCCGCGACCAGATGGAGATTCGCGTGCCTCGGGAAAGCCTTCGGAGGTGCTCCCGGTGATTGCCGTCCACGGTGATCCGCGCCTCCCCGCGCACCGGCCATTCCTGGCGGTTGGCGGCCAGCCGATCCACCTTCAGAGCGATCGAGGTGCGACGACCGGAATCTTCCGCGTCGTACAGCAGGACTCCCTCGAGCCGGACGGGGCGTGCCAGGCGTTCGGCACCCAGAGCGCGGACGGTCTCCGCAAGGGGCGACACCGCTCCGGGAGCGGGACGATTGAGGGCGCCAGCCACAAAAGCCGCTACCAGCAGGAGCCCCGTCTTGATGCCGGCGGGGGCCCCGGAGAGTCGGCCTCCCCGGCGCCGCCGAAGTGGGTTCTCAGCCAGCAGACTCGGGGCGAGCAGGCCGGCCCCGAGCACAAACAGTGCGCCCAGCAGGAATCGCGGCCACACCGGCGGTCCGGGCATCACCGCAGAAGCAGCGACCCCTCCCCAGAAAGAGGCGGCCAGCAGGAGCAGCGGGGCAGGCGCGGTTCGGGCGGTGGGCGCGGTTCGGGCGGTGGGCGCTCCCTCGGAAGGGCCGGCCGGGGGTTCGGTCCGGGTTTCGGGAAGGTGGGGATTTCTGATCTCCACCGGACGCCCGTCCCCTATTCGAAGAGGGTCAGCGGTCCGAAGCCCAAGACCTGTCCCACCCGTCGACGGACCGCCTGTTCGTAAGTCTCCCGCCAGGTGGATTCCGGCATGCGTCTCCGATACGGCTCGAGTTTGTTGCGCACCGCGCTCTCGATCTCCCCGAGGGTGGCGTCCGGAAGCGCCGCCTGCAGCCGGATCAGAAGAGCGTCTTGAATCCCGTCGAGCGCTCGCTCGGCTCCGGCCGAAGCGCCCTCGTCCCTCCCGAGACGATCGAGTTCCGCCGCGGCTTCGCAAGCCGCGGCGACCAGTTCGGCGGCGGTCTTCTCATCCGGGAGGGCCCCTGGCGCGGGAGACCATTTCCGAAGCTGATCCGCGAGTTGCGCGAGGCGATGCCGGACCTCGGTGTTGTCCTCCCGGGAGCGGCTGCCAGCGCCGGAGCGCTGCATGCGCAGCGCGTCAAACCCGGCCTCTACGGCCGCGGAGCACTCCCCGAGCGACATCCGGGAAGGCGCGCGAGTCCACCCCGAAAACGCGGTGCGGATCCCCAAGAGCACGACATCCAGGGGAATCCCCCGCTCTTCCCAGCCGCGCACGACATCCCAATCGGCCGGGGCGATGAACATCCCGCCTCCTTTATGGTCGAGGAAAGTTCGTTCGACGGCCCGAAAGTAGTCGGGAGAGGCCCGCGGGGTCACTTCAGCAGCCGGACGTGGGAAGTTGGGATTCGCGGCACGAACCGCCTGAGGGGCCATGGAGGATCCGGAGCGCTTCGCTCGCGGTTACCACCCGGACAGCCCCGCCGTCGGTCCTGACCCGCAGACCTCCTTCCGGGGCCAGCCCGTCTGTCTCCCCCAGCACGCCTCGGGGACCACCGAGCCGAACCTCACAGCGGCACCCCCTCGCGGTCGGGCTGAGCGACTCCCAGGCCGCCCGGAGCGACCCCGGATCCTCCTCGAGCACGTTGATGCTGTGTCGCAATGAGGTCACCAGAGCGTGGGCCAGCTCCACCTTATCCACACCTTCGGGAAGCCAACCCGGAGGTCGGGCTGCGGACCGGGGGGCCGGGCGCGCGACTTTCCGGTCCCCGGACTCGGAAAGCGAGACCGGAGTCAGATTGACCCCGAAACCGATGACCGCAAGGTGCGGGCAGTCCCGCCGGAAGCCGACCTCGGCGAGGACCCCGGCGACCTTCCTGTCCTTCCAATCCAGATCATTCGGCCACCGAAGCGCGGCGGAGACTCCCGCAACCCGCCGCACCGCCTGCGCCAGCGCGACTCCGGCCGCGAGCGGCAGCAAGGTCAGCGGGTACGCCGGATCCCCGCCCGAAAGAACGGGGGGCTCGACGAGTACGCTCAGATAGAGCCCGCCGGGTGGCGACACCCAGGTTCGGCCAAAACGTCCCTTCCCGTGGGTCTGCGATTCGGCGATCAGCACGCTCCCGGCACAGCGAACCGCTCCGGCGTCGAGGGCCACCGCCTTTGCGAGCTCGTTCGTGGACGAAGCGCGCCGCCAGATGCCCAAAAACGGCGCCGGCCGCCTTCCCGTGGCGTCAAGGATGGCTTCCCGCCACCGTTTGGGTGTGACTTCTGAAGGAAAGGACGCGGCGGTCGGTTTCGACACTGCGGAAGCGGGCTCGGTCACTCCGGTGGGCAACGGGCCGTCAGGAATCGGAGCCCGGCACGGCCCGACGGAGGCGAAGCTCGGCGAGCCGCAAACCGAGGGCCCGGGCCGCCTCGGAAGTCGGGGTATCGGGTCCGAACACCTCCGCGACTCCGATCTCGCGGAGATATGCCACGTCGCGATCCGGAATGAGGCCGCCGACGAAGACCGGTACGTCCGCGAGTCCGTGCTGCGCGAGTCCCTCGAGGATCCGACGGACCAGCGGGCGATGAGCACCCGAGAGAATGGAGACACCGACCGCCTCCACATCTTCCTGAAGCGCGGCTTCGACAATTTCTTCGGGTGTTCTCCGCAGCCCGGTGTAGATGACCTCAAAGCCCGCGTCGCGGAGCGCCCTCGCGACCACCAGCGCACCCCGGTCGTGCCCGTCGAGGCCTGGTTTCGCCACCAGAATCCGGTACGGCGGGTTGGCCGCCGTACCACCGGTGGAACGCCCCGAGACGCCGCTCACATCGCCCGGCGGTAGCGACCGCCGACCTCGTAAAGCGCTTGTGTGATCTGACCCAGGCTCGTGACCTGTACGGTCTCCATCAGTTCAGCGAAGACATCGCCGCCGGTACGCGCCACTTCCTGGAGCCTCCGGAGCGCTTCCGGCGCCGCCGCCCGGTGGCGTCGCCGAAACGCCTCCACCCGCGCCACCTGGTCCTCTTTCTCCTCCGGTGCGGAGCGCGCGAGCGGAACCTGTTCGGGAGACCCGGAATCCGGCTCCGCCAGGAAGGTGTTCACTCCGATGATCGGAATCTCGCCGGAGTCTTTCCGGGTCTCGTACAAGAGCGACTCTTCCTGGATCCGGTTTCGCTGGTACTGGCGCTCCATCGCCGCCAGCACTCCGCCACGGGCATTGAGACGATCGAATTCCGCGAGTACCGCTTCCTCCACGAGATCCGTGAGCTGAGCGACGACGAACGAACCCGACAAGGGATTCTCGTTCCAGGCCATACCGAACTCGTTGCGGATGATTTTCTGGATGGCCACCGCCCGCCGCACCGATTCCGGAGTGGGAGTGGTGATGGCCTCGTCGTAGGCGTTGGTATGGAGCGAGTTGCAGTTGTCATTCGTCGCGACGAGCGCCTGAAGCGTCGTCCGGATGTCGTTGAACTGCACCTCCTGGGCGTGGAGCGAACGGCCCGAAGTCTGGATGTGGACCTTGAATTTCTGGCTCCGCTCTCCGGCGCGGTAGCGGAGCTTCATGGCGCGCGCCCAGATCCGCCGGGCCACGCGGGCCATGACGGCGTACTCGGCATCGAGACCGTTGCTGAAGAAGAAGGAAAGGTTCGGCGCGAAGGCGTCGATCGGCAGACCCCGGGCGAGGTAGTACTCGACGTAGGTGAAGCCGTTGGCCAGGGTGAAGGCGAGCTGCGTGATGGGATTCGCCCCCGCCTCGGCGATGTGGTACCCGGAAATGGAAACCGAATAGAAGTTGCGGACCTCGTTCCGGATGAAGAACTCCTGGACGTCGCCCATCAGCCGAAGCGCGAAGCCGGTGGAAAAGATGCAGGTGTTCTGAGCCTGGTCCTCCTTGAGGATGTCGGCCTGCACCGTCCCGCGCACCGTCTTCAGGGTCGCGGCTTTCAGTTCTGCGGACTCGTCCGCGGAAGGCGGGCGTTCGTGCTCGTCCTCGAAGGCCTGAAGCTCCTGCCGTACCGCGGCGTTCAGGAACATTGCGAGGATCAGCGGAGCCGGACCGTTGATGGTCATGGAAACGCTGGTCGCCGGATCGGTGAGGCGGAACCCCCGGAACAGTTCGCACATGTCGTCGAGGGTGGCGATGGACACGCCCCCTTCGCCGATTTTTCCGAAGATGTCCGGCCGCCGGGCAGGATCGTCTCCGTAGAGGGTCACGCTGTCGAAGGCGACCGAGAGCCGCTTCGCCGCTTCGGAATCGGCCAGCAGGTGGAACCTCCGGTTGGTGCGCGCCGGGCCGCCTTCCCCGGCGAATTGACGCCGCGGACTCTCTTCCTCTCTTCGGAACGGGAAGACTCCGGCGGTGAACGGGTAGTGGCCCGGCAGGTTCTCTTCGAGAAGGAAGCGCAACCTGTCCCGATTGCCCGTAAAGCCCGGAAGAGCGACCCGCGGAAGCCGGGTTCCGGAGAGAGTTTCCCGGTGGGTACTGAACTCGCGCACCCGGTCCCGAACCTGAGTTCGGTAGCGGGGCGCCCGATAGCGAGCCGCCAGATCGGACCACCCGGCCAGCAGCTCCCGGCTCTCGGGGTCGAGTTCGGCGCGGACCTCCCGCAGGCGTGCCTCCAAAGCCGGCACGGGCTGCTCGGCGCCGCCGCCGGCGCGCAGTTCATCGAGTGCCGCCTCGAGGTGCTCGATTCTCGCAGCCCGATCCGCCTCGGCGGCAACCCGGTCCCTCTCGCCTCGCAGCGTATCGGCAATCTCGGCCAGGTAGCCGGCCCGCGCCGGAGGGATGAGGCGCACGTCGGCGAGCAGATCGTCGGGACGATCACTGACGTGAGACGGCAGCGCCGTATCCCTTCCGGCCAGTCCCTCCCGGACGACGGCGTAGAGCCGGTCGAGACCCGGGTCCGCAAACCGGCTCGCCACCGTCGCCAGAACGGGCGCCGGGGCGTGGCGTGGAAGTGAGCGAGCCCGCTGGAAGGCGCGCCGCACCGCGAAGAGCGCATCCTCGGCGCCCGGATGATCGGCCTTGTTCAGCGCCACCGCGTCCGCCAGGTCCAGCATGTCGATCTTTTCGAGCTGACTCTCGGCGCCGTAGTCGGAGGTCATCACGTAGAGGGAGAAATCGCTGATATCCACGATTCGCGAATCGCCCTGCCCGATTCCCCCGGTTTCCACGACCAGCAGACCGCAGCCCGCCGCCCGCAGAATCAGCAGCGCGTCGTCCACGACGGTGGCGAGTTCCGTCCCCGAGTGGCGGGTGGCCAGACTCCGGACGAACACCTCCGTACCCCCGATCGCGTTGAGCCGAATGCGGTCTCCCAGTAATGCACCGCCGGTTCGCCGCTTCGAAGGGTCGACCGCGAGCACGCCGATCCGGCTCACCGACCCCGATCCCAGATCCGGTCGTTCAGTCCGGAATCTGACGAGTAATTCGTCGAGGACCGAACTCTTTCCCGCGCCTCCCGTACCGGTGATCCCCAGTACGGGAGCGGACGACCGAATGTGCCCCGGGAGCGCGGCTCGGTCGGCGGCGTCAAGCCCCTCACTCTCCGCCAAACTGATCAGCCGGGCAGCCGCGCCGTTCCGGCGAAGCGGATCCTCACCCGCGAGATCCTCGCTGAGCGAAGCGAAGGAGGCCCGCGGACGGGCGGCACGGGCCTCGCCGGCGTCTCCCAACATGTCGGCCACGATGCCTTCGATGCCGTCCACCCGATCGTCCCCAGGCGAGTAGATCCGCGCCACCCCGTACGCCTCGAGGGCAGCCGCTTCTTCGGGGCGGATCACTCCTCCGCCGCCACCGAAGACCCGGATGTTGCCTCGTCCCGCCTCCCGCAACAGATCAACCAGATAGCGGAAGAACTCGTTGTGCCCCCCCTGGTAGGAGGACACGGCGATGGCGTCCGCGTCCTCCTCGAGCGCCGCGGCGGCTATCTCCCCGGCGGCTCGGTTGTGCCCAAGATGAACGACCTCGGCGCCACCCCGCTGCAACAACCGTCGGAATACATGGATCGAGGCATCGTGACCGTCAAACAGCGCGGTCCCCGTGATGAAGCGGAGCGGAAGCTCGGCGAGCGGATCGAAAGGGGCCCGGGAGGCCGGAGATCCGGCCGGGGACAGGGTGACGGACGTGCTCAACTCAACAGCCCGTGGATGGAGTGATGTGAGGGCCGAGACCGGGGAGGCCCAGTTCTCCCGGTGGGGCCAGTCCTCCCGGTGGGGGCCCGGCTGACAGGGCGCGCGAAGGAGGAATACCCAGCGTATTTCGACTGAAGCGCAACGATGAGCGACGCGAAGCGCCAGTTCTCCCGGTGGGGGGGCGGTTCAGCCGGGATGCATCGCCGGCCGAGCCCCCACCGGGAGAACCGGGCCACTTGACTTCATTCACGGGCTGTTCAGTTTCCAATAGCACTGCCGCGCCGCGATGACGGCTGGAAACGGCGCTTACCGGACCGTAGCACTCCAGCCGAGGCCGCGGCCTTCTCCCACCGGCCCGGAGGCCACGAACCGCAGCGGGCTAGCAGCCTGTGGTGAAACCCACGTGAGCGCCGAGGTCGGTGAGGCCCAGTTCTCCCGGTGGGGCCAGTCCTCCCGGTGGGGGCCCGGCCGACAAGGCGCGTGAGGGAGGAGCCCCCACCGGGAGAACTGGCCCGGGTGTATTTCGACCGAAACGCAACGAAGAACGGAGCGAAGCGGAGTGGTTCGGGCGGGATGGATCGCCGGCCGAGCCCCCACCGGGAGAACTGGGCCGCGTGGGTTTTGCCACGGGCTGCTAGGTCGCCCCCAACGGCTCTTCGCTCGGCTCCCGATTGAGGCGGTCGCGGAGAGCCTTTCCGGCTCGAAAGAACGGCACCCGTTTCGGAGGCACCGTAATCTGTTCACCCGTTCGCGGATTGCGCGTGAGGCGCGCCTTTCGGCTTCGTAAACGGAAACTGCCGAATCCGCGAATCTCCACCTCGTCTCCGGAACGAAGAGCCCCGGCGATCGCGCCGAAAACCGCCTCCACGATGAGGTCAGCTTCGCGACGCGTAATCCCCGTGGCCTCCGACACCTCCGCAGCCAGGCGGGCGCGGGTGATCGCTGTGTCGTTCACCTCTTCCAAACGTCTCCGATCTTGACGGACACCTCACCACCCGATTCGCCGTGTCCGGAATCGCCGTGTCCGGAATATCCCTCCTCGGCAGCCCTGAGCGAGAGTCCCACTTTACGATCATCACGGCTGAGCCGCACGATCCGCAACTTGAGCGGCTGCCCCAGGTGCAGCCGTTCCTCCGCCTTGGATGGCGGTGGCTCGTCAATGTCGTTCAGGCGCAACAGGCCTTCGATCCCTTCCTCGATCTGGACGAAGGCTCCGAAATCCGCGAAGCGGATCACGGTCCCGTCCACCAGATCGCCTTCCTGATGCCGGGTGAAGAAGCCCTCCCAGGCATCATCCGAAAGCTGCTTGAGTCCGAGCGACAGGCGGCGGTTCTCGGGATCGATGCTCAGCACCACGGTCTCCACCTCGTCGCCGACGTTGAGGACTTCGGAAGGATGGTTCACCCGCTTGTTCCAACTGAGGTCGGAAATGTGTATCAGGCCATCAATTGAGCTGTCCACTTCGACGAAGGCGCCGAAGTCAGTGAACTTTCGTACCGTCCCGGTGAGCCGCGAACCGATGGGGTACTGCTCGGCAAGCCGCGGCCACGGATTCGGTTCCACCTGCTTGAGACCGAGGCTGATCCGCCGGGACTTGAAGTCGACCCGGAGCACCATGGCTTCGACGAAGTCGCCCTTGGCAAGCAGCTTGGAAGGATGTTTGGTCCGGCTACTCCAGCTCATCTCGCTCACATGGATGAGTCCCTCAACTCCGGGCTCCATCTCGATGAAAGCGCCGTAGTCGGTGATGCTGACTACCTTCCCACGGACCCGGGTTCCCACCGCATAGCGCTCGTGGGCGGTCGTCCAGGGATCCACGTTGAGCTGCTTGTAGCCGAGGGAGACCCGCTCCGCCTCCGCATCGAACCGGAGGATGACCACCTCGATCTGGTCACCCACCTTCATGAGCTCCGAAGGATGCTCAAGCCGGCGGAAGGACATCTCCCGAATGTGGAGAAGGCCGCAAATGCCACCGATGTCCACAAACGCTCCGTACTCGGTGAGATCGCGCACTTCGCCCCGGAACACCCGCCCGACTTCGAGCGCCGCGAGGGTCTTCGTCTTTTCCTCTTCGAGAACCACCCGGCGCGAGAGCACGATGTTGCCGCGACGCTTGTTCAGCTTGATGACGCGCAGTTCGAGTTCGCGACCCTTGTAGCTGCCGAGGTTCCGTACGGGACGCAGATCCACCTGCGAACCGGGGAGAAAGCCGCGCACCCCGATTTCCCCGATATCGACCTCCAGTCCGCCCCGGATCCGGTCAACGACCCGCCCCCGCACCGGCGTCTGCTTCTCGAAGGCGTCCTCGATCTGGTTCCAGACCTTCATCTTCTCGGCTTTCCGATGGGAAAGCACGAGGTGGCCGCGACGGTTGTCGGCCCGCTGGACGAGGACATCGATCTCGTCCCCTTCGCGAATCCGGACATTTCCATCGACATCCCGGAATTCGTCAAGCGAGATGATGCCCTCCGACTTGTAGCCGACATCCACGATCACGTCCGAATCCGTCATGTGGAGGACCGTGCCCGTGACGATGTCTCCTTCCACCATGTGGGTTTCGTACTGGTCCAGGAAGGCCTCGAATTCGGCAGCCTCCTCCACTGACACCACCGATGGGGCGCCATCCTGAGCAGGGGCGGAGCCGTTTCCCGTCGAGTTCGCGGATTCCGCAACCTCGGCTACCGCTTCGGGGCCCGCAACCGCCTCTTCAGCCAGGGATTCCGTCGCGTCCCCGGCGATAGCCGCGGGAGTCTGCTCCCCGGCCAACTCACTACCGACCGCCACGGCGGCCGCTCCCTCATCCGTTTCGGGCATACCCTCTCTCATTGAACAAAAAAACCTCTTGGTTAAGCGGGGGAGTTCGGGCGTACGGGGGAACCCATCCGCGCCGAAGACCCCTCTTACCCCGCTCAGACACTCTCCATGAACCTTCAGGCCCGGCGGCGAACGCCGTAGTGACGCGGGGAGTCGCCCATAGTAGGCGCGCACACGACCGCTTGTCAACGGAGCGGGGCGAGGGGTAGTGTCTCGCTTTGAAAAGACACTACCGGGCGAGCGCGGGGGCGCACGGCACTCCGCCTCCGGTTTTCCGTCCGGAGGCCGACTTTCCCCGGGTGATAGAATTTTCCGGCTTACTTTGCGTCGCCCGCTCGCTTTTGGGAAAGAGCGGACTCCGCAGGACCGGCGCGTCCGGTCAAGGAACTCCGTCAGGGTTCATCCGTCAAAGAAGGTCACGCACTCGCACATGTCACAAGGTTTCGATTTCGCCATCGCCATTGGAGGTGCTGCCGGGCAGGGAATTGCCACGCCCGGCAACATCCTTGCCCGGATGTTCGTTCGCCGGGGGCTCCACCTGAACGCTTACAACGCGTATCAGTCCATCATCCGGGGTGGACACATTCTCCTGACCATGCGGGTTCGGGAACAGGAGGCGCTCTCGCACGGTGATCGGATCGACCTGCTCCTTTGCCTGAACCAGGACACCATGACGCGCCATCTGCGCCATCTGGGCCCCGGTGCCCACGCGGTGTACAACGCCGACACCATCACCCCCGGAGAGCACCAGGCCGGCGTTCATCTCTGTGGCATGCCGGTGAGCGAGTTCACCGGGGACGCCAAGAACAAGCTGGCGCAGAACACTGCCGCGCTGGGCGTAATGGCCCATGTGCTCGGACTCGATTTCGAGGTGCTCGAGGGCGCGCTCGTCCTTCAGTTCGCGAGAAAAGGCGAGGCGGTGGTTTCTTCGAACGTCGCCGTAGCCCGCGCCGGTTACGAGTACGCGAGCGCCCACTTCACGGCGCTGGCGAACCCCCTGCCCAAGAACCCGGAGCCGCTCGCGGTGTGGACCGGGAACGACGCCCTGGCGATGGGAGGGGCGGCCGCGGGGGTCAAGTTCTATTGCGCCTATCCCATGAGCCCCGCGACCGGAGTGCTCCACTGGATGGCCAAGAACGCCCGCGAGCTCGGGATCATGGTGCGCCAGGTCGAGGACGAGATCGGAGTCGCCAACATGGCGATAGGCGCCGCCCATACCGGCGCCCGCACGATGTGCGCCACCTCGGGCGGCGGTTTCGCGCTCATGACCGAAGCCATCGGATCGGCGGCCATGATGGAGATCCCGGTGGTCTTCATCAACGTAATGCGCGCCGGGCCTTCGACCGGAGTTCCCACGAAGACCGAGCAGGGAGATCTCTGGCAGGCGCTGGGAGCCAGCCAGGGCGACTTCGAACGGATTGTGGTGGCGCCCCAGAGTGCTCACGATGCTTTCACCACGATCGGTGAGGTGTTCAACCTCATCGATCGCTACCAGTGTCCGGCCATCGTCCTCTCCGATCTGCTCATTTCCGAAGGAACCTTCAGCGTTCCGCCGGGCGACATCGACATGTTCCCGCCCATCGATCGCGGGCAGCTGATCCGCGAGGCGAATGGTGCTGCGGGGCCCTACAACCGCTACCTGGATACCAGCGACGGTATCTCCCCGCGGGCCGTACCCGGGGTTCCGGGCCATGTCCATGTGGTCGCCACCGACGAACACGACGAGGAAGGCATCCTCATTTCGGACGAGTTCACGAACCCGATCAAGCGCCGCCAGATGGTGGAGAAGCGGGCTCGGAAGATGGACGACTACCTCTCACGCGTTCCCGCCCCCGAACTCGAAGGGGAGAAGGACGCGGAGGTCACTCTGGTGGGCTGGGGTTCCACGGCCGGAGTCATCAGCGAAGCGATGGAACAGCTCCAAGCGGACGGAGTGAAGGTAAACCGGGTCGCCGTGAAGTGGATTCTGCCTTTCCACGCCGAAGCCATCATCAAGGCGCTCTCCGGTGCTCGGAAGACGCTCATCATCGAAAACAACTACTCGGGACAGTTCCACCGGTTCCTGCGGAGTGAGACGGGTATTACCGCCGACGGACACATCCGCAAGTACGATGGCGAGCCGTTCATGCCGCATCACATCGCCGGCGGTGTCCGGGCGCATCTCGAAGACGCAGTCCCCGGCGGCGTGTTCGTGCCGGACCAGGAAATAATTGTCTAGGAAATAGTTGTCTAGGAAATGATCGTTTAGCACCCCCACCCCGCCGGAGACACCAACAGGAGACCCAATGACTATCGAACTCAGGGAAAAGCCACTGACCGCCAAAGACTTCAAGGGGAAGGTCGACCCGGACTGGTGTCCAGGCTGCGGCGACTTCGCTCTGTTGCGGGCCACCCAGGTGTCCGTGGCCGATCTGGGCCTTTCCCCGCACCAGATCGTGTGCGTGAGCGGGATCGGTTGTTCCTCGAACTTCCCCGGTTACTTCAACTCCTACGGTATGCACACCCTCCACGGGCGGTCGCTCGCGGTAGCCACCGGGGTGAAGATGGCCAACCAGACGCTCACCGTCCTGGTCACCGGCGGCGATGGAGACGGCTATGGCATCGGCGGCAACCACTTCACCCACACGGCCCGCCGCAACGTGGATCTCACTTACCTGGTGATGAACAATCAGATCTACGGGCTCACCACCGGACAGATCTCCCCGAGCAGCAGCCTGGGAATGAAGACCAAGAGCACGCCGTTCGGGAACATCGAGCGACCGGTGAATCCGATCACCTCGGCCATCATGAACGGAGCCACCTATGTGGCGCGCGGGTTCTCCGGCAACATGAAGCAGCTGGTCCGGCTGATCAAGGGCGCCATCGAGCATCGGGGATTCGCGGTGATTGATGTCTTCAGTCCGTGTGTCACCTTCAACCGCGACAACACCTACGACTTCTTCCGCCAGCGGATCTCACTGCTCGAGGATGAGAACCACGATCCCTCGGATTGGAAAACCGCGTGCGAACGGGCAATGGAGTGGGACGAGAAGATCTACACCGGGCTCTTCTATCAGGATCAGGCGGTCCCGCCGCTGCACGCGCTCGAGCCGATTCTGGACGGCGGGGCGCTGCCGGTTTCCCACGTTTCGGAAGCCATCACCCAAGAGCAGCGGGACCGCATCGTCCAGCGGATGATGTAGGCGTGGCGTGCGGGGCCGGCGCGCCGCACCCACCGACCCGATGCCGCGGCCCAATACCGTACCCGCCGTAATCCGGACCGTTCCGGCGGCGCTCCCCCGGACCGGGCGACGCACTGACGACGGCGAACATGGCTCGCAGTCGTCAGTTCGGGGGAAAGTGTGAAAGGGGCCCTCCCCTTTCACAAGAAGACAACGTGAACAGGAACTCGCCGCCGCCCGCCAACAGCGGGCAAGGGAGTTGCGATTCCCGAGCCAGGAGCGGCTGGGAGTCGGGTCTCCCGACCCCACCCCCTCCCGCTCCGGGGTCTCCGTGCGGCTCCCGCCGCACTTCGGAAGCCCGAGCCAGGAGCGGCTGGGAGTCGGGTCTCCCGACCCCACCCCCTCCCGCTCCGGGGTCTCCGTGCGGCTCCCGCCGCACTTCGGAAGCCCGGCGCGCAGCGCCGCGCGGTTCGGGCGCGGGGGGCCGAATTCAGTACCCGTGGTGATCCAGCCCGTTCCCGCGGCATCCCCCCGCGCCCGGACCGCGCGACGGGCGGAGGCGGCGCTCGCGATCGTCGTTCTCGTCTGGGCGGCGAGCCCGAGCATGGTCAAGTATGGGGTGGACATGGGAAATCCCTACGCCTTCAACCTCGCGCGCCTCGTCCCGGCGTCCCTGGTCCTCCTCTTCGCCGTGGCGAGGACCCCGGCTCTCAGGAAGTTCGAGTGGCGCGACGCCTGGTCTGTTTTCGTGTTGGGCGTCGCCGGGCATGTCGTCTTCCAGGTCGGATTCATTCACGGAACCCATGCGTCGTCGGCGACCAGTTCGGCCCTCATCCTGGCTCTGACCCCGGTGGCCATCGCGGTCCTGGCCTGGGTGACCCGGGTCGAGCGCTTCTGCCAACCCGCCGCTATCGGGCTCATTCTCGCGATGGTCGGGATCGTCTTCATCTCCGCGGCGGAATCCAGCCTGACCGCGCACCTCGGCAATCTCGCGCTCTTCGCCGCGATGATCGGGTGGGCCGTGTACACCGTCCGGGGAAAGTCCCTCGTCCACAAGTACGGCGCCCTGCGGGTAACGGCGTGGAGTTCGGCGGTCGCATCGGTCCTGCTGCTGTTGCCCAGCCCCTTCCTCCTCACGCTCTCCGACTTCGGGCGCCCCCCCGTGGAGTGGTGGGCTGCCGCACTCTTGTCCGGGATTACCGCGATCGGTCTGGGGAACATGCTGTGGATGTACGCGACCGCGCGGGTGGGGCCCACGCTCACGGGCGTCTATTCGAGTGTCCTTCCCATACCGTCAATACTGATCTCCTGGCTGTGGCTCGGAGAGGCTCTGGAGGCCGCCCAGATCGGCGGGGCAATTCTGATCATCGCGGGGATAGCTTTCGCCCGCATACACCCGGCGTGGGCGAGTAGAGTTCCGGGTCGGGCGACGGCCTGAGCAGGCCGTCAACGAAGAGTTCGGCCCACGCCGGTTGCGACGGACAGCAAGTCCGTTCAGGAGAATGCAATGAGCACGGAATTCCGACTGAAGACAGGTCTTGCCGACATGCTGAAGGGCGGCGCGATCATGGACGTCACCAACGCCGAACAGGCGCGCATTGCCGAAGACGCCGGCGCGGTGAGCGTGATGGCTCTCGAGCGGGTGCCGGCCGATATCCGCAGGGACGGCGGGGTGGCCCGGATGTCCTCCCCGGAGAAGATCCGGGAAATCATTGAAACGGTAAGCATCCCGGTGATGGCCAAGGTGCGCATCGGCCACTTCGTCGAGGCCCAGATTCTTCAGGAGATGGGGGTGGACTTCGTTGACGAGAGTGAAGTGCTGACACCGGCCGACGAAGAAAACCACATCGACAAGCACGCCTTCGAGGTGCCTTTCGTGTGCGGCTGCCGCAACCTCGGGGAGGCGCTCCGCCGGATTGGGGAAGGGGCGGCGCTCATTCGTACCAAGGGCGAAGCCGGTTCCGGCAACATCGTGGAAGCTGTCCGGCACTTGCGCCATATCGGAAACGCGCTCCGCCGCCTCACGATCCTTACCGATGACGAACTGATGTCCGCCGCCAAGGAACTCCGCGCCCCCTACGAACTGGTGCGGATCGTGGCGCGCGACGGGCGCTTGCCCGTACCCAACTTCGCGGCGGGAGGGGTAGCAACCCCGGCCGACGCGGCGCTGTGCATGCAACTCGGGGCGGAATCGGTTTTCGTCGGGTCCGGGATCTTCAAGTCGACGGATCCGGCACAGCGGGCCAAGGCCATCGTGAAAGCGGTGACCCACTACCGCGACCCGGCCATGCTGGTCGAGGTTTCCATGGGCCTCGGCGAACCGATGCGAGGCCTGGACATCGCCTCGATCCCAGAGGCGGAGTTGCTGCAGACGCGCGGCAACTAAACGCTACTAGCCGGGGTGGGGTCCCGGGTCCGTGGTGACGCTTCTCAGCGTTCCGCTTCCGGAGGTTTGTCCGCCGCAGGCGCAGTTCGGCAGGACGGAGCCTCGAAACGCCGTGCTTACGTGAAGATGGGAGAGATTCGCCAAAGATGACAGCGCCGACCCGGTTGGAGCCTGTCCGGTCCCCTTCCTCGCCGCGCATCGGGGTGCTCGCACTTCAGGGGAGCTTCGCTCTGCACACGGCCATACTGCAGCGACTCGGCATCGAAGCGGTAGAGGTCCGCAGGACTCCGGCCCTCGACGGGCTCGATGGACTCATCATCCCCGGCGGAGAAAGCTCGACGATGCTGAAGTTTCTCCTCGAGGAGGAACTCTTCGAGCCCCTCAGAACCTTCCATCAACGGGGAGGCGCACTCTACGGGACCTGC
Organism: Vicinamibacteria bacterium; assembly: GCA_963668695.2. GTDB lineage: Bacteria > Acidobacteriota > Vicinamibacteria > Marinacidobacterales > Marinacidobacteraceae > Marinacidobacterium. Next base: position 352,810 of record CAXXLQ010000004.1, read on the forward strand.
GCCGGAGCCATTCTCCTGGCCCGCGCCGTCCAGAATCCGGCGCAGCAGTCGCTTGCACTGCTTGACATCGAGATCCAGCGAAACGGTTACGGCCGGCAGTTGGAGAGCCACCTCGGGGCGACGCCCTGTCCCGAGCTGGGTGAGCCGGACCTGCCTCTGGTGATGATCCGCGCCCCAATCATCAGCGCCGCCGGTACGGACGTGCACGTGCTCGCGAAATGGCGCGGGCAGTCGGCTTTCGTCCGGGAAGGGCGGGTGCTGGCGACAACCTTTCATCCGGAACTGACGACCGATACGCGCATCCATGCCTATTTCCTGGAAGTTGCGGCCCAGATCCGGCAATCCCGGTAATCCCCGGTAATCCCCGGTAATCCCCGGTAATCTCCGGATCAGGGAGCTCAACAGCCGGTAGTGGAACCCACACGGCCCAGTTCTCCCGGTGGGGGCTCGGCCGGCGATCCATCCCGGCTGAACAACCGGTAGTGAAACCCACGCGGCCCAGTTCTCCCGGTGGGGGCTCGGCCGGCGATCCATCCCGGCCAAACAGCCGGTGATGAAACCCACGCGGCCCAGTTCTCCCGGTGGGGGCTCGGCCGGCGATCCATCCCGGCTGAACCGCGTCGCTGTGCGCCGCTCATCGTTGCGCTTCGGTCGAAATACACCCGGGCCAGTTCTCCCGGTGGGGGCTCCTCCCTCACGCGCCTTGTCAGCCGGGCCCCCACCGGGAGGACTGGCCCCACCGGGAGAACTGGGCCTCGCCCCCACCGGGAGAACTGGCCGGCCTCGGCGCTCACGCGGGTTCCACCACCGGCTGTTAGGCGGAACCATTCCCCGCTGACATCGTTCTCTTTGTTCGGAACCTCTCCGAGCTTCGGAATTCCAGCGGGCGAGGGAATCGTGAAGGGAGGAGGCCCGGGCTCCCCTCGCCTATCCATGTCCCTCGCTGCGCCCGCTCTCATCCCGAAGGCGCCAATCGCCGCCACCGACCGCGTCGCTGTCGTGGTCGGGGACAGCCGGCCAGCGCGCGACGCCGTCCAGTTCCTTACCGAGGAGTCGTGGCAGGTGGAACGGTACCCTTCGGTGCTGGACGAAACGGCGGAGGAGCGGCTCCATCGAGCCTCGGTAGTGGTCGTGGACGCGACGGCGAGTCCGGTGCCCGTGCGTGCAACGCTGGATCGCTTGCACGCGATCTGCCCCGAAGCGGCGACCATCGTGCTCGCCGACGCTGAGACGGCCAAGCCGGATTTCGCCGGACTCGGACCCGGACGCCCGCGGCTCGTGCCCGCTCCAGTCCGCCGGGAAGCGTTGCTCACCTCCCTGGAGGCCGAACTCGGATATCGGAGCCTGCTGCGAGAGAACCGGATTCTGCGGGACGAGCTCCGCTCCGCGACCCGGCTTGAAGACTGGATCGGCTGCTCGGACGAGGCCGCGGAGATCCGCAGCGCCATCACCACGACCGCCTTCTCGGACGGGCCCGTGCTGGTCGTCGGCGAACCGGGTAGTGGCCGGCGTCTGGCCGCTGAACTCGTTCATCGACTCGGCCGCCAGTCGTCGCTGCCGTTCCTCCCGCTTCAAGCGGCGAGCCTTCCGGCGGGAGGACTGGGAACGATCCTCGCGAGGCTGAGACGAGACGACCGGGAATCCGGATCGAGGAGTCTCCAGACCCGGGCGGAGGGTCTCTACCGGCCGGGGAGTCTCTATCTGAGTGGCGTGGAGCACCTCCACGCTGGAGATCAGGCCACTCTCGACGACGCCGTTCGCCGGCCGCCCCCATTCCGGCTGCTCGTTTCCGCTACCCCCGACCTCCGAGCCAGAGTGCAGTCCGGCGCGTTCTCGCGAACACTGTTCAAGCGTCTGGAGACGGCCACCATCCGGATCCCCCCGCTACGACAGCGCCGGGAGGACGTCCCGGCCCTCCTCCTGCATTTCCTGAAGCAGGCTTGCAAGACCTCCGGAGAGCCTCCTTTCGGGGTCTCCGGCGCCACGGTCGAGGCTTACGGCGGGTACCACTGGCCCGGCAACACCGCGGAGCTCCGCACGTGGGTGGAGCGCGCGGTGGCAACCGCCCGGGTGTCCCGGTTCTCCGGCACCGTCCTGCCCGAAGCGCTCTGCTCGCCGCCGGAGGGGCCGGCGCCGCGCGCCGAGAACATCGGTTCCCGCCCTCTCAAGGAAGTGATCGCCGAAATCGAGAAGACGCTCATCGAGCGGGCGCTCCGGCGGACCCGGGGTAACCAGAAACGCGCCGCTCAGGCACTGCAGATGAACCCCACGACGCTCCACGAAAAAATGAAACGTCACGGGATTTTGCAAAAGCCCATGAGGGATCCCGAACTACCCGAAACCGCGCGACGTCGGGTCGGAAGCGCGTAACCCAAACGGGGTTGATGCCCGGCTGATCCTCTCGCGGGCCGTGTCGTGGCTGGGCGCGGGCCCGGAAGAGGCTTCGGACCGCGTCCGGGCACAAATCCGGGCACAAAGAAGAAAGCGCCCCGGTCTTTCGACCGGAGCGCTTTCGGAAGCGGAAGTCGCTACTTGGTCGTGATCTTGAAGTGGGCGCGACGGTTCCGCTGCCAGCAGTCTTCGTCGCTCTCGGTGCACTGCGGGCGCTCCTTCCCGTAGCTCACCATCTCGATCCGGCTGTCCGGCACCCCCAGCGAAACGAGGTAGTCGTAGGCTGCGCGCCCCCGCCGCTCACCGAGCGCCTGGTTGTATTCCACGGTGCCGCGCTCGTCGCAATGGCCCTCGATCTGGATCTGCGCCGAGACATAGGGCTGCTGCAACCAAGCCGAGTTGGCTTGAAGCGCGCTTCGCGAGGCATCGGTCAACTCCGACTCGTCATAGGCGAAGTGAACGTCCGAGAGGTTCCTCTGGAGCTCCATCATGTCGGTGTCCAGATACATGTCCCGCTCCGTCGGCGGCGGTGGCGGCGGTGGTGGTGGCGGTGGCGGAGGCGGCGGTGGCGGAGGCGGCGGAGGAGGCGGCTCCTCCGGCGGCGGAGGCGGAGGCGGAGGCGCCTTGGAGCACGCGGACAAGGCGAACCCGAGAGCAACCGTCGCGAGAGAGAGCAACAGCAAGGTGGCGATAGCTTTTCTCACAAGGAAAACCTCCGGGGACAGCGAAATAACAGCCACTTGGGAGGCTATCGGAACGCTCTCTGCGAGTCAACGTTAGACCTGCGATTTTCGGTCCGCGCTGGCTATTTCGGATCGCACCAGACGCCTGTCAGCCGCGGATTTCTTCGACGATCCGAAGCGCCGCCGTCCGGGGGTCGGCGTGCCTGGTGATGGCCCGGCCGACGACGATGTAGTTCGCCCCTCGCCGCGCTGCCTCGCCCGGGGTGGCGACCCGGCGCTGGTCGTGCGCTTCGGCCGCCCAGCGGGGACGGACTCCCGGCACGAGCAGCACGAAATCGTCGCCGAAAGTGCTGCGAAGTTCTTCCGCCTCCGAGGCGGACGCGACCACTCCCCCCAGCCCGGCCGCCCGGGTGAGCCGGGCGAGATTCAGAACCTGGTCCGCAATGGAAATCCCGGGATAGACCTCAGCGGCGCTCTCCCGGTCGAAGTGGGTCAGCACGGTTACTCCGAGCAGCAGGGGCGGCGCCGGGGTGGACCAGGCGGCTCGGACAGCCGCCTCGAGCATCGGCCTTCCCCCGGAGGCATGGACATCCACGATGCTGGCTCCCAACCCCGCCGACGCTCGCACCGCGCCCGCGACCGTTGCCGGAATGTCGTGGAACTTGAGGTCCAGGAACACGCGCCCTGCCGAGGCAAACTCGGAGACCGCGCGCGGTCCGGCCGCGGTGAAGAGTTCCTTCCCCACCTTGTAGAACGAGGCGGCGCCCGCCAGGGTGTCCCGAAGACGCATCGCCTCGTCGAGGGACGCGGTGTCGACGGCAACCACCAGCTCCCCGGCGCCGGGAGGAGCCACCCATCCGGGTATTGCGGGGGGGGCGGAGCCAGAGCCCGGGGCGGAAGAAACCGTCACGCCCGAGACCCCGCAGCCGGGAGCATCGCGCCGGTCAGCGTGCGCACCGCCGGAACCTCGTGCCGCCGGCAGTACGCGGCAAGGCCGTCGAGAGTGCGCCGCCAGACCCCGGGGTCCACGAAGTTCATGGTGCCGATCTGCACCGCCGCGGCCCCGACGAGCAGGAATTCAAGGGCGTCCTCGGCGTTCGCGATTCCGCCCATGCCGATCACCGGCAGCCGGCTGCCCCGCGCCACCTCCCACACCATGCGGACTGCAATCGGACGAATCGCAGGGCCCGACAACCCCCCCACTACGTTGGCGAGCCGCGGCCGGCGCGTCTCCACATCCACTGCCATCGCGGGGATGGTGTTGATGAGGGACACCGCATCGGCTCCTGCCTCCGCAACCCGGCGAGCCACCGCGGCCAGGTCGCTGGCGCTGGGACTGAGTTTCGGAATCACCGGCAGTCGGGTCCCCCGGCGCACCACCTCAGTGGCGCGCGCCGCCATGTCCGGGTCACATCCGAACTCGATCCCTCCCTCGGCAACGTTGGGACACGAAATGTTCACTTCGATGCCGGCAACCCCCTCCGCCTGGTCGAGGATCCTGGCCAACTCGCCGTACTCGGCGAGCGAACTGCCGCAGATGTTGGCAATGACGATCTTGCCGAGGGCCCGGACGACCGGAAGCTTCTCGGCCAGGAAACGCCGGATTCCGACCTCCTGAAGTCCGATGGCGTTCAGCATACCGGACGGCGTCTCCCAGATTCGCGGAGGCGGACATCCCTTTCGGGGTTCGAGGTACAGCCCCTTGACCGAGATCGCTCCGATGCAGTCGTAGTCCGCCACCTGCTGGTACTCGTCGCCGTAGCCGAAGGTTCCACTGGCGGCAATCAGGGGCGTGGGCAACTTCAGACCAGCGATTTCCACTCCCATATCGACGGACGGCAAGGCGACGGGAGTCATCGAAGACCGGTGGCGAAAGTCGCCCATCGTGAACCAGCGGCGCGGAGCGCCGCAGGGGCGGGGTATAGGGAGGGGTTTCCCCTGCCCACGAAAAACCGTGGTGTGAATCGCGTAGCGATTCGCGCCGCAGGCAGCCTGTAAACAAAGTGACGTGAGCACCGAGAGTGGTGAGGCGCCCGGCTGACAAGGCGCGCGAGGGAGGAGCCCCCACCGGGAGAACTGGCCCGAGTGTATTTCGACCGAAGCGCAACGATGAGCCACGCGAAGCGGGGCGGCCAGTTCTCCCGGTGGGGGCCAGTCGGGGTGCATCGCCGCTCGCTTCCGGAGCGGGGCGCAAGCACCGCGGAGACCCCGGAGCGGAAGGGACGGGGGGCGGGGCCACCCGACCCCCATCCCTTCTGGCTCGGGCTTCCGGAGCGGGGCGCCAGCACCGCGGAGACCCCGGAGCGGAAGGGACGGGGGGCGGGGCCACCCGACCCCCATCCCTTCTGGCTCGGGCTTCCGGAGCGGGGCGCCAGCACCGCGGAGACCCCGGAGCGGAAGGGACGGGGGGCGGGGCCACCCGACCCCCATCCCTTCTGGCTCGGGCTTCCGGAGCGGGGCGCCAGCACCGCGGAGACCCCGGAGCGAGAGGGATGGGGGACGGGGATACCCGGCTCCCATCCCTCTTGGCTCGGGAATGCCGCGTGACTTTGTCCACAGGCTGCTCGCCCGGGGGAAAAGCGCTCCGCATTCGGAGAAATCCGTAGATTTCGCGCGTCTCGCGCGGCGGCGGCCATCCGGGGTGCTTCTTCCATGGGCTGCTAGAGAGGGTGGGGATCCTGGTCCCACGCGATTGTTCCGGCGTCGAACACCGGTCCTTCGGTGCAACTCCGAAGGTATTCCTCCGGGCCGCCGGAAGGCGGCCGGGCCCAGACGACGCAGCCCAAACAGCATCCCATCCCGCAACCCATCCGGCGTTCGATCGAGACCTGATGAGGAACGCCGGCGTCGGCCCCGGCCTCCGCGACGCGAAGCAGCATTCCGGTCGGACCACAGGAGTAGAGCTGCGGCCGACCCGCGTCCGCGAGGGCGGCGTCGAGCAACTCCGTCACGCGCCCATGGTGGCCGGCGCTTCCGTCCTCGCTCGCAACCCGCACGTCCATCCCGAAACCCTCGAAGGCGTCCCGGAGATAGAGGTCGGGACGACGACGGCCCCCGAGCAGCACGATCCCGCGGCGCCCGGTTTCGGCCAGGCGGCGGCAAAAAAGCACGAAGGGCGCGATTCCCACTCCGCCGGCGACGATGACCGGCGTCAGGCCCGGAGGGGGCGGATCGAACGTGGTCCCGAGCGGGCCCAGACTGGATATGGCCCCGCCGACCGGCATCTTCATGAGCGCGCGGGTCCCGATCCCGACTTCCTTGACCAGCAGGGTGAACGCACCGTCCTCCAGCAGGTCGCAGAAGGAATAGGGCCGCCGCAGCAGCCCTCCGCCTTCGACCCGCACCATCGTGAACTGGCCCGGCAGAGCCCGAAGCGGCGCCTCACTTTCGAAGCGGAGCAGTTGGGCATCGGGAGAGAGTTGGTCCCGGGCCAGGAGCCGCGCGGCGAGATCCGCCCGCGGCGGTGGGTCCGGCCGGGCGAGGGAGTCGCTGGAAAGGGTCACCCGCAACCTCCCGGTCCGGCAGGCGTGTCAGGTCTCACGGGCCGTTACCCGATCGACCTCGGAGAGAGTCGTCACTCCGCGCGCTACGAGTTCGAGAGCATTCCGGCGCAGCGAAACCATCCCTTCCCCTTCGGCCTGCACCCGGATCGCGGGACCTCCCTGCCGCGCCAGGATGAGTTCCCGAACCCGAGAGCTGAGCGACAGAATCTCGGCTACCACCGTTCGTCCCCGGTACCCCGCTCCGTCGCATTTCCGGCAGCCCCGCGGCCGGAAGAGCCGGTCCGGTCGCGATGCGAGATCCATCAGAGCCTCCCGCTCGGCCGCATCGGGTTGCCCCGGCTGGCGGCAGGCCGGGCACAGCACTCGGACCAGCCGCTGAGCGACGATGCAGTTCAGCGCGGAAACGAAATTGTGAGGGTCCGCCCCCATGTGCAGGAAGCGCCCCACCACGTCGAGCGCGTGGTTGGCGTGCACCGTGGTGAGGACCAGATGCCCGGTCAGCGCTGCCTGGACCGCGATCGAGGCCGTCTCCGGATCGCGAACCTCGCCCACCATGATCGTGTCCGGGTCGTGCCGCAGGATGGACCGTAGGCCGCGAGCGAAAGTGAGGCCCTTCTTCTCGTTCACCGGAACCTGGGTGACTCCCGCGATCTCGTACTCGACGGGATCCTCGACGGTCACGATCTTTTCCTCCGGGGTCGCGATCTCGGAGAGCACGGCGTAGAGGGTCGTCGTCTTGCCGCTTCCGGTGGGGCCCGTGGCGAGCAGCATCCCGAAGGGTCGACGCGCGTGTTCGCGGAGGAGCCCGAGCTCCCGGCCCGAAAACCCGAGCGCTTCCAGCGAAAGCGCCTCGAAGCGGCTCCCGAGACTGCGCTTGTCGAGCACCCGGATCACGACGTCTTCACCGTGCACGCTCGGCATGACCGAAACCCGGAAGTCCACGGTGCGGGGATCGCGATCGCCTCCGCCGGAAAGCGCCGCCCGGAACCGTCCATCCTGCGGTACCCGGCGCTCGGCGACGTCGAGTTCCGCCATCACCTTGAGCCGGGCCACGATCGTCTGATGGTGCGCCCGGTCCACCGGCTCCATCGCCGGATAGAGAATGCCGTCCACCCGATACTTCAGAACGACCTCCCCGGACTTGGTCTCGATGTGGATGTCGGTGGCGCGCCGCTCGATGGCGTTCACGAGCAGCGAATCCACCAGTCGGACCACGGGGCTACCGGTCTGACCGTCTTCCAGCGTGTCGAGTGAAATGACCGGCGGGCCGGAACCTCCGTCGCCGCGTTCGAGCCTCTCGATCCGCAGATCCTCGGACGCCCGGTCCAGCAGGAAGCTGGAGTTGGTGTTCCGGTCGATGATCGCATCGATCTGTGCCGGATCCCCCACATGTACGACGACCGGACGCCGGAGCAGCAACTCGAGCCGGTCCACCTCGGATTCGACTACCGGAGGCACCACCACGATGGAGAGCCGCTCGCCGTCTTCAGCCAGCGGAACGAAACGGTGGCGCCGCACCAACTCCATCGGCACGCTGCGCCAGAGCGCCGCATCGTCCCGATACCCCGAAAGGTCGGTCGCCGGATAAAGCGGGGGCGACGCCCCGGATACGCGCTCAGCCCGGCCGGTGGTCAACGAATCGAAGCCCTCCCTTTGGCAATCCACAGATGAAGTGAACCGCTAAGGCATATCCGTTTCAGGGGAATCCGCGCAACCGGGCGCTTCGGATTGGGCGCTTCGGATTGGGCGCTTCGGGACCTCGGCAAAGTGGCGCCGGGTCCACCGCGGCGGCGGGCCTCCGAACGGGAGGCTAGCAGCTCGTGGATAAAGTGGCACGAGCGCCGAGAGCGGTGAGGCGCCCGGCTGACAAGGCGCGCGAGGGAGGAATACCGAGTGTATTTCGACCAAGCGCAACGATGAGCGACGCGTAGCGGCGCGGTTCAGCCGGGATGCATCGCCGGTCGAACGCCGCGCGACTTTGTCTACGGGCTGCTAGTCGCAGGAGTCGGATTGGAAGGGGCGTGAAACTTTACATTTCACCACATTCCGCGCCGGGATCTCGATGGCTTCCCCCGTGCGGACGTTGCGGCCCATTCTCGCTTCCCGGTGCGCAACCGAAAACTTGGCGATTCCCGGAAGCATGAAGCCGTTGCCAGCCTTGAGTTCCTCAATCGCCAGGTCACGCAGTCCGTCGAGAACCGCGGCGGTTTCGCGACGACTGATTCCAGCAAACTCTGACAATGTCGTTACGAGTTCCACCTTGGTCATGCTCGATCTGATTCCTTTCTTTGGTCCAGGCGGTGTGGCGCGGTGGGCCACTAAGTCCCGGAGAACACGGTGCGCGAGGGACGGCAATGTATCACAGGGATCCAACGCGATACCCCAAAAATATGTGCACTCCCAACGGCTTTCTTGTGCTAACGGTCAGAAGCTGAGAAGCTGATCCAGCGTCGCCAACCGCCCGTTTGCGAGCACGGCGCGCACGCGGCGGAGGTTCGAGATGTCATCGAGGGGATTGCCGTCGAGCAGCACCAGATCGGCGAGGGCCCCCGGCGCAATGACGCCCAGTTCCCCTTCCAGCCCGAGGGCTGCGGCGGCCGTGAGGGTGGCCGCCCGAAGAGCTCCGGCAGGGCCAAGTCCCGCCTCTGCCAACTGTTCGATCTCCACGATGAGGCCGAGTCCGTAAGGCACGATCGGCGTATCGGTTCCGGCGATGACGCGGCCTCCGGCGGCCGCGATGGAACTGACGGTCTCCCACATGGGACGCATCAGCGCGAGGTTGCGTGAAATCTGCGCCTCGCGGTTCCCGCTCGGTTCCCGCGGGGCGGTAAGCGAGGAAGCGAGCCACGCCGGGAACGCCTGGATGCGGCGGTCGGACGAGACGAGATCGGGTTCGCGGGCGAGCGCCAATTCCCACCCGCCGTAGATGAGCATGGTCGGGGTGAAGAACACTCCCGATTCGGTAATCAGGGTCCGGACATCCTGGTAAGAGCGGCCGAGGTCCGTCATCTTCGGCGAAAAGCCCCGGCGCGAGGTGCCCTTGACGTGCTCCAGCCCGTTCACCCCATACCGGACCGCCGGATACAACTCGTGGGAAGTCACGAAGGCGCCGAGACGCTGGGCGCGGCGGATGGCCTGCCGCTGGGACTCGTCGTCGAGCCGGACATACGTCTTGACCACGTCGTAGTCCAGTTCCCGCGCGAGCTGCAGCGCCGCGTCCATTCCCTGCCCGCTCGAGAGCGCGGCGGCGCCGGGGTAGTAGATGCGGCTTCCGTCGAGGGTGAGGCCCGTCAGGAAGATCCGGGGGCCTACCCGGAGTCCGGCCAGAATGGACTCCCGCTCCTCCAGAACCCGGTAGGTAGCGGCAGCGGGAATCCGGACCGACGTCACGCCGTAGGCGAGATGCGCGCGCCCGAAGCGGTTGCCGAAGGCCGGAGTCATCGGATGGGTGTGCATCTCGATGAGCCCGGGGATCAGGGTTGCCCCGTCACCGTTGACGACCCGCATCTCTTCGGGCGGCGGCTCGCCGACCGGGGTTACCGAAACGATGCGGCCGGCCTCGATCAGGACATCCTGCCCTGCCAGGAGCTCGCCCGCTTCGACATCGAGCACTCCGACGTCATGAATGAGCAGCGTTCCCGCACGAGCCGCGAGCGGGAACTCGTGCCGCAACCTGATGGTCTCGGAACCGCTGCCGTCGGCCTCGATGCGCAGCAGCGACGCACCCGAAAGAGCGACGATCGCCGTCCCGTCCGGAGTCCAGGAGGGAAAGTCCACGGGCCCCTCGAAGACGGTCTCGGGTGGCCCCTCGGGGACGCCGTCGGCGCTGAGCCGCAGGATCGCGAGTCCTCCCCCCAGCGCGAACGCCAGCCGTCCTCCGTCCGGCGAGAACACCGGGCCATCCGAATCGCGCGTCCCGAAGCTGCCCGCCGGTTCTTCGAGGAGCCGTGCTTCTCCGGTTGTCGCGGCGATCAGCGCGATCCGGTTCCGCCCCTCCCGGTAGCGTGAGGAGTACGGCACCAGGCTGGCGAGCGCGACCGTTTCGCCGTCCGCGGACCAACTCGGCATGCCGGCGCCCCGCCGCGCCGTATAGACGGTTTCCTCCTCCCGCTCGGAGTCCGGACCGGAATCAAGGTCCCGGCTCGTGACCCGCAGGTTTCCGCGTTCGTCCAGCCAGGCGATCCGGGAGCCATCGCGGGTCACGGCCGGACTCACCTCGGCCCCGAGCCGGGTGGTGAGCTGGACAAGCCCGGCGCCGGGTCCCGAGTCCAACCGTTTCTCCCAGAGGTCCATCGTCCCGCCGCGGTCGCTCGCGAAGAGGACGCTCTCCCCATCGGGCAACCACACCGGGTCGGTGTCGAGCCAGGTGTCGCGGGTTACCGGCAGGGGGGCCTCCGAACCGTCAAGCGGGGCGGTCCAGATGTCGCCGAGCGCGGCGTAGAGGAGCCGCGTCCCGTCCGGACTGACGCTCGGACGGATGATGCCCCGCACCGGGAGCGCCCCTTCCGAATCGGTACGGATCCGGCCGCGACGTTCGGGAGGCCGGCGAACGCCCAACTCGGCGGACATGGGTATGACCTCGGCGGCCGTCTCCGCGGAAGCGGCAGGCTCCGCTTCGGCATCGCTCGGCGAAGACCCCACGTCGAGTCGCCGGAGTCCACCGTCGGCGGTATAGAGCAGGGTCCGGGCGTCGAGCCACTGGGGCCGGAAGGGGAACAGATCCTCCCCCGCTCCCGCGAGGACTCGCGGCGCGGTCGCACCTTCACTTCCGTCGGAGGCGTCCGTTTCTTCGGAAAGGGGCACCAGCACCCACTCGCTCGCGGTCCCGATGTCGAAACGGGTACCCATCTGGGTGAGTCCCTCGTACTGGAGACGCCGAAAGACGACCTGAGTCCCCTCCGGGTTGACCGCCGGGGCCGCGATGTTCCCCGCCGACCCCGGAATCACCGAGGAATCGCCGTCCGGCGCGAGAGAGAGCCACTGGAGGGTGCTGTCCGCATCGCCCTCGGCAGTGGCCACGAAGACGACGCCGTCGCCGTCCGGGGTCCATGCCGGTTGCGATTCGTTGCCGAGGCTGCTCGTAACCGGACTCGTGTCACCCGTTGCGACATCCAGAATCCAGATGTCGTAGCTCCCCGAGCGGTCCGAGGAAAAGGCGATCCGGCTACCGTCGGGAGACCAGGTGGGTTCCCGGTCGTCGAACTCGCTATCGGTGAGCTGCTCGGGCTCCCCTCCGGGGAGGGCCAACTGCCAGATGTCCCAGGTTCCACCCCGGAACGACTGGTAGGCCACCCGGTCGCCTTCGGGGTGGAAGTCGGGCAACCGGTCGTCTCCCAGGCCATCGGTGAGCGCCGCAGCCGAACCCCCGGTCGCCGGCAGCAACCACAGCGTGCCCTGCAGATCCAGGACGAGCCGCTCGCCGTCCGGGGACGCCGCGACGGCGAAGTTCGTGCCCTCGGTCACCCGAACCAACCGCTCCCCGGTGTCCTGCCCACTGGCGAGGGCGGCGACGCCCATCAACAGCAAGGGGAGCGAAAGCCGACGCATCGGCGACGATCCTAGCAGTCTGTGGTGGAGCCCGGGTGAGCGCCGAGGCCGGCGAGGAGCCCGGCTGACAAGGCGCGTGAGGGAGGAATACCTGGCGTATTTCGACCGAAACGCAACGATGAGCGGCGCGTAGCGACGCGGTGAACAGCCGGTGGTGGAACCCACGTGAGCGCCGAGGCCGGCCAGTTCTCCCGGTGGGGGCGAGGCCCAGTTCTCCCGGTGGGGGCGAGGCGCCCGGCTGACAAGGCGCGTGAGGAAGGAATACCGGGTGTATTCCGACCGAAACGCAACGATGAGCGGCGCGTAGCGACGCGGTGAACAGCCGGTCATGGAACCCACGTGAGCGCCGAGGCTGGCCAGTTCTCCCGGTGGGGGCGAGGCCCAGTTCTCCCGGTGGGGCCAGTCCTCCCGGTGGGGGCCCGGCTGACAAGGCGCGTGAGGGAGGAATACCGAGTGTATTCCGACCGAAACGCAACGATGAGCGGCGCGTAGCGACGCGGTGAACAGCCGGGATGGATCGCCGGCCGAGCCCCCACCGGGAGAACTGGGCCGCGCGGGTTTCACTACAGGCTGCTATCAGCGCGCCGGGGAACGCCCTGCGGCCGGACGGGACGCGGTTCAGGGACCGCCGGTCTCCAGACCGGCATCGCTGCGCGCCAGCGCAGCGAACTCCCTTCGCCGCTCCCTGAATGACCCGTTGTCAACCGAGCCCACCTGGGGCGAAACGCCCAATACGCCGTCCCCGGCCTCCGGGTATCGTTCCCTTCGACATGCGTCACCACGTTCGTTTTCCGCTCACGAGCCGCCCGCTGGCGGCTTCCCTGCTACTCGGGATCGCCACCCTCACCTGTGGGCCTGGATCCGAACCGGAGGTGGCGCAGTCGCTGCCGGAGGCCGCCGCTGCGGCCGCCGAACAGATCCGCCGCGTCATCGAGGATGACGGACGCGGCGGCGCCGCCTTCGGGGTCTTCGTCGGCGGAGAAATGCTGTTCGCGGAAGGATTCGGGTTCGCGGACACCGAGGGCGAGATTCCTGCCCGGGCCGATCACCTGTTCCGCATCGGGTCGATCACGAAGCCGTTCACCGCCATGGCGCTGCTGCGGCTCGTCCACCAGGGGAAGGCGCGCCTGGGGGATCCGGTCGCCGTTCTGGTGCCGGAACTCGAGCAGGTCGACAACCCCTATGCGTGGACCCCCGGACCAAGCATTTTCCAGCTCGGAACCATGACCAGCGGGCTCGCCCGCGAACCGCAGGACCTCCCGCGCTACCTGGTGGGGGCCCCCGAAGATTGGCTCGATACCGCCTTCCGGGCGCTCGAGGCGACCTCCTTCGAGTACGAACCCGGTACCCGCTACCAGTATTCGAACATCGGCTACGCGATGCTCGGCGCCGCCGTGGAGCGGGCCGCCGGCGAGCCGTTCATGGCGCACGTGGCGGAGAACCTCCTGGCTCCGCTCGGGATGGACTCGAGCACCTTTTTCCCCACACCGAGTCTTGAGGACCGCATCGCGGAAGGACTCACCGTAGAGGACGACGGAAGCCTCGACGCCGAAACGCCGGCGAGGGAACACGCGGGGCGCGGCTACAAGGTGCCGAACGGCGCCCTCTATTCGACGGTCGAGGACCTGGGGGTGTTCCTGCGGTTCCTGACCGGAGCCCCCGGGACCCCTTTCGACGGGGTCATTCCCGCAGATGTCCGGCAGGACAACCTGACCAAGGCGTTCGCGACCGGAGATCTTTCGAGTGGCTATGGCTTCGGCTTCATGGCGCGGCGCGCGGACGACAGCGACGGCAACAGTTTCACGGCCTATGGCCACGGGGGCAGCGTGGCCGGATACCGGGGGGCTGCCTGGATCGAGCCCGGGACCGACGCCGCGGTGATTCTGCTCCGGAACGTGGGCGGCGACGAGCTGAACCTGTCGGAGCTCTCCCTGACGGCCCTCGGAAAGGTAGTGGCGACGCTCCGCTGAGCTAAACGCGCCTAGCAGCCTGTGGTGGAACCCAGGCGGCGTTCGCCCGGCGATGCATCCCGGCTGAACCACTCCGCTTCGCTTCGTTCTGCATTGCGTTTCGGTCGAAATACACCCGGTACTCCTCCCTCACGCGCCTTGTCAGCCGGGCCCCCACCGGGAGGACTGGCCCCACCGGGAGAACTGGGCCTCGCCCCCACCGGGAGGACTGGCCGGCCTCGGCGCTCACCCGGGTTCCACCACAGGCTGCTAGGGCCACCGGGGAGTCACCGCTGGTAGGCTGGAACGCCCGTCTCGCTTCGGTGCCCCGCCTCCCCAGAGTCTCGCTTGCCTGGTGGATCCTCGTCGGGATGGTTGCGGGCGTGTGCCTCGGCCTCTCGGCACCGCACTGGGCCGAGCGGATCGAGTTCCTGAGCACCCTGTTCCTGCGGCTGATCCGGTCGATCATCGCCCCCGTGCTGGTGGGCGTGTTGATCCGGGCGATCGCCGGCGCCGGGTCCATGGGCGCGCTGGGGCGGCTGGGTTGGAAGTCGGTGGTCTGCTTCGAATTCGCCACGACCATCGCTCTGCTGCTCGGCTGGTTCAGTGTGATGCTGGCCAGGCCGGGCGACAGCCTGTCCCTGGGTGCGGCACCCGGCATGGAACTCCCGGAAACCGCCGGCTTCGTCGAAGCGCTTGAGAGCGCCGTTCCGACGAGCATCGTGGACGCCCTGGCAAGGGGCGACGTGCTGCAGATTGTCGTGTTCTGCTTCGTGTTCGGGATTGCGTGCCTCTCCGTCGGCAGCCGGGCTCGGCCGGTAGTGGCTTTCGCCGACGCGCTTGCGGAAGTCGCGTTCCGCTACACCGACTACGTCATGTACCTGGCGCCCCTGGCAGTGTTTGCAGCCGCCGCCAACGCGGTCTCCGGAGGCGGTTCCGCCGCCCTGGAGGGCCTGGCCGAGTTCGCGGCCCTCGCCTGGCTTGCGCAGGGATTCTTCCTCGGGGCAGTGCTGGCGGCAGGGCTGTTTCTGTGCGGCATTCCGATGCGGAGGTTCGCGCATTTCGCACGCGAGCCGTTCCTCGTGGGCTTCGCGACTACATCGAGCGCCGCCGCCTTGCCCCAGACGCTCGAGAACCTGCAGCGATTCGGGGTGCCGCGACGCATCCTCGGAGTGGTAACGCCGCTGAGCCTGAGCCTGAATCTGAACGGCAGCACGATTCACCTGGGGATGGCAACCCTGTTTATCGCGCAGGCGGCCGGGATCGAGCTCTCGTGGGAGCAGCAGGCGGTCATCCTGCTGACGCTGAAGGTGACGAGCAAGGGTGTGGCGGGCGTTCCGCGCGCCAACTTCGTGGTCCTCGCGGCCGTGTTCGAGGGGCATGGCCTGCCAATGGAGGGACTGGGCATCCTGCTCGGGATCGACGCGCTGATTGATCCGATCCGGACGAGCGTGAACGTCGCGAGCCACTGCGCCGCGCCAGCCGTCGTAGCGCGGTGGGAAGGCTGCACGTTCGCGGTCGAAAAACCGATGCCGCAATCATCCGGCTCCGGAACGTCAGCGGTGACGCGCTGAACTACCGCGCGAGGAGGCGCCTCGCCTGGCGGAGGTGGAGCTCCTCGAGCAGTTCGCCGTCGAGGTCGACGACCGCGACGCCGCGGGCTCCCGCTTCCTCCATGGTCCGAACGACCCGTTCCGCCCAGGCGCGCTCCGCCGGGGTGGGCTCGAAGGCCTGGTGGATAACGGGGATTTGTTGCGGGTGGACCGCGGATTTGCCGTCGAACCCTGACTCCGCGGCGCGCCGAGCGCTCCGGTACAACCCGTCGAGGTCGCGGAAGGCGAACCAGGGAGCGTCCCAAGCGCAGACCCCTGCGGCCCGGGCGGCGAGCAGGATCCGCTGACGGACGAAATCGAGTTCCGATTCATCGTGCCGCATGCGGGCCCCCATGCTCAGCCGGTAGTCGGCCGACCCGAACACCAGTCCATCCACCCCGGGTAGCCGGGCGAGTTCGAAAACCGCCGCGGCGCCGATGGCAGTCTCGATCATGAGCCAGAGCGGCACCGCTTCTCCGAGAACTCGGCGCGCTTCGGAGGCGGCTTCGGCCGTCTCCGCTTTGGGGAGGAGCACGGCGTCGAAGCCGACGTCCGCGGCGGCTTCGAGATCGGCGGGTCCGAAGGCGCCGGCCGGGGGGTTGATCCGGAGAGCGACCAGCGCGCCGGCGGCCGCCGCCGCGGCCCGTGACTCCCGGAGCCGCTCACGCGCCGCGTCCTTTTGGGACAGGTGGACGCCGTCCTCGAGGTCGAGTATGAGAATGTCGGCGCCGCGGGTGGCGGCCTTCGCGATCATCCGCTCGCTGGAACCGGGGACGTAGAGGAGTGAGCGGCGGCGCGGGTTCGCGGGCGTCATGATCGCGAGTATTCCATCCTCTTTGGCAGGAACCGATGGCCCGTCGTCTTCGTTTGGGTGGACATGATGAGACTGCGAGACATCCCACCCCTTTCCCGTGCCACCGCGGCGATCCCGCTGGCGCTGATCCTCACGCTTGCCGCTTTGCCCGCGCTGGGGCAGGAGAAACCCTGGCTTCACGTCCAGGTGGAGGGCGATGACGACGGCACCAAGGTCGAGGTGAACCTGCCGCTCGCCGCCATCGAGGCCCTGGGCGGTTCCCTCGGCGAACACCTCCTCAATGAGATGGCCGAGGAGTGGGAACACGAAGCGGGGAACGACATCGCCCCGGAAGACCTCCGGGCGTTTTGGAACTCGCTTCGGGAGAACCCGGGGGCCTGGGTGAGCATCGATGAAGAGGACGGGAGCAACCTGCGCGCGCGGATGGACGGCAAGGAAATCCGGATCGAGGGCTCGGGCGACGATGGATCCCTCGACATCCGCTTTCCGGTCGCGTTCGGAGACGCGCTCTTTGGCGAAGGCGGGGAGAAACCCGACCTCGGAGCGGCGATCCGCAGTCTCGCGAACCATGAGGATGTCCTCATCTCCGTGGACGGCGACGACGGCAAGGTCCGCGTCTGGATCGAACCCCGGTAACCGGCCATGTTCCGACTGCTTGGGATCCTGCTGGCGGCGGCGCTGATCTCCGCGCTGCTGTTCGGCGCCTGCATTTCCGCCTGCGGCGTCGCTGTCGTGTCGGTAGTCGCCGAGGGAGGGCCGAACTTCGTGGTGCCGGTGCCGCTGATGCTCCCGCTCGCCGCGCTCCATTTCGTGCCGGACCACCTGATGGACGATGCGATGCACGAAGAAATGGACGAGTTCGGCGGTCCGGCGCTCTCCGCCCTCGGTGGGTTCCTTGGAGCCCTCGAGGAGGCCGAGGACGCCGTGCTCGTGAGAGTCACCGAGCCGGACAACGAGGTGTTCATCGCCAAGGAGGGCGGAGACCTCGTGATCCGGGTGCGGGAAGGTGACGGCGTCCGCATCTTCGTCAGGACGCCGCTCCGCGCGCTTTCCGAGGCGGTTCACGACGCCTGCGAGGAACGAGAGACCTCGTTCCGTTGCAGCCCTGGCCGGATTGCGCGCTCGCTGATCCCGGTGCTGCGCGGTACCGAAATCGAGGTCCGGGACGGAGATACGCGGGTGGACGTTTCCGTCTGGTAAACCGCCGGCCGCGCGGCCGCGCCCCCTCCCGCACCGGATCCTGGTGGGGACTGTGAGACTGTGAAACTGTTAGACTGTGCCCATGAGGAACATCACTGTATCCGTGGACGAGGAGACCCACCGGATGGCGCGCATCCGGGCGGCAGAGGCGGGAACCTCGGTCTCCGCTCTGACGCGGGAGTGTTTGAAGATCATTGCCCAATCACGGACTTCCGAGGAGCGCTTCCAGCGTTTGCGGCGGCTTCAGGACGAAGTGCTGGAGGCCATACGCGCGCGCGGTGGCGGGCTGAAGCCCGCCGACAGGCTCCCTCGGGAAGCCCTCTACGACCGAGACGCCCTTCGTCGGGAGCACAAAGAACACCTGAGGCGCGATGCGCTTCGTTGACACGAACATTCTGCTCTACGCAATCAGCCCCGTCGCTGAAGAAACGGGAAAGAAAAGGCGCGCGCTGGAGCTTCTCGATGCAACCGATCTCGCCTTTTCGGTCCAGGTGTTTCAGGAGTTCTATTGGCAGGCAACGCGCCCGACGAGGCCGTGGAACCTCAGCCACGAGGAAGCCGTGGCCTTCGTCCGAAGCCTCGAACGTTTCCCGGTGCAGCCGCTCACCCTGGGAGTGATCCATGACGCCCTCGATCTCACGGAACGGTTTCGCGTTGCCTACTGGGATGCCGCCATCCTCGCAGCGGCGCGCGCTGCCGGGTGCCGGACGGTGTACACCGAGGACCTGAACCCCGGACAGGACTACGACGGCGTCCGGGTGGTCAATCCGTTCGCGGGCGCCTGATCCGCGCCAGCCGCGTCAGAACCGGACCAGCCGCGTCAGAACCGGAATAGCCGGGTGAACTTGACGATGAACGACTGGGCGTTCAGTTCCGGGTAGCCGGGCGCCAGGGTGTCGCGGAGCGAGTTGTAGACGACGTAGAGGTCACTCCCCGGCTCGTATTCCCAGCGGAAGCGAACGTTCGTCGAAAGGCTGTTCGCGGCGGTGTTGTACTGGAGGAACGCCGCGAGGAAGCTCCGGGGAGAGAGGGTGTAGTTGATCCGGGACGCGAGCAGGTTGGTGTCGTAGTTCCCCTCGGGAAGTGAGATCCAGTTCAGGGAAACCAAGGGCTCGACCGTCACGCGAGGCATGACTTCGACCCGGCCGCGCCAGGCAGCCTCCCGGCGGGTCCCGGAAAAGAATCCGCCCTGCTGGTAGGCGAAGTTGCCCGAGATGGGGCGCTGCGGGCCGGCCTGGTAGCTGAGCCGCACGTAGTCGAAGTCGTAGGTCCCGGGCGCCACGCCGAGGTCGTCGCTCAGGGAAAACGATTCGCTCAGCACCTCGCGGTTCCGCGTCGCATTCAGGTTGAAGTTGTCCCCGTTCTCGAACTCCATGTCGTAGCGGAAGCCGAAAATCCGGGTCTCGAGCACCCCCTCGTTATCCGTCGTGTAGTCCACGCTGCCGGTCCAGCCCACCTTGCGGAGCCAGGAGATCGAATGCGGCCGGGGACTGAACCGGGCCTCGGCGTAGTTCCGCTGGAAGTCCAGGCGGCGTATGAACCCGATCCCCGGATCGAATTCGTCCCCGACCACCAGGCGCTCGGCCTGGAGCCCGTAGCGGTCGCCGTTGTAGTCCACCTGGCCGAGATAGCTCAGCCCGGTCTCGTCCTCGAGTTCGTTCTGCGTCCAGGCCGCGTAGCTGCGGATGTCCAGATGTTCGAAGAAGCCAAACCCGGCATCCATCCCGTAGGCGAAGTTCTGTCCCAGGCCACTCGCGGTGTGCGAGCGGTACGTCCCCATCACGCCGACCGTGCTGCGGTTCAGGATGTCCCGCTTCAACCGGAACACCGAAAAATCAGTTTCCGGAGACCCGGCGGCGGTGCTCTCGCCGCTGCGGATGGCAATCGCCCCCACGTTGTAGTCGCCGAGCTTCCCGGTGACCCGGGCGCCGCCCGTGATGGGCACCGCCTGCCCGGCCTCGATGCCGATCCGGCGGCTGAAGAACAGCACCGGCGTGCTGCTCGGCGGCCCGAAGCTGCGCGTCGACCCCGGCGGCGCACCGCGGCTTGAGGTGCCGAAATCGAAGATTCCCTGCCCTTCGAGGAAGAACTCGCGTTTTTCGGGGAAGAAAAGGCTGAACCGGGTGAGGTTGATCTGCTGGGCGTCGGCTTCGACCTGGGCGAAGTCGGTGTTGTAGGTCAGATCCGCGGTGAGCCCGCTGGTGATGCCGACCTTCGCGTCCAACCCGAAATCGCCCCCGAAATCCCGGTCGAGGGCGCCGCTCTCGATCCGGGCGCCGGCGGCGTCCCCAATGAGGTACGGCTTCACCTCAATCGTCCGGGAGCTCGCCGGCGCTTCGAGTCCCACCAGGGTGCCCGCCGAGCTGATCTTGGTGATGCCGCGCGGCCCGAGCGCCGCCGGGACCTGCGTCAGGTACGACATTTCGTTCTTCCAGCGAACCACCCGGCGGAAGTTGATGCCCCAGACCTGCGGGCCGCCCCGGACGTAGCGCAGGGTCTTGAAAGGGATTCGCATCTCCATCGTCCAGCCGTTTTCGAACCGGGCCGCCCGCGAGTCCCAGACCGCGGTCCAGTCGCGGTTCACGCTCCGCTCGTCCACGATGAGGCCGTCGAAGAAGCCCCCGATGGGATTCATGTAGAAGAAGAAGGCGTTCCGGCGATCGTAGAAGGTGTCGAGAATGACCGCGAGGTTTTCGTTGTTGAAGATGCCGAAGTTGTCGCGCCGCATCTCGGTGGCCACCATCCGGTCAGGTTGGCTGTCCCAGTTCCTCCCGGCCACGTAAACGGCTTCGTCGTCGAAAAACACCCACACCTCGGTGTCTTCGGTGGCGGGTTCGCCTTCAAGGGGGAGCGCCTGGATAAAGCCGCTGACGCCCGGAACGCGTTCGTAGATGGCATCGTCGAGGCGGCCGTCGAATTCGAGCGGTTCCGTCAGGCGGGTGGCGCGCATGGTGGCGCCGCCGGCGTCGTCGCGGCGCACCATCTCGGGCAGGTCGGGAGGCGCGGGACCCCGCACCACGAAGGCCGGCTCCGGCGCCGAGCCCTGACCGTCCGGGCGTTCCGCGAGTTCTCCAGACTGCCCCCACCCCGAGGCCGGAACGATCAGAGCAGTGCCGGCGAGGAGAAGACGGAACGCGTAGCGGGCCAAGACGGGAAATCGGAAGGTCGCGGAACTCTACGCCGGGATCCGCGTCAGCGGCCTGTGGACAAAGTGGCGTGAGCACCGGGAGAACCGGCCGGAGGTCGGCCCAGTCCTCCCGGTGGGGGCTCCCGTGCCTGCCAGGCCGTCTTGCCAGGTCGTCTTAACTGTTGGGGGTACGTGCCGAGACGGGAACCACTTCAACGGTTGGCTTCCTCACCGCCGCGGCCCTCGGGGCCGCTGTGCCGGTCTGAAGACCGGCGTTCCCGGCCGTCCCCGCGCTTTCTCTCCACCGGCGACGCGCGGTTTCGCGGCGCCCTTCAGAACCGGAAGAGCCGCGTGAACTTGGCGATGAGTGACTGCGTGTTCAACTCGGGATACCCGGGCACGAGCGTGTCCCGCAGCGAGTTGTAGACGACGAAGAAGTCGCTCCCCGGCTCGTACTCCCAGCGGAAACGGATGTTCGTCGAGAGGCTGTTCGCGGCGGTGTTGTACTGGAAATAAGCCGCGAGGAAGCTGCGGGGCGAGAGCGTGTAGTTGATCCGGGACGCGAGCAGGCCGGTGTTGTAGTCGCCCGTCGGGAGCGCGATCCGGTTCAGCGAAACGGCGGGCTCGAGGGAGAAGCGCGTCGTGAGTTCCACGCGTCCGCGCCACGCCGCCTCCCGGCGGGTCCCGGAGAAGAAGCCCCCCTGCTGATAGGCGAAGTTCCCCGAGATCCGGCGCTGCGGCCCCGCCTGGTAGCTGACGCGGACGTGGTCGAAGTCGTAGGCGCCCACCCCCACGCCGATCCCTTCGTCCGCATCCAGCAGGAACTCTTCGCTCAGGACCTCCCGGTTCCGGGCGGCGTTCAGATTCAACCGGTCCCCGTTTTCGAGTTCGACGTTGGTGCGCAACGAGAAGATCCGGGTCTCGAGATTCCCTACGTTATCGGTGGTGTAGTCGATGCTGCCGGTCCAGCCGATCTTGCGGAGCCAGGAGATCGAGTGCGGCCGGGGGCTGAAGCGGGCCTCGGCGTAGTTGCGCCGGAAGTCCCGGCGGCGCAGGAACCCGATCCCGGGATCGAATCCGTCCCCGACCGCGAGCCGTTCGGCCTTGAGCCCGTACCGGTCACCGTTGTAGTCGAGCTGGCCCAGATAGCTGATTCCGGTCTTGTCTTCGAGTTCGTTCTGTGTCCAGGCGGCGTAGGTCTGGATGTCGAGATTCTCAAAGAATCCGAACCGGGCGTCCATCCCCCAGGCAAGGTTCCGCCCCAGCCCGCTGGCGGTGTTTGAGCGGTAGGTCCCGATCACGCCCACCGTGCTGCGGTTCAGGATGTCGCGCGTCAGCCGCAGGACCGAGAAATCGGTCTCCGGGGCGCCCGCGACGCTGCTCGCGCCGCTGCGGATCGCGAGCGCTCCGACGCTGTAGTCGCCGAGCTTTCCGGTCACCCGCCCGCCACCCAGGATCGGCACTGCTTGGCCGCCGGCAATCCCGACCTGACGGCTGAAGAAGAGCACCGGAGTGCTGCTTGGCTGGCCGAAGCGCGTGGATCCGGACGGCGGCGCCCGCGACGCGGTGCCGAAGCTGAAGATCCCCTGCCCCTCCAGAAAGAACTCCCGCTTTTCGGGGAAGAAGAGGCTGAAACGGGTGAGGTTGATTTGCTGGGCATCCGCCTCCACCTGGGCGAAATCGGTGTTCCAGGTGAGGTCGGCGGTGAGCCCGCTGGTGATCCCGACCTTGGCATCCACCCCGTAGTCGCCGCCGTACTCCCTTTCGAGCGAGCCGCTGCCGGTGCGGGAACCGGCGCCGTCACCGATAAGGTACGGCTTGACTTCCACAGTACGGGAACTGGCCGGCGCTTCGACCCCCACCAGGGTTCCCGCCGAGCTGATCTTGGTGATCGCCCGGGGCCCGAGGGCGGCGGGAACCCCGGTCAGATAGGACATCTCGTTCTTCCAGCGCACGATGCGGCGGAAGTTGATCCCCCAGACTTGGGGACCGCCGCCGGCGTAGCGCAGGGTCTTGAACGGGATCGCCATCTCCATCGTCCAGCCGTTTTCGAACCGGGCCGCCCGCGAGTCCCAGACCGCGGTCCAGTCGCGGTTCACGTTCAACTCGTTCGTGATGAGGCCGTCGAAGAACCCGCCGATCGGATTCAGGTAGAAGAAGAACGCGTTCCGGCGGTCGTAGAAGGTGTCCAGGATGACCGCCAGGTTCTCGTTGTTGTGGATGCCGAAGTGGTCCCGGCGCATCTCGTTCGCCACCATCCGGTCCGGCTGGCTGTCCCAGCAGCGGCCGGCGACGTAGAGGGTGTCGTCGTCGTAGAAGACCCAGACTTCCGTCGCCTCGCTCGCCGGCTCGCCTTCGAGGGGCACGGCCTGGATGAACCCGCCCACGCCGGGCACGCGGTCGTAGATGGCGTCGTCGAGACGGCCGTCGAGATCGAAGGGCCCCTCGAGGCGGGTGGCGCGCATGGTGGCGCCGCCGGCCTCGTCGCGCCGGACCATTTCGGGGAGGTCGGGCGGCGCGGGGCCGCGCACCACGGAGGCGGGCGCCGGCTCCGACCCCTGGGCGTCCTGCCGGTCAGCGAGTTCCTCGGACTGCGTCCAACCGACGGCCGGAACGATCAGGGCCGCGCCGGCGAGGACAGAGCGGAATGCGGGGCGGAACAAGAGAAAGAACTCGGGCGAGTGACAGCTTGTCAGAACCGGAAGAGACGCGTGAACTTGACGATGAACGACTGGGTGTTCAGTTCGGGGTAGCCCGGCGCCAGGGTGTCCCGCAGCGAGTTGTAGGCGACGTAGAGGTCGCTGCCCGGTTCGTACTCCCAACGGAAGCGGACGTTCGTCGAGAGGTTGTTCGCGGCGGTGTTGTACTGGAGGAACGCTGCGAGAAAGCTGCGCGGCGAGAGCGTGTAGTTGATCCGGGACGCGATCAGGTTGGTGTCGTACTCGCCGGTCGGGAGGTCAATCCAGTTCATCGAAAGGGTGGGCTCGAGGGAGAAGCGCGTCGTCACCTCGACCCGTCCGCGCCACACTGCCTCGCGGCGCGTCCCGGAGAAGAAGCCCCCCTGCTGGTAGGCGAAGTTGCCCGAGATGGGACGCTGCGGCCCCGCCTGGTAGGCGACCCTGAGGTGGTCGAAGTCGTAAGGACCCACCCCCACGCCGATCCCTTCGTCAGCGTCCAGGACGAACTCTTCGCTGAGAACCTCGTGGTTCCGGGCGGCGTCCACGTTCAGCCGGTCCCCGTTTTCGAGTTCGACCTCCGTTCGAAGTTGGAGGATCCGGGTCTCGAGGACCGCCTCGTTGTCGGTGGTGTAGTCGATACTGCCGGTCCAGCCGATCTGGCGCAGCCAGGAGATCGAATGCGGCCGGGGGCTGAAGCGCGCCTCGGCGTAGTTGCGCTGGAAATCCCGGCGGCGCAGGAACCCGATGCCGGGATCGAAGCCGTCTCCGACCACGAGCCGTTCCGTCTTCAGCCCGTACCGGTCGCCGTTGTATTCGAGCTGACCCAGGTAGCTCATCCCGGTCCCGTCCTCGAGTTCGTTCTGGGTCCAGGCGGCGTAGGACTGGATGGTGAGGTTTTCGAAGAACCCGAAGCGGGCGTCCATCCCATAGGCGAAGTTCCGTCCCAGCCCGCTGGCGGTGTGGGAGCGGTAGGTGCCCATGACGCCCACGGTGCTGCGGTTCAGGATGTCCCGCTTCAGCCGCAGGACCGAGAAGTCGGTCTCCGGGGCACCCGCAGCGTTGTTCCCTCCGGTGCGGATGGCGAGCGCCCCGACCCCGAAGTCGCCGAGCTTGCCGGTCACCCGTCCCCCGCCGAGGACGGGCACCACCTGACCGCCGGCGATCCCGATCTGGCGGCTGAAGAAGAGCACCGGGGTGCTGCTGGGCGGGCCGAAGCTGCGCGTCGATCCCGCGGGAGGGCTGCGGCTCGAAGTGCCGAAGCTGAAGGTCCCCTGCCCTTCGAGGAAGAACTCCCGCTTCTCGGGAAAGAAGAGGCTGAAGCGGGTAAGGTTGATCTGCTGGGCATCGGCCTCCACCTGGGCGAAGTCGGTGTTCCAGGTGAGGTCGGCGATGAGGCCGCTGGTGATCCCGACCTTGGCGTCCACCCCGAAGTCGCCGCCGTAGTCCCGTTCCAGCCCGCTGGCGTCGGCGCGGATTCCGGCGGCGTCCCCGATGAGGTAGGGCTTCACCTCGACGGTCCGGGAACTGGTGGGCGCCTCCAGGCCGACGAGCGTTCCCGCCGAACTGATCTTGGTGATGGCACGGGGTCCGAGGGCCGCGGGGACCCGGGTGAGGAAGGAAAGCTCGTTCTTCCAGCGCACGATGCGGCGGAAGTTGATCCCCCAGACCTGGGGGCCGCCGCTCGCGTAGCGCAACGTCTTGAACGGGATCCGCATCTCCATGGTCCAGCCGTTTTCGAACCGGGCCGCCCGGGAGTCCCAGACCGCGGTCCAGTCCCGGTTGGGGGGGTTCTCGTCCGCGATGAGGCCGTCGAAGAACCCGCCGATCGGGTTCATGTAGAAGAAGAAGGCGTTCCGGCGGTCGTAGAAGGTGTCCAGGATGACCGCGAGATTCTCGTTGTTGAAGATGCCGAAGTTGTCCCGGCGCATCTCGGTCGCCACCATGCGGTGGGGCTGGCTGTCCCAGCACCTGCCGGCGATGTACACCGCTTCGTCGTCGTAGAAGACCCAGACGTCGGTCGGCTCGGTGGCCGGTTCGCCTTCGAGGGGCAGCGCCTGGATGAAACCGCCCACCCCGGGCACCCGGTCGTAGATGGCGTCGTCAAGGCGGCCGTCCAGTTCGAACGGCTCGGTGAGACGGGTGGCGCGCATGGTGGCCCCGCCGGCCTCGTCGCGGCGGACCATCTCGGGGAGGTCGGGGGGAGCGGGTCCGCGCACCGCGAAGGTGGGCGCCGGCGCCGAGCGCTGCCCGTCCTGGCGCTCCCCGGGGTCTCCGGATTGCCCCCACAGCAAGTCCGGCGCGATCAGGACGGCGCCCGCGACGAGAAAAACGAATGCGGAGCGGGCCAAACCGGGAGCTCTATGGCGAACGTCAGAAGCGGAAGAGACGCGTGAACTTGACGATGAACGCCTGCGTGTCGAGTTCGGGATAGCCGGGCATCAGGGTGTCGCGGACCGAGTTGTAGACGAGATAGATGTCGCTGCCCGGCTGATACTCCCAGCGGAACCTGATATTCGTCGAAAGGCTGTTCGCGGCGGTGTTGTACTGGAGGAACGCGGCAAGAAAGCTCCGGGGAGAAAAGTTGTAGTTGATTCGCGAAGCGACCAGCCGGGTGTCGTAATCGCCGTCCGGAAGGGCGATCCAGTTCAGAGAGATGATGGGCTCGACGATGAGGTGGGGAACGACCTCGAGCCGGCCGCGCCAGGCGAGTTCGCGCCGGGTCCCCGAGAAGAACCCGCCCTGCTGATAGGCGAAGGTCCCCGAGATCGGCCGCTGGGGCCCGGCCCGGTAGCTGAGGCTGGCGTAGTCGAAGTCGTGGGCGCCGGCGGCCACCGCAAGGTCGCCGGCCAGCCGGAATTCCTCGTGAAGCACCTCCCGGTTCCGGGCCAACTGGAACTGGGCGCTGTCCCCGTTCTCCAACGCGACGTCGGACCGGAGCGCGAAGATCCGGGTTTCCAGATTCCCGTCGTTGTCCGTGGTGTAGTCGAGACTGCCGGTCCCACCGATCTTCCGCAGCCAGGAGATCGAGCGCGGCCGGGGACTGAAGCGCGCCTCCGCGTAGTTGCGCTGGAAGTCCCGGCGGGGCAGGAAGCCGAGCCCGGGATCGAAGCCCTCGCCGACCACCAGCCGCTCGAATTGGAGTCCGTAACGGTCGGCCTGGTAGTCGAGCTGGCCCCGGTAGCTCATGCCGGTCCGGTCGTCGTGTTCGTTCTGCGTCCAGGCCGCGTAGCTGCGGATGTCGAGGTTCTCATACAACCCGAAACGCGCGTCCATCCCGTAGGCGGCGTTGCTCCCCCGGCCGTCTCCGGTGCCCGAGCGGTAGGTGCCCATCACCCCGACGGTGCTGCGGCTCAGGATGTCCCGCTTCAGCCGGAATACCGAGAAGTCGGTTTCCGGGACGCCCGCGGCGACGCTCTCGCCGCTACGGATCGCGAGCGCACCGACGCCGAAGTCGCCGAGTTTTCCCGTCACCCGGGCGCCGCCACGAATCGGCGCCACCTGGTTTCCGGCGATTCCGATCCGGCGGCTGAAGAAGAGGAGCGGGACGCTGCTCGGCGCCCCGAACCTGCGGCTCGAGGCGCGCGGGGTGCGCTCCGAGGTCCCGAAGGCGAAGAGCCCCTGCCCTTCGAGAAAGAACTCGCGCTTTTCGGGGAAGAACAGGCTGAAACGGGTCAGGTTGATCTGTTGGGCGTCCGCCTCGACCTGCGCGAAGTCGGTGTTCCAGGTCAGATCGGCAGTCAGCCCGCTGGTGATCCCGACCTTGGCGTCCACCCCGAAATCGCCCCCGAAGTCCCGGTCGAGGACGCCGCTCTCGACCTGGGCCCCGGCGGCGTCACCCGTGAGGTACGGCTTCACCTCTATGGTCCGGGAGCTGGGCGGCGCCTCGAGGCCGACCAGGGTCGCATAGGAACTCACCTTGGTGATCGACCAGATCCCGAGGGCGGCCGGGAGCCGGGTCAGGTAGGAGATTTCGTTCTTCCAGCGGACGACCCGGCGGAAGTTGATGCCCCAGACCTGTGGGCCCGCGGCGGGGTAGCGGAGGGTCTTGAACGGGAACCGCAGTTCGGTCGTCCAACCGCCCTCGAAACGCGCGGTCCGAGAATCCCATACCGCGGTCCAGTCGCGGTTGAAGTTCCGTTCGTCCGTGATGAGGCCGTCGAAGAACCCGCCCAGGGGGTTCAGGTAAAAGATGAAGGCGTTCCGGCGGTCGTAGAAGGTGTCGAAGGTGACGGCCAGGTGCTGGTTGAGCCAGATGCTCCCGTGGTCGCGCCGGAGTTCGGTGGCCACGATCCGGTGGGGTTGGGTGTCCCAGCAGCGTCCGGCGATGTAGATCGCCTCGTCGTCGAAAAAGACCCAGACCTCGGTCTTTTCGGTGGCCGGTGCTCCTTCGAGCGGCTCGGTCTGGATGAAATCGCTGATTCCGGGAACCTGCTCGTAGATGGCTTCATCGAGGCGGCCGTCGAAGTCGAGCGGCTCTTGGAGGCGGACGGCCCGAATGGTGGCGCCACCCTGATCGTCCCGCCGGATCATCGCCGGGGGGTCCGGCGGCGCGGGACCGTGGATCACGGGGGCCGGCGGGGGCTGCCCCGGCACCGGCATAGCGGCGGCCGGGACCCAGATCAGACAGGCGGCGAGCGCGCCGAAACGCCACCCGTACGGCAGTGCGGAGCCCCGCGTCAGAACCGGAACAGCCGGGTGAACTTGACGACCAGCGCCCGGTCGGTCAGCCCGGCGAGACCGTCGTCCCCGTCGCGGTTCGTGCTGAAGACCACGAACACGTCGCTGCCCGGCGAGTATTCCCAGCGGAAACGGACGTTGGCGGACATCAGTTGCGCCGCCGAGTTGTACTGGACGAGCGCGCCCAGGAAACTGCGGGGAGACACCGTGTAGGTGGCGCGGAGGCTGCTGACCTGCGCCTGCACCTCGCCTCCGGGCACCTCGATCCAGTTGAGGCTGATGTTCGGCTCCATGGACAGCCGCTGGCTCACCTCGGTGCGTCCCCAGTAGCTCACCTCCCGGCGGGTGCCGCCGAAGAAGTCACCAAACTCGTAACGGAAGTACCCCGAGAACGAACGGTGCGTCCCCAGCCAGAGGCGGAGCCCGGTACGGTTGAAGCGGTAGTTGCCGGCGGGAACCGCGACCTCGGTGGAGAGGTCGAAACCGTCGAGCAGGCGCTCTTCGGTCATGGTGTGATCCACCATGAGACGGTCGCTACTCTCGAGGATGGCCTTTCCTTCGAACTTGTACTTCCGCGTCTCCATCTCGCCGTCGGGACGGTCATAGTTGTTGGCGTCGAACTTCAACTCGAACTGCCGGATCGCCTCGATGCCGCGGGGACGCGGGGACAACTGGAAGCTGGCGCCGTTCTTCGTGAAATCCCGCCGGCGGACAAAACCCATGCCGGGATTGAAGTCCTCACCCAGGTAGAGGCGCTCCGCGGTCACGTCGATCAGGTCGGTGTCGTAATTGAATTGGCCCATGTAGCTGGCCGCCTGGTGCCCGGTTTCGACTCCCGGCTCGCTCGTCGCCATGTAGAAGGAGTTGATCCGGATGTTGTCGCTGGGGTTGAAGTTGCCGTCCACCCCGTAGAGCGAATTCGATCCCGAACCGTCAGCATTGATGTTCCGGTGGGTGGCGATGACCCCGATGTTGGAGCGCGAAAAGAGGTCGCGCTTTATTCGGAAGGCGCTGAAGTTCGTGCTCTCCACATCCAGACCGGCCGTTTCCCCGGTCTGGATGTTCATGAGGCCCATCGTGTAGGCGCCGGTGCGGCCGTGGAGGCGCGCACCCCCGAGAATCGGCACCGAGCTGCCGCCCGAGATGCCGATCGACCGGCTGAAGAACGGGATGGGAGCGTCGGACGGCCCGCCACCCCCGAACGCCCGGGTCTGCCGGCCTCCGAAGTCGAAGACCCCCTGCCCTTCAAGGAAGAACTCCCGCTTTTCCGGGTAGAACAGGCTGAAGCGGCTCAGGTTGACCTGGCTCTCGTCGTCCTCCACCTGCGCGAAGTCGGTGTTCCAGGTGAGGTCGGCGGTGAGCCCGTCGGTGACGCCGAACTTGAAGTCGCCGCCGATGTCGCCGGACCACTCGTTGTTGATGTCCCTCAGGGGAGCGTGCGTCTGGGAGCCGATCGCATAGGGCTTCAGCTCCATCCGCCGCGAGCCGGCCGGGGCCTCGAGACCCACCAGCGTCGCCGCGTTCGACAGCCGCACCAGCCCGTCCCGGTTGTACGCCTGGGGCGTCGGGGTGAAGAACACCTTCTCGTTCTTGTGCTTGATGTTGCGCTGGAAGTTGATCCCCCAGAGCTGGGCCCCGCCGGCCGCGTAGCGGAGTGAACGGAAGGGGATCCGGATTTCCACCGTCCACCCCTCTTCCACCACTTGGCTCTTCACCCACCAGACGGTGTTCCAGTCGCTGTTGGTGTTCCGCTCGTCCGTTACCTGGGCGTCGAAGAGGGCGCCCAGCGCGTTCGTGTGGAACAAGAAGCCGTTCCGCCGATCGTAGAAGGTGTCGAGAACGATCTGGAAGCTGTCGTTCCAACCGATGCTCCGGTGGTCGCGGCGCATCTCGCTGGCCATCAGACGCTCCGGATGTTCTTCTTCCAGCTCGGCGGCGATGTAGAGGTTGTCCGCGTCGTAGAGCACCCAAACGCGCGTGGACTCCGACGCCGGAGCACCCTCGTCGGGCTCCTGCTGCAGGAACCCGCCCGCCGCCGGCACCTGGTCGTACACCGGGTCGTCGAGCACTCCGTCCACGGTGAGCGGCTCGGCCAGCCGGAACGCGCGCAGCGTCACCCGGCCGTCGGCGTCGCGGCTGACGGCTTCCCCGGCCGCGGGCGCCGGGGGGCCGAGGATCCGGCCCGCCATGGCCGAACTGAGGGACGCCTGCTGGTTTTCGGCGAGCCGTCCCGCGCCCCGGCTCGGCATCCCGAAATCGTCCCGGGCGAAGCCGTCCTCATCATCCTGGACGCGCCGGTCAAACTCCGGGTTTGGCCCCGGGTTTGGCCCCGCGTCTGACCCCGGATTTGGGGGCGGAGGAGCGGGTCCGTCAGGCCCGGGGAGTGTCCCCGCGGCGCCCAGGGAAGCTCCCGCCAGCAGAAAGGAAAGCCACCCGACGGCAGCTCCCGAGACGTTGCGGGAAGTCAGTGAAAGGCGATGCACGGCACCCGGAACTCGGCGCGAGGAGACTCGAAGACCAACGGCCAGTTTACCGGAATTGGTCCCCCCTTCCCAACGCGTTCCGGGGGGCGCCGCAACGGCGGAGAGCGGCGTCCGAAAACGGGTCGGCAGCCCATAGACAAGGTCGCGCGAACGAAGAGCCCCCACCGGGAGAAACCCCCATGATCGGGTCCGCCCGTTCACCCCGCCCGCATGAGAAAGGTGGTGTGGCACTCACGTTGGCCGGGCCCGGCGTCATCGCCGCAGGTTTCGCGCTCCCGCGCGATGCCGGCCGGAGGCCGGTGGCCAGTTCTCCCGGTGGGGGCCCGCTGTCGCGCGCCATCCTGCCCTTGAGGGGCACGCGCCGAGAAGGGAGCCATCCCGACGGTTGGGGTCTGCACCGCCGCGGCCCTGCGGGCCGCTGTGCCGGTGTGAACACCGGCGTTCCCGGGCCTGCGCGCCATCTGCTCTGTCGAGGGCTCGGCCGTCCAGATTGTGGGTGCACGTCGGACCTGCGTTTACCCAGCAACTGGGCCGCGCGACCTTGTCTAGGGGCTGCTAAAACCGGAACAAACGGGTGAACTTGACGACGAGCGTCCGGTCGCTGAGCCCCGCCAACCCGTCATCCCCGTCGCGGTTCGTGCTGAAGACGACAAAGAGATCGCTGCCCGGTGAATACTCCCAGCGGAAACGCACGTTCGCGGAAAGTAGCTGCGCCGCCGAGTTGTACTGGACGAGCGCACCCAGGAAGCTCCGGGGCGAGACGGTGTAGCTGGCGCGGAGCCGGCTGACCTGCGCCCGTACCTCGCCGCCGGGCACCTCGATCCAGTTGAGGCTGATGTTCGGCTCGATGGAAAAGCGCTGGTTCATCTCGGCGCGTCCCCAATAACTCACCTGTTGCCGGGTGCCCCCGAAGAAGTCACCGAACTCGTAGCGGAACATGCCCGAGAAGGAGCGATGGGATCCCATCCGCACCCTTACCCCGGTCCGGGAGAACCGATAGTTGCCGGCGGGGATTCCAACGTCACTCGAGAGGTCGAAACCCTCGAGGAGCCGCTCTTCGGTCACGCTGTGGTCGAACATGAGGCGATCGCTGCTCTCGAAGACGATTCGCGCGTCGACCTGGTACTCGCGGGTCTCCATCTCACCGTCGGGGCGGTCGTAGTTCTTCGCGCCGGCCTTGAACTCGAACTGGCGGATGGCCTTGATGCCGCGGGGGCGCGGCGAGAACTGGAGGCTTCCGGCGTTCTTCGTGAAATCCCGGCGGCGGACGAAGCCCATCCCCGGGTTGAAGTCCTCACCGAGATAGAGACGCTCGGCAGTGACATCGATCAGATCGGTGTCGTAGCGGAACTGGCCCATGTAAGTGGCGGCCTGGTGCCCGCTCTCGACTCCGGGCTCGGTCGTCGCCATGTAGAAGGTGTTGATGCGGATGTTGTCGGTCGGGGCGAAGTTGCCGTCCACGCCGTAGAGCGAATTCGCCCCGGAGCCGCCGGCGCCGACGTTCCGGTGGGTGGCGATCACCCCGATGTTGGAGCGCGAAAGGATGTCCCGCTTCACCCGGACGGCGCTGAAGTTCGTGCTCTCCACATCAAGGCCGCCCACTTCCCCGGTCTGGATGTTCATGAGGCCCATCGTGTAGGCGCCGGTGCGGCCGTGAAGCCGGCCGCCCCCGAGAATCGGAACCGCGCTGCCGCCCGAGATGCCGATCGTCCGGCTGAAGAACGGGATGGGAGCGTCGGAGCCGCCTCCGAAGCCGCGCGACTGCCGGCCGCCAAAGTCGAAGACCCCCTGGCCCTCGAGGAAGAACTCGCGCTTTTCCGGGTAGAACAGGCTGAAGCGGCTCAGGTTGACCTGGCTCTCGTCGTCTTCGACCTGCGCGAAGTCGGTGTTCCAGGTCACGTCGGCGGTGAGCCCGTCGGTGACGCCGAACTTGAAGTCGCCGCCGATGTCGCCCGACCAGTCGTTAAGCACGTCGTTCAGGGGAACGTGGCTCTGCGAGCCGATCGCGTACGGCTTCAGTTCCATCCGCCTGGATCCGGCGGGCGCCTCGAGACCGACGAGCGTCGCGGCGTTGGAGAGCCGCAGCAGCCCGTTGCGGCTGTACGACTGGGGCGTCGGAGTAAAGAACACCTGTTCGTTGCGGTGCTTGATGAGGCGGCGGAAGTTGATCCCCCAGAGCTGGGGTCCGCCGGCCGCGTAGCGGAGCGAGCGGAACGGGATCCGGATCTCCACCGTCCACCCGTCCTCCAGCTGGCGAGTCTTCACCCACCACACGGTGTTCCAATCGCTGTTCGTGTTCCGCTCGTCGGTCACCTGGCCATCGAACAGGGCGCCGAGGGAGTTCGTGTGGAACAAGAAGCCGTTCCGCCGGTCATAGAAGGTGTCGAGGATGACCGAGAAGCTGTCGTTCCAGCCGACGTTTCGGTGGTCCCGACGCATCTCGCCGGCCGTCAGCCGCTCCGGGTGGTCCTCTTCCAGCTCGGCGGCGATGTAGAGGCTGTCCGCGTCGTAGAGCACCCAGACGCGCGTGGACTCCGACACCGGAGCACCCTCGTCGGGTTCCTGCTGCAGGAATCCTTCTGCCGCCGGGACCTGGTCGTACACCGGGTCATCGAGCACCCCGTCCACGGTGAGCGGCTCGGCGAGCCGGAACGCGCGGAGCGTTACCCGGCCGCCGGCGTCGCGGCTAACCGCTTCTCCCGCCGCGGGAGCGGGCGGGCCGAGGATCCGCTCGGCCATCGCCGAGCTGACGGGCGCCTGCTGCGGTTCGGCGAGCCGACCCGCGCCGCGGGGCGAAAGGGCAAGGTCATCCTGATCGTCCTGATCGTCCTGCGTGTCCTGAGTGTTCTGGACCCGCCGGTCCGAGGGGTGCGGGGCGGGTTCCGCCGGCGTGCGTTCGGCGCCCGCGGCAACGAGTGAACCGCCAGCCAGCAGGAAGAAAAACCCCGCAGCGGAGGCTCGCCACGCCTTGCGGGCACTCGAGGAAAAGCGAATCACGGGAGCCGACGATCAGACAATTGGAATTCGAAGACCAACGAACAGACTACCGGAAAGGTTCCGTCCATTCCGAGCGTCCTCCGGGGGTAGCGGAGATCCTGGGCTCGCCGCAAAACGAGCCCTTCTCCCGAACGAGGCGTGACGCGGAACCGGGGAGAGACGTGGGGGAGGGGCGGCGGAACCCGGGAGCCGGTCCGAAGTCCCTTTCAGAAGCGGAACAGGCGGGTGAACTTGACGACGAGCGTCCGGTCGCTGAGACCGGAGAGCCCGTCATCCCCGTCGCGGTTCGTGCTGAAGACCACGAACAGGTCGCTACCGGGCGAGTATTCCCAGCGGAAACGGACGTTCGCGGACATCAGTTGCGCCGCCGAGTTGTACTGGACGAGCGCGCCCAGGAAGCTGCGGGGCGAGACGGTGTACGTCGCGCGGAGATAGCTCACGGTCGCCCGCACGTCACCCTGGGGGACGGTGATCCAGTTCAGGCTGACGTTCGGCTCGACGGAAAAGCGCTGGGTGAGCTCGGCGCGTCCCATGTAGCTCACTTCCTGCCGGCTCCCCCCGAAGAAATCGCCGAACTCGTAACGCAAAAAGCCCGATAACGGGCGGTGGGATCCCATTCTCAACCGTACCCCGGTGCGGGCGAAACGGTAGTTGCCGGCGGGCACTCCGACCTCGCTGGAGAGGTCGAACCCCCCGAGCAGACGCTCTTCGGTCACGGTGTGGTCGAGGAAGATGCGGTCGCTGCTCTCCAGAACGGCCCTCGCCTCGAACTTGTATTCCCGCGTCTCCATCTCGCCGTCGGGACGGTCGTAGTTGTTCGCGTCCACCTTGAACTCGAACTGGCGGATCGCCTTGATGCCGCGGGGGCGCGGCGAGAACTGGAACGAAGCGCCGTTCTTCGTGAAGTCGCTCCGGCGGAGGAAACCCATCCCGGGATTGAAGTCCTCGCCGAGGTAGAGGCGTTCGGCGGTGACATCGATCAGGTCGGTGTCGTAGCGGAACTGGCCCAGGTAGCTGGCAGCCTGACGGCCGGTGTCCACCCCGGGCTCGCTGGTCGCCATGTAGAAGGTGTTGATCCGGATGTGATCGGTCGGGTTGAAGACTCCGTCCACGCCGTAGAGCGAGTTGGAACCGGTGCCGGCGGCGTTCAGGCTCCGATGGGTGGCGATCACCCCGATGTTGGAGCGCGAGAAGATGTCCCGCTTCATCCGGAAGGCGCTGAAGTTCGTGGACTCCACGTCGAGGCCGGGCACGTCGCCGGCCTGGATGTTCATGAGCCCCATCTGGTAGGCGCCGGCGCGGCCGTGGAGGCGGGCGCCCCCGAGAATCGGCACCGCGCTGCCGCCCGAGATGCCGATCGACCGGCTGAAGAACGGGATGGGAGCATCGTTGGAGCCGCCTCCGAAGGCGCGGGCGCGGGTTTGCCGGCCGCCGAAGTCGAAGACCCCCTGCCCCTCGAGGAAGAACTCGCGCTTTTCCGGGAAGAAGAGACTGAAGCGGCTCAGGTTGATCTGGGTCTCGTCGTCCTCGACCTGCGCGAAGTCGGTATTCCAGGTGATGTCGGCGGTAAGCCCGTCGGTGACGCCGAACTTGAAGTCGGCGCCGATATCGCCGGACCACTCGTTGTCGATGTCCCGCAGGGGAACGTGGCTCTGGGATCCGATCGCGTACGGCTTCAGTTCCATTCTTCGCGAGCCGGGGGGCGCCTCGAGGCCAACGAGCGTCGCCGCGTTGGAGAGACGGGTCAATCCGTCGCGGCTGTAGGCCTGGGGCGTCGGGGTGAAGAAGGCCTGTTCGTTTCGGTGCTTGATGCGGCGGCGGAAGTTGATCCCCCAGAGCTGGGCGCCGCCGGCCGCATAACGCAGCGAGCGGAACGGGATTCGGATCTCCACGGTGTACCTGTCGTCGAGAAGGTGGCTCTTCACCCACCAGACCGTGTTCCAGTCGGCGTTTACGTTTCGTTCGTCGGTCACCTGCGCGTCGAACAGGGCGCCCAGCACGTTCGTGTGGAAGAGGACGCCGTTCCGGCGGTCGTAGAAGGTGTCGATGATGACCGAGAAGCTGTCGCCCCAGTCGATGTTCCGCGCGTCGCGGCGCATCTCGTTGGCCATCAGGCGCTCCGGATGGTCTTCTTCGAGTTCGGCGGCGATGTAGAGGCTGTCCGTGTCGTAGAGCACCCAGACGCGGGTGCCCTCCGAGGCGGCCGCACCTTCGTCGGGCTCTTGCTGGACAAACCCCTCGGCTGCGGGCACCTGGTCGTACACCGGGTCGTCGAGGATCCCGTCCACGGTGAGCGGCTCGGCGAGCCGGAAGGCGCGGAGGGTTACCCGGCCGTCGGCGTCCCGGCTGACGGCTTCTCCCGCCGCGGGGGCGGGTGGCCCGAGGATCCGCCCGGCCAGGTCCGAGTCAAGGGCCCCCTGCGGCGTCTCGGCGAGCCGGCCGGCGCCGCGGGGCGAAAGGGCGAGGTCATCCTGAGTGTCCTGCGCGTCCTGCGCGTCCTGCGCGTCTTGGGCCCGCCGGTCCGAGGAGTGCGGGGCGGGGGGTCCCAGCGGCGTTCGTTCGGCGCCCGCGGCAACGACGGCGCCTCCAGCCAGCAGGAAGAAAAACCCTGCGATGGAGGATCGCAATACCTTGCGCGAAGTTGGGAAAAGGCGAACCACGGGAGCCGGCGCTCGGAATGGGGAATTCGGAAACCGCCCAACAGGCTACCGGAAAAATTAGGTAGCTTCGAACGCGTTCCGGAGGGTTCTGGACCAAGCTCCCGCCCGGGCTCGCGCCCGCCTTCGGCAGGCGATTTCGACTGAGGGAGCACCTGCCACCCGCCCCCGCTACAGTCGTCAGCAGTGAGTGTCGCCGAACCCGTCATCGGGGCCTCCGACCACTACGCGAGGGCCGAGCTGGTCACCCTCGCGGTAGCAGACTCCGCTCTCGTCTTCCTCGATCGCCGGCGCGTCGAGCTGATCGACAAGGGCCTCCCGAAGGGTCTCCCGAGCGCGCCCTACCACCACGAGGCCTTGGAGCTGGACATCCGAGCGGCAACCGACCTCGTGAACCGGGTGAGGCGATCGGTAGCGGAACACGCGAGCGCGGCGATCTCGACGATGCTCGCGACCTTTCGGGCCCGGGTGCTGATCCTGCCCGCGAGTCCGTATGACAGCTTGCCCGACTCGCTCGAGGAGGTCCTGAGGTCACGTCCTTTAACAGCCTGTGGTGGAACCCGCGTGAGCGCCGAGGCTGGCCAGTCTCCCGGTGGGGGCGAGGCCCAGTTCTCCCGGTGGGGGTCCGGCTGACAAGGCGCGTGAGGGAGGAGCCCCCACCGGGAGAACTGGCCCGAGTGTATTTCGACCGAAACGCAACGATGAGCGGCGCGAAGCGACGCGGTGAACAGCCGGTGGTGGAACCCGCGTGAGCGCCGAGGCCGGCCAGTTCTCCCGGTGGGGGCGAGACGCCCGGCTGGCAAGGCGCGTGAGGAAGGAGCCCCCACCGGGAGAACTGGCCCGGGTGTATTTCGACCGAAACGCAACGATGAGCGGCGCGAAGCGACGCGGTCAGCCGGGATGGATCGCCGGCCGAGCCCCCACCGGGAGAACTGGGCCGCGTGGGTTTCATCACAGGCTGTTTGGCCGGGATGGATCGCCGGCCGAGCCCCCACCGGGAGAACTGGGCCGCGTGGGTTTCACCACCGGCTGTTAACCCTGGCCGCCGACGGGATGCTGTACCGCGAGTCCCTAGCCCAGGCGGCGGCCGAACGCGGCATTCGAACGCGGCATCGAGGTCCGGAGGTACCCGCGCCGGACGGACCCGGCGGTACTGGCGGCCGAGGCAATGGGGGTCGACGTATCCGAGGTCATCTCGCTCATCGCCCGGTTCGGCCGAGAGGCGGGAACGCCGTGGCGCAAGGACCACAAGACGGCTGCTGCTGCTGCCCTCAGCGTCCTCGGGCGTCAGATTCGTCGCTGACCCCAAGAGTCAGCTCAAGTAAGCGAGCTCCTGCCTGGCGAAACGGCTGGATCAGGACCGGCCGAACCGAAGCGGGACCGCTACTGCCCCTACGGAATACGGTCCTCGGGCGCCGGAGGCTGCCCACCGTCGCGCCGCAGCAGTCGGCGCGCGACCTCGATCTCCGCTCCGGCCGCGCGGTCGGTGAAGAACTCGGCGGTCTTCATGACGGACAGCTTCTCCGCCACCGCCGTCGCCACGAACTGGTTGATGCTCGTGCCGTCGGCCCGGCTCACCTCGGCAACGGCCGCCTTCAGCGACGCCGGCAGGCGCAGGGGATAGGTGCTGAGTTGCTTCTTCATGACGGGAGTCTCCTCAAGGCGTCCTGCGGCGAGAGCAGGGCGGTGCCAAAGCGTCCGGGCGCCTGACCGAAGTCCTGACGGTTGAAAGTGACCAGCGCGTCGGCCCCGCCGTTGATGGCGGCGTCCAGCACCATCTCATCCGCAGGATCGTGTAGCTGCGGCCGCCAGAGGTACCCGGTTTCAACCGGCTCCGCAACGGCGCACAGCGCTTTCACGATGGCTTCCACCTCGACCTCGCTCAGCCCGGACACGATCCTCTGCGCCGGATCGCGGCACACGGCCTCGTATTCCAGCACGAGCGCTACGGACAGCAGCAGCACGAACGCTCCACTCAGGGCGCGATCCGTCAACGCCGCCGACGCGCCTTTCGGACTGCGCAGACCGGCGACGATGATGTTGGTGTCAAGCACATATCGCATCATATATGATGTCATATCTTATCAGATATCAGACGCCTGCGGCGCACCTGTGGGGTGTCGGCGGAGGGGGTGGACATTTCCGGGCCGGCGCGATCCTCCACCGGGTTTGGTGGGCTGCGGTTCTCCCAAAGACGTAAGAGTCGGTGTCTCTTGAAGGCGTTCCCGCTGTAGAGCGCCTTGAGGGATGCTCAGATGAACGCGTTTCGCACGCCTGCGGCGTGCGGTGCCGGTCTGAAGACCGGCGTTCCCTCTCCCATATTCCGGCTGGCGGAGTAGCGGTGGCGGAGCGCCAAGCAAGCGAAAAAACGAAATGGCGGCGAACCGGAGGTTCGCCGCCCGCATGACCGGGGGGAAAGTGTGAAAGGGGGGCACCCCCCTTTCACAAATTGACAGCGCAAAATCGAAACTCGCCGCAGTGCGCCGCAGGCGCGCAAGGGAGTTGCGATTCCCGAGCCAGGAGCGGTTGGGAGTCGGGTTCCCCGACCTCCAACCCTCCTGCTCCGGGGTCTCCGTGCGGCTCCCGCCGCACTTCGGAAGTCCGGCGCGAAGCGCCGGGCCGGCCCTGAGCGGGGTCTTGCCAAATCAGCCCCGTGGCACCGTGCACGAAACCGGACGGCGACCCCGCTCAGGGCCGGCGTGGTGCGCGGTGCAGGATTTGAACCTGCGACCACCTGCGTGTAAGGCAGGCGCTCTCCCGCTGAGCTAACCGCGCATTCCCGGCATTCTCGCAGCAACCGGGATGGCGGTCCATACGGTCCGGGTCCCGGTTCCGGGCGGATTCGGCGATGAAGAGTTTGGGGCGCGGCCGCGTAGTTCCCTAGTGAAAGCCCGAAGTCCGGAACCACCGGCCCGGGTGATCCGTTAGGAGAAGCCATGAAGCGAACACTGTTTGTCGTGCTGGCGGCAGCCGCGGTCCTGGGCGGCGCGGGCCTCGTCGTCCCCCTGCTGCTGTCCGGGACCGAAACGAGCGAGGCGAGCGATATCACCGCGGGCGCCGAAGAGACCACCCGGACGCCGGTGAGCGTCGCCGAAGCCCGGCTCGGCCCGGTCACCCTCCATCTCGCGACCACCTCGGCGGTCGAGGCCGAACGCACCGCGCAGGTGTTCTCCGAGACCTCCGGAGTCCTCACCGAGATCCGGGTCCGCGAGGGCGATTCGGTCGCCGCCGGTGACGTGCTGGCCCGGGTGGACGCCCGCGAGCGCCGGCTCGCGTTCCAGCAGGCCGATCTCCGGCTCTCGCGGGCCGATGCGGAACTCTCGAGGCAGAAGCGGGCGTTCGAACAGGACCTGGTCTCCGAGTGGGACTACGAGAAGGCGCGCTTCGATCGCGACCTCGCCGCCTCGGAACTGGAAACCGCTCGGCTGGAGCTGGAACGGACCGAGATCCGCGCTCCCTTCGCGGGCAAGGTCACCGAGCTCCTGCTGGTCGAGGGCGGCCGGCTCGAGCCCGCGCAGCACCTGCTGACGCTGGCCGACTTCGACACTCTGGTGGCGCGGCTCTATGTCCCGGAGCGGGACGTGATCGGTCTGGCGCCGGGTCTGCCGGCGGTGGTCCGGCGGGAGTCGGACGCGAGCGGGAGCGGCCTGGTGGGACGGGTCCGGGAGGTCAGCCCGGTGGTGGACCGCAACACCGGCACCGTGAAGGTGACCGTCGCGCTTCCGCGCCCGGCGGGGGCGGTCATCCGTCCCGGCTCCTTCGCCCGCGTGGTCATCGAGACCGGCCGGCGTGAGAACGCAGTGCTGGTTCCGAAGCGGGCGATCATCCAGAGCGAGGGCGGCGCCCACGTCTTCGTGGTCGAGGACGGCCGCGCGGTGCGGCGCGAAGTGACCGTAGGGATCGAGATGGAGAGCCCCGAGGGGGCGCTCATCGAACTGCTGGACGGGCTCGAGGCGGGAGCGCGCGTGGTGGTTGCCGGCCACGGCGCGCTGACCCCGGGCGACTTGGTCCAAATCCTGAACGGCAACTGATTCACCGGACGGATTCCGGACTGCCAACCCCGTGAAATCAGCCCCGTGAAATCCCTGATCACTTCCTGCATCCGGCGGCCGGTGACCGTCGCCATGTTCACCGTGGCCACCTGCGTGTTCGGGTTCGTGGCCCTCGGCCGGCTGCCGGTCAATCTGCTGCCGGAGATCTCCTATCCCACCCTGACGGTCGAGACCCGAATGGCGGGCGCGGCGCCCATCGAGGTCG
Organism: Vicinamibacteria bacterium; assembly: GCA_963668695.2. Lineage (GTDB taxonomy): Bacteria > Acidobacteriota > Vicinamibacteria > Marinacidobacterales > Marinacidobacteraceae > Marinacidobacterium. The sequence goes on from CAXXLQ010000004.1 coordinate 393,365, forward strand.
AAACGCTGGTCACGCGCCCCATCGAGGAGGCGGCCTCGGTCGTTCCCGGGCTCCGCCGGGTTACTTCCCGTTCCCGCGCCGGGGTGTCCGAGGTCACGCTGGAGTTCGTCTGGGACACGAACATGGACTTCGCCGGGCTCGACGTGCGGGAAAAGCTCGATGGCGTCCTCCTTCCGGAAGACGCCGAGCGGCCCCGGCTCCTGCGCTTCGACCCCGCGTCGGACGCCATCTTCCGGATCGGCGTCTCCGGGGGACTGCCGCTCTCCGGTATCCGGCAATGGACGGAAGAGGACCTCAAGAAGGACCTCGACGCGGTGGACGGGGTCGCCGCGGTCCGGATCGAGGGCGGCCTGGTCCGGGAGATCCAGGTGGATGTGGACGAGGGCCGGCTTGGCGCCTACGACATCACCGTCGCGGAGGTCCGGACGGCGCTGGCCGACAACAACGTGAACCTGGCCAGCGGCAGCGTGTACGAGGACGAGGCCCGTTATCTGGTCCGGACGCTGAACGAGCTGGACACGCTGGACCGCATTGACGCCGTGATCGTGAAGGACGCCAGCGGGCGCCTCGTGAGGCTCGCCGACGTGGCGGAGGTCCGTTCCGGGTTCAAGGATCAGGAAGTGATCCTGCGGCAGGGCGGCGCCGAGGGCGTCGAGGTCAGGATCTTCAAGGAGGGAGACGCGAACACGGTGCGGGTGGCCGAAGGCATCCGGGCCCAGCTCGAAGCGGTGGAGGACTCGGTTCCCGCCGGGGTGTCGCTGGCCGTCCTCTTCGACCAGTCGCAGTTCATCGAAGGCGCCATCTCGGAGGTGGTGCGCAACGCCTGGGAGGGGGGCCTGCTCGCCATCCTGGTGATCGCGCTGTTTCTCCGCGAACGGCGGGCGACGGCGGTGGTCGCGATGGCCATTCCCGTCTCGGTGATCGCCACCTTCTTCGTGATGCAGCAGATGGGGCTTTCGCTGAACATCATGTCGCTCGGCGGGCTCGCGCTCGGGGTGGGCATGCTGCTCGACGACTCCATCGTGGTGCTGGAGGCGATCCACCGCCGGCGCCACGGGGGCGAGCCCGGCCCCCACCGGGAGAACTGGCGGGATGCGGCGATCGCCGGCACGGTGGAGGTCGCGGGCCCGGTGATCGCCTCGACCCTGACCACCGTCGCGGTGTTCCTGCCCATCGTCTTCGTGGAAGGAGTCGCCGGACAGCTCTTCCACGACCAGGCGCTCACCGTCTCCATCTCCATCCTCGCCTCGCTGGGCTTCTCGCTGGCGCTCATCCCGGTCCTCGCCAGCCGGGGCGGAGCCGCTCCCGGTTCCACCGGGGAGGCCAAGGCGACGATCACCGTCCGGGCGCTGGGCGCGGTCCGCACGGGTTTTCGCAAGGTCGGGCGCGTAATCATCCTTCCGCTGCGGCCGCTGCTGTGGGCCTTTAGAGCGGCCGAGACCGCGGTCACGCGCGCCTATCCGCCGGTGCTGCGCGCCGCCCTCCGCCACCCGGTGACCGTCTTCGCGCTGGCGACCGGGCTCTTCGCCGGATCGCTCGCCGTCGGAAGAACCGCCATCGGCGTCGAACTCATTCCGGCGCTCTCCCAGGGCGAGTTCCACTTCGACGTCCACCTCCCGGAGGGATCCGCAGTGACCGCGACCGATGCGGTGGTGGACGGTGTGGGCACCGCCGCGCTCGACCTCCCGGGGGTGCTCCGGGTGACCACCGAAGCGGGCACCGCCGCCGGAGGCGGCTTCGCGGGCGGCTCGGGACGCGCCGAGCACCAGGGCCGGGTCCAGGTCGTCATGGCGGACCGGGGTGACAAGGAGGCCGAGGCGGCCGCGATCGAGAGGGTCCGGGCCGGTCTCGCGGAGCGGCCGGGGATCCGCTACGAGTTCGGCCGGCCGTCCTACTTCAGCGTCCGCCAGCCCGTCGAGGTCGAGGTCTTTTCCGAGGACCGCTCGCTGCTGGTGCCGAGCGCCCGCCGGGTGCAGGCGGCCGTCGCCGGGGTCCCCGGGCTCGCCGACGTGCGTTCGACCGCCGAGGCGGGGAGTCCGGAGATCCGGGTCCGATTCGCCGCCGATCGCCTGGCGAGCCTCGGACTCACGGTGGACCAGGCGTCCGAAGGGCTTCGCTCCAAGCTCCGCGGCGAGGTCGCCACCCGGCTCGACGAGGGCGACCGGCGGATCGACATCGTGGTGCGGGGCAGCGAGAACCTCCGCTCGCACACCGCCGCGGTGCCCGAACTCATCGTGTACTCCGAGGGAGCGCGCCCGGTGCCGCTCCGCGCGCTCGGGAACGCCGAGCTCAGCGAGGGACCGGCCGAACTCCGCCGGGTCGGCCAGCGCCCCGCGGTGGTGGTCTCGGGCAACCTCGACGGGGTGGACCTGGCCAGCGCCACCGAGGCCATCGAGACCGCCGTCGCCGGGCTGGGGCTCGCCCCGGGGGTCTCCACCCGCTTCGGGGGACAGAGCGAGGAGATGGAGCGTTCCTTCGCGAGCCTGGCGCTCGCCATCGGCCTCGCCATCTTTCTCGTCTACTTCGTGATGGCGAGCCAGTTCGAGTCGCTGCTGCATCCGTTCCTGATCCTCTTCACGATCCCGCTCGGGGCGATCGGGGTGGTCTGGGCGCTCCTGCTCTCGGGATCCACGATCAGCGTGATCGTGCTCATCGGGGTGGTCATGCTGGCCGGCATCGTGGTCAAAAACGCCATCGTGCTGGTGGACTGCATCAACCGGCTGCGGCGGGACGGGATGGCGAAGGCGGAGGCCATCGTCGCCGCCGGGGAGATCCGGCTGCGGCCGATCCTGATGACCACCCTCACGACGATCCTGGCGCTGGCCCCGATGGCGCTCGGACTCGGCGAAGGAGCCGAGATCCGGGGCCCGATGGCGATCACGGTCATCGGCGGACTGGCGGTCTCGACCCTGCTGACGCTGGTGGTGATTCCGACGGCGTACGCGGTGTTCGACCGGAAGAGGTTTGCGGAGTGAGTCGCGTCTTGCAGCGATGGAGAAGCGGGAGTTTCGCTGCCCTGCCGGGCAGCGATGCCGGTCGGAGACCGGCGCTTCTTTCTTGACGGAATGAGCCTTCCCCGCCTGGCCGTCAACCGGCCCGTCACCACCGCGATGGTGCTGCTGAGCCTATTGGTGCTCGGCGGCATCTCGTTTACCCGCATCCCGCTCACCTATCTGCCGGACGTGGACTTCCCCGGCGTCTTCGTAACCGTTCCGTATCCGAACGCGAGCCCCCGGCAGATCGAACGGGAGATCGTCCAGCCGCTCGAGGAGGCGCTCGCCACCATCCCCGGCGCCCGCCGAATCAACTCGACCGCCACCGCCGACCGCGCCGACCTCCAACTCGAGTTCACCTGGGGCGAAACGGTGGACGTGGCCCGCGCCAAGGTCTTCGAGGCCGTCGAAGACGCGCGCCGGGATCTTCCTTCCGACGTGAAGGAGATCTACGTCAACACCTTCTCGACGACGCAGATCCCGATCGTCGAGGCCCGCATCTCGGCGCCCGGAATGGACCTGTCCGCGAACTACGACCGCCTGGAACGGCGGATCGCCGACCCCATCCGCCGGGTTCCGGGGGTGGCCCGCGTGGACCTTGACGGCGTCGAGCCGCGGGAGGTGCGGATCAACCTGCGCCTCGACCGGCTCGCGGCCCACCGGGTGGACCTCGGCGAGGTCACCGAGCGCGTTTCCGGAATGAACCGCAACGTGTCGCTCGGACGCATCCGGGCGGACGGCGTGGTGACGCCGGTGCGCGGATTCGGTGCGCTGTCCGCGATCGACGAGATCGGCGGCCTGCCGCTGAACGACCGGGGTCTCACCGTTGCCGACGTCGCCGAGGTGACCTACCAGGAGCCGCCGATTCCCTTCGGACGGCATCTGGATGACGAGATCGCGATCGGGTTGACCGTCTACAAGAGCGCCGAGGCGAACACGGTCGAGGTGGCCACTGCGGTCACCGAGCTGATCGAGGCGGAGATCGCCGCCGATCCGGCGCTCAACGGCATCAACCTCTTCGTCTGGGAGGACCAGGCGGAGGAGATCACTTCGGGACTGTCGGGCATCCGGACCGAGGGACTGCTCGGCGCGCTCCTCGCAGTTTTGGTCCTGTTCTTGTTCCTCCGGCGGGTGGACACCACCTCGATCGTCAGCCTGACGATCCCGATGTCCATCATCGCGACCGCGATCGTCCTCTACTTCGCCGGCCGTTCGCTGAACGTGCTCTCGATGATGGGAATGATGCTGGGCATCGGTCTCCTGGTGGACGACGCCATCGTGGTCCTCGAGTCCGTGGTCCGGGAGCACGGCCGGGGCATCCCGGCGAAGCTGGCGGCCATCTCGGGCGCCCAGGCGGTCTCCGGGGCGGTGATCGCCTCTACGGTCACCACCGCGGTGGTGTTCCTCCCCGCGGTGGTGGGATCGAAGAACCAGATGTCCATCTGGCTCGGTGAGATCGGCCTCGCCATCTCGCTGACCATCTTCTGCTCCCTGTTCATCTCGCTCACCCTGATTCCGCTGGTGAGCTCGCGTCTCCTCGCCCGGAAGCCGTCGGTGGCGCCGCGCTGGACGGAGCGCCTCGGCGATCTCTACCAGCGAGTCCTGCGGTTCACCCTGCGCCGCCGCTGGGTCACCGCGGGAATCGCGGTCGCCTTCCTGGCCACCGCGATCCTGCCCTTCTTCCTCGGCCTCTCCACCGCGATGTTCTCCGGGCTCAACCGGAACCGGATCTTCCTCGCCTACGAGTTCTCGGACTTCCACTACAAAGAGGACTCCCGGATCGCGGTGTTGGCCGTCGAACGCGAACTCGCCGGACTCCGGGAGGAGCTCGGGATCGAGTCGGTGTACAGCTTCTTCGCCGAGAACGAGGCGCAGACCGTGATCTCGTTCGGGAAGGAGCACATCTCGGACGCCGAGGGGAAGAAAATGAAGGAACGGGTCAAGGAGGCCCTCCCCGTCCTTCCCGGCACCCGGATCGTGTTCGGCGACGACGATCAGGAAACCGGCGGGGACAGCATGTTCTTCCGGGTCCGGTTCTACGGGGAGGACTCCGAAAGGCTCGCTGAGTTCGCGAAGCGCGCCGAGACGCGGATAGCGGGCGTCGGGGGCGTCGCCGATATCCGGAGCACCGAGGACACTCCCCGGAAGGAAGTCGTGGTGCGGCCGCGGGTCGAGGAGGCCGCCCGCCTCGGCATCACCCCGCAGGACCTCGCCGAGATCTTCGGCTTCACGCTCGGGGGGCGGCCGCTCCGGCGTTTCCAGACCGAGGACCGGGAGGCCGAGGTGCTCCTCACGATGTCCCAAAAGGACGTCTCCCGGGTGGAGGACCTTGAAAACTTCACGCTGATGTCCGACGGCGGCGTCCCGATCCTGCTCGGCGATCTGGCCGACTTCGAGATCGTGGAACGCAGCCGGGCGATCCGGCGGGTGGACCGGAAGGCGGTGGCGACGCTCCGCGCCGCCTACGAGGGCGAGGAGTGGGACGACGCCCGCGCCGCGATCGAGGAGGAACTGGACGCCATGGCCCTCCCCGCGGGCTATTCGTGGTCCTTCGGGGACCGGATCACCCGGCAGGACACCGATCTCCAGACCATGGCGGTGAACTACCTGCTCGCGCTGCTCCTGATCTACATCGTGATGGCCGCCCAGTTCGGCTGATCCACCCCCTCGCGATCCTGATTTCGATCCCGTACGCGCTCTGGGGCGCGAGCTGGACGCTGCTCTTCACGGACAGCCCCTTCAACCTCATGGCTCAGATCGGGATGCTCATCCTGATGGGGATCGTGGTCAAGAACGGGATCGTGCTGATCGACCACGTGAACAAGCTGCGCCGCGAAGGCATGGACCGCAGCGAGGCGCTGCTCGTCGGCGGACGCGACCGGCTGCGGCCGATCCTGATGACCGCCGGCGCCACCATGCTCGCCCTCTTCCCGATGGCGGTCGGACGGACCGGGCTCGACGGTCTCTACTACTTCCCGCTGGCGCGGGCGGTGATCGGCGGACTCGCCGCCTCCACCGTCCTCACGCTAGTCATCCTGCCCTTCTTCTACACCCTGCTCGACGATCTGGCGGCGCGGGCGCGCCGGGTGTGGCAACTGAGCGGGGAGAACACGGTCCGTGCGGCGCCGGCGACGGAACCAGTGACGGTCCTGTAACCCCGGGGAACGACGGCCGAGCAGGCAGAGCCGCCGTTCAGGGACCGCCGGTGTTCACACCGGCATCGTCCGCCGCAGGCGGGTGAGTGCGGGGCAGCGTCCGGTACCCAGGCCGCCCGGCCGGCCCGCTTTTTCTGCACCGAGAGATCCCGGCCCCCTCCATGCCGCACGGGGCGTTGCAGGACCGGCGACTCAGTTCCTGCCGTCGTCACCGGAAGAGATCTGAGTGGGTCCCCGTCCGAATCAAAATGAGTCGTTCGCCGCTGATCTCGTAGATCAACAGCCAGTCCGGTCCTACCTGCGCCTCCCACCAGTCCCGTTCCTTACCGACCAGCCTGTGCGGCCGGGCGTTTTGCGGTAGCCGTTCGCCGGTAGCGAGGATCTTTACGAAGCGACGGAGTTTTCCGATATCCCAGCCCCTCTTCTCAAGCCGGCGCACATCCCGGTCGAAGCGGATGACGCGTGAGACTTTCTTCCGCTGCCCGACCGTCGTCGGCTGTTCCGTCATTCGTTTGCTACTTCCGCGCTTCGCGCCTGGTTTCGGGTCTCGATGTCCGCGAACAGATCGTCCACCGACTCGAACTGCTTCAGGTTGCGTGTGGGCTCGTTTAGCGCCGCGATGGTCGCGGCATTCGGGATGCGCACCGCAAACGGCAGCCCTCGCTGAAGGACGACCTGCCGCAGCGCCATGCGGACGAATTCAGGGGCTCTCAGGCCGAGCTGACTCAGCACGGCCTCGGCTTCCGCCTTCAGTGCCGGTTCCACGCGAATGTGCATCTGTTCCGTTTTTCCCATGGGGGTAATCTCCAAAGTATTCACATATCATTTGGTACTAATTGAGTACCAATCAAGACGCAATATATCTCAATCTGGTCAAGTCGCCCCGCGCCGGCGCCGCGGTCGATCCGGATTTATAGCGATATTAGCCGTCTTATCAAAATCGGATAATCTGGCTAAGATCGATATAATTCGCCAAAGGAGCCGTCCCAATCCATGGATCCGATTGCCAACCCTTTCGCACCGGGCGCCGGGACCCCACCCCCGGAGTTGGCCGGACGGGACGAACTCCGGGAAAGCGTGCGGATCGCCCTCGGGAGGATCCGTATCGCGCGTCCGGCCAAGAGCGTCGTGATGGTTGGTTTGCGGGGCGTTGGCAAAACCGTGCTGCTCGTCCGGATGCGGAAGGAAGCGGAGGCGGCCGGGCTCCAGACGGTCTATGCCGAAGCAGTGAGGACACGTTCCTTGCCCGCTATCCTGGCACCTCAGCTTCGGAAGGCGCTGCTGAGACTCTCGTGGAACGACACGGCGAAGGATCTAGCCGGACGGGCGCTTCGGGGGCTGGCGGGCTTCGCGAGCTCTCTCAAGGTGCAGTACCAGGACATTCAGGTCGGCCTCGACTTCGATCCGGAGCCGGGGCTCGCCGATAACGGCGATCTCGAACAGGACCTGACGGCGCTCCTGCTGGCGGCCGGAGCGGCGGCGAAAAAGGCAGAAACGGCCCTGGTCCTGTTTCTGGACGAACTGCAGTACGTGAAGGAGGACGAACTTGCCGCCCTCATCACAGCCCTCCACTTTGCGAACCAGGAAGAGGCACCCGTCACGCTGGTAGGCGCCGGACTACCGCAACTGCGAGCCCTTACCGGACAGGCGAAGTCCTACGCGGAGCGCTTGTTCGACTTTCCGTCTGTCGGAAGGCTGAATCAGGAGGCGGCCCGACGCGCGATCGAGAAGCCCGTATTGGATCAGGGAGTGGGAGTCACGGAGGAAGCCTTGCTCAGGATCTTCGAAGAGACGCGTGGTTATCCCTATTTCCTCCAGGAGTGGGGCAAACACGCCTGGGATGCCGCCGACGAGTCGCCCATCGGTCTCGCTGATGTGGAGCGGGCGTCCGCACAAGCGGAGACGGCGCTCGACACGGGATTCTTCCGGGTTCGAGTTGACCAGTTGACGCGGTCCCAGCTCCAGTACCTCCGGGCCATGGCCGCCCTGGGCGAGGGTCCGCATCGGTCGGGTGATATCGCACGAGTCCTCGGCAGGCCGGTTACCGCCCTCGGTCCGACCCGCAGCAAACTGATCGCTCAGGGGATGGTGTGGAGTCCCAGCCACGGGGACACCGCCTTCACCGTCCCGCTCTTCGAGGGTTTCATGACCCGGTTCATTCCCGACGCGGACTGGCGATCTTAGTTAGGTCCGGGGCTCCGTGCCGACGGGGCGCTTTGCGATGCATGGAGCCCCGTGCATCTCCCCCCTCGGGATACAGCGTCCTTACGCCGAGTTTTCAACATCACCGCGGCAGGTGAGAAGAAACGGGCCGGAATTTCGTCTATGGGGGTAGGGGAGGACATCGGGTCTTCCGGTTGGCCGCATATCCCCGGAGGAGTTCCCCATGCCGCACGCTGCGCAGACCAAGGCAGAGGCCGCGCGCAAACCGCCCGACGAGGTTTCCCCGCCACCCCAACCGCCGAAGCCTGAACCCCAGCCACCCGAAACCGTTCGAAAACCAGGAGTTAAGGGCGCCCTCTTCCGCGCCCTCGTGGACGCCGGCGCCGACGCGATGGTCGCCTACAATGCAGAGGAAGGGACGCAGTCCATGGTTTCCGAGGCCGTCGCCACGCAGGTTCAGCCGATCCTGGTGGAGATGCGCCAGTTCTTCGCCGAACAGGAACGGCGGTTCGCCGCGCTGGAACGGCGGTTCGACACACTGGAGCAACGGTTCGACGCGCTGGAGCAGCGGTTCGACGCGCAGGAACGCAAACTGGACACCCTGACGGCTGAGGTCCAGAGGGTGAATGAGGTTGTCGACGTCAAGTTGGACGGGATCAGGCGGGAAATGCGGCTGATCTGGGGCGCTCTCGGAATCTCGCTGACAGTGTGGCTGGTGGTCCTCGGCTACCTGCTCACGAACTGACTGGGCCTCCCCCCCGGCGCCGCCGTGGGGGCGTTCCCGCTGTCGCGCGCCATCTGCGTGAGGAGCGGTACGCGGTCTCGCGCCCCTGTCGGGCCGCGGTGCCGACCAGAGGTCGGCGGTCCAAGCCGTCCCCGCGCCTCTTCTCGGTTAGCGATGGGAGTTTCGCCCGCTGCGCGAGCGATGCCGGTCTGAAGACCGGCGCTCCTTGCCGTCCCCGCGCTTCTGCTCGGTTAGCGATGGGAGTTCCGCCCGCTGCGCGGGCGATGCCGGCCAGTTCTCCCGGTGGGGGCCTGAAGACCGGCGCTCCCTGGCGGAACGGGGTACGCTGCGCACCGTATAGGTAGCCGAACGAACAGAGCGCCGAATTGAACGGAAGCAGCAACGGAACCGCCGCCGCCCCGAGCGGCTCCCCAAGCGGCTCTCCGAACGGCTCCCCGAACGCCTCCCTGGCCGTTTCCATGCGGGACGTCACCAAGGTGTACCAGATGGGCGAGGTCCAGGTGCACGCGCTCCGCGGCGTGAGCGTCGACCTGGAGGTCGGCGGGTTCACCGTCCTGCTCGGACCTTCAGGAAGCGGCAAGTCCACGCTCCTGAACATCCTCGGGGGACTCGACGTCCCCACCTCCGGGCAGGTGCTCTACCGGGGCCAGGATCTCACCCGGGCGGACGAAGGGGAGCTGACCCAGTACCGGCGGCGCCGGGTGGGGTTCGTGTTCCAGTTCTACAACCTGATCCCCTCGCTCACCGCGCGCGAGAACGTGGAACTCGTGACCGAGATCTCCGACGACCCGCTCCCCGCGGCGGAAGCGCTCGACATCGTCGGGCTATCGGACCGGAGCGACCACTTCCCCTCGCAGATGTCGGGGGGCGAGCAGCAGCGGGTGGCCATCGCGCGGGCCATCGCAAAGCGGCCCGACATCCTGCTCTGCGACGAACCGACGGGGGCGCTCGACATCACCACCGGGATCCAGGTGCTCGAAGCGCTCGAGCTGGTGAACCGCGAATACGGCGCCACCACCGCGATCATCACCCACAACGCGGCGATCGCGACGATCGCCGACCGGGTCATCTCGCTGGCCGACGGCCGGATTTCCCAGCAGCGGGTCAACGGGACGCGGGCCGCCGCCTCGACCGTCCAGTGGTGAGGGACCGAGCATGATCCGCGCACTCGACCGGAAGCTGCTGCGCGACCTGTGGCGGGTCCGCTCGATGGCGCTCGCCATCTCGGTCGTGGTGGCGGCGGGCATCGCACTCCTGGTGGCGTCGCTGATCTGCTTCGATTCGCTGGAATCCACCCGCGACCGCTACTACGCCCAGACCGAGTTTGCCGACGTCTTCGCCGGCACCAAACGGGCGCCCCGGTGGCTCGCCGAGAGCTTCGAAGAGCTGCCCGGCGTGGAAAAGGTGTCCACCCGCGTGGTGGTCGGCGTCACGCTCGATGTGCCCGGGATGACCGAGCCGGTGAACGGCCGCCTGATCTCGGTGCCGGACACCGGCCGCCCGGTTCTGAACAATGTGGTCCTGCGGAGCGGCCGCTGGCCCGACCCGGGACGCGGCGAGGAAGCGCTCGTGAACGAGCGGTTCGCAAAGGCGCACGGCCTCGCACTCGGCGACGAGGTGGCCGCCGTGATCAACGGCCGCCGCCAACCGCTGGAGATCGTGGGAACCGTTCTCTCGCCGGAGTACGTCTATGCCATCTCGGGCGGCGACCTGTTTCCGGACCCGAAGCGCTTCGGGCTGTTCTGGCTGACGCGCCGGCATCTCGCCACCGCCTTCGACATGGAGGGTGGTTTCAACGACATTTCGCTGTCCCTCGCCGAGGGCGCATCCGCCGCGCCGGCGATCGCCGAACTGGACCGCCTCATCGAGCCCTACGGCGGCCTGGGAGCGATCCCCCGGGCGCTGCAGGTCTCCAACTGGTACCTGCAGAACGAGATCACGGGGCTCCGCGGCATGGCGGTGGTGTTGCCCACGATCTTCCTGGGAATCGCCGCGTTCCTGTTGAACGTGGTTCTGAGGCGGTTGATCGCGGTCCAGCGGGAACAGATCGCGGTACTCAAGGCGATCGGCTACTCCAACCTGCGCCTCGGGCTGCACTACATCCAGTGGGCGCTGCTGGTCTCGGTCATTGGGGGCGCACTCGGAATCGGGCTGGGGGCGCTCATGAGCGGCGGGATGCTGTCGCTCTATCTGGAGTACTACACGTTCCCCGCGCTGGTGGCCCACTGGAACTGGTCAAGCCTCCTCGCGACTCTGTTCGCCTGCGGGGCGGCCGCCGTCCTGGGAGCGGCCGCCGCGGTGAGGAGCGTGGTGCGCCTGCCGCCCGCGGAGGCGATGCGCCCCGCCGCACCCGAGAAGTTCCGGGTATCCCTGCTCGAGCGGCTGGGGCTCCGACGCTTCCTCTCCCAGCCGCTCCGCATGGTCCTTCGGAACCTGTCGCGCCGGCCGCTCCGGGCCGCGATGTCGATCGTGGGGATCGCCTTTTCCGCCGCCATCACGGTGATGGCGAGCGCCTCCATGGACTCGTTCGCGGAGTTCATGGAGATCCAGTTCAACGTGGTCCAGCGTCAGGACGTCACCGTGACCTTCGTCGAACCGGAGGGGCGCGCCGCCTACTACGAGCTCGCCTCGGTCCCCGGCGTCCTCGAGGTGGAAGCCAAGAACGGAGCTGCCGTGCGCCTCCGGAACGGAAGCCGGCAGCGGCAGGTCGCGATTCAGGCGTTTCAGGCTGACGCCCGCCTCCAGCGGGTGGTGGGATCCGACTACCGGCCGGTGCAGTTCGACCGGGCCGGACTCATTCTGTCGCGAAAGCTCGCCGAGGTTCTCGACGTGACACCCGGGGAGACGATCCGGGTGGAAGCGCTCCAGGGGACCCGGCCGGTGGCCGACATGGCGGTCGGGGGACTCGTGGACGACCTGATGGGCATGTCCGCCTATCTGGAGCCCGACGCGCTCCAGCGCTTCCTCGGCGACACCGCCAACATGAGCGGGGCCGCCCTCGGCATCGATCCGGCAGAACGCGAGGAGGTCTATAAGGCGCTCAAGGGGATGCCGGTGGTTGCCGGAGTGGCGCTCCGGCACGCGATGCTCGAGAACTTCGACACCTTCGTGGCCGAAAACATGAACTCCACGATGGCGATCAACCTCCTGTTCGCGCTTATCATCGCGTTCGGCGTGATCTACAACACCGCCCGCATCTCGCTATCGGAGAGCAGCCGCGAACTCGCCAGCATGCGGGTGATGGGCTTCACGCGCTCGGAGATCGGCGTCGTGCTGTTCGGGGAACTCGGGATCCTGACGGCGGTGGCGATCCCGGTCGGACTGGGACTCGGCTACTCGATGCTCGCCGGGATGCTGGCCGCCTTCGAAACGGAACTGTTCCGGCTTCCGATGGTCGCCGAGGCGAGCACCTTCGCGCTGGCGTCCGGCGCGGTGGTCGCCGCGATGGGGCTGTCCGCGCTCGTGGTTCGCCATAAATTGAACCGCCTCGATCTGGTCGAGGTCCTGAAGACCCGGGAGTAAAGGCATGAAGAAGAGACGGCGGCTCATCCTCTGGGGCGGAGCCTTGGTGGTGGTCGTGGCGCTGATCGCGCTCGCCTCACGGCCCCGCCCGGTGCCGGTGGACATGGCCTCGGTGGTGCGCGGGACGCTCTCGGTGACGCTCGACGAAGAGGGCGAAACCCGGGTCCGGGACCGGTTCGAGATTTCGGCGCCGGTGGCCGGGCGCGTGCTCCGCATCGAGCTCGAACCGGGTGATCGGGTGCTGGCCGGAGAGAGCGTGCTCGCCTCGTTCCTGCCCGCGTCCCCGGTGCCTCTCGACCCCCGCCAGCGAGCGGAAGCCCAGGCCGCAGTCGAAGCCGCGGAAGCCATGGTGGGTCAGGCCGAGGCGCTCCATGAGCAGGCCGCGCAGGAGCGCGCGTTCGCCGAATCCACGCTGAACCGCCTGCGCCGCCTCCAGGAAGAGGGTGTCACCTCCGAAGAGCAGCTCGAGATCGCGCAGCTCGAGCTCGACACCCGCCAGGAAGCGCTGGAGGCGGCCGAATTCGCGGTCCGCGATGCGCGCGGCAAGCTGGCGGTCGCCCGGGCCCGGGTGCAGCGCTTCCGTTTCCGCCCCGGTGACGCCGGGACGGGGAATCCGGAAGCGATCCAGATCTTCTCGCCGGTGGACGGCGTCGTGCTGCGGCGGGTTCGCGAGAGCGAGGCGGTGGTTCCTGCCGGCGAGCCGCTCCTCGAGGTCGGGGACCCGCGGGAACTCGAAGTCGTGACCGACTACCTCTCGAACGATGCGGTGCGGATGCGCGCCGGACAGTCCGCGCTTATCGACCGCTGGGGCGGCGACCGCCCGCTCCGCGGCCGGGTCCTGCGGGTCGAACCCTCGGGTTTCACCAAGATCTCGGCCCTCGGCGTCGAGGAGCAGCGCGTCAACGTGGTCATGGAACTCGAGGAGCCCTACGCGGCGCGGTCCAGCCTGGGCGACGCCTACCGGGTCGAAACCCGGGTCGTGGTCTGGGAGCAGGAGGATCAGGTGAAGGTGCCCGTCGGGGCGCTTTTCCGCCGGGGAGCGAACTGGGCCGTCTTCGTCGTGCAAGACGAAATGGCCAGCGAGCGGGCGGTCGAGATCGGGGAGCGCAACCAGCGGGAAGCACAGGTCCTCAGCGGGCTGGAGGTCGGCGATCAGGTCATCGTGTATCCCGGTGACAGCGTGGCCGAAGGAGTCCGGGTGGCCCCGGCGGCCGCGAGCGCGGCGTCCGGCTGACGGGGGAACCGCGGGCGGCATGACTCCTGCCGGGACTCCTTCCGGGACGCTTTCCGAGACTCGTTCCGAGTTGCTTGAGGCGTTTCGCCGGATCCGGCGGCAGACCACGGAGCTCGCGGCGCCGCTCGCCATCGAGGACTACGTGGTGGGGTCCATGCCGGGGGCGAGCCCGGCGAAGTGGCACCTCGGCCACACCTCGTGGTTCTTCGAGACCTTTGTGCTCGCGCGGGAGGGCGTGCCCGCGCGGGAGGGCGTGCCCGCGCGGGAGGGCGTGCTCACGCGGGAGGGCGTGCTCGGTCGGGACGGGACTGGGTATTCCCCACCGCATCCGGAGTACCAGGAGGTCTTCGGCGTATCTGCCGCAGGCGGCGGCCGGCACCTCCGACGCGTGCGGGGCCTCCTGTCACGGCCGACGGTGGCCGAGGTCTTCGACTACCGGCACCAGGTGGACGACGGGGTGGCCGAACTCCTCGAAGGTGAGCTTCCCGACGAGATCCGGGAGATCGTGCTGCTCGGACTGCACCACGAACAGCAGCACCAGGAACGGCTGCTGATCGACCTGAAGCACCTGTTCTCGCTGAACCCGCTCTACCCGGCGTACCGCCAGGCGGCGGACGAGACGCGCGGGGGAGAAGCGTCGCCGCTCCGTTTCGTTTCGTTCGCCGGAGGCACCCTGCCCTTCGGCCACCCGGGAGCGGAGTTCGCCTACGACAACGAGAGGCCCCGCCACGAGCGGCTGTTGGAGCCGTTCCAGCTCGCCTCCCGGTTGATCACGAACGGGGAGTACCTCGAGTTCGTCGCGGAGGGCGGCTACCGCGAGGCCTCGCTGTGGCTTTCGGACGGGTGGGACGCCAAGGTGGCGGGCGACTGGGATGCGCCGCTCTACTGGGTCCGGCAGGGCGACGACCGTTTCGCCGAGTTCTCGCTCGGCGGGCTATTGCCGCTCGCCCTTGATGCCCCGGTGATTCACGTGAGCTACTTCGAAGCCGACGCCTTCGCGCGCTGGCGGGAAGCCCGGCTGCCCACCGAGTTCGAGTGGGAGTCGGCGGCGGCGGACCGGCCGGTCGCGGGGACGTTCCTCGAAAACGGCGGCCTGCGCCCGTCACCCGCGCCGAGAGCAACCCGTCCGGGGGGATCCGGCCCCGGCCCCGGTGGTAGGTCGGGCCCCAGCCAGCTCTTCGGGGACGCCTGGGAGTGGACGGCGAGCGCCTATCTCCCCTATCCGCGGTTCCGGCCGTCGGGGGTCTTCGGCCAATCGAGCGGCAAGTCCATGTCCGGCCGGATGGTGCTCCGCGGCGGGTCCTGCTTCACCCCGGCTTCCCACCTCCGCGCCACCTACCGCCATGTCCTCCGGCCGGACGCCCGCTGGCACGCGGCGGGGGTCCGGATCGCCCGCGACGGGTAGCCCGAGCGACCGGTGGCGGACCTGGCCCTCGCCCGGACGGCTGCCTTTGCCGAGATCCGGCAAGGGCTGCTGGGCGATCCGCCGTCGATTTCGCCCAAGTTCTTCTACGACCGGGTGGGATCGGACCTCTTCGACCGGATCACCCGGTTGCCCGAGTACTACCTGACCGCGACCGAGATCGGGATCCTCGAGGCGCGGCGCGCGGAGATCGCCGCGGGGATCGGGTCGCGCGCCGTGCTCGCCGAGCTTGCCAGCGGGAGCGCCCGGAAAGCGCGCATCGTGCTGGGCGCGCTCGACGCGCCGGGCGCGTACGTGCCGCTTGATATCTCGGAGGAGACGCTCGCCGGGCAGGCGGACGCGCTCCGCCGCGACTTTCCGGACCTCCGGGTGCTGCCGGTGGCCGTGGACTTCTCGCGCGACTTCGCTTTCCCGCCATTCGATTTCGAGCACGGCCGCATCGCGATCTTCTACGCGGGCTCGTCGCTCGGGAACTTCGAACCGGAGGAAGCGGCGGAGTTTCTCGCCCGGGTGGGCCGCGCCACCGGGCCGGGGTCCCGCCTCCTGCTCGGGGTGGACCGGAAGAAGGACAAGGGGGTCCTCGACCGCGCCTACAACGATCCCGAGGGGCTCAACGCGGCCTTCAACCGGAACATCCTGAACAACGTGAACGCACTCGCGGACGGCGACTTCAACCCGGAGAAGTGGATCCACCGCGCCTTCTACGACGAAGGGCGCGGCCGCATCGAGCTGTGGCTCGTGAGCGCCGTGGATCAGGCCGTCCGGGTAGCCGGCGAGACCCTGCGCTTTGCCGCGGGCGACCGGATCCACACCGAGAACTCCTACAAGTACGAGGTCGAGGAAGTTCTGGAACTCGCCGCCCCCGCCTGGCGTCCGCTGCACCATTGGAGCGACCCCGCGGATCGGTTCACCGTGTTCCTGTTCGGCCGGTAGGGCGAGCGGAGACGGAGAACCAGCAAAACCGTCGCGAGACCATGGCGGGAAGAGCGTGTTCTTGCTCAATCTGTACGCCATAATGGCGCCATGCCCTTGGCGAACCCAGCAGACAGGCCCGTACCCGAAACGGGCGGGGTGAAGCACGCCCGCGTCCACCTGAGGCTGGATGGGCGAAGCAAACGCACGCTGGAGCGGGCGGCGGCCTACGAGGAGATGACGGTGAATCGCTTCGTCCTGTCCAGCGCGATCGCTGCTGCCGAGCGCGTAATCGAGTCAAAGGAGAGGATTGTCCTCCCTGCGACCGACTGGGACGCCTTCCACGATGCCTTGCTCAACCCGCCGGAGCCGAACGCGACGTTGATGGCGGCAACCCGCCGCTACCGCGAGCGCGGCGGTGAATGAGCCGAGGCTCATTCTCGAGCCCCTCGGCTCCCACCACGATCGCGAATCCTTCGCGTGCGGCGAGCCAGCCCTTGACGACTACCTCCGTCGCAGGGCGTCCCAAGACACGCGTCGCCGCGTGGCGCGGGTGTTCGTCGCCGTGGGCGACACGCCCGACGAGGTTGCCGGGTACTACACCCTCAGCGCGGCGAGCTTCGAGAAGGACGAATTGCCGGCCGACATCGCGAAACGGTTACCGCACTACCCCGTACCCGCGGTAGTGATCGGCCGCCTGGCGGTTTCTCGCACCTTTCAGGGACGCGGGCTCGGCGAAACCTTGCTGCTCGACGCGATCCGCCGCGTCGTCCGTGCGGGCGCCACGATCGCCGCATACGCCGTCGTCGTGGATGCGAAGAACGACGCGGCCCGCGCGTTCTACGAACGCTATGGCTTCCAACCCTTTCCTTCCGCGCCGCGCCGCCTCTTTCTGCCCCTGCAAACCTTCGAGAAACTCCACCTGTAATCCCTGCGGCTCGTGGCGCCGCTCGCCATCGAGGACTACGTGGTGCGGTCCACGCCGGATGCGAATCCGGCGAAGCGGCGCCTCGGCCACACCGCATAGCTCTTCGAGACCTTCGTGCTCTCGCGAGAGGGCGTGCCCGGTCGGGACGGGACCGGGTATTCCCCACTTCGTCCGGAGTACCAGGAGGTCTTTGGCGTATCCGCCGCCGGCGGCAGCCGGCGCCTCCGACGCCTGCGGGGCCTAACAGCCTGTGGTGGAACCCGGGTGAGCGCCGAGAGCGGCCAGTTCTCCCGGTGGGGGCGAGGCGCCCGGCTGACAAGGCGCGTGAGGGAGGAGCCCCCACCGGGAGAACTGGCCCGGGTGTATTTCGACCGAAACGCAACGCAGAACGCAGCGAAGCGGAGTGGTTCAGCCGGGATGGATCGCCGCTCGAGCCCCCACCGGGAGAACTGGGCCGCCTGGGTTTCACCACAGGCTGTTACAAGCGCGCATCGTGCTGGGCGCGCTCGCCGGGCAGGCGGACGCGCTCCGCCGCGACTTTCCGGACCTCCGGGTGCTGCCGGTGGCAGTGGACTTCTCGCGCGACTTCGCTTTCCCGCCGTTCGATTTCGAGCACGGCCGCATCGCGATCTTCTACCTCGGCTCGTCGCTCGGGAACTTCGAACCCGAGGACGCGGCGGAGTTCCTCGCCCGGGTGGGCCGCGCCGCCGGGCCGGGGTCCCGCGTCCTGCTCGGGGTGGACCGGAAGAAGGACAAGGGGGTCCTCGACCGCGCCTACAACGATCCCGAGGGGCTCAAAGCGGCCTTCAACCGGAACATTCTGAACAACGTGAACGCGCTCGCGGACGGCGACTTCAACCCGGAGAAGTGGATCCACCGCGCCTTCTACGACGAGCGGCACGGCCGCATCGAGCTGTGGCTCGCGAGCGCGGTGGATCAGACCGTCCGGGTAGCGGGCGAGACCCTGCGCTTTGCCGCGGGCGACCGGATCCACACCGAGAACTCCTATAAGTACGACGTCGAGGAAGTTCTGGAACTCGCCGCCCCCGCCTGGCGTCCGCTGCACCATTGGAGCGACCCCGCGGATCGGTTCACCGTCTTCTTGTTCGGCCGGTAGGTCCGGGAGCGCCATTCACGCCCGGCGGCGGGTCAGCGTTCGGGGGAGTCGAGCCGGGAGAGGAAGTCGGCGAAGTTCACCGCAGTGGAAGCGGCGGAAAGGAGCCGGTCTTCGGGCGTCGAACGGAGGGCGCTGAGGTGACGCCCGGCGGGGAAGTCGGCAGGGAAGTCGGCAGGGACCGCGACGCCCCGCTGCCGGAGGAGCGCGCGGGCCATCCTGCCGGCGCCTTGCGCGCGTCCCTCGGCGCGCTGCTCGCGGAGCAGGGGGTCGTCGTCCGGCCCCGTGCCCTCCCGTTCGCCCAGCGCACGGCCCACCCGCGACAGGATCTCCGAGGTCTCTTCCGAGATGACCCGCTCGTTCAGCGCACCGTGGATCTCCGCCGCCCGCCAGCCCGGAAACGCTCGGCTCGCCTCCGACGGCGCGTACCGACCCCCTTCCAGCAAGTAAATCCGGAGCCCCGATTGGAGTCCCGCAGGTCGGCTCGGCGCATACGCGTCCGGTACCTCCACCCAGACCTCCGGAAACCCCCAAGCCTCATA
Organism: Vicinamibacteria bacterium; assembly: GCA_963668695.2. Taxonomy (GTDB): domain Bacteria; phylum Acidobacteriota; class Vicinamibacteria; order Marinacidobacterales; family Marinacidobacteraceae; genus Marinacidobacterium. The sequence continues at coordinate 412,096 of CAXXLQ010000004.1, forward strand.
CAGCTTCAGCCGATTCCTCCGCACATCCGTCGTGCTGTCCACCTCCACCACCACGTCGGGATACGGGTCCTCCCCTGCGTTCAAATACGGCGAAGCCATCCGGTCCAGCCGAGCCGGGTCCAGGAACACCATCTCGTCCGGCTGGATGTGGCGCGTTCCCTCGGAGCCAGTAAGCACCCGCCGGATCTCAGCCTGGCCGCAGAAGACGATCGGCGATCCCCGCATCTGGGCGATCCGTTCCAGCAGCGGCCCCAGCATGCGCAGCGGCATCTCGTGCGCGAAATGCGCCGCCTCGCTCGCCAGGCAGGCGAGGCCGGCGCGGGAGTCGAAGAACTCGACGCGGCCTTCGTGGTCCTCGTATTCCGAGAACGTCATCGGCCGCAGGTAGCAGCCGGGAAACTCCAACTCGGAGAGCGGGGGGTCGTCGCCCTGCCGCTCGAGCAGCGCCGCGCCCTTCGGTCCCATCCCTTCCATTCCGGCGATCTTAGGTGGCGGTAGACGAGGCGGCAAGCGGCGCAACCCTCGACGCGCAGGCATCCGCCAGGGGCCCGCGGCATCCTGCGTTGGGCCGCTTCACGGGGCAGCACCGAGGCCGGCGATCCTGTCGTCGAGGACGCCGTCCACTCCTCGCGCGTCACCTCCCGGTACGCCACCTCGCCGACGAACCCGCTGCTCATCACGATGTCCGGACCGATCTCCTTGAGCTTCGACAGGCTTCGAGCCAGATCCGCCGCGCTGCCGCCGGAATGGGGGAGCACCAATGTGGACCACTCTCCGTCCCATTGGAAGATCGTGTCGCCGGTGAAGAGATACGACTTGCCGTGCGGCGACCTGTAGAAGAAACAGATGCTGCCATCCGTGTGCCCCGGTGTATGGATGATCGCCACATCCTCGATCCGGTTGTCGCTCGGACCGAACAGCACATCGGGCTCGCCGTGCACCCCGACGAACGGGGCCTCGATGGCGCTGCAGCCGAGTCGGCACCCGAACCGGTCTCTGATCCGCGCTTGGGACGGACCGGCCTCATCCCGGTGGGTGAGGAGCTGCCAGGCAATGCCGCCCCGCTCGGACATCTGCCGCAGATCGGCTTCGCCGCCGGTGTTGTAGAAGAGGATGTTGCCGGCCGGACGTTCGAGGAAATAGGCGTGGGTGTTGAGCATGCCGGCACGGTGGATCGTGCTCTGCCACAAGTCTTCCTGGAGCTGTTTCATGCGGGAATGATGGCTCTCGGGACGAAACGCAGCCGGCGCCATCAGGAGAGGAAGGAACTCGCGCTCCGCCCACCCGCGGCGGGCTGTGCCGGCCCCCACGGGGAGAAACCCTCATGATCGGGTCCTCCTGCACACCCTCGCCCGTCATGAAAAAGACGCGGCCGTCAACTTGCCATGGCGCAACGTCATCGGCGCTGGTTTCGCGCTCCCGCGCGGTGCCGGTCTGAAGGCCCCCACCGGGAGGACTGGCCGGCGTTCCCTTGCCTGCGCGCCATCCGGGTTGTCGGCGTCCCGGGCGACTGCATTTTCACAGCAACTGGCCGGGGGTCGGCGTTCCCCTGCCTTCCCCGCAGCGTTGGTAAGACTGTCGCGGTTAGACTTTCTTACCATGAAAATTACGGAAAAAGGACAGGTCACGATCCCGCAGCGGCTCCGGCAGGCGTACGGCCTCCTCCCCAACACGGAAGTGATCTTCGAGGCCGGTGAGGACTGCGTTGTCCTGCGCTCCCGATTGAGCCGCCGCGGGCTGGTCCGGGAGCGCATTCGCCGGGCTCGGGGAGCCGGAACAGGCAACCGGACCACGGACGACATCATGCGAATGACGCGGGGAGAGGACTGAGTGTTCCTCGCGGACGCAAACGTCTTGCTCGACATCTCCACGAACGACACGACGTGGCGGGATTGGTCGGAACGCGCGCTGGAAGACGCCCTCGCGGAAGGAAACGTCTCCATCAACCCGATCATCTACGCGGAGGTGGCGCTCGATTTCGCCGATGCCCAAGCCCTGGATCGCTGGTTGCAACAGCTCGACATCGAGAGGCGGTCGCTGCCGTATGACGCCGCGTTTCCGGCATCGCGCGCCTACGAGCGCTACCGGCGAGCGGGCGGGAGACGGCGGTCCCCGCTGCCTGACTTCTACATCGGGGCCCACGCGGTCGTGGCCGATCTGACACTCATCACCAGGGACGCGCGCCGCTACCGGACCTATTTTCCGTCGCTGCGATTGCTTGCGCCTCCAGAGGAGAGCTGATGCAGATCTCGTCGAACGGGCCAACCCCTCCCCGATAATCCACCCTCATGACCCGACTCGCCGTCCTTTTGTTCCTCGCCGCCTTCGCGGCCGAATCCTCCGCCCAGGAGGCTCCCGGCGCCGCCGCCCGCGTCGAATGGCCGAGTTGGGGTGGCGACCCGGGGTCGATGCACTACTCCCCGCTCGCCCAGGTGAATCGGGAGAACGTGGCCAACCTGAAGTTCGCCTGGGAGTGGGATACCGGCGAGGGTCCGCTCAGCGGGCCCCGGCTGCCCGTCCCCGACAACCCCGTGCGCCCGGGCAGTTTCGAGAACACCCCGGTCGTCCGTGACGGGGTCATGTACGTCAGCACCGCCTATAACAAAGTCGTCGCCCTGAACCCGGACACCGGCGAAGTCGAGTGGACCTACGACCCCCGGATCACCGAGTGGGGGCAGGTCCCGAACGGCACCGGATTCGTCCACCGGGGGGTCGCGCTCTGGGAGGACGGTGACGGCAAGCGGCGGGTCTTCCTGAACAGCCGCTGGCGGCTCATCTCCATCGATACCGTCACCGGGGAACCCGATCCCTCGTTCGGGGACGGCGGCGAGATCGACCTCACGGCGCAACTCCTGTGGCCCATCAACCGCCTCCACTACACCCAGACCTCGCCTCCGGTCGTCTTCGAGGACCTGGTGATCCTCGGGAACGGCGTCTGGGACCGCTTCGTCTACGAACGCGATCCGCCGGGCAACGTGCAGGCGTTCAGCACCCGTACCGGCGAGCTGGTCTGGTCCTTCAACCTGATCCCGCAGCCCGGCGAGTTCGGAAACGACACCTGGGAGGACGGATCCTGGGACCGGGTGGGGCACACGAACGTCTGGGCGCCCATGTCGCTCGACGCCGAACGGGGTCTGATCTACCTGCCGGTAGGGACGCCGAGCAACGACTACTACGGGGGGATGCGCCTCGGTGACAACCTCTACGCCGAGGCCATCGTCTGTCTCGACGCCTCGACCGGCGAGCGGGTCTGGCACTTCCAGACCGTGCGCCACGGTCTGTGGGACTACGACCTGCCGGCAGCGCCCACCCTGCTCACCATCAACGTGGACGGCCGGGAGATCGACGCGGTCGCGGCCCCGGCGAAGACCGGGTTCGTCTATGTCTTCGACCGGGTGACCGGCGAACCGGTCTGGCCCATCGAGGACCGCGCGGTCCCGGCAAGCGATGTCCCCGGCGAGCGGACGGCCGCGACCCAGCCCTTCCCCACCCGCCCGGCACCCTTCGCGAAACAGGGTTTCACCGAGGAGGACGTGATCGCGTTCACCCCGGAGCTCCGGGAGGAGGCGCTCGAAATCGTCCGTAAGTACCGGATGGGGGGCCTCTACAACCCGCCCTCGATCGAAGGGACGATCGCCAGTCCCGGCATCCTCGGCGGTGCGAACTGGGGCGGAGCGGCGGCCGATCCCGAAACCGGAGTGATCTACATCAAGGCCAACGAGTTCCCCGCGCTGCTCGCCATCACCGAAGCCAACCCCGACCAGACCGAAGGCCGCTACGGGCTGGACCGGGCCCGCCGGTCGCTGAACCTCCCGAACGGGCTGCCGATCAACAAGCCGCCGTACGGCACGATCACCGCGATCGATCTGAACACCGGGGAGCACCTCTTCCAGGTCCCCGCGGGCAACAACCCGCTCGTCCGCGATCACCAGGCGCTCGCGGGCGTGGAAATCGGGGACGAGCGGCTCGGGGTCGTGGGCGCCCCGGGACCCATGGTCACCGGAGGCGGGCTCGTCTTCTTCACGGGAGGCGCCGACCACCTCTTCGCCATCGACAAGACCACCGGTGAAGAGCTGTGGGCCCACCCGCTCGGAGCCAGTTCCTACGCGAACCCCATGACCTACGAATCCCCCGAGGGAGTCCAGTTCGTGGTGGTCGCCGTGGGACGCGGCACCGGCAACAAACTGGTCGCGTTCTCGCTCGGCGAGCCGGCCGCCGCCGGTAACTGAGCGGACGGTATCCTTCCGGGTTGCGCCCACCCAGGAGATTTCCCCAGGAGATTCCACATGCCGCTTCCCCCTCTCTATGACCCCGACGCCGTTCGCCCCATGTGGGAGGAACTCTCCGACTGCCGGGTGACGCCGCTCCATCATGCCGAAGACGTGGACGAGATGCTGGCGAAGCCCGGAACCGCCCTCGTGGTGGTCAACTCGGTCTGCGGCTGCGCCGCCGGCTCCGCACGGCCCGGCGTCACCATGGCGCTCCAGCACACCCGGATCCCGGACCAGATGGGGACGGTCTTCGCCGGGGTGGACCGCGATGCGACCGACCGCGCCCGCGGCTACATGACCGACGTCCCGCCGTCGTCCCCGGCCATCGCGCTCTTCAAGGACGGCCAGTTGATCCACATGCTCGAACGGCGGCACATCGAACGGATGGCTCCGGACATGGTCGCGGCCAACCTGACTGCCGCGTTCGAGGCGCACTGCGAGACCGAGGGACCCTCGGTGCCGCGGGAGGTCTGGGAACGCTCCGCGCGCGAGCGGATGTGCGGCTCGAACGTCCCGATCTTCAACCCCACGTTCCGGTAGGGCTGGCCGGTAGCCGCCCCACCGGCCCGGTCGTAAGCCCGTTTCGAGCTTTTCTTCGAATTTGTCGGGAAACGCGGGATCCGGGCTCCCGGATTCGGCGCTGTTCCTGACCGTCGAGGGGGTTGATGGCGCCGGGAAGTCCACGTTGGCCCAGCGTCTCGGCACGCGGCTGCGCCGCGAAGGGCGCCGGGTCACGCTGACCCGCGAACCGGGCGGCACCGCCGCCGGGAAAGTCATCCGGCAACTGCTGCTGCACACCGGCGGACCGCTCGCCCCCGAAACCGAACTCGCGCTCTTTTTCGCGGCCCGGGCGCAGAACATCGCCGAGGTGATCCGCCCGGCGCTCCTCCGGGGCGAGGTGGTGATCTCCGATCGCTTCACCGATTCGACGATCGCTTACCAGGGCGGGGGCCGGGGTCTGCCGGTGGAACAGATCCTGGCGGTGGACCAGGCGGTCACCGGAGGCTTCCGCCCGCACCTCACGCTGGTGCTGGATCTGCCGGTCGCCGCCGGTTTCGCGCGCCTCAAGGGAACCGACCGGATCGAGCAGGAGGCCGAGCGGTTCCACCACCACGTCCGCGAGAGTTTCCTCCGGATCGCGCGCGAGGAACCGGAGCGGGTCGTCGTGATCCGGGGGTATCAGAGCCCCGACGAAGTGTTCGAGGCGGCCTGGGCAACGGTCGCCGCCCGATCGGAAAGGAAGGGCTGACGCGGTGTCCGGGTTTCCGATCCCCGCGCCGTTCCCGCGGTTGGCCGGGCTTGCCGCGAGCGGCCGGCTGCCGCAAAGCCTCCTGCTGAGCGGGCCTTCCGGCGCCCCCACGGTGGAGGCGGCGATCGCGCTCTCGGCCATCGTGAACAGTTCCGACCGGGACCCGGAGTCCGAGGCCACCCGCGTGCTCCACCAACGCATCGTGGGGACGGACTCGGCGTTCCGCACGGGCGGAGAGGCCGGCCGCGGGACCGGTCCGGCGGGCGGGCCCTACCCGGATGTTCGGATCCTGAGGCCCGAGAGCGGCAAGCCGATCCGGGTGGACGAGGTCCGCCAGGCGATCGCCGCGGTGCGAACCCATCCCTTCGAAGGGCGGCGGCGCGTCCTGGTGATCGAGGCCGCGGACACCATGAACCCCCCGGCCGCCAACGCGCTCCTCAAGACGCTCGAAGAGCCGCATCCGTGGCTCGGGCTGATTCTTTGCGCCACCCGGGAGGCGGCGCTCCTCCCCACGATCGTCTCCCGCTGCCAGCGCTGGCGCTTCGCGGCGCCCACCACGCCGGCGGTCGCCGCGCGGCTGCAGGAGGCGCACGACTACCCGCCGGAAGAAGCGGTGGTCGCCGCGGCCGCCGCCCGCGGCGACCTCGCGCGGGCGCTCGCGCTGCCGCGCGACCGGCTGTTGCCGCTCGCCGAGGAGGCCGAACGGATGGCCGTGATCGTCGGCCGGGGCATCGCGCCGCCGGCGCGGACGGCGCTGACCGAACGACTCATGAAGGCCTCTCCCCGCAGCCGGAAGGCGGGCCACATCGATGAACTGCAGACCGTTCTGGTGCTGCTCCGCGCCACCCTTCGCGATCTGGCGGCTCTTTGTTCCGAGAGCGCGGCGGTCTCCGGCGATGCCGGACACCTGCGGAAGATCGCCGAACTCGCGCCCGGGAGCGCTTTCGCGGAGGCGCTGCTCCTCGTCGAGGAGACCGACCGCAACATGTACCGCTCCTACGGCAACAAGCGGATGCAGCTCGACGCACTCCTGCTCGCCTTCAACGAGATCGCCCGGCCGTTGGTGGTTGCGCGGCTGCGCGCCCAGCGGGCTTCGCGGGGCTAGCAGCCTGTGGTGAAACCCAGGCGGCCCAGTTCTCCCGGTGGGGGCTCGCCCGGCGATCCATCCCGGCTGAACCACTCCGCTTCGCTCCGTTCTGCGTTGCGTTTCGGTCGAAATACACCAGGTATTCCTCCCTCACGCGCCTTGTCAGCCGGGCCCCCACCGGGAGAACTGGGCCTCACCGGGCTCGGCGCTCACCCGGGTTCCACCACAGGCTGCTAAGGCACCGCCGACAACCCGGACGGCGCGCGACAGCGGAGCGCCAGCCTCTGAGCTTGCCCCGGTTGATCGGACCAGTAGGAATGGCCGAAACGCCGGTGACATGATCCGCAACCCCAAGAAACTGCGGTCGTAATCCCCGCAGACACAAGCGCCTCACCCGCCAGGAGACCCGCCCCATGATGACCGTCCTCTCCCTCTGGCTGCCGATCCTCATCGCGGCCGTCCTCGTGTTCATCGCCAGTTCGGTGATCCACATGGTGCTGGGCTTCCACAAGAAGGACATGGGGGCGATTCCCGACGAGCGCCGGGTCGCCGACGCGCTGCGGCCGTTCCAGATCCCGCCCGGCGACTACGCGATGCCCCACGGCGCGGACGCGAAAGAAATGGCGTCCCCCGAATTCATCCAGAAGACCAAGGAGGGACCGGTGGCGATCCTGACCGTGCTTCCGAACGAACCCATGAATATGGGCAAAAGCCTCGGGATGTGGTTCGGCTATTCGCTGGTCGTCGGGGGCTTCGCCGCCTACGTGGCGGGGATGACCCTCGGAATCGGGGCGGCGTACGGCGACGTGTTCCGGGTGGTCGCCGCGGTCAGCTTCGCCGGGTATTCGCTCGCCATCCTGCAGGCTTCCATCTGGTGGGGACGGAGCTGTGGTTACACGCTGCGCACGATGGCGGACGGCTTGGTCTACGCGCTGCTCACCGGGGGCGTCTTCGGCTGGCTCTGGCCGTAGGTACTCCTGTACCCCACCGCCGGCTTCCTCGGCTGGCGGTGGCCGTCGCCGACGCTTCGCTCATGATCCGCTGACCGGATGAGGAAGCACGCTTACCGGGTCGTCACGACCCTGCTGACGGCGCTGGGTCTCGGGGCCCTGTTTTCCCTCCGTTTCGTTGGTCTCTACAGCCACCAGGCGCTCGCGCTCGTGCTGCTGCTCGGCTCCGTCTGGGCGATCGCGAGCCGAATCTGGTGGGCGCGGAAGGGGCGCCTTCATCCGGGGCTGCTGCGGGGACTTCGTGGATCCGAGAATCGGCCCTACTTCGTCCAGGCGGTGGGGCGGGCGAGCTTCTGGGCGGCGGCCGCCGTCGCGTGCATCGCGGTTTTCCCCCGGTCGGCGGAGTTGACCACCCTGCTCGCCGGGATGATCGTCGTCGGCCTGCTTCGGGTCGCGGCATCCTTCCTCGTCCCGCGCCGGACGAACGCCGGGGCCACCCTCGTCATGGCGGCCGGCGCCCTGGTCCTGGCATTCGATCTTGGTCGCGCCTTTGTCGGGGGACCGGCCGCCGCACTACAGATCGCTCCCCCGTTCGCGGGGGAGTGGCTCGTGTTGCAGGGTGGTAACAGTCCCCTGCAGAGCCACCATCTCGCGGCCTACAACCAGCGGTTCGCCCTCGATCTCGTCCGGTTGGAAGACGGCCGGATTTTCACCGGCGATCCGGGCGATGCGAATGCGACGGTCCATAGCTGGGAGCAGCCGCTGGTGTCGCCCGCGGACGGTACGGTGGTCGTCGCCCGCGACGAGATGGAAGACGCAGGCGGCGCGAACTTCGTGACCGAGCTCGCCGACGCGGCGGGGAACGTCATCGTCATCGAACTCGACACCGGTTTCTTCGTCCTCCTTGCGCATCTCCGGCACGGGACGCTCCGGGTCAGCGAAGGCGACCGGGTCCGGAAGGGAGATCCGCTGGCGCTCGCCGGAAACTCGGGGAACACGACGATGCCGCACCTTCATCTCCAGGTGCAGACCCACCCTGACCTTTGGGACCCCGACAACCGCTCGGTGCCCTTCGGATTCGGGCCCGACGGCCGGGTCCTGGCGCGCAACGATCGCGTCGGCGCGCCAGTCCCCTAGCGCGGCGTTACCGCCGCGCCCCGTCCCGACGACGATCCCGCCGGAATGATGGGCAGGATGACCTTCGAGGGATGCTCGGCATCGTGATAGATGCTGTTCTCCGCAACCACCACCGGCATGTCCTCGTCCATCTCCCTGCCGGTGTTCCCGTTGGGATACCACTTCGGGAACGAGCTGCTCGACACCGTCAACCGGATGCGGTGGCCCGCCTTGAAGAGGTTCGAGATGGGATACATCTCGATGGCGAACTTGTAGACCTCGCCGGGGGTCATCAGGACCGGCGCCTCGTCGCCTTCCCGATAGCGCGCGCGCAGGATGTTCTGACGGAGCGTCAGCGAGTAGCCGTCCGGGAACACGTCGGTTAGCGTCACTGTCCAGTCGGTGTCGACCGCGCTGGACGAGGCATAGAGCTCCACGGTCGGCAGACCGGTGACTTCGGTGTCTTCTTCAAGCACGGGTGTCGTGAAGGTCAGGCTCCGGCGGTCGGCCGGCCGATTGTCTTGTGCCCCGTTGGGCTGGATGAACAGATCGCCGCCAATCGACGCCACCGGGTCGCGGGGGTCGTAGGTGTAGGTGTCGGCCGCCTCTTCTCCCGGCGGTTCGAGCGAGAGGGTGCCGTCGTTGAGCGAGTCGACCAAACCGGTCTTTTCGGCCCGGAAGAAGTAGTCCGTTCGCACCTCGCGGGCCAGCGGGTACTCGTGCTCGGCGCGCCAGGTGTTGGCGCCCATGATGAAGAGGCTCACCGCCGGCTCGTCCATGATGCCGTTGTCGATCCCCTTCAGGTGATAGTCGAACCACCTCAGGCGCAACCCGTTGTAGTCGATGGCCGCTTCGGGGCCGAAGTCGAGATCGCCGATCACCCGGGCGGTGATGAGACCGGCTCCGTGGAGCCAGGGCCCGGCGAACAGCTTCTGGCTGTCGCGGGCGCGCGGCCCGCCCTGGGCCTTGATGCCGTTGAAGTGCTTGACCTGCGAGTGCGGATAGCGGTCGTACCAGCTTGCGTAGTGGAGGATCGGGACATCGATCTTGTCCCACTGCTCGTCGACCGCGTACTGCCGCCAGTAGTCGTTGTAGTACGGGTTGTCGATCATGTCCGTCATCATCGTCGTGATCATGCTGTTGGCCATCGGCGAGCGGGTCTCGAGACGCCGCTCGTGCCACCTCCGCCAGGCGTCGTCACCGCCGACGTAGCCTGTCCGCCGTCCGGGTTCGTCGAGCGGCACCGGCTGGACCATCTCGTTCTGCGATAGCAGCCAGGTGGGCATGATCATGTGGAGCGCGCCGCCCGCCCAGTAGAGGTCCTTGTAGGCGTTCGACGCCGAGTGCGCGCAGAACATCGCGGACAGGTGCGGCGGCCGGGTCGGCGCCGTCAGGTACTGGTTGAAGCAGGTGAACGAGAGCCCCATGGTCCCGACCTTCCCGGTGGACCAGGGCTGGGTGCCCGCCCACTCGATCGTGTCGTAGCCGTCCTGGCGCTCGTGCCACGCCTCGTCGAGCAGCCAGTAGTAGACGCCCTCCGAGTTGTAGCGGCCGCGCTCGTCCTGGACGATCGCCACGTAGCCGCGCTCGGCGAAGTAGGGCGCGAACCGGTGCTCGCAGCCGCCCTTGTTGTACGGCGTGCGCTCGAGGATGACGGGGAACGGGCCGTCGCCCTGATTGACCGGCATGTAGACGTCCGCGGCCAGCTTGGTGCCGTCCCGCATCGGGACCATCACCTCTTCGCAGTTGTAGGGCTGGGCCACGGCGCTGCCGGCAGCAAGCAGGGCGAGCATGAATACGCCCAGCGCGATCGCGATCGGGCGGCTATTTGAAAGCATGGGTCTCCTCCACTCAGTCGAGTCGGTTACTGATTTCGCAGCCTACGGGCAGCCTTCGAGCCTGTCAATCGGGGATGGCGCGGAACCGCCGATTTCGATCGCAGGTAGCGCCACCGCGAAGGGAACACCGATCTTCAGACAAGCATGGTGGCGCGGAGGCTGGGAACGCCGGTCTTCAGACCGGCATCGCCCGCGCAGCGGGCGAAACTCCCTCCGCCACTCACCCTCACGGGACGCAGGCACGCGAACGCCGACCTCCAGTCGGCACCGCCAGCCGGAGGCTGGCGGAACGCATATCGCTCTTCATCCGACGCATGCTCAGGCCGACCGATCCCGGGATTGACGCATGCTCGGGTCAACCGGCTCCGGGATAGACGCATGCTCAGGCCGACCGATCCCGGTATTGACGCATGCCCGGGTCAACCGGCTCCGGGATAGACGCATGCTCAGGCCGACCGATCCCGGAATTGACGCATGCTCGGGTCAACCGGATAGACGCCGGGATATCCCGAGCCGGCCGACCCGGGACGCATGCTCAGGCCGACCGATCCCGGAATTGACGCATGCTTGAGCCGGCCGACCCCGGAATAGACGCATGCCCGGGTCAACCGGCTCCGGGATAGACGCATGCTCAGGCCGACCGATCCCGGGATAGACGCATGCTTGGGCCAGCCGACCCCGGAATAGACGCATGCCCGGGTCAACCGGCTCCGGGATAGACGCATGCTCAGGCCGACCGATCCCGGGATAGACGCATAGAGCCGACCCCGGAATAGACGCATGCCCGGGTCAACCGGCTCCGGGATAGACGCATGCTCAGGCCGACCGATCCCGGAAGACGCATGCTTGGGCCGCCGACCCCGAAATAGACGCATGCCCGGGTCAACCGGCTCCGGGATAGACGCATGCTAGGCCGACCGATCCCGCATAGACGCATGCTTGGTCAACCGACCGATAGACGCATGCCCGGACCGATCCCGGACGCATGCTTGGGCCGGCCGACCCCCACCGGCTCCGGAATAGACGCATGCCAGCCGGATCGCCGACGATCCGGAATAGACGCATGCCCGGGTCAACCGGCTCCGGAATAGACGCATGCCCGAAATAGACGCATGCCCGGATCGACCGACCCCGAAATAGACGCATGCCCGGGTCAACCGGCTCCGGAAATAGACGCATGCCTCGGGCTCGACCGACCCCGAAATAGACGCATGCCCGGGATCAACCGCTCCGAAATAGACGCATGCCCGGGTCAACCGACCCCGAAATAGACGCATGCCCGGCCGGCCGACCCCGGAATAGACGCATGCCCGGGTCAACCGGCTCCGAAATAGACGCACCAACCCCCGGAATGGAGCGCATCCGCCGGCCCCGCTCCGAAATAGACGCATGCAGCCGAGTTGCCCGGTCAACCGGCTCCGAAATAGACAGCGTGGAGTTCCGCGGCCAGCGTGGAGTTCACGCCCAGACCCCGAAGCGTGGAGACGCAGCGTGGAGTTCCCGCCAACAGACCCCGGCACAGCGTGGAGTTCCGCGGCTCACAGCGTGGAGTTCACGCCAACAGATCCCGCTCCAGAAATGGAGTTCCGCATGCCAGCGTGGAGTTCCGCGACCCCGACAGCGTGGAGTTCACGCCAACAGATCCCGCTACAGCGTGGAGTTCCGCGGCTTCAGCGTGGAGTTCACGCCGGCAGACCCCGCTACAGCGTGGAGTTCCGCGGCTTCAGCGTGGAGTTCCCGCCAACAGATCCCGCTACAGCGTGGAGTTCCGCGGCTTCAGCGTGGAGTTCACGCCAACAGATCCCGCTACAGCGTGGAGTTCCGCGGCTTCAGCGTGGAGTTCCCGCCAACAGATCCCGCTACAGCGTGGAGTTCCGCGGCTTCAGCGTGGAGTTCCCGCCAACAGACCCCGCTACAGCGTGGAGTTCCGCGGCTTCAGCGTGGAGTTCCCGCCAACAGATCCCGCTACAGCGTGGAGTTCCGCGGCTTCAGCGTGGAGTTCCCGCCAACAGATCCCGCTACAGCGTGGAGTTCCGCGGCTTCAGCGTGGAGTTCCCGCCAACAGATCCCGCTACAGCGTGGAGTTCCGCGGCTTCAGCGTGGAGTTCACGCCAGCAGACCCCGCCAGAGCGTGGAGTCCGCATCCGCCTGTCAAGCGACAGATAAAACTGGGCCACCGGCGACAGATAAAACTGGGCCACCCCGAAGGGTCCGGGACGTTCATCGCGTTGTCTCTGGCTGGTTCCCCGTTGTGCGCTCGGCGGAGGAGGAGAGGACGCTGAGGAGCCCGGAAGCGTCCGCCGCCACGACTTCCAGAACCGCCGGAGCCGAGCCCTCCGATCCGGCCGGCCGGCGAGGGCGTCGACCGGCACTTCCGCACGTCGCGTCCGACGAACATTCTGAACCTCGGGCAGAATCCCGCCAGTCGGAAACAACGAGCCAGCAGCCAGCAGCCGCGGCCCCCGAGGATGACCAGGACGCCCGCTTCGAGGGCCTTCCCAAGGTGTTCATCCGCAATGCCGCCGCGGTCGGGCCTCGGCCGCACCCGGAAGCCCTGCGCGCGCTGATCCTCGACATCTGCCGCCACCGCGACTGGACCACCCCGGCCGAACTCGCTCGCTGGTTTGACATGCACCGGCGGAGCCTCGCGAACCGCTACATCCGGCCGCTCCTGGAGGCCGGGATGCTGGAGCGGCAGTTTCCGGACAGCCCGAACACCCCGAAACAGGCGTACCGGACGCGGCGCGAAGACCCAGCGCTGTCCGAGGCCGGCACGGGCAGGCTCTCGATTCCGGAGGATTGACTCTTGGGCAACCGCACGGCGCAGCACGAAGACTCACAGCGGCGGCGCCGCCATTGCCCCGGTGGGATCGGACTCGGTGCTGCTGAATATCCAGCGGTCACTGCATAGGTACTCTTCTGGTACCGGCGGAGGCGCCACGCATGGATAGAACGTCCCTCTCCGTTCGGAAGCTCCATGAGTTCTTCGAGAGCCAGCTTCGAGTGGAGTTCGCCGAACAGCACCACCGCGAGTTCGTGCTGCTGTTCCATAACGACGTATCGCAAGCGCTCGATCACGCCGAGTTGGCAGATCGCCTACGGCAGACTGCCCTCTTTTTCGAGAGCATGGAGGCCGCGGTGGACCGGGCATACGAAATAGAACTGGAGCCCGGCTACTTCCTGGTTGCCGAGTGCATTCGCCCTGAGGAACGGGAGCCCGCTGTCTTCCATTCGAGAGTGGCGTAGATTCCGGGGCCGATGATGAGCGGCCGGATCGCCCCGAACACCCCGAAACAGGCATACCGCACCCGTCGGGAGGACCCATCGGACTCGGGTCCCGGCGCTGGTTAGCGAACCGGGCTCGCTCCGCGCCGCGGTTGCTGCCGGAGCGGCGAATCATTATTGTTGAATATCCATCTACTCCAATGGATATTCAACAACATACCGATCGCCCGGAACTGCGCCAAACCATCCTCCAGGGTCTCTCCGAGGCCCCCGTGGTCGCTCTGCTCGGAGCGCGGCAGGTCGGCAAGACAACCCTCGCCCGACAGATCGCCTCGGATTGGCCGGGCCCCTCGACCATCCTCGATCTCGAACGCCCCACCGTGCGCGAAGCCCTTTCCCGCACTCCGGAGCGAATGCTGAGCGGCCGGGAAGGTCTCGTCGTCCTCGACGAAATCCAGCGGTTGCCCGAGCTGTTCGAGACGCTCCGGCCGATCTCCGACGACCCGGATCGCAAGGCCGTCTTTCTTCTCCTCGGCAGCGCCTCCTGGGATCTGATCGCGGGGATCTCCGAGACTCTCGCCGGCCGCATCCTGTTCGTAGACGTGGCCGGCTTCTCGGTGTGGGAGGTGGGTACGGCCCACTTGGACCGCCTCTGGATGCGCGGCGGCTTCCCCCGCGCCTGGCTCGCTTCTTCGCCGGAAGCGTGGACGCGATGGATGCGCTCCTTCACCCGCACCTTCCTGGAACGCGACATTCCGGGGCTCGGCTCAAGGGTCGCCCCGGAAGCCCTCGGCCGTTTCTGGCGGATGCTCGCCCACTGGCACGGCCAGCTCTGGAACGCCAGCGAGCTGGCGCGGTCCATGGACGTGAGCCCCACCGCGGTGAACCACTACCGCGACCTGCTCGCCGGTTCCTTCATGATCCGGGTGCTGCCTCCCTGGTTCGAGAATCTGGGAAAGCGGCTCGTCAAGTCGCCGAGGGTGTTCCTGCGCGACAGCGGGGTCCTGCACTTCCTGCTGGGCCTTGAAGACCCGGATCAACTCCCCCTCCACCCACGCTACGGCGCCAGTTGGGAGGGATTCGCCCTCGAGCAAACACTCATCGCCCACGGCGGGCACGAGGCCTACTTCTACCGGACCCAGCGAGGGGCAGAACTGGACCTGCTGCTCCTGCGCGGCGGGAAGCGGTTCGGCTTCGAGTTCAAGTGCTCCGATGCCCCGAAGACCACGAAGTCCATGCACATCGTCATCGACGACCTGGGGCTCGAACACCTGTGGGTCGTCTATCCGGGCGAGTTGGAGTACCCGCTGGCCGACCGGATTACGGCCCTGCCCCTGAGTAAGGTACGAGGCTTGTCACTGTCGAGATCGGGCCGGTCATGAACCGAGAGGAATTCCTCACGGCGCTGGACAGCCTCAACGTGTGGAAGCGCGGGGGCGTGCGAGCACCGCACAAACCGCTCCTGCTCCTCCTGGCGCTCGGCCGGCTCTCGCAGGATGAGAAGCGGCTCGTTCGCTACGAAGACGTGGAAGCCCGGCTACGGCAACTGCTTGAACGGTTCGGACCTCCGCGCCAGGTCACCCACCCTGAGTTCCCCTTCTGGCACCTGCAGACGGACGGAATCTGGGAGATCCCGGATAGGGACAGCCTCCCGAAGAAGAAGGGAGGTAGGTCCGTTTCTGCCGCCACGCTGCGCAGGCTGGGAGTCCAGGGCGGACTTCCGACCGGATTGGATCAACTCCTGCGGACGGACCCGGAACTCATCGAGACAGCAGCGGTCACGCTGCTGAACGGTCACTTCCCCGAGTCCTTCCACACGCCTATCCGGGATGCCGTCGGGCTCGCGGATCCGATGGCGCTCGAGACCCCAACCGAGTACGGAACCACGCGGCGCCGCAGGCGCGACCCGAACTTCCGGCGGGCCGTAATGACCGCCTACGAACGCCGCTGCGCGGTCTGCGACTTCGATGTCCGGCTCGACGACGACCTGCTGGGACTCGACGCCGCTCACATCAAGTGGCACGCCGCCGGCGGGCCGGACATGGTTCCCAACGGGCTTGCCCTCTGCAAGCTCCACCACCACGCGCTCGATCGGGGCGCGATTGGCCTCGCTGCAGTCAGCGGCCGCGAGCTAAGACTCTTGATCTCCCAGGAACTCAGCGGAACGAGCGAAGCCTTCCGCCAGTTGGTGGACGCTCGAGGCCGACCGGTGCGGAAGCCGCAGGAGCACGCGCAACTCCCGGATCCCGCGTTCGTGGACTGGCATCGCCGGGAGGTCTTCCGGGGAGAACCCCGGACTTCCTGACCGGACTTCCTGACCCGGCGCCCGCCTCACTCCTCCCGTTCGCCCTCCCGCACCGTCGGGTACTCGATCCCGAGCTGCTCCAGATACGTGTCGAAGCGCTCCGGGTCGTAGTAGAACGGCCGCATCGCCTCGCGGAAGGAGTCCATCTTCTCCTTGTTGAGATGGATCGCCGGCTGGTCGTCCGGGCCGATCAGCGGGGTGTACTCGTGCTCGGCGGTCTGCTCCGCGAAGTACTCCTTCGCGGCCGGGACGAGTTCCGGGTTCAGGAACAGGTCCATGAGGGTCATGGCGATCACCCGCGCGCCGGCGGCCGCGCCCTTGTGGGCGATGGGGGTCGCCATCGCCACCGCGTTCGCCCAGTGGTGGCCCGGACCGCCGGGGATGTTTGACGGGAAACGCATCGAGACCGTGGGAACCTTCCAGGAGATGTCCCCGATGTCATCGGAGAAGCCCCCGAGCCGGGGCTCGGGCGCCGGGCCGCCCATCTCGCCGAGTTCGGTAGCAAGGCCGCTCTCTTCGACTCCGAGCTCGCGCTGAAGGCCCCGGGCGAGCGCCTCGTCCGCCTCGCTCCACTCCGGGAGCCCCACCCGCTCGATGTTCGCCCAGATCGCTTCCGCCACCGGCTTGCTGAAGTGCCGCGGATAGGCGTGGCCCAGAATGCGCCACGAAGCCTCGGTCGAGGTCATCGCCGCCGCCGCCGTCGCCATCGTGTTCCCGAGGTCGAAAAGCTCCTTCATGTGCGGCTGGTCGAGCTCCCGGAAGTAGTACCAGACCGACGCGAGCTGGGGCACCACGTTGGGTTGGTCCCCGCCGTTCGAGATCACGTAGTGGGAGCGGTGCGGCAGCCGCAGATGCTCGCGCTTGACGTTCCAGGCCATGTTCATGATCTCCACCGCGTCGAGCGCGCTCCGGCCTCGCCACGGCGCCCCCGCCGAGTGCGCCGACTCGCCGCGGAAGGTGTACTCCACCGAGACCAGGCCGCTGCCTCTCCCCTGCCCCCAGCTCACCCCGAAGCCGGAGCCCACGTGGGTGAAGATGCAGATGTCCACATCGTCGAAGTGGCCCGCGCGGATGAACCAGGCCTTGGTGCCGAGCAGTTCCTCGGCTACCCCTGGCCAGATCACGATGGTGCCCCCAATCCCCTCGCGCTCCATGACCTCCTTGGCGGCCAGCGCACCGACGACGATCACCGCCTGCCCGGAGTTGTGGCCCTCCCCGTGGCCGGGGGCGCCCTCGACCAGCGGCTCGTGGTAGGCGACGCCCGGTTTCTGGGACGCCTTCGGGATGCCGTCGATGTCGCTGCCGAGCGCGATCACCGGAGAGCCGGATCCCCAGCGCGCCATCCAGGCCGTGGGAATCCCGGCGATCCCCTCCTCGATCTCGAAGCCGTTGTCGCGGAGGACCCCGGTGATGTAGCGGGAGGTCTCGACCTCCTGGAAGCCGAGTTCGCCGAAGCTGAAGATGGAGTCCACCATCACCTGGGCCAGCTTGGCGCGCTCGGCGGCGCCCTGGTCGGCGACCGGGCGGAGGGTTTCGAGGTCCTGGGCGGTAGCGGGGGCTATTGCTAACGCCAGCAAGAGGCCCGACAGGGCGGCGGTTCGTGTGAATGGCGGCATGGAAAACCTCCCGTCTCGGGTGCAGCAAACCGATTCTACGGGGTGCGTCAACCGGACCCTCCGGGTCAGCACCAGTTTCGCTCTTCCGGAGGGAGCGATGCCGGGGCGGCGTTCCGAACCGTCGCGCCGGCCCAGCAGCGGGCGGCCGTCAGCCGCCGCTGCGAGCCTCGGCGATGAGTTGCCTGAGCCGCGCGCCGTCCACCGCGCCCGGCACCAGCGTGTTCCCGATCACGAAGGCCGGGGTCCCCGTGATGCCCAGCTCGCGGGCAAGACGCTGCGTCTCGCCCAGATAGGCAGCGATCTCCGGATCGGCCATGTCCTGCTGCAGGCGCTCAATGTCGAGTCCGACCCGCTCCGCGATCACCATCACCGAGTCCTCGCTGAGGCGATCCCGCGCCCCCATGACCGCCTCGTGGAACGCCTGATACTTGCCCTGCTTGTGTGCCGCCATGGACGCGAGCGCGGCGAAACTCGAGACCGGCCCGAGCACCGGGAGATCCTTCCACACGATCCGCAGCCCCGGATCGCTCTTCAGCAGATCCATGACCGGCGCGAGCGAGCGCTTGCAGTGGCCGCACTGGTAGTCGAAGAACTCGACGAGCGTCACATCGCCCTCGGGGTTGCCGGAAACCGGCGACATCGGATGGCCGACCAGCGCCGCGCGGTTCTTCATCAGCGCGTCCCGCGCCCTCGCCGCCTTTGCGGCCTGGCGCTTCGCGTTGAGCGAGAGGATCGCCTCTTCGATGACCTCCGGGTGCTCGAGCAGGTACTCCCGGACGATCTCCCGCACGGCCTCCTTGTCCGGGGGCGGCTGCGGCTCGGCCTGCGCCCTGGCATCGCTGGCCAGCGCGGCGCACGCCAGCGCCGCCAAGAGCGCGAGCGACATCGTGGATCTCATGCGGAGTCTCCCTTGAACAGGCCGGGCGTCGCCGTGGCGCCGCGTTCTACGGACCTGACATCCCCCGATTCGGGGCAACGGGGGGAATTGTAGTTGCGCCTCCCGGTGTCCGGGCGGCGCGCCACGCCCGGCCTGGAGCTCCCCGTTCCCAGCCCACGCGCCACCGCGCGGGGCGGCAGTCCCGGCCCTACCCCAGCGCCTCGCGGGCGATTCTACGGGGGACACGCCATGCGGGCACGGGGCGTCAGAACTGTCTCGCTCCCTTGCGGGGAGCAGTGCCGGCCCCCACCGGGAGAACTGGCCGGAGGTCGGCGTTCCAAGCCGTCTGCGCGCTTCTTGTTCGTCGGCGATACGCGGTTCCGCCCGCTGCGCTGGCGGTGCCGGTCTGAATGAAGACCGGCGGTCCCGGTTCCCCTGATCCGCCGGCGCGTTCACGTTGGGCGCGATCCCCGCCGGCCCGGCAGGACTTCACCTCGGCGCCGGTGAGCGCGATGCCCGCCTCGAACTGCTCGAGGTTCAGTGGGACACGCCTTCGAGTTCCTCCAGATACCCGACCCCCGGCAGCTCGGCGTCCTTTCCCAGAAGATAGAAGTCGAAGAACGCCTTCATGTCGGCGAGCATCTCCATCCTGTTCTCGAAGCCTCGGACGTAGAAGTTCTCGCCTGCGTAGGCCTTGTAGCGGGCGGGCTTGTAGAGGCGCTGCAGTTCCCGGAAGAATTCGGTCATCTGCGGTGAGCCCGGATAGCGTCCCTCGCCGTGGAGCACGAAGACGGGTACCCGGGCATCGGCGAGGTGATAGTAGGGGGAGTTCGCGAGGTAGCGATCCCTGTGCTCCTCGAGCCGCCCCATCTCCTTGCGCAGCTGCTGCAGGTGGCGGAATTCGCCGTCCTCGAAGAAGGTGACCCGGTCGCAGTAGCCGGACGCCGCGATCACGGCCTGGAAGGTCTCGCCGCCGAAGCTCACCGCCGCACACGACATGAACCCTCCGTAGCTGGTTCCGGTGGTTCCGATGCGCTCCGGGTCGACGTACGGGAGGGTTCGGAGGTACTCCGCGGCCGCCACCGCATCCGAAAGTCGCACTTGCCCCAGCAGCCGTCGTTGGCCTCCTCGAACGCGCGGCCATACCCGGAGCTTCCGCGCACGTTGGGCAGCAGTACCACGTAGCCACGCTGAACGAAGAACTGGACCTGAGGCTCGAAGCTGTCCTCCCATTGCGACGTGGGTCCGCCGTGGGTCCAGACGATCGCCGGATAGCGGCGATCTTCGGCGCCCCGCCCGGCGCCGGGCCGGTAGAGATAGGAGGGGATCGCCGGGCCGTCTCCGCTGCGGAACGCCAACTTCCCGGGCATGACCAGGCGATTCTCGATCGCCTCCATCGGCATCGAATCGGTCAGCCTGGAGGACTTCCCCGATGCGAGGGCACGGACAACCAGATCCCCGGGGCGAGTCGGCGTCTCGAGGGTGTAGGAGATGCGGCTGCCGTCCGGAGACCACTGAGGCGCTCCGATGATTCCGGACTCGGGAGCCGCTATGACGCGCGGCTCTCCGCCACCCGACGGCGCAATTCGGAGCTGGTAGGTGCCCCCGTGGTTCTCGACGTACGCGAACCCGCCGCCGTCGGGGGACCAAGCACCTTCCGTCTGGTCGGCCTCGGCCGCCACCACCGGCCTGGGTTCTCCTCCCGACCGGGGCACGCCCCAGTAGTTGATCCACCCGGAGCGGTAGGACGGAAAGACCACCGTGGAGCCGTCCGGGGAGACCAGGGGATAGCCGAACGTGCCCCCCTCCCCGTAGTCGAAAAAGTCCTCGTCGCGCACGATGACCCGCTCTTCACCGCCGTCGACCGGGACTTCCACAATCGTATGGTCCATCCATTCGCCATCGAGTCGGACGTACAGGACAGACTCGGAATCGGGGCTCCAAGCGGGATAGACCTCCAGTTCGGGTCCGTCGGTAAGCCGGCGAGCCTCCCCGGACGGGACCTCCACCGTCCACACGTCGTACTGCCCGTGACGATTGCCGGAGAACGCGATCCTGCGCCCGTCCGGCGACCAGGAGTAGCCCTTGATCAGCCGCCCGCCGTTCCCGGTGATGCGGAATGCTTCGCCTCCCTGAACGGACCAGAGCCAGATCTCCGGCGTGCCGCTCCTGTCCGATACATAGGAGATCCATTGTCCGTCCGGCGACCACTGCGGCTCGGCCGACGCCAGAAAATGACCGCTGCCTCCCGTAGGCACCGGCAACTCGCTGATCGCGCCACCTTCGGCACGGATTAGCCGCAGGTTCGAACCACCCAGGAGGATCCTGTCGCCTTCCGGGGCCCAGCGCGGCGTCTCGCCACCCACGGAAGAGGAGAGCGACAGGAGAGTCTCCACGGGAAGCGGTTCGGATGCGCTCTGGTCGGCAACCGGGCGGAGGGTTTCGAGATCCTGAGCGGCTGTGGGGGCGGCGAGGAGTGCGAGCGAGAGGGCTGAGAGTGCGCTGATTCTCGTGACTGAGAGCATGGGGAACCTCCCGTTGACGGTACGGTGGCCGGCGATCGATTCTACGGGGGCTGCGCCGGTCCGAGACCGAACGAGCGGCCGGGCCTCGCGGCTGGCTCAGCGCCCTTTGCGCAAATTACGAATCCGCGCCCGGACCGACGCAGCCTCCGACCCGCCGGCCCGGGCAAGCATGCCGTCCACCGCCTCCCGGTATTGCGGAAAACGCAGCGCCAACTCTTTGTATCCGCTGTAGGCCCACGCCCTGACGAACTTCTTGTCGCTCCTGACGCACGCATCCGGAAACTGCTCGAGACCAGGGCGGTCTTCGTCAGCAATGCTCAGATAGAGAAGGCACTGGAGGAGGTGCAGCTTGCTTTCCCAATCTTGCTGGACGGAGAGACTGCCCAGAATGGAACGGCACTCGCGAGCGGAGAGGGGATTTCCGAGTTCCAGGTGTCGCTTCAACATCCAGGTTGCCGCCCGTTGGAGATTGGCATCAGCAACGAGCACCAGGGTTGTCGCAACAAAGTCGTCGTCAGCGCGATGGCGCAGATAGATGGACTGCAATGCGGCCGTGGACTTGCCGTCCCAGACGCCGAGCTCCTCGGTTAGGTCCGTCACCTCGGGTTCGTTGGTTGCGCTCTCGTCCGGAGGGTACTTGGTCGGGGATCTCTGGCCGGAACGGTGGAGGCCGACTGTCACCCGCGCTTCTGCGCCCATAGCCATCCGCGGTTGCGCCCGCTGCGCGGGCGGTGCCGGTGTGAACACCGGCGGTCCCTGACTTAACAGCCTGTGGTGAAACCCAGGCGGCGTTCGAGCGGCGATGCATCCCGCCTGAACCGCGCCGCTTTGCGGCGCTCTGCGTTGCGTTTCGGTCGAAATACACTCGGTATTCCTCCCTCACGCGCCTTGTCAGCCGGGCGCCTCCCCGCTCTCGGCGCTCACCCGGGTTCCACCACAGGCTGTTAACCCAGCGCCTCGCGGACCTCGCGGGCGGCTTCGCGCTGCTTGATGGTTTCGCGGCGGTCCCGGGTGCTCTTGCCCTTGGCGAGAGCGACCTGGACCTTGATCCAGCCGTTCCGGAGGTGGATGCGGAGCGGCACCAGGGTGAGCCCGGCCATCGTGAGCTTCCCGGCGATCCGCTGCATCTCGTCCTCGTGGAGCAGCAGCTTCCGGTTCCGTTCCGGATTCCCCTGCTCCGGGGGGGCGTGCACGTAGGGCGCGATGTGGCAGTTCACGAGGAAGAGTTCGCCGTTTCGCTCGCGGCCGTAGGCGTCCTTCAGGTTCGCCCCGCCGGACCGGCAGGACTTCACCTCGGCCCCGGTGAGCGCGACGCCCGCCTCGAACTGCTCGAGGATGACGAAGTTCCGCCGCGCTCTCCGGTTCTCCGCAAGCACCTGCTCGTTGCGAAAGCCTCCCGAACCGGCTCGAGCAGCGCGAAGCCGGCGTTTCTTCCTGGCGGTCTTCTTTCGGCTCATGAAAACCAGTCTAGCGGTCAGGTGCCGAAAACAGCACGGGTCTACCCCTCACGTTTACCATGCGGGGACCCCGAAGATGCCCGAATTCCTCTGCCAGGTCGGCGAACCCGCGGGCGACCTGCGGCGGCTCCGGCTGACCGCCCGGGACGCCGATGCTGCCCGCCAGGAACTGCAGAGCCAGGGGCTTCACGTCTTCGCGATTCGGCGCACCTCGCCCCTCGCCGCGCTGGGCCGTCTCTTCGAAGCGGGCACTCCCATCTTCCGCAGCCGGCGCCGGGTCCGGAGCCGCGACGTGCTGCTCTTCAACCAGGAGCTGGCCGCGCTGCTCCACGCCGGGCTGCCGCTCGCGGAGTCACTCGGGATCATGGTGGAGCGCATGGAGAACCCGACCTTTCGGGATGCAGTCCAGACGATCCTCTCCGAGGTGCGGTCCGGGGTGCCGATGAGCACTGCGGTGAGCCGCTATCCGTTTTTCCCGTCGGTGTATCCGGCGTGCCTCCAGGCGGGGGAGACCAGCGGCGACCTCCCGGGGATGCTCGTGCGGTTCACGGACGCCATGCGGGTGGCCGTAAAGGCGCGGTCCAGCCTGACCGCCGCCCTGGTCTATCCCGCATTCCTGCTCACCGCACTCCTCGGGACGGCTGCCTATCTCCTCCTGGGGGTGATCCCCAACTTCGTCCCCTTCTTCGCCGGCTTCAACCAGGAGCTGCCCCCCCTGACCACGGCGCTGCTGGCCGCCGCCGAATTCGTGAAGAGCCGGCTCCTCTGGGTGACCACCGGCCTCCTCGGCACGCTCCTGCTCTTCGCCGCCTGGTCGCGCACCGAAAGGGCCAAGCGTTTCCGGGACCGCTGGGTCCTGCGCCTCCCGGCGGTGGGAGGGGTGCTGAGGCTCTACGCCGTGTCCCAATTCTCGCGGGCGCTCGGGACCCTGCTCGGCGGGGGGATGCCGCTCGCGAGCGCAATCCCGGTGGCGGCGCGGGCGGTAGGCAACCGCCACCTCAGGAGCGTGCTGGAACCCACCGCCGATCTGGTCCGCGAGGGCCGTTCCTTCGTGGAGACACTCGCCGACAGCGGCGAGATCCCCGGCTTCGCGCTCCAGATGGTCCGGGTGGGAGAGGGCACCGGCGACCTCGCCCGGATGGTTTCCTCGGTCGCCGATTTCAACGACGAGGTGATCGAGAACCGGGTGACCGTGCTCCTCAGCCTGCTCACCCCGATCGTGCTCCTCATCCTGGGCGGCTTTGTGGCGCTCGTGCTCCTCGCGATCTACCTCCCCCTCTTCAGCCTCGCCTCGGTGCCCCAATTCTGAGATGCCAGTTCTGAAATGCCAGTTCTGAAATGCCGGTTCTGAAATGCCAGTTCTGAAATGCCAGTTCTGAAAACGCCAACTCCGATGCGCGCCCTCCCGAAGGCCGGACTTCCCCGGCCGGCGGGCCAGCGCGGCTTCACGCTCATCGAGCTGGTGGTGGCGGCCGGGATCCTGTCGGTGCTGGCGATGGCGATCATCCCGGTCGCCAAGGTCACCTCCGTCCGGGCCAAGGAGATCGAACTCCGCCGCAACCTCCGCACCGTTCGGCTCGCGATCGACGCCTACCGGGAGGCCGCCGAGGCCGGGGAGATCGATCCCGACTTCATCGAACCCGACCACGAGAACTATCCGCCCGATCTGGAGGCGCTCGTGGAGGGGGTTCCCGGCCCCCGCGGGCCGGACGGGAGAACCCCCGTCATTCGCTTCCTTCGCCGCCTGCCGACGGACCCGGTGACCGGACGCCCCGACTGGCTGCTGCGCTCCTATCAGGACGACCCGGGCAGACTCTCGTGGGGCGGCCAGAACGTCTACGACCTCCGCTCCGCATCGCCCCGCCTCGCCCTCGACGGCACGCCGTATCGGTCATGGTGACGAAGACCGCCCGCGCGCCCCACGCCGGAAGGAGTGCCGGGTTCAGCTTCATCGAGATGGTGCTGGTGCTGCTCGTTCTCGGGATCCTGTTCGCCATCGCGGTGCCCCGCTACCAGGCGCAGATCCTCAAGGCGAAGGAGGCGGTCCTGGAACACAACCTCGCGACGCTCCGGGAGCGGCTCGACCAGTACCGGGCCGACCACGACGAGTTTCCGGCGAACCTCGCGGACCTCGTCGTCTCGGGGTACCTCCGGGGAGTCCCCGAAGACCCCATGACCCAGTCGATCCTCTGGGAGGAAGTGCGCGACGGCTACGACCCCATGTTCCCCGAGGCGCCGGCCGGGGTCTCCGACGTGCGCAGCCGCTCGGAGCAGGTCGGCAGCGACGGACGCCCGTATCGTGAGTGGTAGGCACTCCCCCCGGGACTCTGCCGGCTACGTCCTCTTCGGGGTGCTCGTCGGCATCACGCTGCTGGGCGTCGGACTGTCGGCGGGGGTCACCCTCTGGAGCCAGGTCGTCCAGCGCGAGCGGGAAGCGGAACTGCTCTTTCGGGGCGAGGCGGTCGTCCGCGCCCTCGAGCGTTTCCAGCAGGACCGCCCCGGAACGCTCCCCGAGACCCTCGAAGAACTCGTGGAAGGCAAGTACCTGCGCCGCGCCTGGGTGGACCCCATGACCGGGCGCAGCTTCCGCATCCTCCGCGCCCAAAACGCGCTCGCGAGCGGCGGTTCCGGGCCCGGACGGGAGAGAGGAGGTCGGCGGGGCAGCGGTCCGGCGCCCACCAACCCGGCGGGAGAAGAGGGGCCCCGGCGGGCGGCCAGCGGCGCGGCACGTGAGGAACGGGGCGAAGCGGGGGCCGCCGCCGAGCCCGCGACCGGGATCACGGGGGTGGTGAGCACGAGCGACCTGCTCAGCTTCCGGGCCTACGAAGGCGCCCGGCGCTACAGCGAGTGGCGGTTCGAGACCCAGGCGGGAGGCGCGGCGGGCGGCGGATCACAGAGCACGGAGCGGTCGGGCCGCGCGGGCGAAAGCGAGCGCTGACAACGGCGTCCGCAGGACCGACGCTCGGTCAGCTCTGGATCTAGCTCTGGCCGCGCCGCGCGAACGCTTCCAGCCCCGCCCGCGGGCAGGTATTTCGCTCGACGTACGCGAGCAGATTTCCCGCTAGCTTGCGGGTCCGGCCCTCCACCGCCTCGTCGAGGCAATTCCCCTCCGCGTCGAAGACCCGGTGCACTCCCGCGATCGACACCGGGCCGGGAAGGACGATCATTCCGACGTGGGACAGGACGCTCCGCAGATGTTCGAGCGCCTTGACCGCACCGATCGCGCCCGAAGCGGCCCCGATGAGCGCCGCCGGCTTGCCGGCGAGCAACGACGGAAAGCCCAGGTTTTCGATCACCAGCTTCAGCGCCGCCGCGAAGCTGCCGTGGTACTCGGGGGTAGCGAGCAGCACGCCGTCGGCGTCGCGGACGGCCGCCTGGAGACGGTCCCGGCCGGGAGACTCTCCGGACCGCCCGGGAAACGGCAGGTCCATCTCCGCCGGATCGAGCCAGGTCACAAGGACCTCGGGGCTCTTCGCCAGCTCGTCCACGGCGAGCGCGAGCGCCTTCGAGGTGAGGTTGCCGGGGCGGCTGGTTCCCAGGATGGCCGCGATGCGGACTTTGTCTGGTGTCATGAATGGTTGCTTCTCCAGTTTCTTCGGGGTACGCGGAAGGTGCGCCGCCGGGTTTAGCGGAAGCGTGGGCGAGTCGGGGAGGCTACGTCTTCCGGCGGCTCCCACTCCACAAGCGGCGCCGAGTCACCGTGCGCCAGTCGGCGATGTAGTCGTCGACCGGACGCCGGCGCGCGAGGTCGGAGTCCGCGGCGCGGAGGCAGCGTCGCATAGTGCGCGCGGCGTAGACGCCACCGAGCACATTGGCGAGCGAGACCGCGGCGAAGAGGCCCACGGCGCCAAAGAGCGCGCCGAGCGAGGCGAGCGGAGCCGTGAACGCGAACGTTTTGACCATCAGGATGCGAAGGGACTCTCCCGGTATCTGCACTCCGTTGAAGATGGAAGAGGTCACCGCGAGGAGCCCCGCCGGCGCGTAAGAGATTGCGACTATCCGGAAGTACAGGGTCACGTAGTGCTGGACTGTTTCGTCGCCGCTGAACATCCGGGCCACCGGCCCGGCGCCGAGGACGAGCGCCACGAACAACAGGCCGCCCCAGTAGAACGACGCCTTCCCCGCGAAGACGATCGCTTCGTCCACCCGGGCGCGGTTTCTGGCGCCGAAGTTCTGGGCGACAAACGGAACGAGCGCGACGCTCACGCTCGATATCCCCACGAGTCCCAGAAGTTCGATCCGCGTCGCGATCCCCAGCGCCGCAACGACCTCGGCCCCGGACTTCGCGGCCAGGAAAGTGACGAATACGGCGGTTAGCGGGGTGAGCACCTGGGTAGCGACCGTGGGCGCGGAGAGCCGCAGGATCGGGAGCAGGACGGCGCTTCGGGGGGACCCGTCCTCCATCCGCTGCCGCCGGAGCAGACCCGCCCGTACGAGCAGCACTACCGTCGAGACGGCCACGAACCCCCATGAGATGACGGTGGCGAGCGCGGCGCCCTGGATCTCGAGGCGCGGGAACGGACCGGCGCCGAAGATCAACAGGTAGTCGAGGACGAGGTTCAGCACCCCCGCCGCACCCATCAGGAGCTCGGGAGCCCTTAACCAACCCGTCGCCCGGACCGCGGCGTTTCCGACGAGCGCGACGGCGAGGAGCGGCATGCCGAGGTAGAGGACGCCCATGTACTCGGCGATGAGCGGGAGGATGGCGGCGTCCGCCCCGAGCAGGCCGAAAACCGGCCCGATCGTGAGCAGGCCGATCAGCGAGAGGAGCGCCGCGAGCCCGGCGGCGAGGACCACGGACGTCCGCGCGAAGCGCGCCGCGCGGGACGCGTCCCCCTCGCCGAGCGCGCGGGCGACGAGCGACGACGCGCCGACCGACAGCCCGATGAACAGCCCGACCAGCAGGAAGAAGAGCGCCGAGGAGAAGCTGAGGGCGGCGAGCTCAGCCGTGCCGAGCCTGCCGACGAACCAGGTGTCCACCACCTGGAACAGGAAGGTCGAGAGCATGCCCAGACTGATGGGCGCCGACATCGCGAACAGGGCGCGATTCACCGGGGCGACCGCGAGACGGCGGCCGGGATCGGTGGCGCTTTGCTCGGGACCCGGGGTTGTCAACGGCCGGAACAACGGGGTCTCCAACCGGAAGGTTCCGCACCGAAGCCCGGAGCGCGTTCCCGGCCGATGCGAGTCGAGGCCGGTCGGAGGGCGTGCTGCAGCGCCGCGCGGCGGTCGTCAGGCTCCCGGGTCCGGGCCGCCGCCGTCGGCCAGGTACTGCGCGATGTATTCCGCCGGGTGGATGGCGTAGCGCTTCGTCGCATCGAGCACCTGATGCCGGCAGGAGGTGCCGGCCGCCACCAGCGCGTCCTCCGTCGCCAGCGTCCGCACCGCCGGGAAGAGCCGGCGCTCGCCGATCGCGAGCGACAACTCGTAGTGATCGGAGGTGTAGCCGAAGCTGCCGGCCATTCCGCAGCAACCCGAATCGGCCACCGTAACCTGGGCGCCGGTGGTCGATAGGAGACCCGCCAGCGGCCCGGTCCCGCAAAACGTCTTCTGGTGGCAGTGGCCATGGGCGAGCACGTGGGAGCCTTCGCCCCGGCCGCCGGTGAGGCGGGAAAGCTCCTCCCGGTGATCGCCCAGGAACTCGTCGAAGAGAACCGCGCGCTTTGCGATCGCCTGGGCGGCGGGACGGTCCTCCTCGGGAACCAGATCGGGGATCTCGTCGCGGAAGCTGAAGAGACACGAGGGCTCGAGCCCGACGATGGCGGTGCCCTCGCCGGCGATGCCGCCGAGCGCCCGAACGCTCTCCCGCGCGAGCCGGCGGGCCCGGCCCAAAAGCCCCCGGGAGATCGCCGGCCGGCCGCAGCAGACCACCGGGGCCAACACGACCCGGTAGCCGAGTGCCCAGAGCACCCGGCAGGCGGCGATCCCGATCCGCGGTTCGAAGTAGTTCGTGAAGGTGTCGGGGAAGAGCGCCACTTTCCCGCGCGGGGACTGCGGCTGGCAGGCCGCCTCCGTCCTGCGGAACCAGCTCGCGAAGGATCGGCGCGCCAGCTTCGGAAGGCTCCGGCGCCGGTCGAAGCCGATCGTGCGAGCCAACAGGGAGGCCGCCCAGCCCCGCCGGTCCGCCCAGCGGGCGAGCGGCCCCAGCCGGCTCCCCCAGCGGGCCAGGACGTCCGGCGCGCCGAACAGCCGGTCGGCGAGCGGCCGCCGCCGGTTCCGGTAGTAGCGGTGCAGGAAATCGGACTTGAGCCGGGCCATGTCCACCCCGGACGGACACTCGGCCTTGCAGGCTTTGCAGGCCAGGCAGAGGTCCAGCGCCTGGAGGACGCGGTCTTCCGACTCCCGCTCCGGGGGCAGCCGCCCGTCGAGCAGCGCGCGCAGCAGGTTCGCCCGGCCCCGGGTGGAGTGCTCCTCCTCCTTGGTGGCCATGAACGAGGGGCACATCGTCCCCACCAGTTCCTTGCGGCAGACCCCGGATCCGTTGCAGAGCTCCACCGCACCCGCGAAACCGCCGTGGCGCTGGTACGGATAGACCACCGGGAGCTCCGCCGCCCGGTAACCCGCGCCGTAACGGAGGTTGTCGGTCATGGCCGGGGCGTTCACCACCTTCCCCGGATTCATGATGCCCGCCGGGTCGAACGCCGCCTTCAGACGCCTAAACGCCTGGTACACCCGCGGCCCGAAGACCTTCTCGTTGAAGTGGCTGCGCGCGAGCCCGTCGCCGTGCTCCCCGCTCATGGCGCCCCCGAAGTCGAGCACCAGGTCGCAGACCTCCCGGGCCAGGGTGTCCATCTTCTGGATCTCGGCGGGGTCTTTCAGGTTGATCAGGGGCCGGATGTGGAGGCACCCGGCGCCGGCGTGGGCGTAGAAGCTGCCCTCGGTGTTCCGCCCGGACAGGATTTCCTCGAACCGGCGGATGAACTCCGGCAGCCGGGATGGCTCGACCGCGGTGTCCTCGACGAAGGCGATGGGCTTTTTGTCTCCCGGAAGGCTCAGGAGGAGCGGAAGCGCCGCCTTCCGCACCGCCCAGACGTTTTGCTGCTCCGCGGGATCGAGGATTCGCAGGTGGGGACGCCCCTGATTGCCGAGCCGGCGTTCGAGGTCGGCCAGCTTCGAAGCCACTTCGGCGCGACTCCCTCCCGCGAACTCGACCAGGATGAGCGCCCCCGGTTCGCCCTCGACGAAGTGGAGGCGCCGCGAGTACTCGAGCGACTCGCGGGCGAGTTCCAGAACCATCCGGTCCACGAGTTCCACCGCGGTGGGATGGAGATCGAGCGCCACCACCCCCGCCTCGAGGGCCGGGAGCAGCCCGTCGAAATGCAGCACCGCGAGCCCGACCGCGGGCGGGAGCTGGTGCAGCTTCACCCGGGCCTCGACCACGGTCCCGAGCGTTCCCTCGGACCCGACGATCAGGTGCGCCAGGTTCATCCCGCCCGGATCGAGCAGCACGTCCAGGTTGTAACCGGAGACCCGGCGCGGGATGCGCGGGAACCGTTCCCGGATCTCATCCGAGTACTCGTCCCGAATCGCCAGCAGTTCGCGAAGCAGCGGGGCGAGCGCCCCGTTGCCCCGCGCCCGGCGCCGCATGTCTTCCCAGCTCAGCCACGAAAGCCGTTCGCAGCTTCCGTCGGGGAGCACCACGGTCGCGTCGAGAACGTTGTCCACGGTCTTGCCGTAGACGAGCGAGCGGGCGCCGGCCGAGTTGTTGCCGATCATCCCGCCGAGGTTGGCGCGGTTCGAGGTCGAGGTCTCGGGGCCGAACCGGAGACCGAGCGGCGCCAGCGCGGCGCCGAAGGCGTCCTGCACCACGCCCGGTTGCACCCGGGCCCAGAGCTCTTCCTTGTTGATCTCCAGGATGCTGCGGAAGTGCACCGACAGGTCCAGCACCACCGCCTCGCCGACCGCCTGCCCGGCGAGCGAGGTGCCGCCGCCGCGCGGAAGCACCGGGGCGCCCGCCTCCGCCGCCACCCGGACCGCCTCCGCCACATCCGCCGTGTGGCGCGGGATCACCACTCCCAGGGGTTCGATCTGGTAAATGCTCGCGTCGTTCGAGTAGAGGATCCGGCTGGCGCGGTCGAAGCGAACGTCCCCCTCGATGCGCGAAGCAAGCTCGCGCGCCAGTTCGCCCATGGGGGGTGGAGAGTACAGGGAGCGGGGGCTTGGAGCGCCCGTCTTCAGACCGCCGTCGCCTCCCGCAGGGGGGCGAAACTCCCCCTGTTACTCCCCTTTGCGGCTAACCCGTCAAGTGGCGCGAGTTTCACTACCGGCTGTTATCTCCCGGCGCCGGCGACCCCTACGACTTATCTCGAATGCGAGTTCGTGTAATGGTCGGCGAGAAGGTCCCTGCCGAAGTCTCCCTCCAGATCGCGCCAGACCGTGTGGATGTGGTTCGCGTCATTCTGCGTGTTGTCGTATTCGATGAGGAACGTCGGGCCGTGGACCCGGTAGTAGTGCGGGTCGCCGGGCTCAGCGGTGCCGGCCCACGCGAAGTGAATGTCTTGGAGACCGGCCGCCTTGATCTTGTCGAACTCGTCCTTTGCGAGGTCGAGCCGCAGCCGGCCGGTATAGACCTGCAGGAGCTCGACGAGCTTGTCGGCCTGCTCGTCCGTCATGTCGCGGGTCGCAACCCCGAGCGGTTCCCCGGCCTCGGCGACCCGGTCGTGGCCCGTCAGGATGTCGGGCGGCGCCTCGGCGTCGAAGATGACCTTTTCACGCGCCCCACCATCGAAGAGCGCGAGCAGCTCCCTCGCTACCGTCTGCTCCGCCGCGAGCACCTCGAGACCCTCGTGCTTGCCTTCCCCGGCGATCGCCGGATTGCTGCCCATGAACGCCGGTGACGTCGCGATGACCTCGCCGTCGTTGAGCGTGAGGTTGAGCGACAGATGATGCCCCTCGACGCGCCAGCCCCAGGCGCCCGAGCTCGATGGCTCATCGAACACCGTGAAGTAGTAGCGGTCGGAATCACGAATGTCGCGGCCTTCGCGCTCGTAGAGAATCTGTTCGAGATACATGATCCCGAGCGCCTTGCTGATCCCCTCGTGGCTCAAAGCCGTGCCGAGCAGGCGGTCGGCGAGCCGGCGCTGGGGCGGCGTGAACTCCCCGTACGGGAGTCCCTCCCGATCCCGCGGTATGAAGTGCCAATTGAGCCGCTCGTCGTCAGCGAACGCGAACGTCGCCTGGTCCCGCTGGTCGGGATCGAGCGAGACCAGAAAATGCCGCGCCCGGTCGATCATCTCCTCGGCAACATCCTGAGATACGGCCGTCCAGCCAATCGACGCCGCGAGTACGAGGCATGCGAACAACGCAATCCTGATCTTCATGTTCGGTCTCCTTCCTTTGACCGATTCTACGCTCGCGTACCGCCGACCGCGAACAAGCGCCGGGACGGCCAGGAGCGCTGGCCAGTTCTCCCGGTGGGGGCCTTCAGACCGGCATCGCGGCCGGAGGCCGCGAAACTCCCATCGTCGCTCCCCGCGTGGCACCGCGGTGAATAGGAGCGCCGATCTTCAGGCTCCCACCAACAGAAGCGGCTAACCCGTCAGTTCCCGCAGCGTCAGCATCGCTATCGCGAGGTCCTGGACGCCCATGCCGGTCAGATCGACGACCGAAATGCCGTCCCGCGCCATCCGCGGGTCCGGGCTGGCGAGCGACAGCATTTCGCCAAAGGAGCAGTCGCTGTCTTCCGCGACCGCGCCGGCTCTCACCGCGGCGCCGAATTCACTGTGATGCAGACACTCCCGATGGTCGTCGGTGACGATGGTGTGGGCCCTGCCCAGGATGCGCGGATCCAGCTCGGTCTTCCCCGGGGTGTCGGCGCCGACGGCGACGATGTGGAGCGTTTCGGGAACGTCTTCCAGATGAACGACCGGTTTCGTCGCGGGGGTGGTGGTGACGAGAATGGCGCTGGAATGGCAGACATCGCGGACCGTATCCATCGCGGTGGCCGCCAGTCCTCCGGCCTTCAGCTTTTCCGAGAGGGCGGCCGCCTTGGCGGCGGAACGTCCCCAGATGGACACCGACCCAAGCCCCAGATGGGAAGCGATCATGGTGGCCTGTATCTCCGCCTGGGTCCCGGTGCCGATCACGCCGAGAGTCGCGTCCTTCGACACCGGTTTCAGACCGGCAGCCAGGGCCCCGGCAGCCGCGGTGCGGACGTTGGTAAGCCAGCACTCGTCGTGGAGAATGGCCTCCGGAAGGCCGGTGTCGGTGGAGATCAGGACGATCATGCCGCCGGCGCCGGGCAGGCCGCGCGCCGCATTCCGGTACGACCCCGATGCGATCTTGACCGCAGCGTACGGACGGCCGCTCCAGATGGCGGACTTGACGTGACATTCGCCATGCTGTTCCTGCCGGTCGTCGCGGAACACGATCTGGACGGGCTCGGGGCAGTGCACCTGCCCCCTCGCATGGGCGATGAATCCGGCCTTTACGGCCTCGATGGCGGCTTTCGCGGTGATGGCCGACTGAATGTCGGCAAGGGGAACGATGCGCATCCGGGGTGTCCTTTCCGTGGGGGAATGCAGGATGTCTGAGATCCCCGCTCAGGGAAACCAGGTCTCAACAGCCTATCGACAAAGTCACGCGGCATTCCCGAGCCAGAAGGGATGGTGGTCGGGTGACCCCGCCCCCCGCCCCTTCCGCTCCGGGGTCTCCGCGGTGCTGACGCCCCGCTCCGGGGTCTCCGCGGTGCTGGCGCCCCGCTCCGGAAGCGACCGGCGATGCATCCCGGCTGAACCGCCCCCCCACCGGGAGAACTGGCGCTTCGCGTCGCTCATCGTTGCGCTTCGGTCGAAATACACCAGGTATTCCTCCCTCGCGCGCCTTGTCAGCCGGGCGCCTCACCGGTCTCGGTACTCACGTCACTTTGTCCACAGGCTGTTTAGCTTCTCGTCCGCCTTCTGTTTGTGTTCCGGCCTGATGTGAAGCGCCACGGTGGCCAGCGCGAACGCCAGTACACCCAGATCATCCGAAAATCCGGCTAACGGAACGACATCGGGAATGGCATCCAACGGGAAGATGAAGTAGCCAAGCGCGCCGATGATGCGCGCGCGGGCCCATTTTGGAGTGTTCGGGTCACGCAGGCAGCGGTACAGGACAAGCGCCCCACGAATCACCTCCCTGCCTGCCGCCGGGGCGAACGCGACGACCTTATTCCGGAACGACTCCTTGCTGTACGCCTCGTCGTAGTTGGGTTCGGGCGACGGATTCGCCGCGTCGTCCCGGGCGGAGTCAATCACCGGCGTCAATCAAACGACGTCCCTCCGGACCAGAGCAGGACCGCGGTTACCGGATCCGGCTCCTTCCCGCAGTGGACCCAGCTCGTCCCGCGCGGTCAGGCCTGGCGGGGCGCCATCACCCCCAGCACCGCCGCGATCAGGATGAGCGCCAATGGAACCAGGGCCGTAACGAGGCCGAGGCCTATGCCCAACACCGGAAGCCGGAGCAGGATCACCAGCGTGTTCACCAGGCCCGCCGCCAACAGCAGGCGGAACAGCCGACCCCTCCGCCGGTACGGGCCCCAGGCGATCCCGAACAGCAAGATCCCGTAGGAAAGCCCGAACGCGGCGGCCGTGCCCCGACGGGCGGAGAGCGCCGCGGCGAGTTCCGGGTCCCCGTCGGCGACCTGCGCCGGGGTCAACCGGCCGCCGATCAGGTCGGAATCCGGGTTCAGGTAGGCAGCGCTGAGCGAGGTCAGGGAAACCAGGATGGTGATGGCTCCCAGCAGGGCGAAGAGCACCCAACTGATGGTGTGTGCGTGTTTCATCGCGGCGACTCCTGGATCCCTACTGGCCTCCGACCCAGCCGGCGCTCAGTCCGGCCCGGTCCACTTCTTCGCCCCGGAGGTACACCGACTCGATGCGCCGGACGTTCGTGATGTCCTCGAGCGGGTTCGCTTCGAGGACCACGAAGTCGGCGCTCTTGCCGGCCTCGATCGTGCCGGCATCGGACATCTTGAGGAACTCGGCGGCGAAGCCGGTGGAGGCGACGATCACCTCGTGCGGGCTCATCCCGGACTCCACCATGTCCAGCATCTCGATGTGGGGCCGCCAGCCGGCGTTCCCGTCGGTACCCATCGCGATCTTCATCCCTGCCTCGTTCAGCCGGGCGAGGTTCCTGGCCTGGATCCCGAACGACTCGTGGGACTCCGGCCGGTCCATGTGAGCGGCCTGCGCCTGCTCGAGCGCTTCGGCGGTCAGGGTTCCGGAGAGCCAGCTCACATCGTCATGGACGCCGCGGCCGCCGAGGTTGGGAATCAGGACCACGTTGGGACGCTCCTGAACCATCGCCACGAACTCGTCGTCCACGTCCATGTCCCGGACGCTGTGGGCGAAGGAGTCGACCCCGGCCTCCAGCAGTCCTTTCGCATCTTCGAGCGAGAAGATGTGGGCGGTCACCCGCAGGCCGTGCTGGTGCGCTTCGTCGATGACGGCGCCGTAGAGCTCCGGAGTCAGCTTCTCGAACTGGCCGCCGCGGTCGTCCACCCAGATCTTCACGAAGTCCACGTTCGCGCCAGCGAGCTCCTGAACCGCCGCCCGCGCCTCCTCCGGCGTGTTGATCCAGTAGGGGACTTCCGAGCGCCCGGGCTCGTGCCGGGTGATTCCCCGGCCGGCGGTCATCGCGCGAGCGGCGCCGGCGACCGGGGCGTCCCGGACCGCGGCCGTCGCCTCGCCGTCATCGTGCCCCAGGCTCATCGCAGCCCCGACGCCGTAGTAGGCGCGCCGCTGGAGATCGTCGATCAGGGCGTCGCGCGGGACCGAGAGGTGCACATGCGTGTCGATGAGCGCGGGGATCACCGTCCGGCCGGAGAGGTCCACATGCGCGGCGCCCTCCGGCGCCATGACCTCGTCCGCCCCGCCCGCGGCAACGAAAGCGGCCGTCCTCCACGACGAAGGTGGCGTTTTCGATCGGGTCGCTCCCGTCACCCACGATCACGGTCGCCCCGTGGAACACGGTGGCGTTCGACTGCGGCATCTCCTCCGTAGGAGCGCACGCGCCAAGAAGCAAAAGGGCGGCTGAGAGAATGGCGCAAAGCGCGCCGGTCCTGGTTCGGAGCATGCTGTCTCCTCCTGGTCTTGCGGCAGGGCCGACGGCCCTCCCGCAGATACGCTGAATGAAGGGGAGAGACTACCCGCTCGGAGGCCGTCCCCGCATCAGCGTCGGAAGCCCGCCGGGGTCCGCATGAGAACACCCCTCCAGACGGCGTCCCAGTCCGGCGTGCTCTCAACTCCTCGTGGCGCGGAATCCGCGTCGCGCATCCAGTAGTCTCCGTCCTGTGTTCCGGCCGCCGGGGCCGCGGCCGGACCGAGGAGGAGCCGGGGTCATGAGACAGCACCGTTTTTCCGTCATCGCGGCCGGATTCGCGTTCGCCGGGGGGCTCGCGTGTTCGCCGGAGGAAAGCGGCCCGCCGCCCGGGGCCGCCGACGCGGCTGCCGGCCCGATCGGCGCCGCCGCACTGATGGACCTTCGAGCCGCGGTCGGGGGAAGTCGTTCCCCGCAATGGGCGCCGGACGGATCCCTGATCACATTCGTGTCGGCCGCGGGCGACCTCGCCGGCGTGGACCCCGAGGACAGGTCGTTCCGGATTCTCACCCGGGACCTGACGCTCAGCGGGGTGGGATCGCTGGGGGCCCCGCAGCCGGTCTGGTCGCCCGACGGGCGCTTCGTCGCCTACACCTCCGACCGCGACGGCGCGCCGGACATCTGGCTGTGGTCGGCCAAGGAGGGTACGGACCGGCGGCTCACCCGGCTCTCGGCGCGGGCGAACGGGCTCGCCTGGTCTCCGGACGGGGCATGGATCGCGTTCGCCGGCGACCGGTTCGGCAACATGGACATCTGGAAGGTGTCGGTCGCCGGGGGAGAGGTGCACCGGCTGACCAGCGACCCGCTCTACGAGGGGTATCCGAGCTGGGCCCCGGATTCCGGGGCGCTCTTCTACGTGCGCATGGACGACCGCTGGGTGGATCACGACGTGATCGAGATCACCCCCGACGGCCGGAATCCGCGCACCGTGGTGGCGGACCGCGGCTTTTTCGACTACCGCGCGGGCCGGTCGTTCGGCGCCGTCCAACCGTCGCCCGACGGCGAGCACCTGCTCTTCCGCTCCCAGCGCAGCGGCTGGCTGAACTTCTGGATCGCGCCCCGCACGGGGGGTGAGCCCCGGCCCCTGGCGGCTTCGAACCATGACCAGAGCGACGCCCGCTGGTCGCCCGACGGCGCCTGGGTCAGCTACACCGAGAACCAGGGCGGCGTGCATTCCCTGCGGCTGGCGGCGGCGGACGGGTCCGGGGGCCGGACTCTCGTGGAGCGGGAGGCCGGAGCGGCGCTCCGTCCTGAGTGGTCGCCCGAGGGGAACCGGATCAGCTACACCTTCGAGACCCCGGCGCGTCCCACGGAGCTTTTCGTGCTCGACGTCGCTTCGGGAGAGAGCGCGCTGGTGCACAGCGAAATCGGCCAGGACGCCAACCCCCGAATCCGGCTCCCCGAAAAAATCCGCTACCCGAGCACCGACGGCCTCACCATCGAGGCCTACCTGCACCGGCCGCCGGACGCAGCTCCCGGCGAACGCTTCCCCGGCCTGCTCTGGATCCACGGCGGACCCACGTCCCAGTTCGACAACCAGTTCCGGCGGCATCAGCAGGTCCACTTCTTCGCCCAGCGCGGTTACGTCGTGCTCATGCCGAACATTCGCGGCAGTTCCGGCTACGGCCTCGCCTTCGAGGACCTCAACAACGGTTGCTGGGGACACTGCGACCTCGAGGATGTCCTCGCGGGGGTGGATTACCTGAAGGGCCGTTCCGACGTGGACCGCGACCGGATCGGGATCACCGGAACCAGCTACGGCGGGATCATGACCATGGCGGCGGTCGCCTTCGCCCCCGGGGTCTTCCAGGCGGCCGTCTCGCTGTCGGGCTACGGCGACATGACCGAGTTCCACACCACGGTCCAGGAGCTCCAGCACATCAAGCTGCTCGAGTACGAACTCGGCCCGTATCCCGAAAACCGCGAGACCTACCGGAACAGCTCCGCCATCCTGAAGGCGCACCAGGTCACGACGCCGACCTTCGTGATCCAGGGTGAAGGAGTGGCGGCCGGCTGGCGGATTCGCGAAGGCCAACCGCAGGCCGCGCTGAACTTCGCGCGCAAACTCGACCAGTACTACAAGATCGTGCGATACAAGGCGTATCCGGATGAGGGGTATTACGTGTACGGGAGGGAGAACACGATCCGGAAACTCCGCGACATGCTGAATTTCTTCGAGGAGTTCCTGACCACCGACATCCGGTACCCCGCCGGGGAGTAAACCCGGCCGCACCCGTCCCGCCCCCGGCGGCGCGAGCGCGGCGCAGCGGGGGTGCCGGAGGTGCCCGTCCCTACTGCGGCTCCCCCAGGTTCACCGGCTCCGGATCCACGAGCTTGACCGCCCAGAGCCCCGAATTGTGGTCGGCGACGAAGATGTGGCCCTTGTAGGGCTGCGGTCCCCAGACCATCGGCGAGTTCGGGATGAAGCTCTCCGGATCCTGCGGCCGGAAGACCGCGATCTCACGCCCCTGGCGGTAGAGGTCGCCGCGGAGTTCGCCGGAGATGTCCACCACCCGCAGGCCGCCGTTGTAGTAGCCGATGTAGAGGATGTCGTCCTCGATCCACAGGTTGTGGGTTCCGGCCTCGGGGACCTGGTAGCGCGCCACCTCGCGGGCCTCCTTCCAATCGTCCCACTCGAAGACGTGGATCCAGCCGGCCGCCCGATCCGGCGTCCCTTCCTCGCCCATCGTCTGGTACGGGAACGCCTCGTCGCCGCCGATCATCAGGAACTTCCCGGTGGACTGGCTCCGGTACGGATAGGCGGCGTGGTTCCAGCCGCTCGGATACGGGGTGCTCCCGAGCAACACCGGGTTGTTCGGAGCGCCGCCCTTGCCGCCGCCGCCCACGTCCACCGCGACGATTCCGTCATCCCAGTTCGAGGAGTAGGCAATCCCGTCCACCACCCACACGTCGTGGATGGAGTGGCCCGGGGTATCCAGCTCGAAACGCCCGACCCGGTAGGGGTTTTCCGGATCCTCGGCGTTCAGGATGTCGAAGCGCCGGCCCGCGGAGAGGGCGTAGATGTGCTCCTCCGCAATGAAGACGTTGTGGACCCCGCCGGTGAGCTGGTCGTCGTAGCGGGCGATGACCTCGATCCCGTTCTGCGGGTCGCTCACGTCCAGGATCACGAGCCCGTTCTTCCGGTTCGAAGCTCCCTCGCGGCTGATCACGCAGAACTTTCCGTCTTCGGAAACCTTGACGTCGTTGACGGTCCGGGCGTCCACCCGCACCGTGTCAACGAGTGACATCGCGGAGGGATCGGTGACGTCCCAGAAATAAGCGTGGCCGTCGGCGCCCCAGGTGCCGGTAACCGCGTAGTCCCGGCCGTCGACGCCCTCCCAGACCCAGAGGTCCGAGGTGTGCCGGTCGCGGACGGGGCCCTGCCCCACGATCTCCACGTCCTTCCGGACGTTCCGCGCCACCACCGCCACCGTGGCGCTCGCCGACTGCGTGAATCCGTCGGCGATGACGGTGTGCGTCCCCGAGCGCTCCGCCACGAACGCGCCCTCCTCGTCCACCTGGCCGATGGCGCCCGGCGCCACGATCCCGTCCGCCGGAATCCCGAAGGTCGCGAACTGAATGGGATAGTCCGGCACCGCGTTCCCGGAGGCGTCGGTCACGCTCGCCTCGAAAAACACCACGTCCCCGGTCGGCACCGCCTCCGCGGGCGCGCCGGTCAGGGTGATCGAGGCGACCGGGTTCGGAAGCACCTCGATCCCGACATCGGTCGAAGCCTCCTCGGCGGACACCGTGAGGGTCGTCCGGCCGGCGCCCGCCAGAGTGAGCATCCCGAGAGCGTCCACCCCGGCTACCGACGGATCGGCGCTACTCCAGCGGACCTCCACGTCGTCGCGGGTGGCGCCCGCGGTGTCGGTGACCAGCGAGCGGAGGCCGATCTCGGTCCCGGCGTAGAGATGGCCGGGCAGGTTCGCGACCTCTACCGACGCCACCGGCGGGTTCGGGATCGTCACCGGAATCTCCACCATGACGGCCGACTCGGCGCGGCGGTCGGTGTGCTCCGGGTTCCTCGGCACCATGGCGATCAGCGTGTGCTCGCCGGGCCGAAAGGCCTCCACGATCCCGGCGGGATTCACCCCGACCGAGCGGCGGCTCCGCGAGAAGAAGACCACGGTGCGGTCCATTACGTTGCCGTCGGCGTCGCGCACCTCGGCCTCGAGGGTGGCGTTCGCTCCCACCTCGAGCGTCAGTTCGCTCGGGGTGATGACGAGTTCGGTGGGCTCGGGGCCGGTGGCCTCCTCGGCTTCCTCCTGCGCGAACGCGGGGAGGGCGAGGAGGAGCAGCGCGACGGCCGCGACGGGGATGAGTTGGAGGCGGAAGGTTCGGGTCATGGTGCAGCGAGGGCCGGAATGCGGTCCCCCATGACCGGGGAATATACGCGCCTCGCGAGCGCGACACCGCACGTGTACGGTGGAGGTGCAAGCAGGTTTCGTCGGTGGTGGCGCTGGTTCAGCCAATGACCCAAAATGCAGCCATGAGAACGGATCTGCCGAACTTCGCCACCAAACAGGACCTGGCCGATCTGCGGCTGGAGATTGCCGAGCGCGACGCGAGCATCTACAGGTGGATGGTGTATGGAGCGCTGTTTGTTAACGCAGCACTCATCGCCATTTTCGTGAAGTTGTTGTCCTGACGGGCGCGATCGGGCTCCGAGCACCGAGCACACGCCCGCCTCAGGCACGCGATGCCGACTTGGATGGCGGCCCCAGTTCTCCCGCTGGGGACCCTTGCCGGTGGTGCCATCCAGCCCGACAGCGGGCCGCTGTGCCGGCCCCCACCCGGAGAACTGGCCAGAGGTCGGCCCAGTCCTCCCGGTGGGGGCTCCCTGTCCGGTGCGCCACCCGTTTGAGGCGCGGCGCGCAAGCATCACCCGCCGCGCGGCGGGCGATGCCGGCCTGATTCCTTCCCCTACTGGGGTTCGCCCATGTTCACCGGTTCGGCGTCCACCAGCTTGACCGCCCAGAGCCCCGAGGTGTTGTCGGCGAGGAAGATGTGGCCCTTGTAGGGCTGCGGTCCCCAGACGAACGGTGCGTTCGGCTTTAGGGTTTCGGGGTCGAACGGGCGGAACATCGCGATCTCGCGGCCCTGCCGGTAGAGGTCACCTCGCATCTCGCCGGAAATATCCACCACCCGCAGGCCGCCGTTGTAGTAGGCGATGTAGAGGATGTCGTCCTCGACCCACAGGTTGTGGGTTCCGGCCTCCGGCACCTGGTAGCGCGCCACCTCGCGGGGACTCTCCCACTCGTCCCACTCGAAGATGTGGATCCAGCCGGCCGCCCGGCGCGGGGCCCGCTCGTCCTCCATCAACTGGTACGGGAACGCCTCGTCGCCCCCGATCATCAGGAACTTGCCGGTGGACTTGCTGCGGTAGGGATAGGCGGCATGGTTCCAGCCGCTCGGGTAGGGCGTCTTGCCGAGCATCACCGGGTTGTTCGGCGCCCCGCCCTTGCCGCCGCCGCCCACGTCAACCGCAACGACCCCGTCGTTCCAGTTGGACGAATAGGCGATGCCCTCGTGGACCCACACGTCGTGGATCGAATGCCCGGGGGTGTCCAGCTCGAAGCGCCCCACCCGGTACGGGTTCGTCGGATCCTCGGCGTTCAGGATGTCGAAACGCCGGCCCGCCGAGAGTGCGTAGATGTGGTCTTCCGCGATGAAGACATTGTGGACCCCACCGGTGAGCTGGTCGTCATAGCGGGCGATCACCTCGATGCCGTTCTGCAGGTCGCTGACGTCGAGGATCACCAGACCGTTCTTCCGGTTCGAGGCGCCTTCCCGGCTGATCACGCAGAACTTCGCGTCCGCCGAAACCTTCACGTCGTTCACCGTCCGGGCGTCCACCCGAACCGTGTCGATGAGCGAGATCGCCGAGGGATCGGTGACGTCCCAGAAATAGGCATGGCCGTCGGCGCTGTGGGTCCCGGTCACGGCATAGTCCCGGCCGTCGGTGCCCTCCCAGACCCAGAGGTCCGAGGTGCGGCGATCGCGGACCGGGCCCCGTCCCACGACCTCGACGTCCTTCCTCACGTTCCTGGACACGACTGCGACCGTCGCGCTCGCCGAGTCGGTGAACCCGTCCACGATCACCGTATGGGTTCCCGACCGCTCCGCCACGAAGGCGCCCTCTTCATCGACCTGGCCGATGGCCCCGGGCGCCACGATCCCATCCGCCGGAATCCCGAAAGTGGCGAACTGCACCGGGTAGTCCGGCACCTCGTTCCCGGAGGCGTCCGTGA
Organism: Vicinamibacteria bacterium; assembly: GCA_963668695.2. Taxonomy (GTDB): domain Bacteria; phylum Acidobacteriota; class Vicinamibacteria; order Marinacidobacterales; family Marinacidobacteraceae; genus Marinacidobacterium. The sequence continues at coordinate 453,946 of CAXXLQ010000004.1, forward strand.
CCTTGGCCTCGAAGAACACCACGTCCCCGGTCCGCACCGCCGCGGCCGGCGCCCCGCTCAGCGTGATCGAGGCGACCGGGTTCGCGAGCACTTCGATCGTCGCGTCGCTCGAAGCCTCCTCGGCGGATACCGTCAGGGTCGTCCGCCCGGCGCCCACCAGGGTGAGCACCCCGAGGGAATCCACGCTCGCCACCGACGGATCGGCGCTGCTCCAGCCCACCCCCACGTCGTTGCGCACGGCGCCCGAGATGTCGGTGACCACCGGGCGGAGCCCGATCTCGGTCCCCGCGTAGAGGTGGCCGGGAAGATTCGCGACCTCCACCGAAGCCACTGGCGGGTTGGGGATGGTTACCGGGATCTCCACCATGACCGCGGGCTCGGCGCGGCGATCGATGTCCTCCGGATCCTTGGGCACCATGGCGATCAGGGTGTGCTCGCCGGGCTGGTAGGCCTCGACCATACCCGCCGGGTTGACGCCGACCGAACGGCGCCGGCGCGAATAGAACACCACCGTGCGGTCCATCAGGTTGCCGTCGCTGTCCCGGACTGCTGCCTCGAGCGTCAGCTTGTCCCCGACCTCGAGTTCGAGTTCGGACGGGGTGATGATGAGTTCGGCGGGTTGCGGGCCGGTTTCCGCTTCCTCTTCCTGGGCGAACGCGGGGAGGGCGAGGAGGAGAAGCGCGGCGGCGGCAACGGGAATGGCGTGGAAGCGGAGTGTTCGGGTCATGGTTACGCGGTCCCTCTGTGCACCGGAATATACGTCCGCGTGGAAAGGGTCCACTTTCGCGCCGACTTTTCCACACAACCCTGCCGTAGCGGGAAGACCAGGGCGGGAATTCCGTCTATGGGAGTAACGGAAGACGCCCCGGTCTTCCGGACGCCGCTTCCGCCCGGAGGAGTCCCGATGCCCCAGCCTGCACCGCAACCACCCGGTCCCGAACCGAAACCGTCCCAGCCGCCGGTGGACTCGCCGCCCAAGCCGGCGCCAAGGAACGCCCTTTTTCACACGCTGCTGGAAGCCGGCTTCGATCCGCCGATTGCCGAGCAGCCTGTGGACAAAGTGACGTGAGCGCCGAGGCCGGCGAGGCGCCCGGCTGACAAGGCGCGCGAGGGAGGAATACCGAGTGTATTCCGACTGAAGCGCAACGATGAGCGACGCGCAGCGGCGCGGTTCAGCCGGGATGGATCGCCGGCCGAACGCCGCGTGACTCTGTTCACAGGTTGCTAGACTGCGGAAACGCAGATGAACGCCATGACTTCGGAGACCGTCGCCGCACATGTGCAGCCGCTCGTCACGGAGTTGCGGCAGTTGCGCGAAAACATGGTCACGAAAGCGGACTTGGCCGGGTTCGCGACCAAAGCGGATCTAGCTGGCCTGGAAACGCGGATGACCAAGTGGATGTTCGGGGCGCTGACGGCTCAGGCGGCGCTCATCATCGCCATCATCAAGCTGTTGCCCTGAGGGCCGTCGCCGGAACGGCGGGCACCGTAGGAGCAGCGCAATCGGCGCTGGTTTCGCGCTCCCGCGCGATGCCGGCCGGAGGCCGGCCCAGTTCTCCCGGTGGGGGCTCCAAGCCGTCCCCGCGCTTCTGCGCGGTTGGCGATGCGCGATCTCGCTGCGCTTTGCGCAGCGGTGCTGGCCAGTTCTCCCGGTGGGGGCGTGAACACCGGCGTTCCCTCTACCGCGCTGCCAAGTGGCTGAGCCGCAGCACGCGGGGATCACCAGCCTGACGGCGGGCGATCCCAGTCTGAGCTTTTCCCCTACTCGGGCTCTCCCATGTTCACCGGTTCGGGGTCCACGAGCTTCACCGCCCAAAGTCCCGAGTTCATGTCGGCCACGAAGATGTGGCCCTTGTAGGGCTGCGGTCCCCAGACCATCGGCGCGTTCGGGACCCGGCTTTCGGGGTCGAACGGACGGAACATCGCGATCTCGCGGCCCTGCCGGTAGAGGTCGCCCCGCAGCTCGCCGGAGATGTCCACCACCCGCAGGCCGCCGTTGTAGTAGCCGATATAGAGAACGTCGTCCTCGACCCACAGGTTGTGGGACCCGGCCTCGGGCACCTGGTAGCGGGCCACCTCGCGGGCGCTGTCCCACTCGTCCCATTCGAAGACGTGGATCCAGCCGGCGGCCCGCCCCGGGGTGCGCTCCTCGCGCATGGTCTGGTACGGGAACGCCTCGTCCCCCCCGATCATCAGGAACTTGCCCGTGGACTTGCTCCGGTAGGGATAGGCGGCGTGGTTCCAGCCGCTCGGATACGGGGTGTTCCCCAGCAGCACCGGGTTGTTCGGGGCGCCGCCCTTGCCGCCGCCGCCGACGTCCACCGCCACCACGCCGTCGTTCCAGTTGGACGAATAGGCGATCCCCTCGTGGACCCACACGTCGTGGATCGAGTGGCCCGGGGTGTCCATCTCGAAACGCCCCACCCGGTAGGGGTTTTCCGGATCCTCGGCGTTCAGGATGTCGAAGCGCCGGCCCGCGGAGAGGGCGTAGATGTGCTCCTCCGCAATGAAGACGTTGTGGACCCCGCCGGTGAGCTGGTCGTCGTAGCGGGCGATGACCTCGATCCCGTTCTGCGGGTCGCTCACGTCCAGGATCACGAGCCCGTTCTTCCGGTTCGAAGCACCCTCCCGGCTGATCACGCAGAACTTCCCGTCCTCCGAGACCTTCACGTCGTTCACGGTCCGGGCGTCCACCCGCACCATGTCGATGAGGCTGATCGCCGAGGGATCGGTGACGTCCCAGAAGTAGGCGTGCCCGTCGGCGCTGTGCGTCCCGGTCACGGCGTAGTCCCGGCCGTCAACGCCCTCCCAGACCCACAGATCCGAGGTGCGCCGGTCGCGGACGGGGCCCCGCCCCACGATCTCGACATCCTTCCGCACCTTCCGCGCCACCACCGCCACCGTCGCGCTTGCCGACTCGGTGAAGCCGTCGGCGATCACGGTGTGGGTGCCCGAACGCTCCGCCACGAAGGCGCCCGCCTCGTCCACCTGGCCGATGGCGCCCGGCGCCACGATGCCGTCCGTCGGGACCCCGAAGGTCGCGAACTGCACCGGGTAATCCGGCACCTCGTTTCCGGAAGCGTCCATCACTCTCGCCTCCAAAAACACCACGTCCCCGGTCCGCACCGCGTCATCCGGCGCCCCGCTGAGGGTGATCGAGGCCACCGGGTTGGCGAGCACCTCGATCGCGGCGTCGCTCGACGCCTCCTCGGCGGAGACGGTGAGGGTCGTTCGGCCGGCGCCCATCAGGGTGAGCACCCCGAGGGAATCCACGCTCGCCACCGACGAATCGGCGGTCGTCCAGCCCACTTCCACGTCGTTCCGGACGGCGCCCGAGATGTCGGTGACCACCGGGCGGAGCCCGATCTCGGTCCCCGTGTAGAGGTGGCCCGGCATGTTGGCTACCTCGACCGTAGCCACCGGAGGGTTGGGGATGGTTACCGGGATCTCCACCGTGACCGCGGGCTCGGCGCGCCGGTGGGTGTCCTCCGGATCCTTCGGCACCATGGCGATCAGGACGTGCTCGCCGGGCTGGTAGGCCTCGACCACCCCCGCGGGGTTCACGCCCACCGACCGGCGGCGGCGCGAGAAGAAGACCACCGCGCGATCCATCGGGTTGCCTTCGCTGTCCCGGACCTCGGATTGGAGCGTCAGCGAGTCGCCGACCTCGAGCTCGACCTCGGACGGCGTGATGATGAGTTCAGCGGGCTGCGGGCCAACCTCGGTTTCTCCTCCTTCGGCTTCTTCTTCTTCCTGGGCAAGCGCGAATCCGGGCGCCACCAGAGCACAAAGAAGGACGGCGGACAGCCGCAGCCACGGGTTCGAATTCCTGAGAGTCATTGTTTCCTCTCCTCCTCAGCGAGACCTTACGGCTCGCCCTTCCAGTAGATGATGCCGCCGGCCTGTTTGCCGACGTCGATCTGGGAGACGCGCTGAGCAGCTCCGATGTCGTAGACCTCCACGGTTCCCGGTTCGCCCCCGACCCCTTCCAGGGTCACGATGGCGTAGCGGTCGTCGTCGGACACCACCACCCCGTGGGGAATCCGCCGCGAGGTCTCGGGCGCGGCGATCAACTCGCCGCTGATGAGATCCCAGAAGCCGACCTTCTTGCCGGACTTGTAGGTGGCGATCAGCACCGAGCCGTCGGAGGTGATCGCGAGGTTGTAGGGGTTCTGGCCGGGGCCGGCGTCGAACCGGCGGGAGACCTTCCACTCTTCGAGGTCCACCTCGTAGATGGCGCTGTCGCCGTTCCCTGCCACGTACACCTTCCCGGCGGGGGAGGGGCTGGTGGCCCAGGTCGGCTTGACCACCGGCATCCGCATGCCGTCCATGTCGGACATGTCGCCCTGGTTCATGCCAGCGTGTCCGGCATGCGGGTCGGTCCCGAGAGAGAGACGCCGGGAGATCTCGAAGCGCATCGTGTCCACTTCGACAAGCTCGTCGTCCATCATGTTCACGGAGTAGAGCCGGTCGCCCTTCGCGTTCATCCGCGCTCCGTGCGGCATGACCCCGGTGTCGATGGTGGCCACTTCGATCATGGTCCCCGTCTCGACCACCGAGATGGTGCCCGGGACCATGTCGCCATGGAGGTTGAAGTTGACGATGTAGAGCAGCCCGGTGCTCGGCGAGATGTCCATGGTCGCCGGGAACATCCCGAGAGTGGCGTCTCCGACCCATTCGTTGGTTCCGGTCTCGTACTTGTGCACCGCACCGAAGGGCATCCCGTGGGCGATGGACAAGAACCAGTAGCGCCCGTCGGGCGAGACGTTGATCCCGTGCGGACCCTCGGTTTCCGTCGGAAAGCTGCCGACCGCAATCTCGTCCATCTCCTCGAGCCCGCCGGGGCCGTAGCGGAGCAGATGCACGGTGTCATCCGACTCCGCGCACACATAGACGAAGTAGTTGCGCTTCGGCGGCTCCAGATCCTCGCCGGCGCTCAGGAGCGGCGCGAAGCCGAGAGCGAACAGCAGGAAGGAAGTCGCGAGGCGACGGGAAGACATCAGTTGGGTTCTCCCATGTTGCGCGGAGTCTCCGGGTCGACGAGCTTTACCGCCCACAGCCCCGAGTTGAAGTCGGTGAAGAAGATGGTGTCCTTGAAGGGCTGGGGACCCCAGGTGAAGGGAGCGTTTCGTTTGTAGCCGTCGGGATCGGTCGGCTCGAAGAAGGCGATCTCCCGGCCCTGCTGATACAGGTCGCCGCGCAGGTCGCCCGAAACGTCCACCACCCGGAGGCCACCGTTGTAGTAACCGACGTAGAGGACGTCGTCCTCCACCCAGAGGTTGTGGCTGCCGGCCTCGGGCACCTGGTAGCGGGCCACTTCCCGGCCTTCCCCACCGTTCTCATCCCACTCGGCGATATGGATCCAGCCGGCGGCCCGGTCGGGAAGCTTCCCGTCGGGGTCGAAGCTCCAGGGGAAGCTTTCGTCCCCGGCGAACACCAGCAGCTTGCCGGTGGACTCGCTCCGGTAGGGGAAGCCCGCGTGGTTCCAGCCGTTCGGGTACTTGAAGCTCCCCATCATCACCGGGTTGTTGGGGGCGCCGCCCTGGCCGCCGCCGCCGATGTCCACCGCGACCACTCCGTCGGTCCAGTTCGAGGACCAGGCGATGCCGTCCTGCACCCAGACGTCGTGGATGCCGTGACCCGGGGTGTCCATCTCGAAACGTCCGACCCGGTAGGGGTTCGTCGGATCCTCGGCGTTCAGGATGTCGTAGCGGCGCCCGGCGGAAAGCGCCAGGATGTGGTTCTCAGCCACGAACACGTTGTGGACGCCCCCGCTCAACTGATCGTCGTAGCGCGCGATGATCTTCACCCCGTTCGTGGGGTTTTCGACATTGAGCACGACCAGCCCGTTCTTCCGGTTCGAGGCTCCCTCGCGGCTGAGGACCGCGAACTTCCCGTCGGGCGAGACCTTGACGTCGTTGACCGTGCGGGCGTCCACCCGCACGGTGTCCACCAGATGGATGCTGGACGGATCGGTCACGTCCCAGAAGTAGGCGTGCCCGTCGGCTCCCCAGGTTCCGGTGATCGCGTAATCCCGGCCGTCAACGCCTTCCCAGACCCACAGGTCCGAGGTGTGGCGGTCACGGACCGGCCCCCGGCCCACGACTTCCCAGTCCTTCTTCACGTTCCGGGCGGTGGCGCGGATCGTCTCCCGCGCGGTGAAGGATCCTCCGGAGACCACCACCGTGTGGAGCCCCGGACGCTCGGCCACGAAGGCGCCGTCCGGCTCCACGAAGGCGGCCGCACCCGGCGCCACCAGGGTGTCGGGCGTGCGAGTGGAAACCGCGTACTGCAGGGGATAGTCCGGGACTTCGTTGCCGCTCGCGTCGAGGGCGCGGGCGCTGAACCAGACCACGTCGCCGGTCCGCACTTCCCCTTCGCTCGCGGAGACGTCGAGACGAACCGCCGGGTTGGCGCTCACCGAGATCGCCGCCTCGCCGCTCACCGATTCGGCGCTCGCCGAGATCGTCGCGGAGCCTTCGCCCAGCAGCATGAGCACTCCGTGCTCGCTGACGGTCGCCACCGAAGCGTCGCTCGAGGACCACCCGAAGTCGGGCTTGCGCTCAGCGCCGGAAGTGTCCTGGGCGAGAGCGCTGACCCGGAGCGAAGTGCCGGCGTAGAGGCTTGCCGGGAGCGCCGCGATCTCGACGCTCGCGAGGGGCGGCCACGGCACCCGCACCGCGATCTCGACCATGAGCGCCGGCTCGGCGCGCCGGTCCATGGCGTCCGGGTCCGCCGGCACCATCGCGATGAGGGTCTGGTCCCCCGGCCGGTGGGCTTCCACCATCCCCGCGGGGTTCACTCCCACGAACCGCCGGGCGCGGGAGAAAAAGACGACGCCGCGCTCGAGCGTGTTTCCGTCGGCATCCTTGACGGTGGCGGTGAGCTGGGCGGTCTTCCCGACCTCAAGGGTCAGTTCCGGCGGATCCACAACGAGCTCCGCAGGGACGAGCTCCGCAGGTTCCTGCGCCGTGGCGGACCCGGCGAGCAAAACCCCGGCGCACATCAGCGCACCAAAGAACAAGAGCCGGTCAGAAAGCCTGCCGGCGGAGAAACGAATCGTCTTTACCATGGCCGTAGGGGATCCTCCTGCTGCTGCCCCGATGGGCAACAGGCGATTGTAGTCGCCTGCGCCGCGCGGCTCCCAAAACCGGCATGTTGAGGGGAGCGCCGAGCTCCGATCGGCGCCGCGTCCCGCAGGTGAGGGAACGCCGGCCTTCAGACCGGCACCGCCCCCGCAGGGGGCGAAACTCCCATCGCTGCTCCCCGCAGAACTACTGAACGGCGGAACCGACCCGGGTCTACGCGACCCTCGCTCCGCCCTCGACCCGCACATATGGCGGGGCGACCTGGTTACCGCTTCAGACGCTGCCGGGCGGGGCGGCGGCATAGGCGTCTGCGATCAAGTTCAACTTCTCGCTGATTTCGGAATCGAGATCCGCGTCCGGGATGTATAGGACCAACTCGTGGAATCTCCGCTTCGGCATCCGATCTGATTGCCCGAGTGACCGAAAGAACCGCTCGAACACCGGTTCGAGAAAGTCTTCGCTGGCCTTCGCGTCCTCCGGCGCGAGTCCGGGGCGCAAAACGGAGGCGGCTGTCCGAACCTCCAGAATTGCCTTCTTCATGGCTTCGTGACGGCGCTTTCGGGTGCTCTCGGTGAAGAGAGTCGGGGGTCCCGGAGGCGGTGCCTCGGCCCAAGCCAACAGGGTCTCCTCGGACGAGAGATAGTTTTCTATCTCCCGACGCCTCCAGGTAGTCGCGGGGACGCCGTGCATGTTAGGAAGCCCGTGTTCAAGGCGATCGAAGATCGCGCAAGCGCGAAGCTCCGGGTGCGCCTCTCGCAGGCCATAGTAATGCTCAAGGGCTTTGGTGGGGCGATTGCCGACGGCTCGGACAAAAGACTTGTCCAGAGCCTGCAACGCCCGCTGGTGATCTAGGCGTTTCGCGAAAGCTCGAAACACCGGAAGATCGGTGGTCCCCTCGACATACACGACGCAACCGGCCTGCCGCGCACGCTCGTAGTCGCCATACCCGATATCGCGGAGCGCCTTCATCACCTGGCTTGTGTTTTCGATACGGTGCGGCGAACCCACAAAAGCCACGATTGCATCGCGTCCGGCTGCCTCCTGAAGCAGCACCTCCGAATGGCTCGCGGCGATGATCTGACTGCCGCTTCGCTCGGCGGTGCCGATCAACAGCTCGTAGATCCCACGCTGTCGAACGACCTCGAGATGAGCGTCCGGCTCGTCGAGAATCAGCACCGCTCCGGGATTGAGCGCCAAGTGGGCGAGCAGAAGGGTCGTCTGTTGCAGTCCGCGACCAGCGGAGGTGATATCGAATCGAACACCGCCTTCTCGGTAAGACATGGCGATCTCGCCCCGCTCGGGGAGATGGTGCGGCGGATCGAGGCGCGCACCAAAAGACTCTTCGATGTCGGTAACCAGGTGCGACCACTCTTCCGGGCGTTCTTGATGGACAAGCAGACACAGATTGCGCAAGACCTCAGCGGTCCGGCCCTCTCCGAGTCGGACCTGGACCCCGCCGGGTTCGAGTCGCAGCTCGCTGGTTGCTAGCCCTGACATCGGCGGGAGATAGGCAAGCCGCACGGCGCCCACCGCCTCCGGGATGGGCATCCGACCCCCACCTTCCACCCGGAGAGGCCGGCAGTGGAAGGTCTCCTCGTTCGCAAAATCGAACTCCAGCCCGGCGGTCCAAGCCTTTCCACTGTCTCGGCCTTCGACCACGATCTCGATGCGGATGTTCTCCGTGCGCTGCTTCCCGTCCACCCGACGAATGTTGCGGACTCTCAAGTTTCGCCAGAGGTGCTTCGCGTCCGGTGCCGGGGAGGTCACCAGATCGCGGTGGCTGATCGCGACCCCGGGACGTTTCTCAGGCGCCCCCTTCCCCTGCCGCTTCTCCCGCCAGCGACGGATCCCTAGATCCCATAGCGCGAGGGCCTGCAAAGCGGTGGTCTTGCCCGAGTTGTTGGGTCCGATGAAGAGCACGGGACTGTCGAGATCAATGACGACCTCTTCGAACCGCTTGAAATTGCTTACGGTGAGGCGGGTGAGCATGGAGCGCGTCCGGGCGAGTTGGGATTATCGCCTCTGCTCCGGTTCCGCGGCGCGCCTATGCGGCGCCGGCCCCCCGGTAGCGCTTCCGGATTTCGGTGAGCCGGACAGAGCCCGAAGCGTCACCCGAAAGCCAATCAGGACAAGAGCCACGTCGCCGCCGCGGACCACTGAGTCGATGTGATTCGAGGTGTGAGGAAGCGAGGTCCACCAGTTGAACCAACTTCGCCAAGAGCCACTTCGATGTGCCCGCCAACACGTCGTCACGGGACCCGCTACGAGCCCGAAGCACCACATTTTCCGGTGCTGTCGCGCCTCCAGCTGGCATAACAGCCTGTGGCAAAACCCACGCGGCGTTCGACCGGCGATGCATCCCGGCTGAACCGCGCCGCTTCGCGGCGCTCTGCGTTGCGTTTCGGTCGAAATACACCGGGTATTCCTCCCTCACGCGCCTTGTCAGCCGGGCGCCTCGCCCCCACCGGGAGAACTGGCCAGCCTCGGCGCTCACGTGGGTTTCACCACAGGCTGTTAACAGCCTGTGGTGAAACCCGGAAGGCATCCATTCGCGGCGCGCAGCGCCGCGGGGGTGGGGTGTGGGGAGGGGTTTCCCCTCCCCACGAAAGACGATGGTGCGAATCGCGCAGCGATTCGCACCATCAACCCGTGGGGAAAGCGCCCCGCACGCACACAAACCGACGGATTCGCCGCGCGCGACCTCCTGGGGCTCGTGCGGGGTGCTTTCACCACGGGCTGTTAACGGTGGGTTTTCTGCGGCTCGATGCCAGCACCATCAAAGTAGCCTCCTACCAGATATCCCCGACCGTGAAGCCCTCCGGGAAGGGATCCGATGGATCCACGGAGTACTGGGCGATCCCCGTGATCCAGGCGGTCCCGCTGATCGTCGGGACCACTGCCGGGACCCCGCCAACCGTCGTGGTCCGGATCAGGCGCCCCACGAACTCGGTCCCCACCGGACCGAAGTGATGGAAATCCTCGCCGATCCCGAGCAGGCCCCGCGCATGGAGCGCCGCCATCCGGGCGGAAGTCCCCGTCCCGCAGGGAGAGCGGTCGAGCGCGCCGGTCCAGGTCTCGGGACGATTCCAGTCCAGCTCGCCCACGGCCACCGACACCGCGTTCGCGGCGGTCCGGGTTTCGGGATCGAAGGGCCCGGTGAGCTGCCCGATGCTCGCCTGACGGATCTCGGGGTTTTCCGGGTGGACCGCTTCGAGCTGTTCGCGCGCCGCCTGTTTCACCATCGCCCCGACCCGGGCCAGTTCCCGCCCGTGTTCCGGCGCGATGCGGAGCCCGAAGCGGGCGGCGTCGGCGATCGCGTAGAACATGCCCCCCCAACAGACGTCCACCTCGACCTCGCCGAAGGTCGGCACCTCGATCTTCGCTCCCAGATGGGCGGGGAAGGCGGGCACGTTCTCGAAAGTCACCCGGGTCACCTTGCCGCCCTCGACGCTTGCCTGCACCTGGATGAGTCCCGCCGGGGTCTCCAGGGTGAGTTCGGTCACCGGCTCGACCGCGGGCACCATGCCGGTCTCGATGAGCGCGGTGACCGTGCAGATGGTGTTCGTCCCCGACATTGGCGGGTACTCGGTCTGCTCCATGATCACGAAGCCGGCGTCCGCATCGGGATGGGTGGGAGGCAGCACCAGGTTGCAGTTGGCCGCCGGATAGCCCCGGGGCTCCCGGAGCATGAGTTTGCGGAGGCCGTCGGCGTGGCGCTCCAGGTACTGCATCTTCCGGAACATCGTCTCGCCGGGCACGTCGAGGACACCACCGACAATCACCCGGCCGGGCTCACCGGCGGCGTGCAGATCCACCGCCTGAATGAGTCGCTCTGAGCGCATTTTCTTCTCCCTTTAGTCGCGAGGTGCGGGGGTTTCTTCGACGACCCGGAACACGCCCGCCCCGTCTACCGGCACCATCTGTTCGACCCCCGTTGGCCAGCGCACCCTAACCGAGTCGGGCACTCCGGGAGCAAGACCGATCCAGACTTCGCGCGCACCGGACGACAGGTAGCTCGAGCCGGCGGTGACCACGGCGCGCTGCGGCTTCCCGGCTCGCTCCACCACCACCTCGGCGCCGACCCCGTCGCGGTTGGACACCCGTCCCACCAGCCGAAGCACGGCCCGCGGAGCCGGGTCCCCGCCGTTTTGGAGGAGCGCGGCGCGGCCGCCGGAGCGGGAGGCCGCGAGGTCGAGCAAGCCGTCCGCGTTGAAGTCCGCGGCCACCAGGCCCCGGCCCACCGCCGGCGGCAGCCCGAGCGCCACCGGTTCGAACGAACCGCCCAGGTTTCGAAAGCAGACGTCCCGCTGGCGGTATTCCGTTCCCGGGTAGAGAAGCGGCGCGTTGTCGAGGACGTGCCCGTTCGTGATGCAGAGGTCCGGCGCGGCGTCGTTGTCGAGGTCCGCGAACACGGCGCCGAAGCCCAGCCAGTCGAGCGACGGCCGCCCCACTCCGGAAAGAAAGGAAACGTCGCGGAAGACGCCGTGCCGGTCGGCAACGTAGAGGTTGTTCGCCTCGCCCTGGAAGTTCGTGACAAACAGATCGAGGTCCCCGTCGGATTCGATGTCCGCCGCCGCGATCCCCATCCCGGCGAGGGCATTCCCGTCTCCGTCGTAGGCGAGGCCGGACGACAGGCCCCGTTCCCGGAAACGGAGTCCGCCCAGGTTTTCGAAGAGGAAGTTGGGGACCGTGTCGTTCGCCACGTAGAGGTCGGGAAGCGGATCCCCGATCAGGTCGGCGGCGAGGACGCCGAGTCCCTTGCCAGTCAGGAGCCCCACTCCGGCAGCTTCGGAAACGTCGCGGAACGAGCCGTCGCCGCGGTTTTCGTAGAGCAGATCCGGCACCCCGGAGAAGGCGTCGGGGAGGCAATAGGACCGGACCCGCTCGCCGGACACCATCCGCGCGCATTCCGGGTTGCTCGCCGGGGACCAGGCGAGGTAGTGCGTCACGAAGAGATCGAGGTCACCGTCCCCGTCGAGATCGGAAAAAGCAGCGCTCGCGCTCCAACCCGCCGCCCTGAGCCCGGCGCCCTGGATCCCGAAAGTCCCGTCTCCCCGATTCTCGTAGAGAAGATCCGTTCCCACCCGCGTCACCAGCAGGTCGGCGTCCCCGTCGTTGTCGTAATCGGCGGCCACCGCACCCATACCGAAACCCTCGGCGGGGGCCGGTATCCCGAACCCGGCGGGTTCGCTTACATCTCGAAAACGTCCGTTTCCTTCATTGCGGTACAGCGCGCCCACCGGCCCCGGCGGAGCGCCCGTCCCCGGCACTTCCCCGCCCTGCACGAAGAAGAGGTCGGGCGCACCGTCGCCGTCGTAATCGAGCACCGCCAGGCCGGAGCCCATCGTCTCTACCGGATGCCAGTCGCCCCGCGCGCCCCGATAGTGCTGGAAGGAGAGACCGGCCTCCGTTGCCACGTCCCGCAGCACGATCTGCGTGGATGCGGGCTCGGTCTGGATGAACGCGAGGAGAAGCGTTGCCACGCCCGCCAAGCGACCCCGGCCCACTAAGACGCGGAGGCCGACAGCGATACGCGGCGGAAAGGTCATTTCGGCAGGCGCTATTCCGAGAAGAAGCCCTTGCGGAGATCGGCAGCCGGCACGAAACGCGTTGCTTGTCGGTAGTTCGCACGCAAGGTTCCGGAGGCGATTTCCGGGTGCAAAGGCACGGTCAGCACCTGCCGCTCGCCCGAGCTGGGCACCCTGATGAGTTTTGCGTGGCTGCCGCGGATTTGTGCGATCACGAATCCGAAGTCACTCAGGATCTTCAGCACCTCTCGCGAGGTGAGGCGCCGAAGGCGGGGCATCAGGCCGCGAAGGCCGTTGTCTCATAGCTCACGAGAAGGCGTGGAGCGGCGGAGAGTCCCAAGCGCGCCATTTCGCCCTCGTCAAGATGAAGCGCAAGCGCCTCCCGAAGGTTGGCGAGGGTTTCATCGAGCGTCCGGCCCTGGGTGACCACCGCCGCTTCGAGGCATTCGACAACGAACCACGCATCGCTCTTGGAGATCACGGCGTGAATGGCGGACCGCTCAGCGCTGCCGGTTGGGTCGTAAACGATTCCCGCTTCGGCAACCTGATCGGCCGCCCCAAGCTCTTCGCCACTACGGGACTCGCGTTGGTCCTGACGGAACCCGGGCTCAATCCGGTAGATGCCCCTTCGCAAACGGAGGAAATAGGGCCATCGGTGAGCATGGTGCCGGGGAGCGTTCACACAGCACCGGCTCGCAACGTGCGTCCGGACGGACCGTTCGTTCAGGTAGGGCAGGGCGCGCACCACATCGCCGAGCCGGAAAGTCCAGTCTCCGGAACCACTAATGCGCCGTGCCGCGGACAGAACCTCGGCATGGATCGCCTGGCTCTGATGGTCTCCCGGAATGCTCTGCGTCACTACAGCCCTTATTTTACAAGTTGTAAATAATAAGTTTCAAGTATTCCCGTCACGGTCCCGATCAGCCCCGCGGCTGCGAGGCGCACGCCGCCGAGCAGAACGTCCGGCCGTCCCGGATGACCGCCCGTTCTTCGGGGACGTGCAGATCGCACCGCTCGCATCCCACCACCCGGCCGCGCAGCTCGGCCCCGCCGGAACTTGTCGGTGGCGGGCTCGCCGGCCGGCTGAAGAGCGCCCGAACGACTTTCCACACCACGCGCGCCGCGATCAGCGCCAAAAGGATCTGGAGGAAGCGGGCCATGGCCGATGCCCGATCTTAGTGGCGGCGGTGTTGACAGCTATGGATGTGCGGAGCGAAGCGACTCGATCTGAGCCCGGAGCGCCACCGCCTCGGGCGAACCGGGCGCAGCGGCGATCGCGCGCTCCCAGAGCTCGATACCGGCTTCCAGATCCTGTTCCGCAAACAGGCGCACCTGGCCGAGGGCGACCAGACTCTCGAAGTGTTCGGGGTCTTCCTCCAGCACGCGCTCGTAGGCCGCGACGGCCGCGGCCACGTCCCCAACCCCGAGCTGGGCAAACGCCACGCGGCTGCGGATGTCGAGGTCCGACGGATCGAGGTTTCGCGCCTGCTGGAGCCAGTACACCGCTTTGCTGAAATCCCGCGCGTCCAGGTACAGCTCTCCGACCGCGGCGCGCGCCGCCGGCTCCTCGGGCCGCGCTTCAACGGCGTCGAGGAGAGCCTCCAGGGCATCCGGGTTCACGGGTCGCGCCTCGGGAGCTGAGGCCACTTCCGGCGCCGGAGGCGGCGCCGGAGGCAACGCCGCGGGCGCCTGCGGTCCGGAGGATCCGGAAACCAGGAAACCGACCAGGACCCCGAACACCAGCCCGGCCCCGAAGAAGAGGGCGCGCTCGGACAGGGCGCTCATCCGGTCACCGAAATCTTGCCGGGGTGGGAACGGCGCGACTCGAGGAGCGAGCGCCCTCCAACGTAGAGGTAGCCCGCCGCAAACAACAGCAGGAAGGGCGCCGAGGCCGCCACCCCTTCCACGACGGCGTAGAGGGTGGCGCCCGCCAACACGAGTCCCAGACCGAACTCCAGCGCCGGGATGGCGCCGCCGGGCATCCGGTAGGACTTGCCGCGCCAGGGGTCACCCGTCTGGGCAATGCCGTACTTGGGCGTCCGGACGAAAGGGGTCGGCCGGCCGAGCACGCCGGCAAGCACCGCGGCGGCGTTGCTGAAGGAGAGGCCGATGCCCACGGCGAGGGCCGCGGGAATTCCCCGCACCCGGCGCCAGAGCCCCTCCCGCTCGCCTGGCGGCTGAAGACGGAGCAGCCGGCTCTGGGAAAAGGCGTAGAAGGACACCACCGAGAAGGTGGCAGCGGCGAAGATCGGAATGTCGAGGAGCGCCATTTCCCGGAGTCCGGTGCTCACCCGGGCGAAGAGCACCGGCGCCATGAGCAGGCTCAGCACCGCCATCAACGGATAGGCAAGGTTGCTCGTGAGGTGGAAGAACGCCTCCGCCCGGACCCGCAGCGGCAGCCGGGAGGCCAGGATCTGCGGCAGCAACTTCCGGGCGGTCTGGAGCGATCCCTGAGCCCAGCGGCGCTGCTGCGCCTTGAAGGCGTTCATCGAGACCGGAAGCTCGGCCGGGGCTGCGATCTCGGGCACGAACACGAAACGCCACCCCCGGAGCTGGGCGCGGTAGGAGAGGTCGAGATCCTCGGTCAGCGTGTCCCCTTGCCAGCCTCCGGCGTCGTCGATCGCCGCCCGCCGCCAGATTCCCGCCGTGCCGTTGAAGTTGAAAAAGCAACCCGAGACGTGACGCCCGCCGTGCTCCGTTATGAAGTGCCCATCCAGGAGAATGGCCTGGACGTCGGTCAGGAGCGAGTAGTCACGGTTCAGATGGTCCCAGCGGGCCTGGACGAGGCCGGTCCGCTCGTCGCCGAGCAGATACGGGAGCGCCTCCTGTAAGAAGTCGGGTTTGGGAACGAAATCGGCGTCAAAGATCGCCACGAACGGCGCCTCCGACGCGTCGAGGCCGACCTGAAGAGCCCCGGCCTTGAAGCCTCGGCGGTCGGTCCGGTGGATGCGGCAGATATCGAGCCCGGCAGCCACGCATTCCGCCACCACCCGGTCGGCGATTGTCCCGGTGTCATCCGTTGAGTCATCGAGCACCTGCACGCTGAGGCGCGACCGCGGATAGTCGAGCGCCGCCACCGCGCGGATCAACCGCTCGACGACGTAGCGCTCGTTGAACACCGGAAGTTGGATGAGCACCGCCGGCGGCTCACGCTCGAGAAGCGGAGCTCCGCGCATCCGCATCCGTTCGGCGGCCGCTCCCGCCCGGGCGCCGTACCGGCTGAGCCGGTACACAAGCACGTAGCGATGGGAGCCGTAGATCGAGAGCAGCAGCAGGACGACGAAATAGATGGTCAGGACGGCATCGGCGAGGGACAAGGGAGTGCATTGTGACGCCGCCGGCCCGTGGGCGCCCCGAGAGTTCGCGGTCCCGCGGGGTGGTTCGTACACACTCCCCGCCGCGTGAACTGGCGATCGTTGGCAGGACTCGGTGGAGTCCATGTTCTGCTGGCGGGCGCCCTCTCCACGGTGCTCGAAAGCGCCGCCGGGTTCTGGTGGCACTTCGGAGTCCACGCCCTGCTGTTCGTCCCGCTGGCGCTCGTGGTCAGCTCAGCCATTCGCGGAGAGAGCTCTCCCGGACGGCGGCAGCTCCTGATCGTCCTGGTCGCCGCGGCTCTGAGCCGCGCGTTGCTCCTGCCCACGACTCCCACGCTCTCGGGCGACGTGTACCGGATGGCCTGGGAAGCGCAGGTGGTGCTCGAGGGCAAGGACCCCTGGGCGCAGCCGCCGGACGATCCGGCGCTGGCCGAGATCGCGGCGGCCCACCCGGAACTGCGGGAGCGGGTCGGGTACTGGAAGCTGCCCGCCATTTATCCGCCGTTCGCGCAGCTCTTCGCCGCCGGCGTGGGCTGGATCTCGCCGAGCGTCATGGCCCTGAAGGCAGCGCTCCTCCTCGCCGAAGCGGCGTTGATCCTGGCCCTGATCGCACTTCTCCGGCGCCGCGGGTTGAATCCCCTGCTGGTTGCGGCCTACGCCTGGAATCCGCTGGCGCTCACCGAGATTGCCGGTAGCGGACACGGCGACGCCCTCGCGGTAGCCCTCCTCCTGCTGGCCGTCCTGGCGCTCGAACGGGGCCGGGCGGCGGGCGGCGCCGCGCTCGCCGCGCTCTCGGGAATGACCAAGTTCGCGGGGTTCGTGCTCATCCCCTTCGTGCTGCGCGAGGCCGGGGAGCGCCGCCGCCGGTTGGCCGCGCTGGGGGTCGCGGGCGGCGTCGTTCTCCTCGCCCTGCTGCCCTTCCTGACGCCGGAGCGGCTGGCGGACGGCGTCGCCGCGAGGTTCGGAGAGTTCGGGGCGAGCCTCTGGCACTACGCCCGCCACTGGCGCTTCAACGACAGCCTGTTCTCCCCGCTGGAAGCCGTCCTCGGGGACGCCGCGCGCCCGGCGGCGTTCGCAGCCCTGCTGGTGCTGGGTGCGGTCCTGGTCATCCGGCGCTGCCCCCCGGGGCTCGCGATCGGCAGCCTGGCGGGAGCCGCCTTCCTTCTCTCGCCGGTAGCCCACCCCTGGTACCTGCTGTGGTCGCTCCCCTTCCTCGTCCTCCATCCCGAGCGCCGCGGACTGCTGGCCGGCGGCCTGACGCTGACACTGACCGTGGCGCTCAGCTACCACGCCTTCTGGAACGTCCCCGTGGGACTCGACTGGACTCTGCCCGCGTGGGTCCGGATCGCGGAATACCTTCCGGTTCCGCTGGCCGCCTTCCTTTGCGCCCGGCCCGGCCGGGCGCGGTCTCTTTAACCCTCCGGCTCCGACTCCAGGCGGCGGAAATGCGCCACCGCCAGGGCGGCGGCGTAGCCACCGCCGAAGCCGTTGTCGATGTTGACGACGGTGACCCCCGGAGCGCAACTGTTGAGCAGCGAGAGCAGCGCGGTGAGGCCTCCCCAGGAAGCTCCGTACCCGGTTGAGGTGGGGACGGCGATGATCGGGCACGGAACGAGACCCGCAACCACCGGAGCCAGCGCCGCTTCCATGCCGGCGACCACCACCAGCGCGTGAAGAGCGCGGAACCCCGAGGCCTCGGCGAGAAGC
Source organism: Vicinamibacteria bacterium (assembly GCA_963668695.2). Taxonomy (GTDB): domain Bacteria; phylum Acidobacteriota; class Vicinamibacteria; order Marinacidobacterales; family Marinacidobacteraceae; genus Marinacidobacterium. The sequence goes on from CAXXLQ010000004.1 coordinate 471,583, forward strand.
CGCTGGATGCCGCTGACGCCGATATCGAAGGTCCGCCGGACCTCGGCGCCCATGAGCTCCGCGGTGAGGGCCGCCTCCTCGGCGACCGTGATGTCCGAAGTCCCCGCCGAAACCACCCCGATCCGGGCGCCTGTCGGCGAGGGCGAACTGCGGGAAACCACCACCGCCCTGGCCTCTTCCCGCCAGACCGCTCCCGGGATGTCCGTCAGGACGGCCCGCGCCGTTTCCGGCGAAACGCGGGTCACGAGGGTCTGCCCGGCCGTTTCCGAGAGCGCCCGGACGATCGCGACGACCTGCTCCGCGCTCTTGCCCTCGGCCAGCACCACTTCGGGGAAACCCCGGCGGAGTTCCCGGTGGTGGTCGAGGCGCGCGAAAGGCGTCTTGCCGTCTTCGCCGACCATTTCAAAAGGAAAGCGCAGCCGCTGCTCCGCTTCCTGAGGCGTCACCTCGCCGGAGGCGATGTCGTTCAGCAGGCGGCGCAGGGACTCATCGTTCATCGGCGGGGGAGTGTGGCACGTGGCTTGGGGGGAGATGCGGGCGCTCGCTTCTGCATGTTCCGGCTGACTCGATGGAACGAGGCGGCATTCTCATACTCAGAGTAAGATTCTTGTGATGCAGCGCGTCACCATCACCCTTCCCGAAGCCGTGGTTCTTGAAGTCGATCGCGAGGCGCGCAACCGGAGCCGCTTTGTGTTGGAGGCGATACGGCGAGAGCTTCGCCATCGGCGCCAGCAAGCCCTTCGCCGCTCGCTCGAAAACCCGCACGAGGAGGCATGCGCGTTGGCAGACGCCGGATTCGATGAGTGGGCCTCGTCGCTGCCTGACGAAAGCGTCGCCGAAATAGTCCATCTTGAGGGTGGAGAACCAGTCCGGTGGAACCCCGGTAGCGGCTGGCAGACGAACGAGTCTTGAACCTTGATCGTGGCTCGGTTGTCCTGGTGGACCTTGATCCCACGCTGGGACATGAACAGCGCGGAGTCCGGCGCTGTGTCCTGGTGAGTGATGCCGAGGTGGTGGCCGAAGCGCGCTTCCCCCTGGTCGCCGTGGTGCCCGTTTCTCGAAGGGCTGGCGAGGGCGCCCTCTACCCGTTGCTCCGCCCGGGCGCCAGCGGTCTCCTCCAGGTGTCCTGGGCGTTGACGGACCAGGTGCGATCTGTGGACAAGCGACGCATTCGCCGGCTCTTCGGAAAAGTCTCCCCCGACGAGATTCGGGCCATTGACGAGGGTCTGCAACTGTTCCTCGGGCTCTACTAGCAGCCTGTGGTGAAACCCGGGTGAGCGCCGAGGCCGGCCAGTTCTCCCGGTGGGGGCGAGGCGCCCGGCTGACAAGGCGCGTGAGGGAGGAGCCCCCACCGGGAGAACTGGCCCGGGTGTATTTCGACCGAAACGCAACGAAGAGCGGAGCGAAGCGGAGTGGTTCAGCCGGGATGGATCGCCGGCCGAGCCCCCACCGGGAGAACTGGGCCGCGTGGGTTTCACCACCGGCTGCTGAAGCCGACCTCGGCCTCCCCACGGCTTGGCCGCATACACAGCCGGGCATCGCCCAGCGAAGGCCGCGTAATGTCGTGTCCGCGACCATCTTGGGATCCACCTTTGGATTCTGACTCGCTCTGGAAGAGAATCCTGGGGACGGCATATTTGCCTCATGAAGACAATCATTGATATTCCTGGTGGCGAACTGGAGGATGCCATGCGCTTCAGCGGCGCGAAGACCAAGCGGGAGGCGGTGGTGACAGCGCTCGCGGATTTCAATCGACGGCGCCGCATGGCGGAGCTCATCGCCTGCGCGGGCACCTGTCCCGATCTGATGACCGTGGAGGAGCTACGGGCGGATCGGCGCCGCCGGGAGGATTCCGTTGATCCTGATTGACACGTCGTCATGGATTCATTTGCTGCGGCCGTCCGCAGATCCCGCCGGCACGGCGCCGGGCTTGAATCGGCGGACACGGACTTCGAACGGCTGGCCGGCATCTCCCCTGCCGGGGTTGTCTGACCCCCGCGCGGAATAGCCCCCGCGACCGGTCCGCCCTCGGTATCCTGACCCGATGGTGGAGCGGGAGGCGTTTCGGGAGCAGGTTCGCGAATCGAGCGACATCGTCGACGTGATCGGGGAGGCGGTGGCGCTTCGCCCGGCGGGACCCGGGCGCTACACCGGGCTGTGCCCGTTCCACAACGAGACGGCCCCGTCCTTCCACGTCAACGCGGAACGCGGTTTCTTCCACTGTTTCGGCTGCAAGGAGAGCGGTGACGTCTTCGGTTACCTGATGAAGCGCGAAGGCCTCTCCTTTCCCGAGGCTCTCCATCAACTGGCGCGTCGCGCCGGGATCCCGATTCCCGAAGCCGACCCCAGGAAGGCCTCCCGCGACGAGAAGCTTCGGGCCGCCAACCGGAAAGCGCTCGACTACTACCAGCGCGCCCTGCGGAGCGAGGCCGGCGCCCGGGCGCGCGCCTATCTCAAGAAACGTGACATCACCCAAAGCACGATCACCGAGCACGGCCTGGGATTCGCCCCGGACCGCTGGGACGACCTCACGACCACCCTCGAAAAGTCCGGGATCACCCGCGCGACCCTGATCGAAGCGGGACTCACGCGGGAGGCCCCCCGCGGCGGACACCGGGACTTCTTCCGGAGCCGCCTCATCGTTCCCATCCTTGACGGCCAGGGGCGTGCCGCCGGCTTTGCCGGCCGGAGCCTCGACGGGTCGGAGCCGAAGTACATCAACAGTCCCGACACCCCCGTGTATCGGAAGCGTTCCGTCCTTTACGGCTTGCATCGGGCGCGAAGCGCCATCCGCCGCGAGCGCACCGCCATCCTGTTCGAGGGGTATTTCGATTGCCTGTCGGCCTGGCAGGCGGGAATTGCGGGTGCGGTGGCCGTGTGCGGCACCGCCCTGACGCCGGAGCACGCGAAGCTGTTGGCGTCCCAGGCTCGCGACATCGTGCTCGCCTTCGACGCCGACGCGGGGGGAAGACGCGCCACCCTCGCGAGCCTGCCGATCCTCCTCGAGGCGCAGCTCCGGGTGCGGGTGGCTCCCCTTTCCGGCGGGCGCGACCCTGACGACGTCATCCGCGAAGAAGGCGCCGCCAACTTTCGGGAGGCGATCCGGACGGCTCCGGCGTTCGTGGAGTTCCTCGTCCACGAGGCGCTCCAGCGAGCCCATTCCGCCGCCGGCGGCGGCCGGGCGGCGGCGGCCCGGGAGGTCATCGAGATCATCGCCCGGGCGCCAAGCCCCCTCGACCGGGAGGAATGGCTCGGCGAAGCGGCCGGGCCGCTCGGCTTCTCGCTGGAGAGCGCCCGGGAAGAGATGGCGCGGCTCCGGGGCCGGGCCCGGGGCGGAAGGCCGCGGGCCCAGGATGGCGGGCCGCCCGGCGGGCCGCCCCCTCCAGCCCCGCCCCGGAGGTCACCCACCCCCGCCGAGCGGGACCTGATCCGCTGGGCGGATGCCAGACCCGACGAGGTCGCGGACCTCCTCCGGCAAGCGGCGCCGGGGGAACTCGAGGGCCTCGCGAGTTCGTCGATCCTGCTGGATCTGAAGCAGGCGGCGGACGCCGGCGGCGCCCGGGTCGCCGGCCGGCTCAAGGAACTGGCCGCCGAAGCGTCCGACCGGCAGCGCCTCCTGATCGAGATCCAGATGGAGCCCGTGGGCCTCAACACCGAAAAGCAGCGTCCGAAGGACTGCCTCGACGCGCTGAGGGTCTTGAGGCTCCGGCAGCAGCAGGCAAACCTCCGCTCAGCCGCCCGCGGCAGTGGCGACGAAGCCCTCGACGCCCTGTCGAAGTTACAGCGCGTCAGCGAGGAGATTGACCGGCTCCAGGAAGCCTTGCCGCCGGAGAGCCACCAGGGCTGACCCCCCACGCAGGTTCGGCTCTGACGGGTGACAGCTTTGTACATGCTAGAGTGCCCGGTTGCTGTTTAGCGTTGCCCGGTCGGCAGTCGCGCGGGCTGGACGCCGGACAGACTCGAACTTGCGCGCGCCTGCTGTCCGTTCCCGCCGGGAATTTCCTGTCCAGAGAGTTGGCGGGACTTTTTCGTCCGATAGCGCGACAGGCTCAATGCGAACAGGCCCGATGCGAAGGCCGGCGAACCCTCATTCGCCGGCCTCACCCCACCTTGCCCGTGCGGAGCCGGAACTGACACGACCGGCGCCCTTCCTCTTTCGGCGGTACCCCAAGCCGGTAGCGCACACCGTCTGAGGATCGAGATTCGCCCGGAGGATTAACCATGGAACACGCGGAAACCCCCGGGTTCGACCTGGAGCTGCTCCGTGATTTCGGAGTCGAAGCCCAGACCGACGAGGTCAAGGCGCTCGTCGCGCTCGGAAAAGACCGCGGCTATCTGCTCACCGAAGAGGTTCAGGAAGCCTGGGGCGACGACCCTCCCGAGGAGTTTCTCGAAAGCCTGACCGAATGGGGTATCCCGATCTTCGAGTCCGAAGTGGAATACGAGAAATCCCGGGACGAAAGCGGCGCCAACCTCGACCTGACCCCGAGCGCCATCGAGCGCACCAACGACCCGGTGCGGATGTATCTCCGCGAAATGGGCGTGGTTCCGCTGCTCGACCGGGAGGGTGAAGTCCGGATCTCGAAGCGCATCGAGCGCGGGAAGAACCGCTCCAAGCGGGCGATCACCAGACGGCTCTACATCATCAATCAACTGCTTGAGGGCTTCCAGCCACAGATCGAGGCCGACACCATGCAGCTTCGGGAGAACTTCGAGGTTGCCGAGGGCGGGACCACGATCCGCCACGACCAGCATCGCGAACGGATCCTCGCGGCGATCTCCAGGCTGGAAGTGTCCTACAAGCTGTATCGAAGGCGCGTGTCTCTGCTTCGAAAAGCGGCCCGCCGCACCCGTGACTATCGGCGCCGGGCAAACGCCGCCGCACGCACGCGTATCGAGATGAGCCATGTCATCTGGACCATGCGTCCGACCGACGGCCTGCTCAGCCGCTGGATGGAGGAACTCAAGGGCCTTTGCGAAGACGCGGGCCGGGCGACGTGTGAACTCGATGTTTGCGCCGCTCTCCGGAGGGAGATCGACGCTTCCGAAGACGCGACGGCCGAAGACAAGACCGCACTCCGCCGCGACGTGATGCGGCGACAGCGCGAAGCCCAGGGCAGGCTCGACGGCGCTGGCCACGTCATGCCCGAATTCGGCACCACCAAGAAGATCAAGTCGGCACGGCTGGAAGTGCTGCCGGAGCTCGAAGCCGCCGTCGCCGACATCGACCTTGGCGAGGAACGCGCCCAACTGGCAAAGCAGGACCTCGTGCAGGCCAACCTGCGGCTCGTCGTTTCCATCGCCAAGAAGTACACGAACCGCGGGCTCCAGTTCCTGGATCTCATCCAGGAGGGCAACATCGGCCTCATGAAGGCGGTGGACAAGTTCGAGTACCGCCGCGGCTACAAGTTTTCGACCTACGCCACCTGGTGGATCCGCCAGGCCATCACCCGCGCGATCGCGGACCAGGCTCGGACGATCCGAATCCCGGTGCACATGCACGAGACCATCAACAAGCTGCACCGGACCCAGCGGAGCTTGGTACAGGAGCTCGGCCGCGAACCGCGTCAGGAGGAAATCGCGGACCGGATGGGCATGACGCCGTCCAAGGTCCGGAAGGTCATGAAGATCGCCCAGGAACCGATCTCGCTCGAGACCCCGATCGGCGAGGACGACGACGGCCATCTCGGTGACTTCATCAAGGATCCGAACGCCCCCTCACCGCAGGAGCTCGTCATCAACAAGCGGCTTCAGGAAACCATCGAAGCCGTGTTGAAGACCCTCACCCCGCGCGAAGAAGCCGTCCTCGAAAGCCGGTTCGGCCTCGGAGGACTCCAGGAAAAGACTCTCGAAGAGGTCGGAAAACAGTTCGAGGTAACCCGCGAGCGCATTCGGCAGATCGAGACGAAGTCCATCCGCAAACTGCGTCACCCGGCGCGTGCCCGCAAACTGCGGCAATTCTCCGAATGATCCCGAGCAGCCTGTGGACAAAGTCACATGGCGTTCGGCGCGCGATCCATCCCGGCGGAACCGCCCCCCCACCGGGAGAACTGGCGCTTCGCACCGCTCGGCGTTGCGCTTCGGTCGAAATACGCCCGGTATTCCTCCCTCGCGCGCCTTGTCCGCCTGGCGCCTCCCGCGCCTCGGCGCTCACGCGACTTTGTCCACAGACTACTCAGCGGCCCCTTCGATCGGCCGGGCCCATAGCTCAGTGGTTAGAGCGGCCGGCTCATAACCGGTTGGTCCCAGGTTCGAGTCCTGGTGGGCCCACCGGCCGCAGTTTCACCGGAGTCCGCGGGTCGTCCGTCCGGTTGCTCCGCATCGCGCGTAGCGCGCCTCCCGAGAGGGGCTGACACAGTGCTCCCCGAGCTCGCGACGCTCCGGGAAGTTCAGGGCTTCGATATACGGCTCGGCGCCTACGATCGGGAACTCGCGCAGGCTCCCCGCACCCTGAAGGGCATCGACGCCGAGATCGAGGCGGCCAAATCCCGCGTGATGGCGGTGGAGGAGGAACTCAAGGAGACGGGGGCCGAACGGCGGCGGGCCGAGACCGAACTCGAAGAAGCCGAGGCGAACCTCGACAAGTACGAAGACCAGCTGCTCGGAGCGCGCAGCAACGTCGAATACAAGGGACTGCAACAGCAGATCGCCAGCACGAAGACGAGAATCGGGACGATCGAAGACCGGATCCTCGAGCTCATGGAGAAGGCCGACGAGTTGGAAAAGAAGCTGGCCGACCGCAAACGGACGTTTCATGATCGGGGTGCCGTGCTGGAAACGCGAAAGACCGAGATTCGGTCCCACGCCCGGCAACAGGAAGACAAACGGGATCAGCTTCGCCAGCGGCGCGCGGCGGCCTTTACCGGTCTTTCCGAGGAGATCGCGTTCCGCTACGAGCGAATCCGCGGGGCACGCCGCGGTATTGCGGTGGCGCCCGTGAGGGATGAGCGCTGCACCGGGTGCAACGTGCGCTTACGGCCCCAGCTCCTTGAGGAAATGCACGTGGGACGCTCGATCCTGGCCTGCGAGACCTGCGCCCGCATCCTGTTCCTGGAACGGTCACCGGCCCCACCGGCCCCACGGGCCCCTGCATGAGCCGGCTTCTGAGGGAGCGGGCCGAGAAAAGGCGCGCTCGGGAAACCTGGCTTGAAGACGCGGACGCCGGCCTGGGGGTTCCGCCTGCAAGCGATACCCAACGGGGACTCCGGGTCGCCGTCGGCTACCCCAATCGTTACGCGCTCGGGATGTCCAACGTGGGCTTTCAGGCCGTCCATCGCTTCTTTCATCTGTTGCCGGACACGGCGAGCGAGCGGTTCTTCCTTCCCGACCGGGCCGAAATGGACGAATACCGGAGGACCGGGCTTCCTCTGCGTACGCTCGAGAGCGGGAGTCCCGTCCGGGGTTTCGATGTGGTGGCGTTTTCGATCACCTTCGAACCCGACCTCATCCACCTCGTCGAGATGCTGCAACTCGCCGGCATCCCCCCGTTGGCGGCGGATCGCAGCGCCCGGGACCCACTGGTCATCGCCGGCGGGCCGGTCACGTTCCTGAACCCCGAGCCCCTCGCCCCGTTCATCGACGCCTTCGGAGTCGGAGAGGCGGAGGCGCTGCTTCCGACCCTCAGCGGGATCCTGCAAGCGGAGACCCGGGACCAGCGCCTCCGAGGTTTTGCCGAAGAATCCGGGTTCTACGTACCGGCCACCCACGAGGTCGAGTACGCGCCGGAAGGGCAAGTGCTCAGCCGCCGCGTCCAGGGTGCGCCGCGGGTGGTGCGGGCCCGCATGGGCAAGGATGCGCGGTTCCCGCCTCCGGCCACCTACATCCTCACCCAGGACACCGAGATGTCGGACAAGTTCCTGGTCGAGGTATCGCGCGGCTGCCCCACGCTCTGCCGGTTCTGCTGGGCCGGCTACAACTATCTGCCGAAGCGTTCCTTCGACGTGGAGCGTCTGCTGGCGCTGGCCCGCATGGCTCGCCCTCACACCGACCGGATCGGGCTGGTTTCCACCGCGGTGGGCGCGCACCGCGAAATCGTCCCGCTGGTTTCGGATCTCCGGGATCAGCGATTCCGGGTCAGCGTTTCCTCCATTCGCTTCGAGGATGTCCGCGACGAGTTCGTCCGGCCGCTCGCCGAGAGCGGGGAGCGCACCGTCGCCATCGCCCCCGAGGTCGGCACCGACCGGCTGCGGAAAGCGATCCACAAGCGGGTCACGAACGACGAGATCCTGGACAAGACGAAGATCTTGCTCGACGCGGGAATCGAGAACCTGAAGCTCTACCTGATGGTGGGGCTGCCGGGGGAAACCGACACCGACGTGGAAGCCATCGTCCCGCTGGTGCGCCGCATCCGCGACCTCGTGCGGGCGAAACGGCGCGGCGGCCGCACCATTGCAAGCGTCAACCCCTTCATCCCGAAGCCGGGCACTCCCTTCCAGTGGCGCCCCATGGCGCCGCTTCCGCTGCTGACCGCGCGGATCCGGTATCTGCAACGCGAGCTGGGCGCTCTCGCCGGGGTCGAAGCGCACTGCAAGTCCCCGCGCATGGAACGCCTCCAGGCGCTCCTGGCCCTGGGCGACCGCCGTCTCGCCCCGGTCATCCTCGCGCTCGCCAACGGACGCGGCCTGAACCGAAGCCTCAAGGATGCCGGACTGTCGCTCGACGCCTACCTCTACCGGCAGCGGGCGCTCGACGAGGAACTCCCCTGGAGTTTCCTCGACACCGGCATGAAGGACAGCCTGCTCAAGGACCAGCTCGCCAAGGCCGACCAACTCGTCGCGTAGACGCGTAGAGCGGTCCGAAACCGGGGCCGTCGTTTACCGATTGGGGGGTACTGACACCCGCGTGTTTTGGGATGGGCCCCGGTTCCGACAGGCGGGCAGCGAACAAGTTCGCTGCCATCTTTTCTCGGCGCTCGGCGCATTGCCATCGCCCGCCAGAGACCAGCAGAAGCCACATAACGTCACCAACCCTGGCGGCGCGTTCCCAGGCGTCCGCGGCTAAGGGAGGAGGCGATTCAGCGCTGCGGTATCTCGGGCTCCTCGACAGGAGCCGCAGCCGAGGAATCGACGTCGGAAACCGCACTCCGACTCCGCCGTTCGTCACTCAGCTCGCGCATCTCTTTGAGACTCCCCACCCGGGTGATGGTCGTTGTAATCTCGTCCCTGCGAAACGAGGCAGTCGCCACCGCCAAAGAGATAAGCGCGACCGTGATCGCCACCATCAGCGCGGCGGCAATGAGAAGCCACTTGCCACGGCTCTTGGGAAAAGGCTTCCGGGGCATTTCTGCTGCGCCTCTATCCGATCGCGGCGGTCCCGACCTTCGGCCCCTCAACCACCACCACCACCACCACCGACCAGTTCCGTCCCACCCCCGAACCCTCGCGGCGATAGGAGTGAAACGCCGGATGGCACCGGGTGCAGAGCCCAGTGTCCTCGATCGCCTCCTCCCGCAGTCCCGCGTCGAGGAGCTGGAGGCGGTTCGCGAGCACCAGGTCGAGATGGGGTCTACCGCGTGACAGACGGGCCTCCGCATCCGGCCAGAGCGCGATCCGGCCGATGTCGTGCCCGTCTTCGGTGAACGCGGAAACGACTTCGGGACCTACCTCGAAACAGCAGGCACGGATGGAGGGGCCGATGACGGCCGCGAGCCGCGAAGGAGGGGCGCCCGCCTCCGCGGCGAGCGCGCGGGCCGCCTTCCCGACAACCCGCACCAGCGTGCCCCTCCAGCCCGCGTGAACTCCCGCCACCGCGCCGGAGACGGGGTCCGCGAGCAACACCGGAACGCAATCGGCGGCCTTGATGGCGACGCCGGTGTTGGCGGAGCAGGCGATCAGCGCATCCCCCGGAGGTGGAGTCGGGTACCGCGCCTGATCGGCCGCTACCTGCACGCGGTCCCCGTGCACCTGCCGCAGGGAATGGAGGACATGCGCACCGGTGGCGTGTTCAAGGAGTTCCAAATCTCTATCGGCCTGGTCCCGGACTCCGAGAAACGGGGCGTCCGGCTGCCGGTTCCGTACTCGGCAGGTGAAGCCGTGGAGGGCGGGGAAGCGCGCGGAGACGAGCGCTTCGATCGGCTCTCCCGAAGTGGACGCGTTCGCGGCGCCGGACCCGAACTCCTGCCAACGGAAGCCGTCCGGAGGATCGGGAAGAGTGAACCGCGCCGGCAGGGCGTCTGCGTCAGACGTCATGTTGTCGAGCGCCGAGCTGGATGGCGGCAGGCACGTCCGTCATTGCGGGGAACACGGGCGGGAGGGCCATCCGTACGATCCAGGCCATGTCTCTCGCCCGCCTCCGGCGGGCTGTGCCGGTCTGGAGGCCCCCACCGGGAGGACTGGCCGGCGTTCCCTCCCGGCGGCACCACGGGGATGTTGAGCAGTGCGCAGTCTCGCTGCGCTTCGCGCAGCGGTGCCGGCCCCCGCCGGGAGAACTGGCCAGAGGTTGGCGTTCCCCGGCCTGAATCCCGCAAGGGCAGACAGCAACGCGCCGTTCCGCGGCCCTGCGGGCCGCGGGTGCCGACCGGAGGTCTATACCCTTCGGACTTCGTTTTCTGGGCCCTCCGGTGTGAGAGGCACCGAAGGGCCCTACTTCACCAACCTGTTAGCCGATCCGCCGGGAGCAACCAACCGGAGGCATGTGTTTCGAACACCTACGCCGGACTGTGCCTCGACGGATCTTGGCCGTGATGGAACGCACGGTAGAAGGGCAGCGCCATCGAGCAGCCAGTATAGGCCCCAGCGAACATCACGGCGGCTGACTTCCCTCGGGGGGCTTCCCTCGGAAGGACAACAGCGCCATGACATCTCCTTTTCTGTTTTTCGTCGGCATCGATTGGGGCTCGACGACCCACCATGGATGCCTGCTGGAGGCGAACGGTTCGGTTCGCGGCAGCCGGGCCTTTCCCCACGGCGGCGCGGGCCAGGCGGAGCTCGTCCGCTGGCTCCTGGACGAGACCGGGGCCGCCCCCGGGCAGCTCGCGGTCGCCATCGAGACGCCCCACGGGCCGGTCGTCGAGGGCTTGCTGGTCGCCGGCTTTGCGGTGTTCGCCATCGGTCCCGCCCAGATCCGCGGCTCCCGGCGCCGCTACGTCTCCTCCGGGGCGAAGGACGACCCCCGCGATGCCTGGATGCTCGCTCGCGCCCTCCGCGCCGACCCCGACCTCTTCCGACGGGTCGAACTCGAGAAGCCTCTCGTCCTCCAACTGCGCGAACGCACCCGGACCATCAACGAACTCACCTGCCAGCGCACCCGGCTCTGCCACCAGATCCGCCAGCAGCTCTGGCGCTACTACCCCCAACTGCTCGCGATCCCCGACCTCCTCAATCAACTCACCCACCCCTGGTTCCGAGAGCTCTGGAACAAGGCCAAAACCCCCGCACTCGCCCTCAAGCTGCGCGTCTCCACCCTCGCCAAACTCCTCAAAAAGCACGGCATCCGGCGACTGAACGCCAAAGGCCTGTGGGAGATCCTGCACGCCCCCGCGCTCACCGTCGCCCCCGGAGCCGCCGAGGCCGCCTGCCGCGCCCTCCAAAGCCTCTTCGCCCAGGCACACACCACCAACCAACTCCTCGCCCAGGCACGAGAAGACGTCCGTGAACTGCTGAAGGCCTTCTCCCAGGCCCACCCCGACGACGAACGACCCGACGACATGACCCTCCTCCGCTCCCTCCCCGGTGTCGGGGGCTACGTCCTCAGCACCTTGTTCGCCGAAGCCTTCGACCTCTTCCAACGCCGCGACTACCCCGCCCTCCGCGCCCGCTCCGGAGTCGCCCCCGTCAGCATCCAGTCCGGCAATACCCGCTGGGAGATCCGCCGCCTCGCCGTCCAGCACGAACTCCGCAACGCTCTCTACCACTGGGCCCGCGTCGCCGCCGTCCACGATCCCCTCAGCAAAGCCCGCTACCGCGCCCTCCGCGCCCGCGGCCACTCCCACGGACGCGCCCTCCGCACCGTCGGCGACCGGCTCCTCGCCGTCGCCTGCGCCATGCTCAAAAACGGAACCCTCTACGACCCGAAGCTCTCCCGAGACAAGCTCGCCGCCTGAGCAACTCCTCCAAAGAAAAAAGGATCTTCAAGGTGAGCCGGTGGGAAGTGTGGGAAACGCGCCCCTCTCCGCCGCGGCCGGCGAACAACCGCCGCCGTGGTGCCGCGTTTTCCAAGTCCTGGGGAAATCGCTTCCCGCCCCGCCGGCCCCCGAAGCCCAAACCCACCTCCCATCCCGATTTCCCCGGGACGGCACTTTCCACCGGATACCGAGCACCCGCCCGCAGCCCTCCTTCCCCCTTGACAAAAAGGTAGAAGGTCCGGCGTTCCCTGACCTTCGCGCCACGGTGCCGGCTGGAGGCGGGCGGTCCCTTGCCCCCCTACCGCCGGCGGTGGAGGTAGGCAGGCGTATCGAGGTCGCCCCACCGGTCGTCTCCCACATGCCCGGGGAGGGACATGGGCTCATCGATTACCAGCCGTGAGCTGCCGGCGCCCGGAGCACTCGCGGCACTTTCCTGGCCCGCCCCGGGGTCGCTTCCCATCGCTTCCGCGCGGTCGGTCCCGGAAGCGGCGATGGTGGGACGGGTCCCGAGTTTCGGGATGGTCCGGCCGACTCTCACGGTAGCGGCCGCATCGGCCTGGGCCACCGGCCCGGACCGGCCGGACGCGGGGGTCGCTCCCCGGGCTCCAAACGTACCGGTCGCGCGGTTCGTGAAGCGGGCGAAGTCGTGAGGGGTCGCTCCCGCTCGGCTTCGGTCGGGGAAGCCGGTGGCAACCACCGTAACCTTGATCTCGCCCGTCTTGTCCATCGCCGGGTCGAGTGCGGTCCCGATCAGGACGTTGTCTCCCGGTTCCGCGTCCGCGGATCCGTAGATTCCCGTCGCTTCGGGAGCCACCGCGTCGCGGACGACCTCAACGGCGCGCTGGACCTCGTTCAGCGTGAGGCTCTCACCGCCCGTTACGTTGACGATGATGCTCGACGCTCCCTTGATCGAGGTGTCCTCGAGCAACGGCGAAGAAATCGCCGCTTCGGTCGCTTCCTCGACGCGATTGTCGCCCGAGGCCTGTCCAATGCCCATCACGGCGTCGCCGCGGAGCCGCATGGCGGAACGAACGTCGGCAAAGTCCAGGTTGATCTCTCCCGGCACCTGGATCAGGTCGGAAATTCCCTGAACGGCCTGGCGCACCACATCGTCGGCACACCGGAACGCGTCCCGGATCTTGAGGTTCCCGTACACCTCCACGACCCGGTCGTTCGGGACGCAGATGAGGGTATCCACAAACTCGCGGAGTTCCCGGATCCCGTCGTTGGCGGTCGTCTTCCGGCGCCTGCCCTCGACGGTCATCGGCTTGGTCGCCACCGCGACGCAGAGGGCCTTGATTTCCTGGACCACGCAGGCGATCACCGGCGCCGCGCCGGTGCCGGTGCCACCTCCCTCACCCACGGTGATGAAGACCATGTCGGCGCCCGCCAGCGCGTCGATGAGCAGGTTGATGTCGTCGCGCGCCGCCGACCTGCCGACTTCCGGATCGCCGCCGCAGCCGAGCCCGCCGGTGCGCTCGCTTCCCAATTGAATCTTCACCGGGGCCTTTGACAGTTCGAGAACCTGAGCGTCGGTGTTCGCGGCAATGAACTCCACTCCGGTCACCCCGGCCTCGATCATCCGGTTGACAGCGTTGCCACCGCCGCCGCCGACGCCAATGACCTTGATGACGGCCCGTCTTTCCTGCACGTCGTCGGGAGCCGCCGAGGGCGGTTCCGCCGTCACGGCGGGCGGGGCGCCGGTCGTGGACTCGACTTCCTCCGCTTCAGCCGGTGGCTTCGTGTTCGTGGCGGCCGGCTCCTCCACCGCCACGGATCGTTCGGCACGCTCCCAAGGCGCGGCTTCCGGCGTCGCCGCCTCCGGTGTCACCGCCTCCTCCGGGTCCGCAGACTCGTCCTTGGGGGCAGCGCCCGCGCTGGCAAAGAGCGCCGGCTGGACGGCGGGCGGGGACGCCGCGGCGGCCTCCGGCCGCGAGTCCTCGGGCGGCGAGGACTTCTCCGTTTTCGGGATCCCGGCTTCGGGATCGCTGGCCTTGGGCGTCGTTTCTTCGGCGAAGAAGATCATGGATTCGCTCCTTGTTCTTGGGGTGGCTGCAGGGCGCCCCGTAGCAGTTCGTGGATAGAGTGACGTGAGCACCGAGATCGGCGAGGCGCCTGGCTGACAAGGCGCGCGAGGGAGGAATACCCGGTGTATTTCGACCGACGCGCAACGATGAGCGACGCGAAGCGGTGCTGTTCAGCCAGGATGCATCGCCGGTCGAATGCCGCGTGACTCTGTTCACGGGCTGCTTCAGGGGCTGGGAAAGTGTTCATTGCGCCTTCTTGAGGACCCGCCTCAGGCCGTCGCCGATCGCGCGGCGAAGGGAACGGGTCGCGGGGGTTCGCTGGCGCTGGACCAGGCCGTAGCGGCAAAGACCCATGGCGCAGGCGAAGTGGGGGCGCGTCGCCAGATCGCGCCGCCCGGTCAACTCCCGGGGACCACGGCTCTCGACGTCGGCGCCAAATACCAACCGGGCGACGTCGCTCAGCCCGTCGAGGTTGGCTCCCCCTCCGGTGAGCACCAAGCTACCCGGGATCTCCCGAAGCACGCGGCGCAACTGGTCGCGGATCTTGGTGAAATCGCTCTCCGCGCGCCGCTGCAGGACATCGGCGAGCAGCCGGCGGCGCCACTGCTTGGGGTAGCCGCCACCCGAAACCCGAATTTCGAAGTAGTCGTCTTCCGGAACCTTGTCCACGAGGGCAACCCCGTAGCGGCGCTTCGCGTGCTCGGCGTGGGCATGGGACGTCTTCAATCCGTAGGCAAGATCGCGCGTGTAGGCTCGCCCGCCACTCGGCATCAGGTCCGAATGCCACAGCGCGCCGCGCCGGAACACCGCGATGTCGGTGGTCATGGCTCCGATGTCCAGGAGGACGACCCCTCCCTGCCGTTCTTCCTCGTCCAGGACCGCGTAGCCGGTCGCGAGCGGGGCGGCCACCAGGCGCTCGACCCGGATACCGGCCCCATTCACCGCCTCTTCGAGGTTGCGCAACGTGAGGCGCGGGCAACTGACCAGATGGACGTAGGACTCGATCTTCTCCCCGGTCCAGCCCGTCGGATCGTCGGTGGGATCGAGGTCGTCCACCCAGAACTCCTGGGGCAACGCGTGCAGAAGTTCGTACGGTGGGCGAAGCCAGGCCGTGCCGCCGTCCCGGGGCACCGCCGCCATGACGGCCCGGTACACGTCGGACTCGCCGATCCGGCGGCGCGGCTCCAGGATGGAAATCGCGCCGGACGAGTTGATGCTGCGACGGGTCCTGCTGCCCACTGAGACGAAGGCCGACCCGACTTCCACACCTGCGGTCTGTTCGACCTCCTCGACCGCCTGACGCACGGCTTCGGTGACCCCTCCCTGCCGCACGACTTCCCCGTACTGGACGGAATTCCGTGACTCCGCCTGCCCGACCGCCAATACCTCGAGCTGCGTAGCCTCCTCCGTCCCGGAGGGGTTGTCGGGCACGCGGGCGAGCACGGTCCGCACGTGATCGGATCCGATATCGATGCCGCAGAGCAGATCCGTTGTCCTCGTCGTCACGTCTGTCCTCCAACAGGATGGGCCGGTTGCTGCGGGGCGGCGTCCAGCGGGCCGGTGCGGAGGAGAAACCGATCCGGGACCCGGGCGTCAACCCGTGAAATCCCCGGCCAGCGCTCGACCAGATCCGGCAGGAGCCCGGCTGTTCGCTCCAGGCCTTCCAAAAAGCCCCGTTCTGTCAACAGGACGGGTAGCGCCGGGGATCTGAAGACCACCCGCAGCCGGTATGGACCGTCACTCACGTCCAGTTCCGAGACCAGGCGGTCCAGCTCGGGCCGGCGCGAAAGCGCCGCCGCCAGCCGGCCGGCCAACGAGGCGCGCGCGGCGAAGTCGCGGTGGCTCCGGTCCGCCCCGCGGACGAGCACCAGATCGGCCGCACCCGCCCAGGCCAGGTCGGCAACCGTTGCCGGTCCGAGGACCGTCCCGTCCTCGGCGAGGGCTGCGGGCGGCTCCCAGTCGAGGAGAGCCACGGCCCGTTTCTCCTCGATGTCCACCAGGACCCCTCCCGTCAGCGCCCGCTCCACGGACACCTTCTTCGGGACTCCGGTTGCGAGGAGGCGCTCCCGGATCGCGGCCGCGTCCGCGAGCAGGCCGCCCGTTCCCAGAACCTCGGGGTCGAAGAGGGCGTTCAGATGCCCTGCCCCCCGGATCCGCAGTTCGGCCGGGGCCCTCTCGGAGACCGGACTGGCGCCTTCGACAGCCGTCAGCCGACCGACCGCGACACCGACGGCAAGCGCGAGCCCGATGGATCCGACGGCAATGCGAAGGGCGAGTCGGGGCAGCGGGGTCCGCGGCGCGGGCGGGGCAACGAGCCGGCGTTCGGGATCCGCCGCGCGTGGACGGGCGCCGGCATCGGTCCGCGGCGGGAGCTCGACGGGCAACATGCCCTGGCGGCCACTGCCTCTTCCGCTATGCCACCCGTTCACGGAGCACCTCCTGCAACATGTCCGGAAGCTGGGTGATGGTCCCCGCACCCAGAGTCATGACGACATCGCCGGACCGGAGATCGGGCGCCAACCGGCTGGCGACATCCTCCAGGCGGGCGATGAAACGCGCGTCGGGATGTCCCGTGCTCCGGATTCCCGCGGCGAGCCCTTCACCGTCCACGCCGGGAATCGGCGCCTCGCCCGCCGGGTAGATGTCCGTGACCACCACGATGTCCGCCGCGCCGAACGCCCGGGAGAACTCCTCGTACAGGGCCTGCACCCGGCTGTAGCGATGCGGCTGGAAGATGGCCACCGTCCGCGCGGAAAATGCCGCGCGGGCGGCGGCGAGAGTCTCCGCAATCTCGGTCGGATGGTGGGCGTAGTCGTCCACGATGCGGACGCCGCCCACCGTGCCGCGCCGCTGGAAGCGGCGTTCGACTCCGGCGAACGCCTCGAGTCCCTCGCGGATCGCGGGGGTCCCGAGCCCGAACTCGAGCCCGACGGCGGCGGCGGCCAGGCTGTTGAGGACGGCGGTCCGGCCCGGCTGCCGGAGATGGACGGTGCCGGCGAGGCCGCCACGGATCCGCAGCTGGTAGCGGGTGCCGTCTTCGGAGATCGAGATCCCATCGGCCGAAACCTCGGCATCCGGAGAAAGTCCATAGGTGATGACCCGGCGGCGGATGCGCGGCAGCAGCGACCGCACGTTCTCGCAGTCGAGGCAGACGATCGCCCCCCCGTAGAAGGGGGTCATGTTGATGAAGCGCACGAAGGAATCCACGAGATCGTCCATCCCTTCGTAAGCGTCGAGATGCTCGCGGTCGATCCCCGTAACCACCGCCAGCACCGGGAGCAGCCTGAGGAAGGTGCGGTCCGATTCGTCGGCCTCCGCCACCAGGATTTCGCTCTTCCCGACGCGGGCGCCCCCACCGATGGTGGCGACCCGCCCACCGATTACCGTCGTCGGGTCGAGCCCCGCGTGGTCGAGCAGGACCGAGGTCATCGAGGTCGTCGTGGTCTTGCCGTGCGACCCCGCGACGGCCACCGCGAACTTCATCCGCATCAGCTCGGCGAGCATTTCGGCCCGCGGAATGATGGGGAGCTGTCGTTCCCGCGCCGCGACCACCTCGGGGTTGTCGGCTGGAACCGCCGAGGAGGTGACCACCACATCGGCGGACCCCACCTGTGCCGCGTCATGTCCCTCGAACACGATGGCCCCGAGTTCGGCCAGCCGCCGGACGCTGGCGCCGGCCCGGAGGTCGGAGCCGCTCACCCGGTACCCGAGGCTCAGCAGCACCTCGGCGATGCCGCTCATCCCCACCCCGCCGATGCCGACGAAGTGCACCCGGATCCGTTTCGAGAAGAGCAGTCCGCCCCCCGTCCCGCTGGAGGAAAAACCCGGTACGCGGCCGTTCATCGCTGGCCTCCGGCGAGATCGTGAAGACGCGCGGCGAGCCGCTCCGCGGGACGGTCGCGCACCAATTGCCGCGCCGCGCGCGACATGTCCGTGCGGCGAGCAGGGTCGTCCAGCAGGGAGCAGAGCGCGTTCGCGAACTCGGCTCCCGAAGCGCTCTCGTCGAGCGTGAGCGCCGCCCCGGCATCCGCGAGAGCGGCTGCATTGTGCCGCTGGTGTCCGCCCGCAACCGGCGCCGGCACCAGGATGCCCGGCCGCCCGGCGGCGCTGAGTTCGGCGCAGGTAATGGCTCCTGCCCGGCCGACCACCAGATCCGCCGCCTCCATCGCCCGGGGCATATCGTCGAGGTAGGCCGTCACCCGGGCGCCCAGTCCGGCTTCCCGATACGCGTCGCGAACCTGCGCTTCCTCCGCGGGGCCGGTCTGATGGGTGATCCGCAGACTGCCGCGTCGCTCGCGAAGCGCCGGCAACGAATCCACGACCAGCCGGTTCAGGCGGGAAGCGCCCTGGCTGCCGCCGGTGACGAGCACGGATACCGTCCCGTTGTTGCCCGGCGGGGGAGCCACCGCGAAGAACTCCGAACGCACCGGAATGCCGGAAACCACCGCCCCCCGACGGAAGAACCGCCGCGTCGGCTCCCACGCCACGGCGACTTCGGTCGCGAAGGGCGCACTCCAGCGGGTCGCGAAGCCAGGCTCGGCGTTGGGTTCGAGAATCAGCGATGGGATCCGGAGAAGCCGGGCAGCGAACACCGCGACGCCGGACACCGACCCTCCGGTTCCGAACACCGCGTCGGGACGGAACTCCTTCAGCAGCCGGCGCATGTCGCTGAGGGAACGGAGAAGCCGGAACGACGTCCGGGGCAGAACGAGCGGCGAACGGCCGCGGATGGGCGGAACCTCCACGAGTTCGAGACGGAACCCGTGCCGCGGCACGAGGCGTCCCTCGAGGCCCTTCGCAGTGCCCACGAAACAAATCTCGGCCGGCCCCAGCTCCGAGAAGGCGCGCGCCACCGCGAGTCCCGGATAGATGTGTCCGCCGCTGCCCGCGGCCGCGACCAGAAGACGGCTGCTGGTCACGGAACCCTCTGCGAAACGGACAGCACCAGCCCCGCCGCCAGCAAGGTGGTGACGAGCGCGGAACCCCCGGCGGACACGAACGGGAGCGGCAATCCGGTGGTGGGAAGGATCGCGGTCGCAACGCTGAAGTTCAAAAACGCCTGCACCGCGATGGTCAAGGTGGCGCCCGCCCCGAGCAGCATGCCGAAGCGGTCCGGCGCCCGGCAGGAAACGACCAGGCCCCGGATGGTGAACAGGAGGAAAAAGACCACGAGCAGCCCGGCCCCGATGAAGCCCAGTTCTTCGCCGACGACCGAGAAGACGAAGTCGGAGTGGGGCTCGGGAAGATAGAGAAGCTTCTGGCGACTGGCGGCGAAACCCACGCCGGTGACGCCCCCGCTGCCGAGAGCGATGAGCGATTGGCTCAACTGGAATCCGTCGCCGAGCGGATCCGCGAAGGGATCGAGAAAGGTGAGGATCCGGGCGACCCGGTAGTCGGCGGCCAGCACTCCGGCCACAAAGAGGGGAACGCAGACCGCAGTCAGGAGGGCGAGGTGCTTGAGACGCGCCCCACCCACGAAAATCACCGCCGCCCCGACGAGCACCAACAGGGTCGCCGTTCCGAGATCGGGCTGGAGATAGATCAGGCTGGCGAGAAATCCCGTACAGGCGAGCGGCAACAACAAGGTGCGGAAGGAGTCGGCGCGCCGGATGGCGAGCAGATGGGCAAGCGCTACCACCAGCCCGAGCCGCGCCGGCTCGGAGGGCTGCAGGGAGAAGCCGGCGACCTGCACCCAGCGGTGCACCCCGTTGATCGAAGGAGACAGCAGGGCGGCGAAGAGCGACACGATGACCGCCCCGTACACCGCCCACACCACGGCCGGACGATTCAGGAGCCGGTAGTCCGAACGGGCGACCGCGATCATCGCCAGGCAGCCGAGTGCGGCCCAGACCGACTGGCGCCCCAGGAAGTAGGAGGGGCTGCGGTCGCTGGCGTCCGCCAGGATGGCCGAGGCGCTGTAGAGCATGACCAGCCCAAAGACGAGAAGCCCGAGCGTGAGGAGGAAGAGCGGCACGTCGGGAGCCATCATCCGCCGCCCCTTCATCGCCGGCCCCCTTGGGCGCCTTCCAGGCGCGCGACCAGCGCGCGGAATCGGGTGCCCCGGTCCGCGTAGTTTTCGAAAAGGTCGAAGCTGGAGCAGCCGGGGGAAAGAAGGACGATCCCGCCAGGGCGGGAACGCGCGAAGGCGGCCGCCACGGCTCCGTCGAGGGTGCCCTGGACCTCCACCGGCACGCTGCTGATTTCGGTTGCGATCCGGGCCTTCGTCCGCCCGATCGCCTGGATCCCCTCCACCCGGCCGAGCGACCCCTCCAGATCGGAAAACCGGCCGCCCTTGAGGATCCCTCCCAGAATGAGCTGGATCCCGCCGCCCGCCGTTCCGGAAAGCGCATCGAGGGCCGCCCGGGTCGCCTGCAGGTTCGTCGCCCGGGAGTCGTTGATGAACCGGACCCCCGCCACCGAGCCCGCTTCCTCGAGGGCGTGGGGCAGGCCCGAAAAACGGGCCGCCGCCGTTTCGATGGCGTCCCGGCGAACCCCAAGCACACTGGCGGCCGCGGCCGCGGCCGCCAGGTTCTTCTGCTGGTGGCGGCCTGGGAGCCGGAGCGCGGACAGCCGGGCGAGGACCCGCGTTTCTTCTCCGTCCCGCCGGAGGACACTTTCGGAATCCAGGAGGACTTCCGGATCGTGCGCGCCGGCCGGCCCGGCGAACGGCAGCCAGCGCGCGCTGCTCGCCCGGATGCCGGCGGTCGCGAGATCGTGAGCCACGGGGTCACCGCCGTCGCAGACGACCCAGTCGATGGCCGTCTGGTTCTCCAGGAGCCGGGCCTTGGACCGGCGGTAGTCGGCGAGATCCGGGTGCCAGTCGAGATGGTCCTGACCCACCTCCAGCAGCACGGCGACGTGCGCCCGGAAGCGGGCGATCGTCGCCAACTGGAAACTCGAGGTCTCGACCACCGCGATCTGATCGGGGCCGAACGATCCAGCGAGCGCGGTAAGGGGTTCGCCGAGGTTCCCGCAGGCCCTGACCGGGGTCCCCTGCGCCTCGAGCGCTTCCGCAAGCAGAGTCACCACGCTGGACTTTCCCTTGGTCCCCGTCACGGCCACCAGCCGGTCCCAGGGTTCGCCCAGCGCTCGGTATCCCAGCTCGAGTTCGCCCCAGACCGGGATTCCCTCGCGCTTTGCCGCTCTCAGGATGTCCGCCCGCGGCGGGACTCCGGGGCTCGTCACCACGAGCGCCATCCCGGCCAGCAAAGACGGGGGATGGCCCCCGAAGTGAACGCGCGCTCCCAGCGACCGGAGCGCGGAGGCCGCCGGAATGGCGGGCTCCGGTCGGGAGTCCGCAACCAGCACCCGCCGCCCGATACTGCAGAGATAGCGCGCCGCCGCCTGGCCGCTCGCGCCGGCGCCGAGCACCAGTACGTCCGGCCCCGGGACAGGGTCTGCACAGCCTGTGGACAAAGTGGCGTGAGCGCCGAGAGCGGTGAGGCGCCCGGCTGACGAGGCGCGCGAGGGAGGAATACCGGGTGTATTTCGACCGAAGCGCAACGACGAGCCACGCGAAGCGAGGCGTTTCAGACGGGATGGATCGCCGCTCGAACGCCGCGTCGCCTTGTGCACAGGCTGTGTTAGTGCCGTCATCGGTCATCGCAGCTTCAGGGTGGTCAGGGTGGCGAGCGCGCAGAGGACGGCCAGGATCCAGAACCGGACGCTCACCTGGGTCTCGTGCCAGCCGGCCAGTTCGAAGTGGTGGTGGAGCGGCGCCATCTTGAAGAGCCGCCGTCCAGTGAGCTTGAAGCTGGCCACCTGCAGAATGACCGAGGCGGCTTCGAGGACGAACACCCCGCCCACCAGCACGAGCAGCATTTCCTGCCGGATGA
The DNA here is from genome assembly GCA_963668695.2 of Vicinamibacteria bacterium. Taxonomy (GTDB): domain Bacteria; phylum Acidobacteriota; class Vicinamibacteria; order Marinacidobacterales; family Marinacidobacteraceae; genus Marinacidobacterium. Next base: position 493,506 of record CAXXLQ010000004.1, read on the forward strand.
GGATCGCCTGCATCCCGATGCCGGCGCCGAGGGCGAGCGAACCCACGTCGCCCATGAAGACGCGCGCGGGGTGGGCGTTGAACCACAAAAAACCCAGGGCGGCCCCGGTAATCGCTGCTCCGAAGATGGTCACCTCGGAGGCGGCCGGGAGGTACAGGATGTCGAGATAGGCCGAGAACTCGGCGTGGCCGGCGAGATAGGTCAGGGCGGTGTACACGGCGGCCGCGATCAACACGCAACCCGCGGCGAGACCGTCCAGACCGTCGGTCAGGTTCACCGCGTTCGAGGAGGCGACGAGGACCAGCATGGCCGCGGGCACGAACAACAGCGCCAGTTCGGGCTGGAACTCCTTCCAGAAGGGGAAGACGACGCGGGTGGTGAAGCCGCCGGTGCCGGAGTACCAGAGCAAGAAGCCGCCGACCGCCAGCCCGAGGAGCAGTTGGACGCCGAACTTGGATCGCGCGCTCAGCCCGATCCCATCCCCGCGCCGCAGCTTCTTCCAGTCGTCGAGGAAGCCGAGCGTGCCGTACCCCGTCATGGTCAGGACCGCCACCCATACGAGCACGTTCCCCAGATCGGCCCAGAGCAGCGTGGACACGACCACGGAACCCACGATCAGGACTCCGCCCATCGTCGGGGTCCCGGCCTTGTGGTGGTGCGCCGGGCCGTCGGCGCGGATCCGCTCACCCACCCGGAGGCGGGACAGACGCGAGATCACAAAGGGCCCAAGGCCGAGCGAGAGGATGATGGCGGTGGCGGCCGCCGCCGCGGTGCGCACCGACACGTAGCGGAACACGTTGAACGCGCTGATCTCGTCCGCGAGGGAGAACAGCAGTTCGCCGAGCATCAGGCGCCTCCCCCAAGCCCCGTCACCGGAGCTTCCAGCCGGCGGAGCGACGCATCGAGTCCAACCGCCCGGGACGCCTTGAAGAGCACCAGGTCTCCCTCGCGCAACGCGCCCTCGAGCAACTCTGCGGCCTCGTCCGGATCCTCCGCGGCGAGGGTGCTCGATCCGAGAGCGTCGGCCGCCTCGGCGAGCACCCGTCCCAGGGGTCCGACCCCAACGACCAGATCGAGGCGCAACTCGTTCGCGAGCTCTCCGCAGGCGCGATGCATCGCCTCGGCGTCTTCGCCGAGCTCGAGCATGTCGCCCACCACCAGGATGCGCCGCGCGGCGGGCAAGGCCGCGAACTCGTGCAACACGGCGCGTAGCGCACCGGGGCTGGAGTTGTACGTCTCGTCGAGCGCGACCGCCCCTCGGAGAAGCCGCACCCTCGTTCCCCGCCCCGGGAGCGGCGCCAGCCCCGCGACTCCGCGGGCCGCGCGCTCGAGCGGCACGTCGAGGACGGTCGCCGCCGCGAGCCCGGCGAGCACGTTGCCCGCGTTGTGCCGGCCGCCGAGCCCGCACGACACCGATACGGCGGGACCGCCGAAGGCGCGGACCTCGAAAACAAGACCGGCGGGGCTCGCCGCGTAGGCCGCGCCCCGGACGTCCACCCCCTCGGAAAACCCGTACGTCACGTGCCGTCCCGAGAAGCGGAGCGCCTGCGCTCGAACGCGCTCGTCGTCGGCGTTCACCACCGCGGTCGCCCCGGGGGGCATGGCCTCGAAGAGTTCCCCCTTCGCCGCGGCAATGGCGCTGAGCGATCCGAAGTACTCCAGATGCGCTTCGGCGATGGTGGTGAGGACGCCGCAGTCGGGCACCGCGATCTCGGTAAGGGTCCGGATCTCGCCCGGAGCCGACATCCCGAGCTCCACGACCCCCACTTCTTCGTCTTCGCGGGCGAGCAGCGAGAGCGGAAGCCCCCACTGGTTGTTCAGATTCCCCCGGGAACGAAAAACGGTCCGTCCGGCGCCGATGGCGGCCGCCGCCGCTTCCTTGGTGGTGGTCTTGCCCAGGCTTCCGGTGATCGCAACGATCCGGACGCCGCTCTTCAACCGCTCTTCCCGGGCGAGCGCCCCGAGCGCCTCCGTGGGATCGGACACCCGGATCAGGAAACGGCCCGTTATCGTTTCCGGCAGGGTTGCCGGCCGGTCCCGGTATCCGCTCCCGACAACCGCACCTGGGGCGCCGCGGCGGAACGCGTCCGCGACGAAGGCGTGACCGTCATGACGGGGCCCCCGGATCGCGAAAAAGAGATCGCCCGAAGCGAGCGTGCGGGAGTCGATCGAGACGCCGGTAAGCATTCCGGCCGGGCCTTCGAGAGCGCCGCCCATCGTCCTGGCTGCCTCTTCGCCGGGGAGTCTCATGAGAGCGCGAGTTCCAGCGCATTGGCGGCGACTTGCCGGTCATCAAAGGGGATCCGCGTGTCCCCCAACTGCTGGTGTGTCTCGTGGCCCTTGCCCGCGACCAGGACCAGGTCGCGCGGCCCGGCCACCGACACCGCGTTCTCGATGGCGCGCCGCCGATCCGGTTCCAAAAGCACCTCGGCGCCGAGGGCCGGGTTCTCGGCGCCGACCCGGATCTCCGCGATGATGGCGTCAGGCTCTTCCCCGCGGGGATTGTCCGAGGTGAGGATCACCCGGTCGGCGAGCCGGGCCGCGGCGTCTCCCATGAGCGGTCGATTGCCCCGGTCCCGTTCGCCCCCGCAGCCGAAGACCACGAGCAGCCGGCCGTCTCCCACCAGGCAGCGGGCGGCGGCCAGGGCCCGGGCCAGCGCGTCCGGAGTGTGCGCGTAGTCCACCAGGACCGCCGGCTCCCGCCGACGCCGGCGCCGTCCACCGGGTGCTCCGACCCGCTCCATGCGACCGGGAGGCGCGGCGATGGCGGCAAGGACCTCGGCGACGCGGGCTCCGTCGAACCCCATGGCGGTGAGCGCTCCCCACGCCGCCGCCAGGTTGAGGCCGCTGAAGTGCCCGAGCATCGGGCTCGCGAGCTCGTGAGACCCCGCCGGACCGTCCACCGCCACCCGGGTGCCGTCGAGGTCGGAACGGATCGCACCGAGTCGGATCGTGGCCCCGGGAGCGGTCCCGAAGCCCACGATGCTCACGTCGGGACGAAGCGCCCGAAGGTCCTCGGCGAGCCGAACGCCATAGGGATCATCCCAGCCGACCACCGCCGTCCCGCCGGGACGGAGCAGATCCGTGAAGAGTTCCCGCTTGGCCTCGAAGTAGGAGTCGAACCCGCCGTGAAAATCGAGATGGTCGCGGGTGAGGTTCGTGAAGATCGCCGCCTCGAAGACGGTGCCCGCGAGCCGTCCCTGCCGGAGGCCGTGCGAGGAACACTCGACCGCTCCGGCGCGGCAGCCGGAAGCGAGGGCGGTGGCCAACAGGGACTGAAACTCGGGAGCCTCGCGGGTGGTGAGGCCCGAAGCGGTGGGCTCCAGGAGCCGGCCGCCCACCCGCGCGCGGTGCCCTACCGTGCCGCAGTAGAGGCTTCTTGCTGTTTCGCGATGAAAGAACTCGTCGAGCAGCCAGGCCACGGTCGTTTTGCCATTCGTCCCGGTGACTCCCACGAGCCGCATCCCTTCCGAAGGGCGGCCATGGAACGCGGCGGCGACCGGACCGGCGGCGCGGCGGGAATCGCGGACCAGGGCAAAGGGAATTGGCGAGTTCGGCGGCGGCGCTTCCACGACCGCGGCCACGGCCCCCGCGGCGGCGGCCGCCGGCACGAAGTCATGACCGTCGAAGCGCTCTCCCCGGGTCGCGATGAAGAGGCTTCCGCGCCCAACACGCCGCGAATCGGAGGTGACGTCCCGAACCTCCTGCTCGCCGGCGCCTTTCGACAGTTCTGCGTCGAGGCCTTCCAGGAGTTCTCGCAGGCGGCAGGATCGGGCTCCTCCGGCCACCCGCCCAGACGCATCGAGAACAGACGCATCGAGAACAGACGCGTCGGAAACTCCGGCGTTCGCTGGACGGCAGGACACTCCCTCGGGCACTCCCTCGGGCACTCCCTCGGCGGTCATTCCGGATGGCTCCGGCGGTTTCCCACGGACGGTTTCGGCGTGGACTCGACTGCCGCCGCCGGGTCCGCTCCGGCCGCCGGATCCTCCGGGCCGCCTTGGGATTCGGTCGCGACGTCCGGGAGCGAGGCCGGGATCAGGGACCCGGCCGTGGGCGCAGGGGATTGGACGTCGTCCGCCACGGTGCGCAGACGCCCCGCAGCCGGCGCGGCGGTCCCCGCGATCAGAGTGCTTTGTGTTGTTCCCGGTGTTGTTCCCGGTGTTGTTTCCGGTCCCGCGGCGTCGGCGCGGCGCAGCCGCCGGGCAACAACGTCACGCGCCGCGAGGCTCCGATCGGCCGGCGTTCCGTCCGGCGTTTCGTCGCGCCAGGAAGCGGGGGCCACCCGGCCGGTCCGATCTCTCCCGAGCTGGCGAATACCCCGGCCGGAACTGACCAGACGCTCGGTCCCCCATCCGGTCTTCCGATAGCGCCAGAGCACGCGGTCCGCGATCCTTCCGAACACGCGCGCCGCGTTGGCCCCGCTGTGGTTGGGCTTTTGGACGTCGAGGATCACCACCCCGGTGAACAGGGGATCGCCAGCGGGCGCAAAGCCGGCGAACGTGGCGGTGTAGTCGGTCGCCGAGTAGCCTCCCGGCTCCGCCTTCTGAGCGGTCCCGGTCTTCCCGGCGACGGAGAAGCCGTCCACGCCCGCGGCGCCGCCGGTTCCATTCTGGACGACCCCGACCAGAAGCTGGCCCACCCGGGCCGCAGTCATCGGGGTCACGACCCGGTGGCCGGTTGCGATCGGTTGCGCCTCCCCTCCGATCCCGCGGATCAGACGGAGGGGCAGGCGGACGCCGCCCGTTGCGATCGTGTTGACGCCCTGGACGAGCTGGACGGGAGTCACGGCGATCCCCTGGCCGAAGGACACGGTCGCCAGCCGGATCGGTCGCCACACACCCCTGGCCGGCACGATTCCGCGACTCTCCGCGCCGAGCGGCAGCCCCGTCGGTTCTCCGAATCCGAAGGCGTCCAGATATGCGTGGAGGGTTTCGGAGCCGAGGCGCGAAGCAACCTGAAGGGTGCCGATGTTGGAGGAGCGCTGGATCACGCCGGCAAAGGTCAGCGGCCCGAGCGGTTGCCAGTCGCGGACGACCCGCCCGCCGATGCGGTAGCTGCCCCCAAAGGTGTCGAACTGCTCTCCCTCATCCGTCACTCCCTCCTCGAGAGCGGCGGCGGCGGTGAAGATCTTGAAGACCGATCCGGGCTCGTACGGATCGGTGATCGACCGATTGGCGAGCGTCGCCGTGGGATATTCCTCTGCCTGGTTCGGGTCGAAGGACGGAGCGCTGGCCATCGCCAGCACCTCGCCGGTCTGGGGCTCAACCAGAATGACGGCGCCCGAAGTTGCCGAAAACTCGGCGACGGCCCGCTCGAGTTCTTCCTCGGCAACAGCCTGCAGGTAGGAATCGATCGTCAGTTCGATGTCGGCCCCCGGGCGCGACTCCCGCACCACGCGGCTTCCCCGGCCCGTTCGCCGGCCGTCGGTCCAGACGGTGCGGCGTCCGGGCTCTCCTCGCAGCACCCCGTCAAGGGCGAACTCGATGCCCCCCAGGCCGTCGTTGTCCGCCCCCACGAAACCCAGAACGTGAGCGGCGAGTTCGGCGCCGGGATAGAAGCGGCCGTATTCCTCGATGGTCCCCACCGGGAAACCGGTTTCGCTGGCGCACGCGACCTGAGACGCCGTGGCCTTGCGCTTGAGCCAGGAGAACCGGGAGGCGCGCCGCAGTCGTCGCTCGACCAGGGCGCTCGGTACCTCGAGACACGCTGAGAGACGACCCGCCGCTTCCGGGATCGCCGCCGCTGAGTAATCGGGCGGGACCACATACACCGAGTCCACCGCGACGGTGAGCGCCAGTGGCCTCCCGTTGCGGTCGTAGATCCTCCCGCGGAACGGCGGAATGGTGAGTTCGTGATGATGTTGACTGGCGGCGCGCCGCACCATGGTTTCGTGATCGAGAACCTGGATCTGGACCAGTTGGCCGAGGATCAGCGCCGCCCACACCCCAATCAGGACCGCGCCCACCACCGCCCGCCGCCGCAGCGCCGCTCTCCCGTCGTTTCCCGACGATCCGGCGCCGGTGCCCGTGGACGGCGGCGGGAATTCCGGAGCGGCGGCGGGTGAAGGTTCGCGCCGGCGCTTCGGCCGGCGAGACGCCTCCCGGGCCGCCGATCGAAGGAGCGGCGCCGGGATATCGGGGAACAGGCTGTTCGGAGGGCGTTTCCACCCACCTGAGCCCGGGTTCGGTCGCCGGGGGCTCATTGCGGGTCCGAACTCCCTGGATCCAGAAGCACCCCGGCGGCGCCCGGGGCTTCGAGCACCACCCGCTCCCCGGCGGGTTCCAACCCATATGTTTCCCGGGCAATCCGCTCAACGGACCGCGGGTCGGTGAGTTCGCTCAGCTCGAGTTGGTACCGCTCGATGTCTTTTTCGAGCTGGTCCCGCTCCAGGCGCAGTTCTTCCACCCGGTAGCCGAGCCGGATTGCTTCGAGGTGCGGCCAGGTGGCGGCGACCGCCGCCGCCAGGGCGAAGATGCCGATGGCGAGATAGAGAAGAAGCTGCGCGTACCGGGTGCGGTCGAGTTTCCGGTGCAGCCACTGGTTGTCCGGGCGGTAGGTCACCTCGAAACGTTCCGGAGTCATCGTCCATCTCCCTCAGGGCGCGCAGCCTCCCCCGGGGCCTCTTCGATGCGGCGCAAGATGCGGAGGCAAGCACTCCGCGACCGGCGGTTCGCGCTGGACTCGTCTTCGTCCGGACGAATGGGCCGCCGCGTGCCCACCTCGAACCGGGACTCCTCGGCCAGTCGCCGGAAAGTGTGCTTTACGGGGCGATCCTCCCCGGAGTGATAGGAGATCACGGCCAGGACGCCGTCCTTCCGGAGCCGGGCGGGGGCCTCGTGCAGTGCGGCCGCGAGGACCTGCGGCTCGCGATTCACCGCGGAACGGACCGCGAGGAAGGTCCGGGTGGCGGGATCGATGCGCCCCCGCCGAGGACCGACGGCGGCGATCACCGCCGCGCGCAGATCTCCGGTCGTGCGGAGCGGCCGACGCCCCACGATGCGCCAGGCGATGGCGCGGGACCGGCGCTCCCCCATCCCGAACAGCAGATCGGCGATCTCCCGCTCCTCGAGCCGGTCGAGCAGTTCGGCCGCCGTCTCCCCCGAGCCCGGGTCGAACCGCATGTCCAGCGGGCCGTCGTGCCGGAGCGAAAAACCGCGTTCCGGCGTTTCGAGCTGCGGGCTGGAAAGCCCGAGGTCGAGAAGGATCCCGTCCACCAGGTCCCAACCCACGCGGTCCAGCGCGGAACCAAGCTCGGAGAAGTCCCCCGCGAGGAAGCGGAAGCGAGGCTCCCCGGCGGCCAGCGCGGCCGCGGCCGGCGCCGCCTCCGGATCCTTGTCGAGACCCAGCACCTCAGCACCCGGAGCGGCCTCGAGGATGGCTTTCGTGTGTCCGCCGCGCCCGAAAGTGCCATCGACATAACGTCCGGCGGAGCGCGGTGCCAGCCAGCGCAGCACCGTGTCCCGCAGCACCGGCACGTGCGCCGGCGATTCGGGTGTCATGGGCGCGGTCATCTTGGGCGCGGTCATCTCAGGCTGGGTCCAAAAGGAGGGACCCACCCGGAACGCCGGAAGCGGGAAACGGACCGGCGCCGGACGGGGAGCGGAGGGAAGCTGAGAGAGCATGCCGGCCGGAACCCAGGAGTCAGATTCCCTCCTGGTGTGCGAGCTTCAGATCGTCGTCGGTAAGCGGGTCGTCGGTGATCCGCGAGAACAGGGTTGCGTGGTTCCACACTTCGAGATAGCGCTCCATCCCCAGGACATCCACCTTCCCGACGATGTTCGCCAGGGTCCGAAGGTGTTGGGGAAGAACGATCCGGTGCTGCGTATCGAGCTCGACTTGCTGTCCGTAGAAGTTCGTGATGCGGGAGAACCTGCGCCAAGTCGGATGGAGTTCTCCCAACTTGCGCACACGGGCCACCATGTCCTCCCAGACCTTCATCGGGTAGATGGAGGCGCTGTGTCCGTCGAGGCTGGTAACGAAGACCTGGGTGCCGAGCTGTTCCAGCGTTTCAAGAAACGCGGCCGGGACCTTCAGCCTTCCCTTCACATCCACGGTGGCGGGGTGGTTGCCGTGGGGAAACACGAGGTCTGAAGGGGCTTGGTGAGGTCTGCGGTTGCCTGCCCGCCCACTCCAGGACCTGAGTCTGGATTTAATCGTAGAATGAGAGGGAAAGGTTCTGTATTTTTACCACTTCTAGCCACAATTTTCCACCACAAGAACCGTACTCGCCCCCGGTGACCGCCTAGCAGCCTGTGGTGAAACCCACGTGAGCGCCGAGGCCGGTGAGGCGCCCGGCTGACAAGGCGCGTGAGGGAGGAATACCCGGTGTATTTCGACCGAAACGCAACGCCGAACGCAGCGAAGCGGAGTGGTTCAGCCGGGATGGATCGCCGGTCGAACGCCACGTGGGTTTTGCCACCGGCTGCTAGCCCCACAAGGGCCGGCCCGTTCTCCCGTTGGGGGCCGCCACCGCGGCCCGGAGGTCGGAAACGCCGACCGGTTCTCGCGGTAGCGGCCTTCAGACCGGCACCGGCAGCCCGGAGGTGAGGAACGCCGGGCAGTCCTCCCGGTGGGGCCCTTCAGACCCCCACCGGGAGAACTGGCCGGCACCGCGGCCGCAGGCCGCGAAACTCCCATCGCCAACCGCGAAAAAGCGCGGGGACGGCTGGAAGCGCCGACCTCTGGTCGGCACTGCGGCAGGCTACGATGCTCAGCACTTGGTCCCCGCCGGACTCGCCGAAAGGCCCCGGCGGGGTTATTCGTGTCCGACCGCGCTTGGCCTCAAGCGCGCTGTTTCGTTCGCCGGCCCTCAGCCCACGTGGAACCGGATCACCAGCACGTCCCCATCCTGGACCGGATAGTCCTTCCCCTCCAGCCGTAGCGCTCCCGCCTTCCGCGCGCCGTCCCAGGAGCCGCAGTCCACCAGCCTGTCGTAGGAGACCACTTCCGCCCGGATGAATCCCCGCTCCAGATCGGAGTGGATCTCGCCGGCAGCCTCCTGGGCCCGCGTATTCCGGCGGATCAGCCAGGCCCGCGACTCGGTGTCGCTGGCGGTGTAGAAGGTCGCGCGGTCCATCAACTCGAAGATGGCCCGGACGATCCGCTCGGCGGCGCCCGCCTCGACCCCGATGTCCCGCCGGAACTCGGCGGCGTCTTCCTCGGGAAGCTCCGCGATTTCCGCCTCGATCCGGGCCGAGACCGCCGCGAGCCGGGTCTCCGGACGCCGGGCGATCTCGTCGAGCCCCGGCCAACTCGCGGGGTCCCGTGCGGCCTCCGTGTCGCCGGCGTTCACGACCAGGAGTTGCGGCTTCGCACTCATCAACCCGTAGCCGGCAAGGCGTTTCCGGTCCTCCGCGCTCAGCGCCTCGCGTACCGGAACTTCCCCTTCCACCGCCTGACGCGCCCGGTCGAGCAGGTCACGCTCTCCCCGCACCGCTTCCGGTTTGCCCCGGGCCCGATCCGCGTCGAGCCGCGTAATCCTCTTCTCGAGAACCGCCAGATCGGCCAGCAGCAGCTCCAGCTCCAGATTCGCGGCATCGCGCCCGGCGTCTACCGAGTCGAACGGCGTGGGAACCGTCGGATCCTCGAAGGCGCGCACGGCGTGGACGATCGCGTCCACCTCCCGAAGCGCCGCCAGGTTTTCCGTCTGACCCGAGGCTCCCCGCCGGAGCGCGGGGATGAGCACCACCTCGACGGTGGCGGGAGTGGTCTTTTTCGATTCGTGGAGGCGCGTCAGCGTTTCGAGCCGCTCGTCGGGAACGGCCAGCACGCCGCGCTTCGCACCGGCCGCAAAGCCCACCTGGGCCACCTGGGTCAGGAGCGAAAAGAGGGTCTTCTTGCCGGAAGCGGCAAACCCGACGATACCGGCGCGCACGAGGCGGTGATGGTAGCCGTGCGGACCCGGGACGTCGGCAAGCGACAGCTCCGGGGAACCATCGGCATGAGCCTTGCTTGCGCATCGTGGCGTACGCGTCGGGACTGAAAGAGCCCGGTGGCCGCCAGTGCTGCGGGCCCTCGAAGGCGCGCGCCCAAGGAAGAGACGAAAAGACCGTGACGGGCGGTTGCGGGGCGTCCACCGGTCGCGCGACTGGCAGGAGACGGAAATGACGATCCGACTGTTCATGATTCTTGGAGTTCTGCTTGGGTGCCAGGCCTGCGACGACGACTCCACGGCACCGACCAGCCCACAGCGGATGCGGACGCCGACTCCGCCCCCCGCTCCGGAGCCTGACCCCGGACCCGGTCCGGTGCCGCCCGAGATCGCGGCGTGGGTCGAGGCCAATGCGCTTCCATTCAGCGGAACCCACCTGTCGCTTCCCCACACGGATATCGAGTTCCTGCGCGACCTGGTGGGCGATGCCCGGATCGTCGCCCTCGGAGAAAACACGCACGGCACCCGCGATTTCTTCGAGATGAAGGCCCGGATTCTCCGCTTCCTCGTCGAGGAGATGGGCTTCAACACCTTCGCCATCGAGGCGACCTGGCCCGAATCCCTCCTCCTGGACCGCTATGTGCGCACCGGCGAGGGCGACCCGGCGCGGCTCCTCGCCGGGCTCTACTTCTGGACCTGGAACACGGAATCGGTGCTCGAAATGATCGAGTGGATGCGGGAGCACAACGAAGCCGGCGGCGACGTCGGTTTCCACGGGTTCGACATGCAGTATCCGGGGATGGCCCTCGATAACGTCCTCGAGTACGTCGGAGAAGTGGACCCCGACCGGGTTGACGAAGTCACCATGCTGGTGGAATGCCTGCAGTTCTACGCGAACCGCGACGGCGGCAGGTTTCCACGTGACCGGTACGACGACCTGAGCGCAACCTATCGGGCCGAGTGTGGCCAGTCCCTCCAAGAAGCGCGTGAACTGCTCCTGGCGAACGGGGAGGAGTACGAGGCAGTGTCGGGAGAAGACGCCTTTGAAGTGGCCCTCCAGAGCCTGCGGGTCGCGTTCCAGTACCACCTCAACGCTACCGGCCACCAGTATCGCGACGAGTCCATGGCCGAGAACACGGAATGGATCAGCCGCCGGATCGGCCCGGAGGGACGGATGGTGCTCTGGGCGCACAACTACCACGTCTCGAATCAGAGGTATGCGCAGGGTTCGTATCTGAAGGAGACGTTCGGCGACGACATGCTCGTGCTTGCCTTCACGCACGAACGCGGCAACTTCACGGCGTATAGCCGAAACGCCCAGAGCAATCAGGCGTGGGAGCTCGATCCCCCGGTCGCGGATTCGGTCGAGCACTACCTGTCAGCCGCTTCCGCCCCGCAGTTCATTCTGGACCTGCGCGAGGTGGACGAGAACACGGTTGGCGGTTCGTGGCTCACCGAGCCCCGCCAGACGCGCCACATCGGTTGTTGCTACGAGCAGGACGAGCCAGAGGGCTACTGGGTCTCCCGCCGGATGACGGCGCTCTACGACGTGATCGCCCACTTCGAGTCCACCGAAGCGACCACCGTCCTTCCCTTCTACCTCTCGGTCTTCGAGACGGACGGAGTCGGAAGCCGATAGACCCGCCGCTCATGGCCTCCACCGGGAGAAACGCCCATGATCGGGTCCGCCTGCACGCCGCGCCAGTCATGAAAAAAGCGCGGCCCTCGCCTTGGCAGGGCGCAACGTCATCGGCGCCGGTTTCGCGCTCCCGCGCGATGCCGGCCGGAGGCCAGCGTTCCAAGTCGTCCCCGCGTTCCTTCTCGTTCGGCAGTACGCGGTTTCGCGGCCCGGTGGGCCGCGATGCCGGCCAGTTCTCCCGGTGGGGGCGTGAACACCGGCGTTCCCCGCCTCAGAGATCCAGCGCGGCCGGGTCGGGGGCGCCGTCACGGATGAGCAGTCGGCGCTCGGCGGGGTCCTTGCCCATCAGCTTGACGATGAAGGCGTCCGCGGTTTTTCGGTCGGGGATTTCCACCCGGAGGAGACTCCGGGTCTCGGGGTTCAGCGTCGTGTCCCACAGCACCTTGGGCTGCATCTCCCCGAGACCCTTGAAGCGGGTGATCGTCGGGTTCTTCGCGCCCGCGTTCCGGAGGATGACTTCCTTGTCCGCCTCGTCCCGGGCCCAGTGGGTCGTGCTCCCGATATCAACCCGGTAGAGCGGCGGCTGCGCGACAAAGATCCGTTCCGCTTCGAGCAGCTTCCACATGAACTTGACGAAGTAGGCGAGCAGCAGGGTCGTGATGTGGTTCCCGTCGGCATCGGCGTCGGCGAGCAGCACCACCCTCCGGTAGCGAAGCTTTTCGGGGTCGCAGTCGTCGCCGGTCCCGCAACCCAGCGCGAGCGCGATGTCCCTCAGCTCGGCGTTGTCGGCAACCTTCGCCCGGGTAGCCTGCGCGGCGTTCAGGATCTTGCCCCGGAGAGGGAGCACGGCCTGGCGCATGCGGTCCCGCCCCTGTTTCGCGGACCCTCCGGCGGAGTCTCCTTCGACGATGAATATCTCGGTCTCCTCGGCATTCCTCAGGGCGCAGTCGCTCAGTTTGCCCGGCAGGACGCTGCGGGTCCTGGTTTCGGCCTTTCGGGAGACCGCCGCCGATGCGGCGCGCGACGCCTCGCGGGCCCGGGCGGCGAGCACCACCCGGTTCGCGATCCGCTCCGCCGCGGTGGGCGACTGATTGAGCCAGCGCTCGAGTTCGAGGCGCACGGCGGCGTCGACCGGCGCCCGCACCTCGGGGTTGTTCAGCCGATCCTTCGTCTGACCCTGGAACTGAGGGTTCGGCAGGAACATGCTGAGGATCGCGAGCACCCCCTCCCGTACGTCTTCGGCCGCGATGGTCAGGCCCCGCGGGATCAGGGAATGGGTCTCGAGGTAGTTCCGGACGGCCTTGGAGAGTCCGTCGCGGAGACCCGTTTCGTGGGACCCGCCGGACCCCGTCGGGATCCCGTTGACGTAACTGCGGAACTCCTCGCGCGGAGCCTCGGTCCAGCCGAGCACCAGTTCCAGGCGGCCTTCGCCGTCGAGCGGATCCCGCGAAAGCTCGAACGCCGCCTCGTGGGCCAGGGTCAGCTTCCGGTCCCGGACCACGGCGTCGAAGTAGTCGGGCAGGCCGCGCGCCTGCTTCCAGTCGTGCGCTTCCCCGGACGCTTCGTCCGAGAAGGTCAGTTGAAGACCCCGGTGGAGGTAGCTGGTCTCGCGCATCCGGGCGGCGATCCGCTTTCCGTCGAGCTTCGGGTCCGGAAAGATCTCGGGATCGGGCAGAAAGGCGATCTCCGTGCCGGTGCCCTTGCCCGAGCCGGTCTCCTTCAGTTTCCCGAGGGGCTTGCCGCGCCGGAAACGCATTTCCCACTGCCGGCGGTGGCGCCGCACCTTCGCCGTAAGCGAACAGCTCAGCGCGTTCACCACCGAGGCCCCGACGCCGTGCAGGCCGCCGGAAGCGTGGTACGCCCCCCGATCGAACTTCCCGCCCGCGTGGAGCGTCGTGAGGATCACCTCGATGGCGGGCTTCCCGGAGGGTTTGTGGACATCCACCGGGATCCCGCGGCCGTTGTCCGTGACACAAAGCTCGCCGCTCTTCTTGAGGGTCACATCAATCCGGGACGCGTGCCCATTCATGGCTTCGTCCACGCTGTTGTCCAGGATTTCCCACACCAGGTGGTGGAGTCCCTCGACGTCCGTTCCCCCGATGTACATCGCCGGGCGCTTCCTCACCGGCGCGAGACCCTCGAGGACGGTGATGTCGCGGGCGGTGTAGTCGTCCCGGGGGCTCACGGCGGTCCCTTCAGCGGCTCGGGCAGCCGGATGTCGGGCTTTACTCGTTCGAAGCCCGCCTTGTTGACGAGTTGGCCCCGACGGGCGCGCGCCCCGACCCGGAACTTGTCCCCCGCGGCGATCAGACGCGTCCCACCCCCGCGGGTCTCCACGGCGAGCGGTTCCTTGCGGCGCGCCACCCGGAAACCGATCACCTGATCTCCGGGCCCGAGAATGATCGCCCTCACACCAAATCCGGCTCTCGAAAGGACGTTGATCTCCTCGACATCGCACAGGAGCGCGCGGCCGTCGCGGGTCGCCAGGATGAGGGTTTCCTCACCGGTGGTGAGCACGGTTCCGAGGACTTCGTCGCCCTCCTTCAACCGGGCGAAGCGCCGGCCGTTCCGGTTCGATGGCTGCTGAAAGCCGTCCAGACTGAAGCGCAGCGCAAAGCCGCTCCGGGTCAACGCGATCGCGTGGAGTTCCGGAATACCTCCATCGGCCGCCGAGATCTGCCCCCCGAGAGCGCGGGAGTCCAGGCACAGCAGGCTCACGATCCGTTCCCCGTCCCGGAGCGTGAACATCTTCTGAACCGGATCGCCGTACCCCGTGGTCGCCGGGATATCGGTGATCCGGGCGGTGAACGCCGTGCCCAGCGACGAGAAGAGGACGAACGGCGCGCGGGTGCTGCCGGGCTCCAGCGCGACCGCCTCGTCCCCCTCACGAAGCCGGAGCTTGTCCAGTTCCCGAACCTCGCGCTGGCGCTTGATCCAGCCGTCGCGCGTGAGGACGACGGTCGTGTCCTCGGCGAGGATGAAGTCCTCTTCCGCGAAATCGACCACTTCGGCGGACTCCAGGATCTCTGTGCGGCGTTCCTGCTCGGGCCATTGCCGGTCGCGGATTTCGACAAGCTCCTCGCGCACCTGTGCGGTGATCGCCTCCTCGCTCACCAGGAGCTCCTTCACCTCGCCGAGCCGCTGCTTCCGCCGCTTCATCTCCTCGAGGATCACCTGAATCTCGAGACGCGCAAGGCGGTAGATCTTGAGTTCGAGCACCGCCTCCGTCTGCTCCCGGTCGAGCGGCAGTTCGGCCATGATCTTTCCGGCGGCATCGGCTTTTCCGTCGGAAGCGCGCACGATCTTCAGGATCCGGTCCAAAGCGTCGAAGACACTGGCGAACCCCTCGAGCAGGTGGAGCCTGCCGAGGAGCTTCCTGCGCTCGTCCTCGAGCCGCCGGCGCACCACTTCGCGGCGGAAGTCGAGAAAATCCTGAAGAAGAGTGCGAAGGCCGACTCTTTCGGGCGCCCCGCCCGCGGAGCGCTCGAAACGCAGGCACGTCAGGTCCACACTCACCGAGGACTGGAGCGAGGTGCGCTTGTAGAGGAAGGCGAAGATCTTTTCCGGTTCGACGTCCTTCCTCACCTCGAGCCGGATCTGGACGTCGTCGGTCGAGAGATCGCTGACGTCCAGCAGCGCGGGAAGCGAACGGTCGGCCACGATCTCGCCGAGGCGCTGGACGAGCTGGGCCTTGTTCACTCCGTACGGGACCGAGGTGATGAAGAGCGTCCGGAGGTGACGCCGCACCCCCCCGTCGGCAACCGTGCCCCGCACCTGTATGGATCCCCGTCCCTCTTCGTAGATCTGGGCGATCCGCTCGGGGGGATCCAGGATCTGCCCTCCCGTCGGAAAGTCCGGTCCCCGGACCGTCTCCGCCAGCTCACGGGTGCCGAGCGCCGGATCGTCGAGAAGCCGGATGAGCGCCCGAACCACCTCGAAGAGATTGTGGGGCGGGACGTTGGTGGCGACTCCCACCGCGATCCCGGTGGATCCGTTGACCAGCAGCAGCGGCAGCCGGGTAGGGAGGACGACCGGTTCGGTGCGGGTTCCGTCATATGTCGGACGATGGGGAACCGTGTCCAGCCCGATCTCGCCGAGCACATCCTCCGCGGCCTCCGCCAGCCGGCATTCGGTGTAACGCATCGCCGCGGCGGAATCGCCGTCGAGGGAACCGAAGTTGCCCGCGCCCTCGATCAGCGGCAACCGGGAGGCAAACGGCTGCGCCATCCGGACGAGAGCTTCGTAGATGGCCGCGTCGCCGTGCGGGTGGTAGCCACCCATCACATCTCCCACCACCTTCGCGCACTTGCGGAAGCGACCCTCCGCGCGGAGCCCCGCACGCCACATGGTGGTGAGGATCCGGCGCTGCACCGGCTTGAGGCCGTCGCGCACGTCGGGCAGCGCCCGGCTGCCGATGACCGAAAGCGCGTATGTCCGGTATCGGTCCTGAACGACCTCCCCCAGGGCAGCCGCGACCTCGTTCCTGCCGTTATCGGTCCCGAGCGGGAGGGGGCGCTGCTTCGCTCGCGCCATGGGTTAACAGCCTGTGGTGGAACCCGGGTGAGCGCCGAGCCCGGTGAGGCCCAGTTCTCCCGGTGGGGCCAGTTCTCCCGGTGGGGGCCCGGCTGACAAGGCGCGTGAGGGAGGAATACCGGGTGTATTTCGACCGAAACGCAACGAAGAACGCCAGTTCTCCCGGTGGGGGGGCGAAGCGGAGTGGTTCAGCCGGGATGGATCGCCGGGCGAGCCCCCACCGGGAGAACTGGGCCGCCTGGGTTTCACCACAGGTTGTTAACAGCCTGAGGACGGAGTGACGTGAGCGCCGAGGCCAGTGAGGTGCCCGGCTGACAAGGCGCGCGCGAGAGGAGCCCCCACCGGGAGAACTGGGCCGAGTGTATTTCGAGCGAGGCGCAACGATGAGCGCCGCGAAGCGGCGCGGCCAGTTCTCCCGGTGGGGGCCAGCCGGAGTACATCGCTGGCCGAGCCCCCACCGGGAGAACTGGGCCGCGTCACTCTGTTCTCCGGCTGTTGGCGGTTTACCGGGCAGCGGCCGGCGCCGGAGCGGAGAGAATGAACGCCGTGCTCAGCGGCCGGCATCAGGGATTTGCGCTCCTCGCGCTGTCGGCGATCAGCCTGGGCGTCTCCGTTCTGCTCCGGGAGCTGGCCGGAGACGTCACCCTCTGCGGCGTCAAGGCCCTGTCGGGGCTGCCCTGTCCGTTCTGCGGCGGTGTCCGCGCCACGGCGGCGCTCGGACGCGGCGCACTCGTGGAGGCGTTCGGCTGGAATCCGGCGCTCACCCTGCTCCACGCCGGGATGGTCATTAGCGGAGCGGCGCTGGTCCTGGGAGTGACGCCGCCGTGGTTCGCTCCCGACCGCCAGCGGTTCGTGTTCCGCGCCGCGATCGCCATCCTGCTGGTGAACTGGGTCTATCTGGTGGTAGCGGGCCGCTGAAGGCCTCCGGCGGGTGGATGCCGGGGCGGGCCGGACTCACCCGGCGGCTTCGACATATACCCGCACCTTCAGACGCGTCGCTCCACGCGAGCCGTTGGACCGGATGGTGAGCCAGCGCTCCAGCACGCCCCGGTAACGCCGGGTTTCGAGGGTCACCCTGAGTGTCGCCGCCTCCCCCGGAGGGATCACCATGCGGTCGGTCACCGCCGCCGCGCACGCGCATGCCGAGGCGATGCGGCCGATCTCCAGATCCCGCTGTCCGGTGTTCTTCAGAGCGAACTCGCGAACGAGCACCTCACCGGGGGCCGCCCGCCCGAAGTCCCACTCCCCGGGCTCGATCTCGAGGCGCGGCCCCCGCTGAAGGGCGTTCCCGGAAGCCGCCGCGAAACCTCCGAAGAGCGCCGCGGCGAGAAGGCAAGCCAGCGCTAGCAGCCCGTGGTGGAACTCGCGTGAGCGCCGAGAGCGGTGAGGCCCAGTTCTCCCGGTGGGGCCAGTCCTCCCGGTGGGGGCCCGGCTGACAAGGCGCGCGAGGGAGGAGCCCCCACCGGGAGAACTGGCCCGAGTGTATTTCGACCGAAGCGCAACGCAGAGCGCCGCAAAGCGCCAGTTCTCCCGGTGGGGGGGCGGTTCAGACGGGATGCATCGCCGCTCGAGCCCCCACCGGGAGAACTGGGCCGCGTGAGTTTCACCACGGGCTGGTCGACTTCGTTTCAACCGATCAGTCCTCCTGGTCAGAGGTTTCGACCATCCTGAGAAAGGCCGCGAGTCGCTCGTTCTCATAGCGGACGACGTTCAGGAACACGCTTTCTATCAGGTAGCTGCGGCGCTCGCCGGCATCCATCTCGTCCACGAGGTGGCTGATCTCCCGGGTCATGGCCTCGTAGGTGTTGCGGAACTCGCTCCGCACCGAGACCTCGCGGTAGAGCGCCTCAAGAATCGCGAGCAGGTCGCCATCGAGCTCGATTTCGCGGCCGCCCCGCATTTGAATGGACCGCATCAATCGTTCCCCCCAGAGCTTCCCACAAGGGCGCGAACCGCCTCCTCCGCCGATCCGTAGATCGGAATGAACTCGTGGGCCCCCGTCATCCTGAGCATTCTCTCCACCCGTTCCATGACCCCCGAGAGGGCGATCCGGCCCCGGTTTGCCGAGGCCCGCCGGTAGAGGTCCATGAAGCACCCTATCGCAGCCGAATCCAGATAGTTCACCGGCGAGAGATCGAAGACCACCGCCGGCCGGTCGGCTTCGAGGTGGGCGCCGACCTGCTCCACAAAGGAATCGAGGGTGGCGTAGACAAGGCGGGCGACTTCGACGCGAACCACTACGGCGCTGCCGTCGGTGCGAGTGCTGAGTTTCATGACGTGAATCTCCGTTAGCCGTTGGAACCGGGCGGCCGGCCGGGCGCGCTCCTGGAAGCGATGAGGAGACGCTTCAACTCGGCGCGCCCCCGGTGGATGCGGCTCTTGACGGTTCCCTCGGGGACGCCGAGGCGGTCGCGGATCTCCTCGTACGGCATCTCCTGGAAGAACCGGAGTTGCACCACTTCCCGAAGCTTGGGGGACAGGCCATCCAGTGCCGCCAGCAGACTGGCGCGCGCTTCGCGCCGTTCCAGGACGCGGTCCGGGCCGAGGAGCGCATTCCCGGGAGTGCGTTCCAGCGGAGCCTCGTCCGGGAGCAGCCGCTGCCGCTCGCGGACCTTCGACCGGTAGCGGTCTATGCAGTAGTTCCGGGCGACGGAGTTCAGCCACACGGCGAAATGCGCCCGCGGGTCGAAGCGGTGCAGTTGGTGGTAGACCCGGACAATGATCTCCTGGGTCAGCTCTTCGGCCTCCTGGTACTGGCCGGTAAAGCGATAGGCCATCGAGAAGAGACGCCGACGATGCCGCCCGATGAGGTCAGTCCACGCGGTATCGGGGTCCAGTTCGCCAGCCCGGAGCGCCCGGATGGTTACGATGTCCTGTGAATTACGAAAGTCATCCGTTTCAGGTCCATCGCGGGCGCCGGCGGAGACTGCGGTCGGGTCGATGGTGGTGAACTCGGTCAGGATGAACGGTCGACGGGCTAGCAGTCGGTGGTGGAACCCACGTGAGCGCCGAGGCCGGTGAGGCGCCCGGCTGACAAGGCGCGTGAGGGAGGAATACCCGGTGTATTTCGACCGAAACGCAACGATGAGCGGCGCGCAGCGACGCGGTTCAGCCGGGATGGATCGCCGGCCGAACGCCGCGTGGGTTTCGCCACAGGCTGCTAGGTCTCAGGAACTTCGGGGCGCCCCGCCGCCACCCAGGCGGTGTACCAGAGACTCGCAGTGTTGCGCGCCGCGTCGGTCGTCAGCGCTCCAATCAACCCGCCGAGCTCGTTCCACATGCCGTCCATGTAGAACCGGTCGAAGCCGGCGACCCCCCGGCGCGACATCAAGTCCGTGAAGATGATGTTGTCCACCCAGATGTACGCCTTGAGCGGCAGCGAGCGGATGAACTCGTGCGGCCGATCGAGATACAGGGCGGCCGAGTCGCGCACCCGCAGCTTGTCGGCGAAGATCTCGATGAGTTGGGTGTCGAAGCGGCGGGCGAGACCGTCCTGTTGGGTGGCCTGTCCGTCTCCGGCGGCGGAAGTGTTCGGCGGAACCGCGAGTTCGCCTACGAGCCAGGCCACGTCGCTGGCGCGTTCCAGCGCGAGATCGAAGTCGGCCTCCTCGAACGCCTCGACGAGGGCGTCATGCGCTTCCAGAAGCCGCCAGAGCGCGTCGCCGTGTTCGGCGATCTCCTCCTCGGAAAAGCGCCTCAGCGCCAATTCGCGCGTTGCCGGTACGTCCCAGAAGGGAAACTCGTCGTAACGCTCGAGGAAAAAGTGCGCCGGGTCGCGGCTGCGCGCCGGATCGTCGAGCAGTTCGTAAAACGTCTCCTCACGATCCTCGAAGAACTCCTTGAGGGGATCGCGAAGGGATTCGATCGCCTTCTCTCCGATCTCCCGATGGCCCTCCGGGCCCCAGGACATGGCCGGACCAGCCCATACGGCCAGGCACGTGAAAGCCGTGAGCGCGCGAACCCGGCGCCGCGTGGTTTCCATGAGTAGTAAAGGCGATTGTCGCGTGGACGGCCGGACGAATTCTAGCCAGTGGCGGCGACCGGCGGAGTTTGCGCGGCTGGGAGCCCGAAGAGCCGCGTCGGCGCAGGGCAATCCGTGAACAAAGTCGCGCGAGCGCTTAACAGCCTGTGGTGGAACCCGGGTGAGCGCCGAGGTCGGTGAGGGGCCCGGCTGACAAGGCGCGTGAGGGAGGAGCCCCCACCGGGAGAACTGGCCCGGGTGTATTCCGACCGAAACGCAACGATGAGCGGCGCGAAGCAACGCGGTTGATGGACAGCCGGTCACCGGTGGATGGATCGCCGGCCGAACGCCGCCTGGGTTTTGCCACAGGCTGTTAACAGCCTGTGGTGGAACCCGGGTGAGCGCCGAGGTCGGTGAGGGGCCCGGCTGACAAGGCGCGTGAGGGAGGAGCCCCCACCGGGAGAACTGGCCCGGGTGTATTCCGACCGAAACGCAACGATGAGCGGCGCGAAGCAACGCGGTTCAGCCGGGATGGATCGCCGGCCGAGCCCCCACCGGGAGAACTGGGCCGCCCGGGTTTCACCACAGGCTGTTCAACGCCCAGCGGGAGAACCGGGCCGAGTACCTTTGTCCACGGGGCTGCCAGGACCGGCTGGTCAGGCCCCGCCCGAGCCCATGCTCCGGGCCACCGTCAGGACATCCACCGGCCCGGCGCCAGCCCGGATCAGGGTCCGTACGGCCGCCTCCACGGTGCTCCCGGTAGTGAACACGTCGTCAACCAGAAGGAGGGGCCGGCCAACCAGTTGTTCAGGAAGCCGCCTTACCCGAAAAGCCCCCCGGACATTGCGGCGGCGGGCGCTCGGGGTGACCAGGGTTTGCGGAGGTCGAGCTCGCCGGCGCAGCACACTCCGCACCAGCGGAATCCCGAGCGCCCGGGCGACCGGCCTGGCGAGTTGTTCCGCCTGGTTGAACCCTCGACGTCGGCGGCGCCAGAACGGCAGGGGAACCGGGAGGACGGCGGCGGGAAGCATCGCCTCGCCGCCGGCTTCGCGATCCCTGGAAGCGTGACGGAAGGCGTAAGCGGCAGGCCCTGCCAGAAGCTCGGCGAGCACCTCCCGACGCCGGAACTTCAATTCAAGCAGGGCCCGCTGAAACACACCCTCGTAGGGCGCCGCCGCCACCGCCATCCGGAAAGGCCGCTTACGCACCCGGCATTCACCGCAGAGCCCCGGCGCCGCCGAAGGAGCGAAGAACAGGCCGCATTTCGGGCAGGCGGGGGCCGTCAGGGGACGGAGCCGGTCCACACACCCGGGGCACACCGGGCTGAGCAGGGGGTCCTCGAGAAATCCTTCACAAAGGCAGCAGCCCCGGGGGAAGAGGAGTTGTCCGAAACAACGCCTCCACCGCATTGCGAAGGATCCTCCCGCGGAATCCGGCAGGCGCCTCGGGTAGGGCTGCTCGGCCATGGAACGCAAACCCTTGCGGGAGGGGGGAGAGGAGGCCTGAGGCAAGCGAACTCCGCGGCGAGGACGCGAGAAGCCTTTTAGAGGATCCGGTAGTCCGTCAGGACACCGGCGGCGCACAACCTGACGTAGAGGTCCGTGACCATTACCCAGACCAGGCTCGCCCACGCGAAGTTCAGGTGGCGCAGATTCAGCCAGCTCATGCAGTCATAGGCGCACCGGCGCAGCGGCCGTCCCGACAGCCGGTCGAGGAACCCGCCCGCCAGGTGCCGCAACGAGTGACATCCCAAGGTGTATCCCGCGAGCAGCGCGGCGTTCACGGCCATCACCACGGTTCCGACTCCGACGCCGAAGGAGACCTCCCCGGTGGCAGGATCGGCGAACTGGGTCGCTCCCCAGGTGTAGTAGAGATGGAATCCGATGAAGACCACCGCGACGTAGAGGAAGTAGCGGTGGACGTTTTGCAGGATGAGCGGGAAGCTGTTCTCGCCGCGGTAGACGTTCCACGGTTTGCCCACCGTGCAGGAGGCCGGACTGGCCCAGAAAGCCTTGTAGTACGAACCGCGGTAGTAGTAGCAGGTAAGTCGCAGCCCCGCCGGCGCCCAGAACAGGAACACACCCGGCGTCCAGGGCAGCAGAGCCGGCCACGCCGCGGGTTTCGGTCCGAACCAGGCGTGGGCCGTATCACCGAAGAGCACCGGCACGTGGATGGGCGATACGTAGTTGCCGAACTCCGCACCGTGATGCGCGAAGACCGCCCAGGTCGAATAGACGACGAAGACGCTAAGGCCAACGAAGTGGCCGTCGGTGTGATCCACCAGGGATCGCGGCGCCTCGTGGCCCCGAAACGCTGCGGAACGGGTAGGACACCGCTGAGTCGGGGGAGCAATCGAGCCACGCGGGCAGGAATTCTAGCGGCCTGTGGACAAAGTGGCGTGAGCGCCGAGGCCGGTGAGGCGCCCGGCTGACAAGGCGCGCGAGGGAGGAATACCTGGTGTATTTCGACCGAAGCGCAACGATGAGCGACGCGACGCGGCGTGGTTCAGCCGGGATGGATCGCCGGCCGAACGCCGCGTGACCTTGTCCACAGGCTGCTAGGCCAGGAGCGCCGGTCTTCAGACCGGCATCGTGGCCCGAAGGGCCGCGAAACTCCCAAACTCAGCCACGCCCATCACCCGGACCCAACCCGGGACGGCGTAGCGCCGCTGCCCCGAAGGGTCAGACGGCCAGGGGCGGGGATCCCTCTGGCTCGCCGACGGGTACCCGGGGTCCCTCCTCCACGTCGAGATGCACTCCTCCGTACGTTCCGCACTCCGCGCAGGTATCGCGCCAGTCCGGGCTGCGGGTTCCGCACACGGAACAGCTGTACTCGGCGGAAAGTGCCGGCTCCGCGGAAATGACCTCCCGGGCTCGGATCACCGCTTCGGCCAGATCGCCGCGGCCCTCCAGGATGCGCGAGAGGCGGGCGCCAAGTGCCGGGGCAGCCGACCGGGGCAGGTTGGCGAACATCTTGAGGGCATCGTCCAGCATGTAGAGGCGGTCGTACAGCTTTCCGAGCAGGTACTGGCTGTCGCCCGGGTTCTCAGCGGCGGTGATCGCTCGCTTCCAGACCGAGATCGCGTCCTCGGGACAGGTCCGGTCCAGGTAGTAGTCCTGGAGCGCGGAGAGGGGCGCCGTGGCTCCCGTCAGGTCGAACGCCTTCTGCCAGGTCTCGACGGCAGCCCTTTCGTTACCCCCGGCCAGGTACGCCTCCCCGAGGCGCACCCAGGCGGGTACAGCGCCGGGATCCTCCTCAAGGATGGCCCGGAAGACCCGCGCCGCCTCGGCCGGCTCGCCGTTGTCGAGCAGTTCCCTGCCGTACCTATGCCGGAGCGACAGCGTGCGCTGCTCTTCCGCAGCGCGGGCGGAGGGAGGAACGTGAGACACCAGTTGCTGCTGGACCGACAGGGCGGCCTGGTTCTCGCCCGAGTCGACGAGGATGTCCCGCAACCGGGCGAGGGCCGTGATCGGAGCCTCGGGATCCTCGGAAATCGTTTTCTCGAGCAGCGCACGCGCCTGCTCCGGTTCTCCCATCGCCACCCGGGCCTCGGCCAGCGCGTACGACACCTCGCGATTCCCGCGATCCTCGGCCGCGGCCTGCTCCAGCGCTTCCGCAGCTTTTTCCGGCCGGCCGAGGCGTATGAGGCAATCGGCCTTGCGGCGGAGTGTCTTGATGTCGGCTCCCGCGTACTCCTGGGCGGCCTCGAAGCTCAGCAGCGCCTCCGGCCAGCGTCCGGATGCCATCTCATCGAGCCCGTCGAGATGCAGCCGCTCGCCCTCCTCGAGATCCTGACGACCGCGGCGGAGGCGCCGTTCCCGAACCAGCCGCCGAACGCGTCCCGCGAGATCGAAAGCCAGCGCGACGGCGGCCCCGAGGCCCACGCCGCCGAGCATGACCTTCCAGAGTTCCACCCGAATCGGAAGGAAGAGCGGCAGGGTGACAGTCACGAACTGCGCGTTGGAAGCCACCACCACAACGAGGAAGCCCGCCGTCAGAAGGACCGCCGCCACAAGCAGCAGGGTGCGAATGCCCATCGGATCTCTATCTTTTGGTCGGATTCTAAGGGGTGTCCGGGGTGTCGGCGGCGGCGGCGGCGACCGCGGGTGGCGGCTCCGGATACCAGCGCCCGGCGTCGCCCCAGAGTCTTTCGAGCTGATACAGCTCGCGGCTCTCCGGCGAGAAGACGTGGACCACGAAATCCACGTAGTCAGCGAGCAGCCAGCCGGCGGCCGGATACCCCTCGACGTGGTTGGGCTTTCGGCCAAAACGCTCTCGGAGGCGACGTTCGACGGCGTCCACGATCGTCCTGCGCCGCCGCTCGCTGCGTGCCGTGCCGATCACGAAGAAATCGGTGAAACCCGCAAGACCCCGGAGGTCGAGTACCACCACTTCGTCGGCCTTTTCGATCAGCGCGGCCTCAGCCGATAGCCGGGCGCACGACTCTGCGGTGACGCTGGGAATGGATTCGCTCAACGGTAAAACTCCTGTTCGGCGATGCGGGAAGCAACCCGGGAAGGCAGGAGATCGGAGACGGAAACCTGCGTACGGAGGAGTTCCCGAATCCGCTGGGACTCGGGATCCGGGAGGGAAATATCCATGGTGAAGACTCGCGGCGGCGTCAGGGGCAGGGAAAGATCATCAGTGATCCGGGACCGGAAGCGGGCAGGCAGAACGCCGACCGCCTCCGCGATGGAACATCCCGACCGGCGATGCACGAGGACCGGATGCCGGTTCAACAACTGCTCGTACCGGCTCCAGGTGCGGATTTCCCGGAACGCGTCCGTGCCGACCACGAACAGCACCGAAGCGCCGGCGCCGCTCGTCCGGGGCCGTTCGGCCGCCAGCGTATCGAGGGTGTCGAGTGTGAAGGACGGACCCTCGCGCTCGAGCTCGATGGAACTCGCCAGCAGGCGATCCCGGCCGAAGACCGCTTCCTCCACGAGCTGGAGCCGCTGCCGGCCCGAAAGACGCGGCGGCTCGGGGCGGTGGGGAGGAATCTTCGCCGGCACGAGCCAGACGGCATCGACCCCCATACGGTCGCGAACGGCTTCGGCCGCACGGACATGCCCCCAGTGCGGGGGATCGAAAGTCCCGCCGAACACCGCAATCACCCCGGGGCGCCGGACGGCAAAGTCCTTCACGCCTCGGTCCGCCCTGCGTCGGTTGGCACCACCCGGGCGACAAGCTCGGCCACCAGGGCGGCGCAGCCCTCGCCGGTTGCCGCCGAGACTGCGAAGAAGGGCAAGCCTCCAGTCGCCGCCGCTCCGGAGAGCGCCTCAAGCCGGGCATCGTCGGTCAGGATGTCCGTCTTGTTGCCCACGACCAGGGCCGGTTTCCCTGGGAGGTCTCCGCCGTAGAGGGTCACCTCTTGCTGCAGGACGCCGAGATCGGCCGCCGGCGCCCGCCCCGACGACTCCGAGAGATCCACGAAATAAACCAGGAACGCGGTTCGCGACAGATGTTTCAGAAACCGCGTGCCCAACCCCGCGCCCTGGCTCGCCCCGGGAATGAGGCCGGGGAGGTCGGCGACCACGAATTCGGCGTCGTCCCCCAGCCGCACGAGCCCCAGATTCGGAGTGAGGGTCGTGAACGGGTAATCGCCGATGCGCGGCTTGGCAGCGCTCACCCGGGCAATGAAGGAGGACTTGCCGGCATTCGGAAAACCCACGAGGCCCACATCCGCAAGCAGCTTCAGCTCAAGCCGGACCGTGCGGGCGACCCCTGCCCCGCCGGGCTCGTTGCGCCGGGGCGCCTGGTTGGTGGGTGTCCGGAAGACGGCGTTCCCTCGTCCTCCGCGACCGCCGGGCGCCACCGTGAGGGAGCTTCCGTCCTCCACGAGATCCCCCAGCAGCACGCCCGTTTCCTCGTCGAAGGCCGCCGTGCCCGCAGGAATTCGCAGGAGGAGATCCTGCCCCGAACGCCCCTGCCGATTGTTGCCCGACCCGTGCCTCCCGGCTTCGGCCCGGTAGCTGGGCCGGTAGCGATACGCAGCCAGCGTGTGACGCCCCCGATCCGCAACCAGCACCACGCTGCCGCCGCGTCCCCCGTTACCGCCGTCGGGACCGCCCCGCGGCATGAACTTTTCCCGGCGAAAGCTGAGAGCGCCGTTCCCGCCGCGCCCTCCGGCCAGCTTCAGGACGACCTCGTCAACCAGCATCAGCCACTCGTGGGGGAAGCGCCCCGCACTGTTTCCTGGACGAAAGTCCCGCCGAATGTGCCGGTGTTTCCGAGTGCGGGGCGCTTCCCCCACGGGGTGATGCCGCGGTTCGCTTCGCGATCCGCGCCATCGTTCTTCCTGGGGAGGGGAAACCCCTCGCCACCCCCGCGGCGCTCCGCGCCGGGCATCGAAACTCCCTTGCGCGCCAGGAGCGCCGGCCAGTTCTCCCGGTGGGGGCCTTCAGACCGGCATCGCCCGCGCAGGGGGCGAAACTCCCAATTTTCCGTAGCCGGGTTCCAGAGCGGTATCCGCGAGCGCGCTGCGGCGAGTTCCGATTCGTTGTTGCCTTTTGGTGAAAGGGGGGATGCCCCCCTTTCACACTTTCCCCCCGGTCTCGCGGGCAGCGAACAGAGTTCGCTGCCGTAAATCTTTGCGCGCTCGGCGAGACGCGGCACAAAACCCCGGCGTTCCCACCGGTAGCGGTGCCCGACCGGGCACCCACCCGGAAGAACCCGCGGTGCACTCATGTCAGTTTCACCACGGCATCCGGACGGTCCGACGCGTCGGTCGGGGTTCGGCCGTTCGGGAATCCCCCCCTCGGGGAATCAGTCCGAAGCGATCGAAATGAACCGCCCGAGCCGGCCGCGGTTCCAGAACTGAACGACCCCGCCGATCTTGGCGAACAAGGTGTCGTCGTTCCCGCGCCCGACATTCGCGCCCGGCTTGAACCGCGTACCCCGCTGCCGAACCAGGATGCTCCCGCCCGATACGCGTTCTCCGGCGAAGCGCTTGCAGCCGAGCCGCTTCGAGTGGCTGTCTCGCCCGTTTCTGGAGCTTCCCTGTCCCTTCTTGTGCGCCACGGTGACCTCCTGAGTGTCTCAGCCGCTTTTCTTCCGTCGTGACTTTTGTCCTGGCGTGCGCCCGACCCGCAGCGAACCGATTTACTCCGCTGCGGCGGATCCGTCTCCGCCTGTCCCGTCCGGTGTTCCCTCGTGAATGGCCTCCACGAGAACCTGAACGCGAGCCTGCCGATGTCCCTTCTTTTTCCGGTAACCCTTGCGCCGCTTGCGCTTGAACACCAAGATCTTGGGGTCTCGGTAGTGCGCGAGAACGGTTGCCGAAACCGTCGTATCCGACAGGTAGGGACTGCCGATGCGGCACTCGCCGCCTTCCGGATCCCGCACCATCAGGACGCGGTCAAACGAAACGGTGTCGCCATTGGCGGCGTCGAGCTTTTCCAGCGCAAGGCGCTGGCCGGGCTCGGCGCGGTGCTGTTTGCCGCCGCTCTCGATGATTGCGTACATGAGGTATCTGCCCGGAGAAACGCGGGATTCTAACAGTCGAGAGCGTATTGCAGGCCGCTCCGAAGTACGGACATCAGGAGACCCGGATCGACGACAGCATTTCGACGTTGTTCTTCGTTCGTTCCATCCGGCCGAGCAGCAGGGACATGGCCTCCATCGGCTTCAGGCCGGCGAGCGCGCGGCGAAGCAGGTGGGTCTTCGGCAGTTCTTCCGGGGAAAGAAGGAGCTCTTCGCGCCGGGTTCCTGACTGGTGAAGGTCAATGGCCGGAAAGATCCGCGACTCCGCCAGCTTGCGGTCCAGGACGAGTTCCATGTTGCCGGTGCCCTTGAACTCCTGGAAGATGACCTCGTCCATCTGGCTTCCGGTGTCCACGAGCGCCGTTCCGAGGATGGTCAGGCTGCCGCCGTCTTCGATCTTGCGCGCCGCTCCGAAGAACTGGCGCGGGAACTCGAGCGCCCGGGAGTCGATGCCGCCGCTCATGGTGCGGCCCTTCCCGCGCATTTCCCGGTTCGCGGCCCGGCCCAAACGGGTAATCGAATCGAGGAGGATGACCACGTCTTCCTTCATCTCGACGAGACGGCGCGCCTGCTCCAGCACGATCCGGGCGACCCGGACATGGTCCGCACTGCCGCTGTCCGCGGTCGAGGCAACGACCTGGGCCTTCGGGACCGAACGCCGCATGTGCGTCACTTCTTCGGGGCGCTCGTCGATGAGCAGGATGATGAGGTGGATTCCCGGATAGTGCTGCGAGATGGAAAACCCGATCTGTTCGAGCAGGATCGTCTTGCCGGTCCTGGGGGAGGCGACGATGAGGCCGCGCTGGCCTCGTCCGACCGGAGCGATCAGATCCACCACCCGTAGAGACAGCACAGCGGGCTCGGTGCGCGCGAGCTCGATGCGGGGAGCCGGATGTTCGCTGATCAGATCGGCGTAGTTTCGCCGGGGCGGCAGCGCGTCGACCGGGTACCCGTTGACCTCGAGAACGGTGTGGAGTTCCGCGCGCGGCGGCCCGCCGCGCCGACGGCCCCGTCGCGGCGGGCCGTGGTAGCCGAGGATCATGTGCCCCTCGCGGAGCTTGTGGCGATCGATCAGACCGAACGGAACCCGAACGTCCGAAGCCCGCGGTAGGAAGTTGTTGGCGAGGAGCCGCAGGTGGCCGCTATCGCGAGGTCCGATGTCCAGCAGGCCGGTGATCTCGACGCGGGGGATTTCGGGTTCCTTGACTTGTGGTTCGGGTTCCTGCTCGCCAGCCTGGGATATCGGTTCCGTCACCGCGAAATCCTCGTTCGCGGCGGGGA
This sequence comes from Vicinamibacteria bacterium, assembly GCA_963668695.2. Taxonomy (GTDB): domain Bacteria; phylum Acidobacteriota; class Vicinamibacteria; order Marinacidobacterales; family Marinacidobacteraceae; genus Marinacidobacterium. The sequence goes on from CAXXLQ010000004.1 coordinate 522,276, forward strand.
CGGGCAAGTCGGGCATGGTCGTTTCCTGAGGGGTGTGGGGCGTCTTCGGCCTGGAGGAGGTCTTTAGGTTGGGTGTGGTCTGCATGGACGGCGCCGCCGGGTGCGGAACCGGAAGAGGCAGGGCTCATAGGCAGGGCTCGATAATTCGAGGGCTCCGGGAAAGCGAACGGCGCTGGCACTGGCGAGGGTCGCCGGACAGCAAGCCTCACAGGCGAGATCGGGTCAGCGCGCCCGCAGGCACACGGAACCAAGTCTGCCGATCCGCGGATCGGAGTCCTCTGGAACGTCGATCGTTCTAGCGGGGAGAACCCTCCGTCGCTAAAGACCGGGTCACTCTGGGTGGGGAACGCACCGGCAATGAAGCCGCGTCATCCCCCAGCGAATCCGAGAAGCAATTCTAGCACGCAAGCGGTCTTTTGCCGACAGGAATCCGGGTGGCCCGAACGCGGCGCGCGGTTACCGGGCCGCGATGGAGTGGACGGTCACCATGGTCTTGTCCTCGCTGAGGACGCCCGTAACCACGACATCGGTCCCGGCGAACTCCTCCACCTTCTGCTGGTCGTCCACTGCGTACACGGCATCGTCCGCCGGCACGTAGAGCTGGAGCGCCGCCCCCATCTCCACGCACGCGATCGCGCACTCCGGATGGGTCATCCCGTCCATCATGTGCTCCTTGCCGCACATCTCGTCGGTGACGTGGGCCTCCCACGTCTGCTCCTGCATGGCGCCCGCGAAAACGAAGGCGGACGTCGCCAGGACGAGGGCCACCAAAACGGAAATGGATGCAAGGGTTCGAATCAGGCGCATGATGCCCTCCCGCCGGCAATCGTGCCGACTCTCATCCGGGATTGTGGCGCAGTCTGGCAGTCTGTGGATAACGTGACGTGAGCGCCGAGAGCGCCAGTTCTCCCGGTGAGGGCGAGGCGCCCGGCTGACAAGGCGCGCGAGGGAGGAGCCCCCACCGGGAGAACTGGCCCGAGCGTACTTCGACCGAAGCGCAACGCCGGGCGACGCCCGGAGCGTTCAGCCGGGATGCATCGCCGCTCGAACGCCGCGTGACGCTGTCTACAGGCTGCTCGGGCCGGCCGACCACCCGCTTGGGTCAGTATGCTCCGCGCCGCCCATGGGGAAAGCGCTAACCAAGCCGGTCAGCGGCATGCGGGACCACCTGCCTGCTCAAGCCCTGAAGCGCCAGGAAGCATTTCGCCGGGTCGAGAGCGCGTTCGCAGCGCATGGATTCGTCCCCCTCGAGACACCGGCGATGGAGCGGCTCTCCACCCTGCTCGGGAAGTACGGCGAAGAGGGCGATCAACTCATCTATCGCGTGCTCCACCGGGGCGAGAGGCTGTCCCGGGCGCTCGGCCGGGAGCGGGTGGAGGCGGCGGATCTCTCCGAACTTGGACTGCGCTACGACCTCACCGTGCCGCTCGCCCGGGTCACCGCCGAGTACCGCGCCGACCTGCCGGTGGTATTCCGCCGCTATCAGATTCAAGCGGTGTGGCGCGCGGACCGCGCTCAACGCGGGCGTTTCCGTGAATTCACCCAATGTGACGCCGACATCGTGGGGAGCAGTTCCCTCGTCGCCGACGCGGAGGCGCTTTTGGTGTTGCACGCGGCGCTGTCCGCCCTCGGTTTTTCGGATTTCACGATCCTGTTGAACCACCGGGAGCTCCTCCGGGCACTGATCGCGGCAAGCGGAATCTCCGCGCACTGTGAACAGAAAACGCTGGTCGTACTCGACAAGATCGGCAAGATCGGCCGCGACGCGGTCAAAAACGAACTCGGCGGCCTCCCGGAAGTGGGACCCGACCGGGCGCGGCGACTCCTGGATTTCGTGCCGGGCGACGCCGAAGACCGGGAGGGCGATCTCGAGAGGCTTCGTCGTCTCGGCCAGGCACTGCCCGCCGGGCCGGGCCAAAACGCCGCCGCGGATCTCGTCGCGCTGCTCGATGCACTCGACGGAGCCCTGGGAGAAGCCGCTCCGGTCCGGTTCTCACCGAGCCTCGCCCGCGGCCTGAGCTACTACACGGGGCCCATTTTCGAGGTGGTCGCAGCGGGAGGCGCGGGTTCGCTCGCGGGGGGAGGCCGCTACGACGGACTCGTGGGGATGTTCAGCGGAAGGGAGACCCCGGCGGTGGGGTTTTCTTTGGGAATGGAGCGCATCCTGATGCTGCTCGAGGAAGGCGGGGCCTTTTCCGCGGAAGGCGCGGCGCCGCAGGCCATGCTCTGCCCACTCCCGGGAATCGCCGTCCGCGACACCCTGCGGATAGCTCGAACCCTGCGTGCCGCCGGATTGCGGCTCGACGTTCAGGTGGATTCGCTGAAAATCGGAAAGCAGCTCGGGCGCGCGGTGGCTGCCGGCGTCCCCTTCGCGCTGATCCTCGGTCCGGACGAACTCGCGGACGGCCGCTGCACGGTGCGGAACCTCGGTTCCGGTGAACAGCGCACGGTCCCCCTCGCGGAAGTTCCGAAGCATCTGGACTAGGAACGCCGGCCTTCAGGCCGGCATCGCCGCCCGTAGGGGGGCGAAACTCCCGTCGCCGCGCCCCGCGTGATCTGTCGCCATCCAGCGCGTCCTAAAACCCTTCAGCGCACCGGCGTCAACAGGACCCGGCTGCGATCGCGTATCCGCGGGTTCAGGGGATCGGGATTCCCGGCGCGCGGATCGGGGATCTTCTCGGCCCGAAAGCGCCTGCCGGACGCGAAGAGTCCCGGGTCCCGGATCGGGGGTAGCGGCCGCGATGGATCCCTGACGTAAAGACCGTCCTCCGTTTCGCGCATCGCTCCGACGAACAGGATTTCCCGCCACTTCCGCCCCGGAAGGTGGAAGGCCCCCTGATCGCCCACCGGTTTCAGGTCGTGGAAGGGGCCGGGGTCAGGCATTCGAGAAGGGAACGAGATGTCGTCCTAGGAGTCTGTCCCGGTAATGTTGTGAGCACCGAGACGGTCGAGGCGCCCGGCTGACAAGGCGCGCGAGGGAGGAAGAGCAGCGTTCTTTCGACCGACGCGCAACGCAGAGCGAAGCGGTTCAGCCGGGATGCATCGGCCGTCGAATGCCACGAGATTATCGGGAGAGGCTCCTACGATAGGCACGATCCCATGGCGCAGGTACATGTCGTTCTCGTCCGGCCCCGCCGGCCGGAGAACATCGGCGCGGTGGCCCGGGTGGTCGCGAACACCGGGCTCGCCGGGTTGCGCCTGGTCCAACCCGGAGACTGGCGCACCGTCGAAGCGTTCCGGATGGCCTGGCAGGCGGAAGAAGTGCTCGAGGACGCGGCGGTATTCCCGACCCTGGCCGAAGCCGTCGGCGGTTGCCGGCTGGTGGCCGGACTCAGCGGCCGCGGCCGGGAGGTGATTCAGCATCTGACCCCGCGGGAACTCGCGGGCGAAATCGGCGGGATCGAGGCCGCCGGTGAGGTAGCGGTCGTCTTCGGGAACGAATCGAGCGGCCTCACGCTCGAAGAACGAAAGCTCTGCCAGCGGCAGGTCCGGATTCCCGCTTCACCTCGCCAGCCCTCGCTGAACCTGGCCCAGGCGGTGATGATCGCGGCTTACGAGATCTTCGTGGCGAACGGCCCTCCGCCCGAGGACCCCATCCGCAGGGCCACGGCGGAAGAGGCCGAGCGCGCGCTCCTCACCCTGCGCGATGCGATGCTGTCGGTCGGCTTCCTCCCCCCCGAGAAACCGGAATCGCGCTTCGCCGAGTGGCGGGAACTCTTCGGACGCGCCGGACTCACCGAACGCGAGACACGCATGCTGATGGCCTTCACCCGGCGGGTGAAGGACGCTGGGACGAGGGCAGGAAAGCCACCGGCCCGGAGCGGCTAAGGAACGCCGGCTATCGGACCGGCATCGTTACCCGCGAGGCAGCAGAACGGCAAAACGCCGATCCGACCCGGCGCCCAGCCACCGCGCGGGTCTTGTCCATAGTCCCCTACCCTGTGTCAGAGGTTCTCCCGGAACAGGCGGATCACGCGGTCCCACGCATCCGCGGACGCCTCCGCGTCGTAGGCCGGACGTCGGTCATTGAAGAACGCGTGGTCGGTTCCCGCATAGGTGTGGAACTCATGAGCTACCCCCGCCCCTGCGAGGGAAGCCGCCAGGTTGTTCACTGCCTCGGCGCTGACGAAGCCATCGTTCTCGGCGAAGAGTCCGAGGACCGGGCAGCGGATCGCTTCGTAGTCGGGGTGGACGTTCGGGTGGACGCCGTAGAAGTCGACGCACGCCCCGATGCGCGGAGATTTGCTGGCGGCGTAGAGCGCGAGCTGGCCGCCCATACAGAAGCCGACGACTCCGACCGAATCTCCGGAAGCGACGGTCGCCAGGTGGTCGGCGGCGCCCCGCAGGTCCTGCTCCGCCCGGTCCACTGCGAGCGCCATCAACAGCTTGCCGGCCGCATCCGGCGAAGTCGTCTGTTCGCCGTGGAAGAGATCGGGAGCGAGCGCAGTGAATCCGGCCTCCGCGAAGCGGTCCGCTACCTCCTTGATGTGTCCCACCAACCCCCACCACTCCTGGATCACCAGGACGCCGGGCCCCGGTTGATCCGGCACCGCCAGGTAGCCGTCCGCGGCGCCGCCGTTCGCCGCAAAGGAAACCATTTCACTGGGCATTGCGACCCTCCTCGGAGGCGGCGATGCTACCAGCGGAGTCCCGCGGGATAGCGGAATTTCCTTCCGGAAAGCGCCCTTCCTTTGTTATCGTCGGCCGGTTGCTCCCGGCAGGAGCGAAAGGAAGGACGCCGATGAGCCCACTGGTGGCGACCCTCATTTGTTTCGGGCTCTATTTCGTCGGCTACCGCTTCTACGGCCGGTACATTGGACGGCGCGCCTTTGGGCTGGACGATTCCCGCCCCACTCCGGCGCACGAATTCGAGGACGGACGCGACTACGTCCCGACCCGCAGGGCGGTCCTGTTCGGCCACCACTACGCTTCGATCGCCGGCTTGGCTCCCATGCTGGGACCGGCGATCGCGGTGATCTGGGGCTGGGTCCCGGCGATGATCTGGGTGGTGCTCGGCACCCTGCTGGTCGGCGCGGTGCACGACTTTTCCGCGCTCTGCATCAGCATCCGCGCAAAGGGGAAATCCATCGGCCGGATCGCCGAGGACATCATCGGCCGCCGCGCCAAGTACCTCTTCCACGCCCTGATCGTCTTCCTCATCGGGCTTGCGATGGGGGTCTTCGTCCAGGTCGTCGCGCAGCTCTTCTCGAGCGTCTTCTATCCCCAGGCCGTGACGCCGAGCACCGCGGTGATGGTGCTCGCGATCGCCATCGGGTATCTCTCCTACCGGAAGGGCGTGCCGCTCAGGTACCTCGTGCCGGTGGGCGCCGCGCTCCTGTTCGGGAGCATCTGGCTCGGCATGGTGCTTCCGGCCCCGGATCTGTCGACCACCACCTGGAGCTTCGTGCTGCTGGCCTACGCCTTCTGCGCCTCGGTGCTTCCGGTGTGGCTGCTGCTGCAACCCCGGGATTTCCTGAACTCGATCCTGCTCTATCTCGGGCTCATCGGGATCTTCGTTTCCTTCGTCATCCTCAACCCCGAGTTCGCGGCCCCCGCCTACAACCCCGCACCCGCCGGCGCGCCACCCATCTACCCCTTCGTTTTCATCGTGATCGCCTGCGGCGCGGTCTCGGGGTTCCACGCCCTCGTGTCGTCGGGCACGACGGCGAAACAGCTCGACAAGGAGAGCGACGCCCCGTTCATCGGTTACGGGGGCATGATCGGCGAGAGCCTGCTCGGACTCTCCGCGGTGCTCGCCACCACGGCCGGCTTCGCGAGCAGAGAGGAGTGGCAGCAGCACTTCTCGAGCTGGAACTCGGCGAACGGCCTGGCCGAGAAACTGGACGCCTACATCACCGGCGCCGCCAACTTCCTCACCACCCTCGGGATTCCAGTGGAGGCCGGGAAAGCGTTCATGGCGCTGGTGGCCGTTTCCTTCGCTCTCACCACGCTCGACTCGGCGACCCGCATCCTCCGCTACAACATCGAGGAGATCTCGGAAAGCATCAAGGTGCCGTTCATCGGGAACCGCCACGTGGCCTCGTTGATCGCCGTCGTGATCATCGGCTTCTTCGCGCTGATGAAGGTTCCGGGCGGCCCCGACGGGGCCATGATGCCCGCGGGCACGGCGCTTTGGGCCCTCTTCGGCACCACAAACCAGATCATGGCGGGCCTCACCCTCCTGTCGGTGACCCTCTACCTCTACTTCCGCAAGAAGCCGTTCGCCTTTGCGCTCATCCCGATGGTGTTCATGGTGGTGACCACGATCGCCGCCATGCTCTACAACATTCGGGAATACGCCGCTTCCGGGAACGTGCTCCTGCTGGTGGTGGGCGGGGCGATCATGGCGCTCGCGATCGCACTCGTCGTCGAGGGCATCCTCCGGGTCACGAAGGGCAGAGAAGCCGCGGTGGAGGGGATTCGCCGCGCCTTCGGGGACTGAGCCGGAACCCGCACCTCCCACCGAGGACGGGCAGCGCCGAGCGCCCTCGCTTCGCACAACCCGGCGCAAAGGCAGATAGGATCGCCAGATCCTCAAAGGGGATCCGCGGTTCAGTATCACGGCCCTGGCGGCGCCTGAGTTCGTGGTCAAGGACGGCAAGGTGTACCGGCGCGACTGGCAGACCCGGAACAAAGTCACTCGGCGTGGTCCGAAGGAGACAACCATGAACACTCTCGGTTTCCGATCCGGGATCGCACCCGGACGCAAGATTGCGCCCGCGCTGGCAGTTGTGGTGGGCCTCGCCGCACCTTCCTTCGCCCAGGAGAGCGCCCACCCGATCCGGGTCGGGGAGATGCGGAGCCAGGACCGCCCGGTGGTGCCCGGAGTCCACGGTCTCGTAACCGCGGGGCATCCGCTCGCGGCCATGGCGGGCATCCAGACCCTCATGAAGGGCGGGAACGCGATCGATGCCTCGGTCGCGGTATTGGCCGTCCTGAACGTCGTCCGGCCGCAGATGGCCGGGGCCGCGGGCAACGGTTTCCTGACCTATTTCGACAAGGCGTCGGGAACGGTCCACTCCCTGAGCGCCACCGGGGCGGCCCCGAAGGCGCTTCGCGCCGAGGATCTGACCCCCGACCAGTTGAACAAGGGCATCAACGCCGGGGTGGTTCCGGGACTCTTCGGCGGCTGGATCTCGATGCTCGACCTCCACGGGACCATGAGCCTCGAAGAGGTGCTCGCGCCGGCGATCGACTACGCCAAGAACGGACATCCCATCGAGGAGTCGGTGTCACGGGCGATCGCGGCCTCGCGGGAGGCTTTCGAGCGCTTCCCGACGAGCGTCCGGATGTTCATGCCCGAGGGCCGTCCGCCCGAAACCGGCGAGCTTTACAAGATGCCCGATCTTGCCCGGACGCTCGAAAAGCTGGTCGAAGCGGAACAGGCGGCCCGGCGCGCGGGCAAGAGCCGTTCGGAGGCTCTGGGCGCCGCTTTCGATCGCTTCTACCGCGGAGACATCGCGGAGGAGATGGCCCGTTTCTACGAGGAAAACGACGGACCGTTCACGCTCGAAGACTTTGCTGCCTACGAGCCGATGTGGAAGGAGCCCCTCCACACCAACTACCGGGGCTACGACGTGTATTCCAGCCCGCCCACCTCCCGCGGCGGGCTCGAAGTGCTGATGCAGCTCAACCTGATCGAGGGCTTCGACCTCGCGGAACTCGGCCAGAATTCGCCGGAGGCGCTCCATCTGGTGATCGAGGCGATCAAGGTGGCCAAGTCGGACATCTACCGCTACGTGGCGGACCAGGCGAAGTTCGAGGTGCCGCTGGAAGGGCTCCTCTCGAAGGGCTACGCCGAAAAGCGCCGGGCGCTCATGAACGAGCGCACCGCTATCGCCTACCCAGCCGGCGGCGTCCCACCGGGCGCGACCGCAACCGATGCCCCGCCGGGCGTCCTCTCCGCGGCCGATCCCGCCGGGAGCCGGTCCACCGCGGGCAGCACCACCAGCTTCTCCGTGGTTGACGGGGCCGGCAACGCGGTGGCGTGCACCCCGACGCACGGCGGCATGTTCGGCACCGCGGTGGTGGTCGGCAATACCGGCCTCACCTTCAACAACGGAACCCGCATCGGCTCGACGGCTCCGCATCCGGACCATCCGAACTACGCCCGCGGCGGGCAGATTCCGATCCTGAACAACTCGCCGATCATCGTCCTCAAGGACGGCGAGCTCATGCTCGCGCTGGGGACGCCCGGGGGCGAGACCATCGGCCAGACTCAGTTCCAGGTGCTGCTGAACATCCTCGACTTCGGCCTGAAAATCCAGGAGGCGGTGGCAGCGCCCCGGCTCAGCCTCATCGCCGATCCCAACTTCTACACGCCGGGCTCCGACATCCTGGTGCGGGTGGAGAACCGCGTGATGCCGGGAGTGGTCGAGGCACTCATGGGGATGGGCCACCGGGCCGAACTCACCGGTGGTCATGCCCTCGGCAGCAACAACGGCATCCTCATCGATCTCGCGACGGGCACCATGACGGCGGGCGCCGACCCCCGCCGCGCCGCCTACGCCATCGGCTACTGATGACACACGCCCGGGACCGTTCGCCAGTCCTCCCCGTGGGAGCCTTCAGACCCGCATAGCCCCCGGAGGGCCAGGAACGCCGGCCAGCTCTCCCGGTGGGGGCCTTCAGACCGGCATCGCTCCCTGGAGGGGAGCGAAACTCACACCGCCACACCAGCTCATGATCCGATCTCCCCACAACAAGACCCTTCTCTCAACCCTCGTCGCACTTCTCCTCGCAACCACCGCGTACCCCCAGGACTTCCCCGCCCCCGAAATGGTGGAAATCAGGGGCGGCGTCTTCTTCATGGGATCGCAGGCCGGCCCGCCCCAGGAAAAGCCGATCCACGCTGTCCAGGTCTCCGACTTCTGGATCTCGAAGTACGAGGTGACCCACGCCCAGTTCGCGGCCTTCGTCGAAGACACCGGCTACGTCACCGAAGCGGAAGAGTTCGGCACCGGCCGGATCCTGCTGGACGGCAGCTTCGGCTACTACCCCGGCTTTACCTGGAAGGAGCCCCACGGCCCCGGCTCGAAGGTCGAAGAGCCCGACAATTACTCCGTCGTCCAGGTGAGCTGGAACGACGGGGTGGCATACACCCGCTGGCTGAGCCGCAAGACGGGGCAGGCCTATCGCCTACCGACCGAGGCGGAATGGGAGTACGCCTGCCGCGGAGGCACCCAGACCACCTACTGGTGGGGCGACGAGTTCGATCCCACGATGCTGAACAGCTCGGTGACCTGGCGGCAGGGAGATGCCCCCTGGCCGCGGGACGAGCACACCCTGATCACCCCGGTGGACCGCTACCCGGCGAACCCCTTCGGCCTCCACGACATACTCGGCAACAACTGGGAGTGGGTCCAGGACTACGCCTCCGCCGACCACTACGCCACGGAAGTTCGCCGGCCGGAGTCTCCGGTGGTGGATCCGCAGGGCCCGGCCTCCGGCCACGAGCGCGTGCTCCGCGGCGGCGGCTGGAACGCAACCCCTTCCCGCGCGACCTGCTCCTTCCGCTTCCTCGCCGATCCGCCGGTGTACCGCAGTGATCACGTGAGCCTACGGGTGGTCCGGAACCCCTGACCCGGCGAGCAGCCACCGGGATCGCTGTCGGGCAGCCGGGTGGCGCGCCGCCTAACATCATCTGCAGGCATGAGACCGCTGCACTTTCTCGAGATCGAGAACTTCAAGCGCTTCGGCGAGAAGCAACGTATCGAACTCGATCACCCGACCGTTCTGATCGGCCCCAACAACTGCGGCAAGACCACCGCCATTCAGGCTCTGGCGCTCTGGTCCCAAGCGGTGCGCACCTGGTACGAAAACAAGGGCAAGGCACCGCCCAAGGAACGAACTTCGACTTCGATCAACCGACTCAGCATTGTTGCGGTTCCAGTCCAGCGAACGCGGTATTTCTGGGCCAACACAAACGTCCGCCGCGGCAACCAGGACATCCATCTCGTCCTTCGGGTCGGCGTGCTCTACAACAACCGCGTCGAGCCGATAGCCATGCGCTTCCGAAACCAAGGGGACGAACTCGTCTATTGCACCCCGGACGAAACCACGCTGCAAAACCCCGAGGTCATCAAGCACGCGGCGCAACTGCGGGTCGAACTGCTCTACCCGATGTCGGGTCTCGAGACCGAAGAACCCGTCTTGCAGCCCGGTCGCATAGATGTGCTGTTGGGGCAGGGCCAAACCGCCCAAGTCCTCCGCAACCTCTGCCTGCTCGTGCAAAAGGACGCGCCACAGGACTGGGAGAGGATCACCCAACTCATGAAACGGCTGTTCGCGGTCTCATTGGGACAACCCCGACAAACGGCTCGCGGAAGCATCGATCTGAACTACCGGCAGGAAGGCGTCAGGGACCCGCTGGACATATCCCTGGCCGGACGGGGCTTCCAGCAGATGCTTCTCCTGCTCGCCTACCTTTACTCGCACCGCGGCTGCGTGATCCTGATCGATGAGCCCGACGCCCACCTTGAGATTCTGCGCCAGAAGCAGGTGTACGTGCTGCTGCGTGAGCTAGCAGCCGAGAACGACTCCCAGGTCATCCTCGTTACGCACTCGGAAGTCCTCCTCGACGAAGCCCTTGACCACAATCTCACCCTCCTTCTCGAGGGACGGACGGAAGATCTCACCGCGAAGCGGGACATCCGCAACGCCCTGCAGCACTACGGCACAGACTCCTATGTCCGGGCGCGTCAGTGCGGGCACGTCCTGTATGTTGAAGGAAGGACCGACCTCCAGATCCTTCGCGGGCTGGCACGCCGCCTGGACCACCCGGCGTCTGAGGTTCTGGACGAGGGGATCAACATCTACCACGTCCGCGACAACTTTCCAAGCGCAACGACGGAATCGGAAATGGCGCGAGTCGAGCGCAGCTTTGGAATGCCCCCGATGGACCACTTCTCCGCACTCCGGCCCCTGGTCCCTACCCTTCGGGGACTGGCCATCCTGGATTCGGATCGCGGCCGGAAGGAAGATCAGGATAGGGGTGGATTGCTTATCACCCACTGGCGCCGCTATGAGGGCGAAAACTACTTTGTGACCCCGCAGCTCTTAAAGCGGTACGCGATGCGCGCCTATGAGGCCGCGACCCTCTTCAGCCAGTTCGAGCAGGAGATTCAGGACGTACTGGATGGGCTTGTCCAGGAACAGATCTTCGCCGGCAACTCCAAGGACTTTGGAACGTGGAAGGAGTTGGACGGCAATGCGGAACGAATCGTCTGGGAAGCCCGAACCGAGCGAATCAAACTGAGCACCTTCGCCGAGAACTTCTTTCGACGCCTCGCTCAGAGGGTGGGAAGTCCGATGCTGCTTCGCAAAGGGGAATTGCACCGGCTCCTGGAGCTTGTAGAACCGGAGCAGATTGACGCCGAAGTCGCAGAAAAGCTTGATCTGGTTGCCGACCTGTTGGCACCCAAGGCGGAGGGCGACGACAATTGAGCTGGGTCGGAGAGCTTGCCCTCCCAGTGGGTGGCGCGGGTCGCGTGTTCGGCCGCGCTTCCATCAGGGTCCGACGCTCCCGAGAATCAAGGTGAGACTGGGCATTCGCTGACGAGGTCGCTCCGCCCGCCGCCTTCCGGGAACCCCACCTTTGGAACAGCGGCGGCCGGGCGTTGCCGGGCGGTATCGTCCTGCCGGACTCTCCTCAGCCGCTGACCGCCATGCCCATCCCTTCTGACCCCAAGATCCGACGAGCCCTCCTGGAACTCGCTTCCGACGGCAAGATCCACCGCCTGCTCCACGCCGTGGACTCGCTGACGAACCGTTTCGACCTGACCCCCGCCGAACGCAACGAGAAGACTCCTGCCGGCAACAAACGATTCTACGACCGCGTCTCCTTCGCCAGTCTCGACGTGCGCCGGCACCACCTGCTCGACGCCATGGGACGCGGCCACTTTCGCATCACTCCCCGCGGCTACACCCTCCTGAAGGAACACCCTGGCCCGTACCCCGACTCCGCCCTTCGAACCTACGGACGCAGCTGACGCCTAAACCGGCGCTATCGCGACTTTGTGTTTCCTCCCGCGAGCGGGGCCGACTTCCACCTCAGAGCCTCAGGTAGCTTCCGAAATCCGGGATCGCTCCCCCCTCCACTTCGGCCGCCCACGCGGACAGCCTCTCCTTGCCGCGGGGCCAGGAATCCGCGCAACGCGTGAAGTACTCCAGCACGACCGCGGACTCGCCCTGCTGCAGGAGATCGCGGGCGAGAGCCATGTTCGGGCGTTCGACCACTGTTCCGCCGGAGAATTCGGCGGCCATCAGGACACGCTCCCGGGCCTCTCATTCTTCTTCGATCCATGCGGACTACGGACCCACTCTCGCCTCGGTCCGGGACGTGGCGCGCCCGGCGGAGCCGAGCGACGCCGCGGGTGGTCAGCGGGCGCAGGTGAGGTGCCGTCCCCCGTCCACCGGAATCGTCACCCCGGTACAGAAGCCCGCCTCGTCCGATAGCAGGAAGAGGGCGAGGTCGGCCACCTCTTCGGGCCTCCCGATCCGGCCGATGGGGTGGGTGGTCTTGCTGTGCTCCACGAACGCCGCGTAGCGCTCGTCGTCGAGACCGCCCGCGGTGTGGAGTTCGGTGCGGGTAACACCGGGGTTCACGGAGTTGACGCGCACTCCCTTGGCGGCGAGTTCGAGCGCCGCGCAGCGCGTCAACTGATCGAGGGCCGACTTGCTCGAGTTGTAGGCCAGCACTCCCGGGAAAGAACGGATCCCGTTGACGCTGGAGACGTTCACGATGCTCCCCTGCCGCTCCAGCAGGTGGGGCACCGAAAGCCGCATCAGGTCGAAGACCGCCTCCACGTTCAGGGCGAACATCCGCTGCCAGGCGTCGAGCGCGGTGTTCTCGATGGTGCCGAAGGCGATCACTCCGGCGGAGTTCACGAGGTGATCGAGCCCGCCGAAACGGCTCACCGTCTCATCGACGACCCGGGAGCGGAAGTCCGCATCCGTCACGTCCCCCGCGAGCGGCAGCGCTCCTCCGCCCGCTCCTTCGATCTCTTTGGCCAGCGCCCCCAGCCTCTCCGGCCGGCGGGCGGTAACGGTGACCATTGCCCCCTCGGCGCCGAGCGCCAGGGCGGTGGCCCGCCCGATGCCGCTGGAGGCTCCGGTCACGATGGCGACCTTGTTCTGAAAGCGGTTCTGCGCGCGATTCGGCACCGTTGTTCTCCTCTCTCCGGCAGCGGCGGCTCTGCGCCGCCCGCTGGACATCCCCAAACCCCGAGCGGGAGACTATCGCCCACAGAACACGATTCGTGCCCGAATATCCCGACGTTGAGTTGTACCGCCGCGCAGTCGCAGCGCGGATCGTGGGCGCGCGTCTCTCCGGTTTCCGGATCGCGTCGCCACACCTGCTCGCCTCGGTCGAGCCGGCGCCCGAGGCGCTGGTCGGCCGCCACGCCACTGGGGTGCAGCGGATCGGAAAGCAGCTCGTGATGGAGTTCGAGGAGGATCTTTTCTGCGCCGTCCACCTGGCGGTGGCGGGACGGTTCCACTGGACGGAGGGTTCCGGTACCGGGAAACCGGTGCGCCTCTCGCCCCGCGGGAATCTCGCAGTCTGGACTTTCGAGTGGACTTTCGAGTCTGGCCCGGCGGAAGGCGGACACCTCCGGCTCGTCGAGCGGAGTCCCAAGAAGCGGGCCTCCATCCGGGTCGGCCGAGGTCCGGATCAACTCATGGCGCTCGACCGCGGCGGCCTCGAAATCCCCGGTTCCACCCGGGAGGCTTTCGCGGCCCGGCTCGCGGGTTTGACCCGCACCATCAAGCGTGCACTGACCGAACCGGCCCGCTTCGCCGGGATCGGGAATGCCTATTCCGACGAGATCCTGCATCGCGCCCGCCTGTCGCCCACGAAGCGCGCCGGCAGCCTCAGCGACGAGGAGGTCGGACGGCTCCATGGGGCGGCCGAGTCCGTGCTCACCGAGTGGGCGGCGAAGCTCCAGGACGAGTGCGGGAGGGCTTTTCCCACCGGCGTCACCGCTTTCCGCGAGGGAATGGCCGTTCACGGCCGCTTCGGCCAGCCGTGCCCCGACTGCGGCTCCCCGGTGCAGCGGGTTCGACGCGCCGAGAACGAGTTCAACTACTGCGCGACCTGTCAGACCGGGGGGAAACTGCTGGCCGATCGGGCGATGTCACGGTTGCTGCGGAAGAAGTGGCCGCGGACGCTCAAGGCGGCCGAGGAGCGCCGGCGGCGGCTGGGGGGGCCAACTTCCGAGTCACCGTCCGAGCAGGAGCCCGAATCAGCTTGAGTAGGGCGGAATCCCCGGGAACTCAGATCCTGGGAATGGTTGACACTTGCACGTTCGTGCACAAACACACTAGTCTTCTGTCTAGTCAGTAAAAGGGAGAACACCATGAGCAACCGATGGCAGGTTCAGACCGCGAAGGCCCGATTCAGCGAGTTTTTGGAAAAGAGCCTGGACGAGGGACCCCAGATCGTTACCCGGCGCGGAGTCGAGACTGCGGTGCTTGTGCCGATTGAGCAATGGCGGCGCCTCGAGCGCATGACCAAACCCGATTTGAAGCAACTGCTTCTCTCAACGGACGCTCGCACCGACTCCTTGACCCCACCTCGACGTCGATTCTCCCGGCGCCCGCCTCCGGATCTCGACTAGCCCCGTGTATCTCCTCGACACGAATGTCGTCTCGGAACTTCGTCGCCAAAGACCTCACCCCGCGGTCGAGGAATGGATTCGACCCATACCCGCGGAAAAACTCCTTCTCTCGGCCGTGACGGTCGGCGAAATCCAGGCCGGAATCGAGTTCACCCAGGAACAGGACCGTTCCAAAGCCAAGGAACTCGAGGTGTGGCTTGACCAGGTGATCGCCAGCTACCAGATTCTGTTCCTTGATGCTCCGGTGATGCGCGAGTGGGCTCGGCTCATGCACCGGAAATCGGACACGCTGATTCAGGATGCTTTGATTGCCGCAACCGCCGCAGTCCACCGATTGACCGTGGTAACCCGGAATGTCCGGGATTTCGAACAGTTCGGCGTCGGGACATTCAATCCATTTCGTCATCAGGCATAGCTGTCGCCCCCGCGAAGGTCAGCGGCGGCGACATCGCGGCCCTCTCAGGCCGCGATGTCGGCACCGCAGGTCGGCGTTCCCTGCCCCGGCCGCGTTTCACGCGGATCAGGACTACGCGCTCCCGCGCGATATCGCGACACCTACGGAAGAAGTGGCCGAGGACGCTCAAGGCGGCCGAAGAACGCCGACGGCGGGTGGGGCTCCGAGTCCGGGCCGCCCGAGGAAAGGCCGCCGGGACTGAAACCATTCCGATTCTCGGACGGGCGTTACTCGCCCAGATTTAAACCCGGCGAGTCCCTCGGCCGCCGGCCGAACTTCGGCTAACGAGCTGCCCGCTCCTGCCCCCGGCTCGAACAGAGCTACCCAGTCGACCGCCCCGCGCGCGCCGTGGGCCAGCTCGAAGGTCGCCTTTGACAGGAGCGGAGTGTCGGCGCGCTCAAGGGCGGTTCCTCACGAGCGAGCGTCACGGCTGTTCTTGGCGGAAGTACGGATGTCCCATGAGGATGGGCGCTTGCTGCGGCCCGCCAATGCGCTCGATCTCGAGCTCCTCGAACAGAACCGACGGCGCGACGACAGCCGCCGGGATGCCCTGGCCACCGGGGCCGGCAAAGCCAAGGCCGCGAAAAAACCCGCCTCCGCCTGACTCCAGGAACCGATTGTTGACGTACTGATCCTCACCGCTAGCCACGATGTCCCGCAGGCTCTGCACCGACACATCCCGAAAGCGGAGACCACGCACCAGCTCTTCCCTGCCGTCCTCGACGTAGACCTTGTACGCAATGACCGGGCTCGTGAGTTGAGACTGGGACATTCCACCCTGCATGAGAACGAAGATGCTCGCCGGGCTCGACAGGTCGCTCCCGGTGATTCCGGGATCGTCGAGCACGCTTACCAGAAGACCGTAGTCGAGCCCGGCGTCCCTGGCCATGTTGATCAGCTCCGCCTTCAACGCCTCCGCGCTCAGCCCGCCCTCGGCCCGAACGAGGAGGTTGCCCGGCTGGGCAGTCGCCGACCCGAACGTTCCAGCGCGACCATGCCCATTGGATTGGGGGATCTCCCGCCGCGGCCGACGAGACATCAGCAG
Source organism: Vicinamibacteria bacterium (assembly GCA_963668695.2). Lineage (GTDB taxonomy): Bacteria > Acidobacteriota > Vicinamibacteria > Marinacidobacterales > Marinacidobacteraceae > Marinacidobacterium. The sequence goes on from CAXXLQ010000004.1 coordinate 538,393, forward strand.
CGTTCGCAAGATACCGCGTTCGATGAGCGTCACCGGCTGAGAACGCACGCCCTGATCATCGGCGGCGTAACTCCCGATGAGCGTCTCGCCGGCAAAGGACGCCTGCGTCGGGTCGTCAACCACATCGAAGGATGCCGGCAACACCCGCCGATTCAACCGGTTGGCGAGACCGCTGGACGGCATCATCGCCGCCATGCGTTCGTCCTCGAGGAGTGGAGGTCGATGGCCGGACAGTTGGGCACCGAGGAGCTGGGCGAAGAATTCGGGGGAGGCCTGCCCGGAGACCAAGACCGGGCCGATGTAGCCACCGAGAACGGGAGCCGCAGCCAAGGCCGTCAATTCGCTTGCCATGCTTCGGACGGCAGCTTCCATCTCAGCTTCCGCCGGCAAGTCCTCAACGGCGCGCTCATAGAACGGGGCGAAGTGCTTCAGCCGCATCCCGTCTGGCGCCCGGGTGGCCGCCCGCGCATAGAGGACGGCGAGTGATGCTGGCCGGCGGACTACGCTGCCATCGCTGTTGACGAGGTACTTGTGGCCCCGCTCGACGCGCAACGTCACGCTGGATTCGTCAATCGCCGAGTACTCCCTGAATACCTCGGACAACCTCCGCAGGGTCCCTTGCCATGCCTCCGCATCGAACGCGGACTCCGCAGGGGGCTCAACCAGCACGGAAGCCCCCTCGACGGAAAAGTCGGGCACGGGTTCGTCCTGAACCCGGTTCTGGAGGAAGGCACGCTTCTGCGCAAGCTGCTCCAAGGCCTCCTTGTACGCGGCATCGGTCGCCAGCCAGAGATCGTGGCGCAGGGCGTCATAGTCGTCGTCTCGCACGAGATTCCGCGGAAAGCGCCCGATCCGGATAAAGGACGGCCCTGCGACGAACTCGCTGTTGTCGAGCTCGTGGCTCCCGACCCGGACGTCGACGCGCAGCGACCGCATGTGCGTCTGGTCGTTGCGCACACTCGCCCCGAACGTCGCCTCGATAACCGTCAGTTCCGTGTCGACCACCGCGTACTCGATGAAGTACGGCCGCTCCAGTTCCTCCAGTTGCAGCGTGTCGGTAGACCGTACGAGTTCATCGCGCATCGCGCGCAGCAGAACGTCGGATTGCTGTGCAGCTCCCGGCTGCTCTCCCGCCGTCTGCCACTCTCCGGCTGCAGGATGGGCACAGAGGGAGAGGAGCAAGACCCATATGCAGAAACGGGCCGACCGGATGCCTGAGCCAGTCATCACCGGCCCTCTCTTTCCGGCCGAGGCAGCAACGGCGGTCTGTCGGCGGCCTTCGGTTGCTTCTGGATCTCGATTTGCGCCGTGAGGATGGCAGGAGCGACCCCCGAGACCGGGACCATTCCCGATTCGGCGCCACAGAAGCCGTTGAAGACTTGCTGCTCGGTCCCGGTGGCGATGATCCCGCTGAACGAGATCAGGGGAGTGCCGATCAGGTCAGCGCCGCGAACCAACTCGTCCGGCCGCCCGTCGGCGTACACCCGGTAGACCATGATCGGGGTCACCTGGAACACCTGCGGAACCATGCGCCCCGTGAAGGTGAAGCCGCCGGCGATCTCGGTGAACAGCAGGCCGAACTCCTTCCCCTGTCGCTCGATCTCCTCGACCAGCAGATCCCGCAGTTCCGAGTCCGACACGGTCTGGGAGGATTCGACAATCAGGTTGCTCTGCCGCCCAACCGGGGCCCGCCCCGGCTGCCTCCTCCCGTGTCCGTTCGATTGAGCGAAGCCCTCCACGGGTGACCGCGACATGAGGAAGTTCCGCAGCACGCCGTTCTCCACCACCGTTACGGGACGTGACCGCACGCCCTCGTCGTCGATCCGGTAGTGACCCGCCAGGTCGGTGCCACCAGCGCGTTCCCGGGTCGGATCGCTGTATACGGAGACGAACTCCGGCAGGATCCGCTCGCCGATCTTCTTGGTGAACGTCTGGCCCTCCGTTTCGCTCTTCTGCCTATGGCCTTCAATCCGGTGACCGAAGATCTCGTGGAAGAAGACGGCCGCGGCACGACCCGAGAGGATCGCCGGCCCGGTGTAGGGCTCGATCGCCGGCGCTTCACGGAGTGCGAGCAGATCGGTCACCATACGGTCGATGGCTTGCCGCACGGTGTCCTCCCCTGCGAGCCGATCGGGCGAGTGGGCATCGAACGACTCGTACCGATACAGTTCCATGCCGTCGTCCGCACTGGTCGCCGCGTACAGCGCGACGCGTACTTGAACCGTGCCGTGCTGAACCTTGGTGCCCTCGCTGTTGACGAGGTACTTGTTGGTTGCGATGGCCGTCAGCGTGGCGTTGGACTCGTGGATCTCGGGGTGCGAATCAAGCAGGGCCGAGTACTCCTTCAGGCGCTCTCTCCATGGCTCCACATCGATTGCGATGGAAGCGAGCGGCCCGATGGCCACCTCCGGTGATTCCCGGGAGAAGTCCGCCGAGCCGTCCTCCTCGTCGACCGTCACCGCCTGGTTGGTCTTGACCTTGACGAGTTGATCCGCAGCAGCCTTGTACTTGCGATCGGTGTGCAGCCAGAGAATGCTCTTGATGGCATCGTTGTCATCCTCCAGCGGAATGGCCACGGGCCCGCTGAAGTCGCGCAGCCGCGCGAAGGGCATCGCGTCGCGAACCTCGTGGGTGTTGTCCAGTTGGTAGTCGCCGACCCGCACATCGACATCGAGAAGCCGCGATCGCCTGGACGTACTCGAGCGCAATGCCCCGTATGACGAGACGAGCCTCGTCTGTTCGGTCTCGGTGACCGAGTAGCTCATGAAGTAGGGAGGCGGGTCGGCGTTCCCGCTCAGCTCGTTCATCGAGCGCTGCAGCTCCTCCTCCATAGGCCGCAGGAGCAGGCTACTCTCCGGCCCCTGCGCGCGGGCACGTTCCGCAGCGATGTAGCAACAGCCAACGGTCACGACGACAGCGACCGCGAGAGTCTTCGTGAGTTGATTCATGACCACATCTCCACTCGGGTCAATGCCCTCCAAGCTTGATGCTTGCCCTCCGGCAGCAACCTTGTCAAGGGCATGATCCAGAACGCAGACTTGACGGCCCGACGCTAGCACTATAACCCATTGATAATCGGCAATATTAGGGGCACACACCGGCACCTATCGGAACGGGGTGGAACGTGGAGATTGCCGACCAGAGGTCTATACCTTTCCGGGCATCACATTTTCATGGGGCAGACACCTTGCGAACGAATGGCGCCGGACGGGGTGCGTTGGGGCGCGGCAGGTAGCCGGGAGGCGGTGTCAAGAGGAGGAAGGCGGCGAAGGTTCCGGCGTTCCAAGCCGTCCCCGCGCTTCTTCGCGGTCGGCGATTCGCGCTCTCGCGGCCCTGCGGGCCGCGCGGTGCCGGCCTGAAGACCGGCGTTCCCTCGCCCTCGCGCCACCCTTCTGACCGGGGGTCGGCGTTCCCTCGCCGGCCCCCGCGCTCTGTTGGTGAAACCCTGGCTCAGGCGACTCCGGGCTCCACGCGGACGCCCATCAGGCGGCCGGTGTGGCCCACCGCCGCTCCGGCGGCCGTGATCCCCCAGAAGTAGCCCGGGATGGCGCCGACCAGGCACAGGATGAGGGTCAAGTCCGAAACGATCGCGAACAGGATCAGAGTCAGCAGCATCACGACGTAGGTGCCGAAACTGGCGCGAATCCAAGCGATGTTCTCGTCCAACCGGAAGGCGGCGCTGAAACGGCCCGTCGCCGCCAGTTGCATGATGCCCGCCGGGATCAGCGCCTTGGCGACCAGTGCCGCGAACACGAGGAAGATCACGGAGGCGATGCTGCCCAGGACCGAAGTCACGACCACCGCGGGAGAACCCATGGACTGCCCGATCACCGCCCAGAGAATCCCGATCCCCACGAGAACCGCGCCCATGGCAACAGCCGCGAGCGAATATCCCAGGACAACCCCCAGCGCCCTGAGGCCGTCGACCAGCAGGCCGCCGAAATCATCCCAATCGGGCATCGGGTGCTCGTCACCCCGCAGCGTTCCCCGCGCCGTCCGCACCCCGAAGCCGAGCAGCGCCAGCAGGCCGAGACCCAGCAGGGGGATGAGCAGGACCATGAGGCTGCCGATCATGAACTTCGACAGCGCCTTCGGATCCCGGAAGGCAAAACCGAACAGGTGGCCGATGTCGAATCGCTCGGGCGCGGGGGGAGTCGGCGGTAGAGGTGGCGGCGGCGCCTGCTGCTCGCCGGTAGTCGGAACTGGTTGGTCTTCGGTCATCGTTTTCCTTCCGGGGACGCCGGGTTCGTTTCCGTTCCCCGAAACAAGCTAACGAAGACAGATCGCGAAAGTTCTTGCCGGCGTGAGCGTTGGGTCGGCGCAGCCAGACTGCCCGTGGCGAACGACACCAGCGTCGGCCGGCGGCGCGGAGCGCCGCAGGGGTGGGGTGCGGGGAGGGGTTCCCCTCCCCGCGGAAAAGGATGGCGGGAATCGCACAGCGATTCCCGTCATCACCCCGTGGGGAAAGCACCCCGCATTCAGAGAGTCTCGCAGAGCCAACTCTCCTCGTGGCGGAGGGAGGATGCGGGGTGCATTCTCTACGGGCTGCTAGCAGCCTGTGGTGAAACCCGGGTGAGCGCCGAGGTTGGCCAGTTCTCCCGGTGGGGGCGAGGCGCCCGGCTGACAAGGCGCGTGAGGGAGGAATACCTGGTGTATTTCGACCGAAACGCAACGATGAGCGGCGCGAAGCGACGCGGTCAACAGCCGGTGGTGGAACCCGGGTGAGCGCCGAGGTCGGCCAGTTCTCCCGGTGGGGGCGAGGCGCCCGGCTGACAAGGCGCGTGAGGGAGGAATACCGGGTGTATTTCGACCGAAGCGCAACGATGAGCGGCGCGCAGCGACGCGGTCAGCCGGGATGAATCGCCGGCCGAACGCCGCGTGGGTTTCATCACCGGCTGTTTGGCCGGGATGGATCGCCGGCCGAACGCCGCGTGGGTTTTGCCACGGGCTGCTAGATACCCATCGAGCGGGCGGCGCGCCCGACAGCCACTCCCGAGGCGGCGTAACCCCAGAACAAGCCCGGAATGAGCCCGATCCCGCAGAGCGCGGAACTGGCGGTCGACAGCACCTCGATCAGAATCACGATCAGGAGAAAAACAACGTAGGTGCCGAGGTGGGCCTGGATCAGGCGGAGGTTTTCCTGGACGTCGAACGCGGACCGGATCTCGCCGCTCGCGACCATCTGCGCCAGAGCAACCGGCAAGAGGGCGAAGGCGAGCAAACTGAGAAGAAGCGTCAAGGGACCGAGCACCACGTTCGCGAGCCCTCCCAGCACCGGGATGAGGCCGAGAATCGCGGTGACGACGGTCAGGGCGAACACCGGCAGGAGATAGCCGAGAACCACGCCGAACACGCGAAGCCCGTCACCCAGTAGCTGGCCGAGATCTCCCCACTCCGGCATCGGGTGCTCTTCGCCTCGCCGGGCGCGTTCCGCCGTCTGGAACAGGTAGCCCGCCAAGGCGAGCAACCCGAGTCCGAAGAACAAAATCCCGACAACCGCGAGGCAGCCGCCGAGAAACTTCGGCAAGGCCCGCGGATCGCGGAAGGGAGCGCCGAGAATGTCGCCGAGTTGGAGGGTTCCGGACGCGGCGGCGCTGCCGTTCGGGGTGGGCTGTTCTTCGGTCATGCTGTTCACCTGTAACGGCGATCAGTCCGCCGCGGTTTCCACCTCGACGCCCATGATGCGGCCGGCCTGGCCGATCGCGGCGCCGGAAGCCGTGAAACCCCAGAAGAGGCCGGGCACCAGGCCCACCAGGAAGAGCGACACGGTGGCGCCGACGAGGATGCCGAACAGGACGAGGATCAGCAGGAGCAGGATGTAGGTCCCCGGGTGGACGCGGATCCGTCGCAGACTGTTGACCCAACCAAGCGCCGGCCGGATCCGGTCGGTGGCGGCCAGTTGCATCAACCCCGCAGGAAGCAGCGCTTTGACAAAGCCGGCCAGCAGCACCACGAACCAACCGGTGACCACCAGACCGAAGACGGCGGCCGCCCCGATGAGGCCAGCTCCCGCGACCGGGACGGCAACCAGCTCGGGAAGGATTTCGCCAAAGACATCGGGGCCCACCCCGATCTCCGTCACGGCGCCGACGACCCCGGCCAACACCCCGCCGGCAATCCCGACCGCGATCATCCCGATCAGGAAACTGACCAGGAACAGCGCGCCCCCCACGACGGCCACCACGGCCCCATAGAGGAGGGCGACTACCACCGCCCGCAGACCGTCGGCGAGCTGGCTGGCCCAGGCGTTCCAGCCGGGCATCGGGTGTTCGTCGCCGCGGAGCGCGCCCCGCGCCGTCTGGACGGCAAACCCGAGCAGCAGCAGCAGCCCGAGCCCGAAGACCGGGATCAGCAGAACCGCGAGGCAACCGATCCCCCACTTGCGGAACGCCATGGGATCGCGGAAGGCGAACCCGAACAGGGAGCCGAGATCGAGACGCCCCCCGGGCGTCTCGACAGGAAGGGTTGCGTCTTCGTTCGTCATGGTGTTGCGAGACCTCCGCGAGGCTATCCTTTAGCGCCTTTCGCGCCGATGTTACAGAACCCCTTTGGATCCCTCGAAAAACACCGCACCCCCAGCGGGGACGTGCACATCTTCGCCCTCGAGGCGGTGGAGCGGGAGGGCCTTGGCGTCATCTCCCGACTGCCGTTCTCGATCCGGGTGCTGCTCGAGTCGTTACTCCGGGGCGTTGACGGACGGACCATCCGCGAAGAAGACGTGGCCGCGCTGGCGGCTTGGGACGCGGCAGCACCCGCGCGCCACGAAGTCCCCTTCCGGCCGGCCCGGGTGATCCTCCAGGACTTCACGGGAGTTCCCGCGCTCGTGGACCTCGCGGCCATGCGCTCCGCGCTGGCCCGGATGGGCGGGGACCCCTCGCGCATCAACCCGAAGACCCGGGTGGACCTCGTCATCGACCACTCCGTCGTAGTGGACTCCTTTGGCACCCCCATGGCGGCCCGCGAAAACGCGGCGATCGAGTTCGAGCGGAACCGGGAGCGCTACCGCTTCCTGCGCTGGGGGCAGAAGGCCTTCTCCGGCTTCCGGGTCGTCCCCCCGGCCACCGGCATCGTGCACCAGGTGAACCTCGAACTGCTCGCCAAGGTGGTGATGGAGGACGGCGAGGGCGACGAGCGCGTGCTGCTGCCCGACACTCTCGTCGGAACCGACTCCCACACGACGATGATCAACGGTCTGGGAGTGCTCGGCTGGGGCGTCGGCGGCATCGAGGCCGAAGCGGCCATGCTCGGCCAGCCGTGCTACCTCATCACCCCGAAGGTGGTCGGCGTCCGCTTGAGCGGCAGCCTGCGCGAAGGAGTCACCGCGACCGACCTCGTGCTCACGATCACCGAGCGGCTGCGAAGCCACGGAGTGGTGGAGAGCTTCGTGGAGTTCTTCGGCGAAGGACTCTCGCAAATCTCGCTCTCCGACCGCGCGACGGTAGCGAACATGGCGCCCGAATACGGCGCCACGATGGGCTTCTTCCCGGTGGACGCGGAAACCCTTGCCTATCTCCGCCGGACCGGACGGACGGATGAGGAAGTGGACCGGGTGGAGGCCTACACCAAGCGCCAGGGACTCTTCCGCACCGACGCGACTCCCGATCCTGAATACACCGACGTGCTCGAGCTGGATCTCGAAACGGTGGTGCCAAGCCTCGCGGGTCCAAAGCGCCCGCAGGACCGGGTGGCGCTTTCCGACATGCAGCGCGCTTTCCGCACGTCACTGACGGCGCCGGTCGCAGACCGGGGATTCGCTCTCAGACCCGATCAACTCGCCCGCACGGCGCACGCCGGGAACGGCCGGAACCTGGGTCACGGCGCGGTGGTGATCGCAGCGATCACCTCCTGCACGAACACGTCGAATCCGGGCGTCATGCTGGCTGCCGGGCTCCTGGCGCAGCGCGCGGTGGCGCGCGGACTTACCACGCCCGACCACGTCAAGACTTCCCTCGCGCCGGGTTCGAAGGTGGTCACCGAGTATCTGCGGGACGCCGGGCTCCTGAGCTCGCTCGCAGATCTCGGGTTCCATCTGGTGGGCTACGGGTGCACGACCTGCATCGGGAATAGCGGGCCGCTTCCGGAGGCCGTGGATCGCGCCATCGAGCGCGCCGACCTCGTCGCGGCGTCGGTTCTTTCCGGCAACCGGAACTTTGAGGGCCGCGTTCACTCGAGCGTGCGGGCCAACTACCTCGCCTCCCCACCGCTGGTCGTCGCCTACGCGCTGGCCGGCACCGTGGACATCGATCTGGACGAGGACCCGCTCGGAACCGGAGCTGACGGAAATCCGGTGTTCCTGCGCGATGTCTGGCCGAGCAACGAGGAGGTCCGAGAGGCGCTCGACCGGGCGCTCCGACCGGAGACCTTCCGCCGGATGTACGGCAACGTCTGGGACGGGAACCCGACGTGGAACGAGATCCCCGTGGACGCCTCCGAGATCTACCCCTGGGACGACAACTCCACCTACATCCAGGAGCCGCCGTTCTTCTCCGAGATGACCGCCGAGCCGGCGCCGCTCGCCGACATTCGCGGGGCCCGGGTGCTCGTCCGTTGCGGGGATTCGGTCACCACCGACCACATCTCGCCGGCCGGAACCATCGCCTTCGATTCGCCCGCGGGCAGTTGGCTTCGCGAGCACGGGATCGAGCGCGGGGATTTCAACTCCTACGGCTCCCGGCGGGGCAACGACCGGATCATGCTGCGCGGGACGTTCGCGAACATCCGATTCCGGAACCAGCTCGCCGGCGGCGCCGAGGGCGGATTCACCGTGCACCACCCGTCCGGGGATCACACGACGATCTTCGACGCCGCGGGGCGCTACCGTGAGGAGAACATCCCGCTCGTGATCCTCGCCGGCAAGGAGTACGGGACCGGTTCCTCCCGCGACTGGGCCGCCAAGGGCACCCTGCTGCTCGGCGTCAAGGCGGTGATCGCCGAGAGCTTCGAGCGCATCCACCGCAGCAATCTGGTCGGCATGGGAGTCCTGCCGCTGGAGTTCCCTCCGGGAGAGAGCGCGGAATCGCTCGGGCTGATCGGCGACGAAATCCTGGACATCGAGGGTGTCGGTAACGGCCTCGGACCCGGCGCCCGGGTCAAGGTGATCGCGACCCGTAACGGAGAATCACGCTCGTTCGAGGCGGGCTGCCGGCTCGATTCGGTGGTCGAGGTGGACTACTACCGCAACGGCGGCATCCTTCAGACGGTCATGCGCCAACTGGCCCGGGAGGCCGACGCGGGCCGGGCGGCCTAATCAGCGGGCCGAAGTCGGCGTTTCTCCAGCGAGGATCCGCCGGAACACGCCCATTTCGATATTCCCGCCGGAGACGACGCAGACGATCCGGCGCTTTCGGCCTTCCTCGCCCGAACGTCGCGGCACCCGGTCGGCGAGCGCCACCGCCACCGGGCTGGCGCCCGCGCCTTCGGCCACGATGCGGCTGCGGCCCGCGAGGATACGGACTGCCTCGGCGATCTCGTCGGGAGAGGCGAGCAGCGGCTCGTCGAGGAGCTCCTGGACCAGCGGCCACATCGGGTCCAGCACCGTGTTCCCGCCGATCCCGTCCACGAAGCTGGGCTGGGTATCGATCCACTGGGGAGCCCCATGGCGGACGGCGGCGGCGACCTTGGCCGAGGTGGTGACTTCCACCGGGTGGACCCGCGCCGGCGAGCCCTTCTGCCGGAGGGCGCTCGAAATGCCGCAACTCAGTCCCCCGCCCCCGAAGGGCACCAGGACGGCGTCCACGTTCGGCAGATCTTCGAGGATCTCCAGTCCGGCGGTGCCGTTGCCGGCCATCACCGGATCCCCTTCCACCGGGTGGACGAAGCGGGCGTCGGACCCCGGGTGGGTGTGGGTGACGATCGCCTTCCACCACTCGGCGAACGGCTCCACCACGATCTCCGCCCCCAGGGCGGCGATGGCCTGACGTTTGTTTTCGGGCGAGGTCTCGGGAACCACCACGGTGCAGGGAACGCCCCGCTCCCGCGCCATGAAGGCAGCCGCCTGGGCCCAGTTCCCGGCGCTCGCGGTCACAACCCCGCGCGAGAGTTCCGCGTCGTCAAAGGACGCGAAGAGGTTGGCGGCAGCGCGGATCTTGAAGCAGGCGAAGGGCTGGAGGTTCTCCAGCTTCAGCCAGATCTCGTCCGGGCCGTCCACCGGCAGCCGGACCAGCGGCGTCCGGACCGCGTAGGGGGCGATCCGCGCGCGGGCCGCCTCGATTTGTTCCAGGGGGATCATGGGCGCGGGAGTCTAAGCGGGAGCCTCAATCTGATGGCAAGCACCCGCGTTACGGGGTACGGGGCTCCTCCAGTCTGCCCCAGACGGCACAAGGCACGCCGACCGACGAACCGGAATAGGGAGTACCCACTCCCGGCATCCCAAGCAATCAGGGCACCCAGGCCCGCGTGCTCGCTAGCAGCCTGTGGTGGAACCCGGGTGAGCGCCGAGAGCGGGGAGGCGCCCGGCTGACAAGGCGCGTGAGGGAGGAATACCGAGTGTATTTCGACCGAAACGCAACGCAGAGCGCCGCATAGCGCCAGTTCTCCCGGTGGGGGGGCGGTTCAGGCGGGATGCATCGCCGCTCGAGCCCCCACCGGGAGAACTGGGCCGCCTGGGTTTCACCACAGGCTGCTAGAGGACGGACTCGCGAATCATCCGTCCGTTTCTTCCTTCGGGTGGCCACGCAGAGCGACGGTGATGGGTGCGCCTACGCCGAACGCCGCGATGGAGATCGCCAGGACCGTGCTTCCCGTCGGGTAGCGTGCCCCGATCGCCGCGCCGAAACCCACAACTGCCAGAACAAAGGCGAGGATCTGCCCCAGGCGCACCTGGCTGGCGTACGTGCGAGCCGCACGTTCCTCCATCCCATGGCGGTGATCCCGGCGGGCTGCGGCGTCCTTCAGGATTTCTCCCGGGAGATTCCCGTCAATTGCTTGGTACGCCTGCATCTCGGAGGCGGAGGGAAGTGGTCCACTGATCTGTACCCGTTGCAGAAACCTGACCGCCGCCCCTTCAACCACTGCCGGATCGAGCGATCCGTCAGCCGATGATGTTGCGGCGAGCGGCGAGTCCTCCGACCCGTTTCCGTTGGGCCGATCTTCAGCTTGGCGTGACGACGACTCGGTTGGTTTCGCCGCCGAAAACGTCGTTCACTGCGTCGATCTGGAGCGATCGGCTTCCGTCATCGCATCACGCAAATCACCGCCCAACGCAGCCCAATCGGCCCACATACCTTCACCCTCGGAAAGCCAGGTTCTCCTTATCCGCGGTCGCGGATCGAACGCGGATGCAAATCCGATAAGGCACGCATTTCCTCTTGAATGGTGCCGCGGAAGCAGCCTCGCGATCGCCGCCAAAAGAGCGGCTTCCGCCCGGCGCCGAGAGTCATCCCTGACGTCGTCCATTTGGTTTCCTGCTAGCGCTCATCCGGGACTTTCCTGCCTCACAGCAACTTTTCCTTGAGCATCGGCCATTCTACGCTTGAACTGCTAAAGCCAAGCGTGGTGCGGGAATGACGCGGCTATGAAGCCTGTCGGGAGTACACGATCCGGATTCCCTCCAGCGTCAGGCGCTCGTTCACGAGGTCCACGACCCCGGTCCAGTCGGCCACCTGCTGGGCGAGCCCGCCGGTGGCGATCACCGTGTAGTTCCCGCCGAGTTCTTCCTTTAGCAGCCGGACCATCTCGCGCACCATTCCGGTCCAACCGAGGACGAGCCCCGACTGCATGGCGGCGACGGTGTGCGTCCCGACGACGCGCTTCGGCGGCCGGAGTTCCACTCGGGGCAGGCGGGCCGTCCGCCGGACCAGTGCTTCGGCGGAAACTCCGAGTCCGAGCGCGATGGCCCCGCCCCGATATTCCCCCTCCTCGGACACCACATCGAAGGTGAGCGCGGTACCCGCGTCCAGCACGATGGCGGCGACTCCGTAGAGGTGATGGACGGCCACCGTATTCGCGATCCGGTCCGGGCCGGTCTCCTCGGGGGTGTCCACCGCCAGGCGAATCCCGCGGGCGGTCTTGTGGTTCAGCACGAAGAGCGGGCTCCCGAAATAACGCTCGGCCAGGGTGCGCAGGACTTCGGTCGCCGAGGGAACCACGCTCGCCGCCGCGAGCCCGCCAATGTCCGCCCGCGAAACGCCGGCTCCGGCAAGCAGGCTGTCGAGCAGCGGCGCCATCTCGTCGGCCAGCCGCTCGGCCTGGGTGGAAATCCGCCAGTCGCAGACCCAGCGTTCGCCGTCGTGGAGGCCGATGGCGGTCTTGGTGTTGCCGACGTCGAAGACGAGGAGCATGGTTAGTCGCTGAATGCTACGGGAATGGTTATCCCGTGTCCGACCCCGTCTTCGGGTCGCCGGAGGGGTGGCGCGCGGCGGTCGCGCGCCAGATCCCCGCCAGCACACTGCCGATGAGCGAATGGAAGAGGCTCGAAATGGCGCTTGGCACCGCAACCAGGGGGCTCGTGAAGTTCTGGCCGGCAAGGACTACCCCGAGCCCGGAGTTCTGCATGCCGACTTCGATCGAGACCGTGCGCGCCGTCGCGACCCGGCGCGAAACGAGCCGGGTGAGCGCATAGCCGAAGAAGAACCCTCCCGCGTGGAGCAGGAACACCGCCACGATCAGCAGGTCGCCCGACTCGAGGATGATCGCCCGGCTGGAGCCGATGATGGAGGCCACGATCAGCGTGATCAGCACCACGGAGGTAAAGGGACCATAGGGGAGGAGTACCCGGGCGACGCCCCGGGCGTAGCGTCTCAGGAAGAGACCCGCCGCGATGGGAAAGATGACCACCTGAACCGTGCTGAGAAGCAGTCCGGCGGCCGGGACGTCAATCCGGCTGCTCGCGAGCATGGAGGTCATCGCCGGCGTCATCAGCACCGACAGACTCGTCGAGACCGCCGTCATGGAGACGGAGAGCGGCACGTCGGCCAGGGCGAGATAGGAAATGACGTTCGAGGCCACCCCGCCGGGGCAACAGGAAACAAGGATCAGACCCACCGCGAACTCACGCGGGAGATCGAGCGCCCAGGCCACCGTCCAGCCCATCAGCGGCATCACCAGGTACTGAAGCACCACTCCGAGCCCGATGGGCGCCGGCCGCCGCAGAACGCGCCGGAAGTCGTCCACTTCCAGCGTCAGCCCCATCCCCAACATGATGAGGCCCAATCCGACGGTGATCAGGTCGCCGCTGAACCAGGTGAAGACCTCCGGCCGCCAGAGCGCCAGCAGACTGGCGAGCAGAACCCAGACCGGAAACGCGAAGGTCCCAATCCGGAGGGCCCGGTGGAGCACCGGGTGAGCTTAGTGGGGGGAAGAGCCGGGTTGAGTGCTGCGTCAGCCCCCCCGCGCTCGCGCGCCAGGAGCCGCTCGCCGGGGCTCTGTCTACCTGCGCCGTCTGGCCGTGAGGGTCAGCGACGGGCGGTCGCCGCCGGCGTGGACGAAATCCAGGACAAGGCGGCCTTCGGCGTCCCGGTGGGGTAGCGCCGGCTGGTCCAGCGAGGTGAGGTCCCAGCCCGGCGGCAGCACGATCCGCGTCCGGGGACGGGCCAGGAAACGGAGCAGCCGGAGGTCCCCGTCCTCGAGCAGTTCAAGACCCGGATTGATCGCGGTCTGGTAAAGCCGGACGCGCGCGCTCCCGCCCTCCGGAACCGGGTAGCCCAAATCGGCCACCAGGACCTTCACATCGGCGGGGAGGGGCGCCGGGGCATGGGGGATCGCGGCGGCCTCCTCCGCGGACACGATTCGGGTCGGCAGCTCGACCCCGCGGTCCACGTCGAGGGTCACGGGGTCGAGGATCTCGTCGGTGGGAATCAGCACCGAGAACACCTGAGCCTGACCCGGGGTGTCCAGGAGCAGTTCCAGCGCGAGGCGCAGCCGGTGTTCGGCGGGATCCTCGAGCCAGTAGACGATGTTCTTCTCGTCTTCCGCCCGGAAGTCACCCTCGCCGGGGCGGACTGCTCCCGGGTCTCCGGGTTCGAATTCGAGCCGGACCGGGAGGGGCTCCGGACCCGGGTTCAGGATGCCCACTTTGAGCCGTCCGTCCTCCACGGCGGTCTGCACGGGAAGCGTCGAACTCCCGAGAACGGTTCCCGGAGGCAGCACCACCGTGATCCGCCCCGGAGGCACCGCGTGCTCGAAGATCAGTCCATCGGAATGCGGTCGCACGTAATGGGCCCGGTCTGCCGCCTCCTCGATGCGAAGACGCCGCTCCGCTCGTGCCCGAAGCGTCGTCCCGAGTGAAATCCGGAGCCCGTCGCCGGTTGGCGCGGAGGAGAGGGTGGATCCGGACGCCCGGTCGAGGGCGACGGCCCGTCCCGCATCGCTCCCGTGGGAGAGGGCGAACAGGTGCTCGCTGGTTCCGGCCCCCTCGACGATCCGATCCGAAACGATGCGGATTTCGGCTCCCGCCCCGATCTCGTAGCGCGTCGCGAGCGCCAGGATGCGGAAGGTGTCCGGTGGCTCGGCGGCGGCGGCAAAGGAACCCCACACCAGCGAAACGGCCAAGATTCTCTTCATCGCGCCTCCGGGAGCCGAACAGGAGCCCCAAGCGCGACTAGTGTTGTGTCTCCGAGCCGCACCCGCAACTTCGCGGATCCCCGCGCGAAGCGCGGCGCAGGAAATCAGGACCCGGAATGAACACCGAAAAAGCCGACCCGGACCAACTGGAGGGCCGGATCGCCGCCTGGCGCGCCCAGGTACTGGGGCATCCGATCCGGATGGCGCCGCACTGGAAGATTTGGAGGCGTCGCTCTCCGGGCAGTTCGATGCGCTCCGGCAGACGGGCCTGGACGCCGACGAGGCATTCCTGATCGCCCTGAAGCGGGTCGGCGAACGCCATGCCCCAACCCGGGAGTTCCTGGGCGAATACGCCCGCCGGGTCCTGAACCGCGAGGAGCCGCATCCGCCGGGGGCGCCGACCGGCGGCCTCGCCGGGGCCCAGCGGCGGGAAACGCTGGTGGTCTTCGGACTCGCCGCGCTCGCGGCCGTCGCGATCAGGCTCCCGGAGCTCTTCGGCTTTCCGCTCACGGACGGCGGCGGGGTCTATGTGCGGAACCTGAGCCTCTTCGTCTTTCCGTGTCTCGCGGGCTATTTCGGGTGGAAGCGCCGGCTCGAACCCCCGAGCGCGATCAGGGTCGGGCTGGCCTTCGTCGCGGCCGCCGTCCTGGTCAACGCCTTTCCGTTTGCCCCGGAAGGAGCGACCGAGTCGCTCGCCGCGCTGCATCTCCCGGTTGCCCTGTGGATGGCCGTCGGGGTGGCCTACGCCGGCGGGCGCTGGAACAGCACCTCGCACCGCCTGAAATTCGTGAGGTTTTCCGGCGAACTGTTCATCCACTGCGTGCTGATCGGGCTCGGCGGCGTGGTGCTCATCGGGCTGACGCTCCTCACCTTCCGCGCCATCGGGGTGGACGCCGAGTGGCTGGTGGAGGAATGGGTGCTTCCCAGCGGAGCACTCGGAGCGATCGTGGTCGCGGCCTGGCTCGCCGACACGAAAGCGAGCGTGGCCGGGAACATGGCGCCGATGCTGACCCGCATCTTCACCCCGCTCTTCGCTGCGGTCCTGATCACCTTCCTCCTGACGATGGCCTGGGCGGGAACCGGCATCCGAATGGAGCGTGAGGTGCTCATCGGCTTCGATCTGCTCCTCGTGGTGGTCGTCGGGCTGGTTCTCTACGCGGTGGCGGCACGGAACCCCGCCGCCCCGCCCGGCGTCTTCGATGGCCTTCAGCTCGTCCTGGTGATTTCCGCGCTCGCCGCGGACGCGCTGGCGCTCGGAGCGATCGGCGCCCGGATCTCCGAGTTCGGCTTCAGCGCCAACCGGACGGCGGCGCTCGGCATCAACCTGATCCTGTTCGCCAACCTTGCCGGATCGGCCTGGCTCTACCTCCAGTTTCTCCGGAGGCGCGGTTCGGGCGCAGCGCTCGAGCGCTGGCAGACCGCCTTCCTGCCGGTGTACGCCGGTTGGGCGGCGGTAGTGGTCGCGGTGTTTCCACCGCTGTTCGGCTACCGCTAGCAGCCGGTGGCAGCACGGCCAATGAGAACCTCGTCCCCGCCGCGATCGCCCGGATCACCGGTGCGTCCTCCGGACCCGCGCCACTACCGCGTCCCACGCCCGGTCATCGCGGTCGCGGGGTTCGTCTGCGCCCTGCTCCTGGACAGCAGTCCCGGCTGGGGGTACCGCTTCTACCCTTCGCGCGACGAGGACTCCATCGTCCCGCGCAGCGATACGGCGAGGCATTGGCGGGAGACCGTATGGGGACCGGGCGACAGCCTGGTGTGGCACGTCCACGACGGTTCCGATTGGTCGCCGCATTTCGGGAGCGCCGAAGAGGTGGTCCCGCTGATCGAAACCGCGGCCGGAGTGTGGAGCCGGGTTGCGACCGCGGACCTCCGCATGCGGGTGGACGGCCTTGCCGAAGTTCAGGGCGCGGGGTTGGACGGCCTCAATCTCGTGGTCGTGGGAACCGAGGAACCCGAACGGAATTTCGCGCGGCGGTGGTCGGTTCGGAATCGCGCGACCGGCCGCTGGGAACACGTCGATTGCGATGTCACGCTCGGCGAGGGACGTCTCGAGAGAATCGCAGATGTTGATGTACCCAATCGCCTGAGCACGGTGATCCACGAGATCGGCCATTGCATCGGCTTGTCGCACGCGGCGGTGACGCCGACAATGCGCTGGGATTTGGGCTGGACGGATTCGTCCGTCTGGCAGAAGGATCCGGTGATGTCCTACGGCTGGGACATTGACAACGAACTGGCCGGCGATGAGGTGATCGGAGCCTCGCTGCTTCGTCCGGCGCGCGGGTGGCTGCGAGCAACGGGAAGCATCTCCGGATTGGTTCTGCACGACGGCGATCCGGCAGCCTTCGTTTCCGTCCATGTCCTGCGAAACGAGGGCGGCAGGGTGCGGCCCGGCGTTCAGGTGTTCACCAGCGAAACCGGCGAATTCCTTGCCGAGGGTCTCGCGCCCGGCGAGTACCTCCTCTGGATCCATCCGATCATCGCCCAAAACGCCCATGGACCCCTTGTCCAACAAGATGATTTCCTGTCGGACCTCAACGACTCCCTCGACTTGCAGATGCTCGTCGTGCGCGCCGGGCGGGAAACGCGGGCGGGCGAGTTCACCCTCTCGCGCGGACGGGTCGTCCCGTGAGCCGGGCGGCGAGACTCCTGGGAGCACTTGGAGCGCTCCTGGGGGCAGCCTGCGGCGGCGACGGCGGAGGAACGGCGCCGAGTGTCGTGGCGCCGGCAGTCCCGGAGGTGACCGTCTCCTTCGCCCGGAACGCGGTCACCGTTGGAGAAGGGGAGACCGCGGATATCGAGGTGCGGTATCGCATCAGCAGCCTTGCCAGTCCGGTCTCGCTGATGGTCTCCCCCCTGGACCAGGGAGCGGCTCCGGAAGACTACGAGCTGTCGGCCACGACCCTCGAGATCCCCGCCGGACAGGGGGTGAGCGGAACCGCGGCGCTGGCGTTCACGGCGCTCTCCGATGGCCGGATCTCGGAAGGAGAAGAGGTGGTGGCGCTGCGCCTCGTGCCGCCGGGGGGCGTCCGGGCCCAGCTTGGTAGCGACCTCGCGGTGACGATCGCCGACGGCCCGGGGGTCCCGTGTCCAGGCGTTGAGGTGCAGGCGTCCCCGGTCGCCCCGCTGGACTCCGTCCCACCGTGGCTGACGACGACCCTGGCGCTCCATCGGGAACCAGGCGCCGGACGCGTCCAGTTCGACTGGGAAGGACCGTATATCCATGACGAACACTGTGACGACGATGCGTGCCGTGAACGGTGGGAGACCCGATCCCCCTATTTCGAACTCAACGTGGTCGAGTGGCGGGTCGCGTCTTCCTCCGGCGGAACGGATCACTCGATGGACATCGAGTGGTTCGAATCCAAGACTGCCCGCCTCCGGTTCCGGTCGGCGGACGGGGCCTGCAAAGGCGAACCGACGGTCGCCTGCACATCGGCGGGCTGCGAACTGCGCCGGTAGCTGGTTCCGGGCGCTCCGCTATGCCCTCTTCGCATCAATATAGAGATACGACTTGATGCTATGATGCTACTATGCGCACGACACTGACGATCGAGCCGGATGTCGCGATCGAGATCGACAGACGGCGACGGGCCTCCGGCAACTCGCTAAAGCGGGTCGTCAACGGCCTGTTGCGAAAGGGACTGCGCGCCGAAGCCGAGACCCCGCCCCCGGCGCCGTATCGGTCGGAGACTTTCGATCTGCACTTCCGACCCGGCATCGATCCGCTGAAGCTGAATCAGCTCGTGGACGAGTTGGACGTGGACGCCTTCCTGGAAAAGGAAGCGACGGATCGTCCGTGATCCTTCCGGACGTCAACCTGCTGATCTACGCGATCAACCGGAACAGCCCCTTCCACGACCAAGCCCGCGAGTGGTGGGATGCCGCGGTCTCCGCGGGGACCGTCGCGCTGTGTTGGCCAGCCGTGGTTGGATTCCTGCGGCTTGCGACGAATCGCCGCGTCGTGGTCAATCCCCTGTCGGTGGAAAAGGCGACGGGCATCGTGGACACCTGGCTCGCTCGGCCCGACGTTCACTTGCTGGTCCCCACTTCCGCGCACTGGGGCATCCTGGCCAGCTTGCTGCGAGCCACCCAGGTCGGCGGGAACCTGACCACCGACGCCCACCTCGCCGCCTACGCCATCGAGCACGGCTGCACCCTCGCCTCCAACGACGCCGACTTCGGACGGTTCCCGGGGCTGCGCTGGCGGAATCCGATCACGCCTTCCCGCGCCCGCTGACCCGCTGGCGGCGATCAGGTGGATCGGCGGCGATCAGGTCGGTTGGCGCCGATTGCCGGGTCGATCAGAAGCGGAGGTTCAGGAAGAAGGTGAGGGCCGCGTAGGAGACGTTCTCCTCGGTCCGGATCCGGAAGGTGACCGGCTCGCTGCCGTCGAGGCGCAGTTGCGATGCGTGGCTCCGGAGGCGTTCCCATTCGGTCTCGTCCTCGAAGGGGGCGGAACGGACATAGCGCCCCTGGAAGCCGACGGAGGCCCGGTCGGAAACCTCCCAGTCCGCACCGGCGAGAGCCTGGAACGCCGAACGGCGGTCGCCCAGTTCTCCCTGTTTGCTCGTGGTCGTCGCGGCGAGATTCCTCCGGATCTCCTCCTCGTTCGGAAGTCCCGCCGCGGTGGCGATCTTCGTCGGGTCCACACTGCGCACCCAGAGGTCGCCGTAGTCCAGTTCGGTCCAGGAAACCCCGGCGCCGAGCCCGGCAAAGGGCGTCACCGGGCCGTCCACCGGCAGGTCGAAGAGCAGATTCACGAAGACGTTGTGTGACGACACGCTGCCGATCCGGTCTTCGGCGCGCACGATCTCGCCCTCCAGCTTCCCGGCGGTGTCGCCCGTCGCGCTCGCCACCGGAGAGGTCTGGTCGTACTCCGACTCCCGGTGGAAGGTCTCCACCTCCATGCGGAACCAGTCCGTGATCCGGTGACCGACCGCAAAGCCGGCGAAAACGCCGTTGGCCGGGTCGAAAGCAGTCTGCCAGCCCGCCGCGGAGCCCCGGTCGGGATCGGTGCAGCCGGGGATTTCCGCGTACCGCGGATTGATGAACTCGTCGCACCGGCTCGCCCGGTCGTTGCTCTTCCCGTGCAACATGACGCCCGTCGCGAGGTTCGCCCCGAGGTCCCCTCGCAGGTAGAAGCCCGAACGCTTTTCCTCAGCGGAGGCTCCGGACGCCGCAACGCAAAGGACCGTGACCGCAGCGGCCGCCAGACTGGCCGCGAACCTCTCGCGCCGGACGGGAGCGAAATGCGATTTCATCGGATGAGTTCGAAATCCGGGGCCTCCGGCACCACCCCCGCCCGTGCCGCCATCGAAAACAGCGCCCGAAGGGCCGCTTCTCCGGAATCTCCCATGTCGCGGGTGAGCGCCGAAACGTACATCTTGACGAACTGCCGGCCGAGCTCGCGGTCGAGGCCGCGGCCGAAGAGGAGGGCGTAGTCGAGCGCCTCGTCCTCATTCGCGTAGGCCCAGTCGATGCTCGCCCGCATCGCGCGATTCACCTCGATCGCCAGATCCCGTCCCAGGTCGCGCCGCACGACGTCGAGCCCGAGCGGCAACGGCAGCCCGTGCTCCTCCTCGAAACGGACGCCGAAATCCGAGAGCAGGTGGAACCCGCGCGCCTCGTAGGTCAACTGCCCCTCGTGGATGACGACCCCCGCCTCGGCTCGGCCCTCTTCCACCGTCTCGAAAACCTGGTCGAAGGGCACCATGACCGGTTCGAACTCCCCGATGTAGCACCGGGCAAGGAGAGCCGCCGTGGTCCGGGGGCCGGGGAGCGCCACCCGGCGCCCCTGCAGGTCCTCCAGGTTTCCGGCTTTCCGGCTCACCACTACCGGGCCGTACCCCTCGCCCATGCTCGCGCCGCTCGCCATGATCCAGTAGCGATCCGCCACCGAGAGATAGGCGTGCGCGGAGATCGCGGTGATCGGGAGTTCGCCGGCGAGAGCGCGATCGTTCAGGCTCTCGATGTCTTCGAGGACGTGCTCCACCTGGTAATCGCGAATGCGCACCGCGCCCCTGGCGAGGGCGCAGAACATGAAGGCGTCGTCAGGGTCGGGGCTGTGCCCGATGCGCAGGATGGGAGGAGGGGTCACGGACTCGTTCCTTTTGTTTGTGCGGAGGGAAGGGCGGAAGTATTGCCTTCAACAGCCTGTGGCAAAACTCACGCGGCGTTCGACGGGCGATGCATCCCGGCTGAACTGCCCCGCTTCGCGGTGCTCTGCGTTGCGTTTCGGTCGAAATACACCCGGGCCAGTTCTCCCGGTGGGGGCTCCTCTCTCACGCGCCTTGTCAGCCGGGCGCCTCGCCCCCACCGGGAGAACTGGCCGTCTCGGCGCTCACGTGAGTTTTGCCACAGGCTGTTAGGCGCTCCGCGGCGCGGCCCACGCACACATCGCCCCAATCCATCGGAAAAACGAGGTCGGCGACACCCGCCGCGCCGGCGAGGTAGCGCCGCTGCGCCGGGATCACCATCGTCTCGAACCGGTCGCGCACCTCATCCGCCGAATAGGAGCGCCCCGCGCCATCCCTCTGGATGCGCCTCGAGAGCAGTTCATCGAGATCTCCCTCCAGCAGAATAGAGAGATCCGCCGCCTCGCGGACCCGGGAATCCCAGAGGGCAAAGACCCCCTCCGCGACCACCAGGTTCGTCGGGCCGAGGGATCCGGACACCCGGCGCGCTCCGGTGCCGAAGTCGTAGGCGAAACGGGGGACGGTCCGACCGGAACGGAGCGTTCCGAGATGTTCGGCGAACAGATCGAGGTCATAGGACTCCGGCTCGTCGTAGTTGACCTTGGTGCGATCGCTTCGGGACAGGTGGGAGGTATCCCGGTAGTAGTCGTCCTGGGAGAGCACCACCGGCTCCCAACCGGGAAACCGTTCCGCCAGAGCCCGGGCGAAGCGGGTCTTGCCGGCACAGGTCCAGCCGGCGATGGCGGCCACCCTCACGCCCGGAACCGGCGGACTCCCGTCAGATTCCCCGTCAGATTCCCCATCAATTTCAAGGTCCGGCGCTAACAGCCTGTGGTGGAACCCGGGTGAGCGCCGAGAGCGGCCAGTTCTCCCGGTGGGGGCGAGGCCCAGTTCTCCCGGTGGGGGTCCGGCTGACAAGGCGCGTGAGGGAGGAGCCCCCACCGGGAGAA
This sequence comes from Vicinamibacteria bacterium, assembly GCA_963668695.2. Classification (GTDB taxonomy): domain Bacteria; phylum Acidobacteriota; class Vicinamibacteria; order Marinacidobacterales; family Marinacidobacteraceae; genus Marinacidobacterium. The sequence continues at coordinate 560,042 of CAXXLQ010000004.1, forward strand.
TGGGCCCGGGTGTATTGCGACCGAAACGCAACGCAGAACGGAGCGAAGCGGAGTGGTTCAGACGGGATGCATCGCCGCTCGAACGCCGCCTGGGTTTCACCACAGGCTGCTACCGGCGTCCAGCACCCGCTCGAGCGCCGCCCGGGCCTCGCGCGCGTCCACCTTCCCCCGGAGTTCGCGCATCAGTTGGCCCACGAAGAAACCGATCACCTTCTTCTTGCCGGCGCGGTAGGCGTCCCGGTCCGCGGGGTGTGCGGCGACCAGCCGGGTGGCGATCTCGTCCAGCCGGGCTCCGCCGGCCAGGTCGGCGAACCCCAGGTCGCTCATGAGTTCGCGGGCGGCGCGTCCGCTCTCGCACATCGCGGCGAAGACCTCGCGCGCGGCGTTTCGCGGCAGTTCCTTCGCCGCCAGCAGATGCATCAGTTCACCGAGCCGTTCCGGCGCTACCGCGAGCTTTCCGTCCGCTTTCTCACGGGACGCGACTTCAGTGGTAATCCAGCCCGCGGCAACCGTCGCCGCCTGCCCGAGAGGCGAACCGGCGGCCGTCGCGGCGGCCAGCGTCGCCTCGTAGTAGTCCGCCAATTCGCGGCGCGCGGCAACCCGCTCGGCCTGATCGGCGGCGATCCCATGTTCGCTCCGGTAGCGGGCCGCGCGAGCGTCCGGGAACTCGGGAAGCTGACGACGCGCCGCATCCAGCAGGCCTTCCGGGAGCCGGAGCGGGGGAAGGTCGGGATCCGGGAAGTAGCGATAGTCGGCAGCGTCTTCCTTGCTGCGCATGGGCTCCGTGATCCCCCGCGCCTCGTCGTAAAGACGCGTCTCCTGGACGACCGGCCGTCCGGCGGCCAGGAGTTCGCGGTGCCGTTGCTCTTCGTACTCGAGGGCCCGGTGGAGGAACCGGAAGGAGTTCAGGTTCTTGAGCTCCACCTTGACCCCGTAACGGGGTTCCCCGCGCCGCCGGACCGAGATGTTGCCGTCCATGCGGAGGTTGCCCTTCTCCATGTCCGCATCGGACACCCCGCAATAGACGATCCGGCGCCGTACCTCCCGCGCGTAAGCGCAGGCTTCAGCTACCGAGCGCATTTCCGGGTCACTCACGATTTCGATGAGCGGTACGCCGGCCCGGTTGAAATCCACTCCGCTGCGCCGGTCGGAGCCTCGGAAACCATCGTGGACCAGCTTTCCGGCGTCCTCTTCGATCTGGATCCGGTTGATCCCGATTGTGCGGTCCACCGCCTCGGAATCCGGGCCCGCGTCCAGCCGGACGCGGACGGCCCCGGCCTCCGCCAGCGGAAACTCGTACTGGGTGATCTGGTAGCCCTTGGGAAGGTCCGGATAGAAATAGTGCTTCCGTTCGAAGACCGACTCTTCGTTGATTTCGCAGTCCAGGGCGAGCCCCGCGAGCACCGCGAGTTCCACCGCTCTCCGATTGGGTACCGGCAACGCTCCCGGGAGGCCGTAGCACACCGGGCAGAGGTGGGTGTTCGGCGGCGAACCGAACTCGTTCCGGCAGCCACAGAAGAGCTTCGTCCGGGTATCGAGCTGGACGTGCACCTCCAGCCCGATGACGGTTTCGAAAGCGTCGGTCATCTAGCCCGGATCACGAAACACGCGGCGGAAACCTGCCGGCGCGGCTATTTCCGACACCCAACAGCGGGTGGCGACAGTCGGCCAGCGTCAACCTGCGGCGCGTAGCGCCGCAGGGGTGGGGTGTGGGGAGGGGTGTCCCCTCCCCACGAAAGACGGTGGCGCGAATCGCGCAGCGATTCGCGCCACAAGCAGCCTGTAGACAAAGTGACGTGAGCACCGAGAGTGGTGAGGCGCCCCGCTGACAAGGCGCGCGAGGGAGGAGCCCCCACCGGGAGAACTGGCCCGAGTGTATTTCGACCGAGGCGCAACGATGAGCCACGCGAAGCGGGGCGGCCAGTTCTCCCGGTGGGGGCCAGCCGGGATGTATCGCCGCTCGCTTCCGGAGCGGGGCGCGAGCACCGCGGAGACCCCGGAGCGAGAGGGACGGGGGACGGGTTCACCCGGCCCCCATCTCTCTTGGCTCGGGAATGCCGCGTAACTTTGTCCACAGGCTGCTCGCCCGTGGGGAAAGCGCCCCGCCTCCGAAGAACACCCGGGAATGGGTGTGCCTCCCCACGTGGGCGTGATGCGGGGTGCTTTTTCCACGGGCTGCTAGTTCGCGTACAACGCTTTGATCTGGTCGGTGTACCGCTCCGCCACCACCCGACGCCTCACCTTCATGGTGGGCGTCAGTTCCCCGCTCTCGATGGAAAAGGCCGCCGTCACCACGGCGATCTTCTTGATTCGCTCGAACGACGCGAACCCTTCGCTCAACCGGTCGATCTCGGACATGAGGTGCTTCTGCACCCGGTTGTCGCGGGCTATCGCCTCCGGGCCGTCGGCAGGAATTCCCTTGCGTTTGCACCACCGTTCAAGCTGATCGAAGTCGGGCGCGACCAGCGCCGAGAGGAACGGCTTGCCGTCCCCGACCATTACCAGTTCCGTGATGTACACACTCGACTTGAGCCTCCCCTCGATCGGCTGCGGCGCAACGCTCTTGCCGCCGGCGGTGACGAGCAGATCCTTCTTGCGATCCGTGATTCGCAAGAAGCCATCCTCATCAAACTCGCCGACATCTCCGGTGTGAAACCAGCCGTCCACGACCGCCTTCCGGGTGGCTTCGTCGTTGCCGAAGTACCCCTTCATCACGTTGTGGCCACGGCAGAGGATCTCGCCGTCCGCGGCGATCTTGACGTCCACTCCGCGAATGGGAATACCGACCGAGCCGAACCGGAAGCGGTCGAGACGGTTCACGGTAATGACCGGCGAGGTCTCCGTCAGGCCGTAGCCCTCGATCACGACCCAGCCGGCAGCCAGGAAGAACTCGGCAACGTCGCGGGGGAGCGCCGCGCCCCCGGAGACGAAGAGGCGCACGCGCCCGCCCATCCGGGCGTGGAGCTTGCTGAACACCAGCTTCGTGGCCACCGCGTACTTCAGTTTCAACCCGACGGAAGGCGTGGTTCCGTCCTGGCGATGGCGGCCGACTTCGTAGCCGACCGCAAACGCCCAATTGAAGATCTTCTGCTTCAGCGGACTCCCGGCAGCAGCCGACTCGAGGACCCGGTCCCGCATCTTCTCGTAGAAGCGGGGCACACAGGCCATCACGGTGGGATGGACCTCGCCGATGTTCTGGACCAGGGTGTCCATGCTCTCGGCGATGGCGATCGTGACCCCGGCGTGCGGATAGAGGTAGTGGGCCACCATCCGGGCAAACACGTGGCTGTAAGGCAGCACCGAAATCGCCCGATCCTCCGGAGTGAGCCTCAGCGCTTCGTGGGAGGCCAGGGTGTTCTGAACGAGATTCTGCTGGCTGAGCATCACCCCCTTCTCCTTCCCCGTGGTTCCGGAGGTGTAGATGATGGTGGCGACGTCATCGCCGGAAACTGCCGCCGCGAGGCGCTCGGCCGCCCCGGAATCCACCCCGCGAGACCCCTTCCCCGCGTCCGTCACCGCCGACCAGGACCGTGCTCCCGAGCCCGCGACGGGAGGGTCGAGAGTGAAGATCATCTCGACGTCGGGCAGCGAATCCCGGACCTCGGCGATCTTCGCCTGTTGTTCGGCAGAAGACGCGATGACCACCCTCGCCCCCGAGTCCCGAATGATGTGGGCGGCCCGCTGCGCGGGGAGCGTCGGGTAGATCGGAACCGTGACCGCACCCAGGATCTGGAGTCCCGCCTCGATGATGAACCACTCCAGACGGTTCTCCGAAAGGAGCACCACCCGGTCTCCCTTCCGCACCCCCCGCATCGAAAGGCCCACGGCCGCATCCCGCGCAGCATCGAGCCAGTCCGCTGACGAGAGCTTTTTCCACTCGCCTCCCACCTTGTGGAGGATGGCGTCATCCTTGTTGTGCCGGGCACAGGCGGCGGCAAATAGCTGATTGATGGTCTGCGCTTCCATGGGTCACCTCCCGGCGCCCATCTTAGTCAACGGCTCCCGCGCGCGCAGCCCCCGCACGCGCAGCCACAGCCCAGGATCGGCCGCGGTACCGGAGTCCACGGCCGACGGAACATCACGGATCGCCGGTCGGAGGGGGCCGCGCTGCCCGGCCGGGAACGCCGGTGTTCACACCAGGAGCGCTGGGCAGTTCTCCCGGTGGGGCCCTTCAGACCGGCATCGCGGCCGCAGGCCGCGAAACTCCCATCGCTAACCGCGAAAAAGCGCGGGGACGGCTGGGAGCGCCAGTCTTCAGACCTGTGTCGCGGCCCAGGGCCGCGAGAGCCCCTCCGTCGACGTTCATGGGTCAGCCCACCCCTATCGGGCCAGATCGCGCGACCAGAAACTTCCCGGTGTTCGGCGTCTACGCTTTGCGCCGCGTCGTCGCACCCCGACCACTGGGGCAATGCTGGTCCCCACCGGGAGAACCCTCTCCGCGCAGCGTCATCCCCTCCCATGTTCGAACTCGTCTATCCCGTGGCGCTGTTCGCGGTCTCGATGTCCATTACCCCCGGACCCAACAACGTCATGGTGACCGCTTCGGGGGCGAACTTCGGATACCGGCGGACGATCCCGCATCTCCTGGGAATCGGCCTCGGATTCCCGGCAATGGTTTGCGCGGTCGGGTTCGGTCTCGGGGGCGTCTTCGACGCGGTCCCCGAGGTACACACCGTCCTCCAGTACGTGGGCTCCGCGTACATCCTCTGGATGGCCTGGAAGATCGCAACGGCCAGCGGGATCAGCCGGGCGCAGCAAAAACCAGGGCGTCCGCTCACCTTCCTGCAAGCCGCCGGCTTCCAGTGGGTCAACCCGAAGGGCTGGGTGGTCGCGATCGGAGCGATCAGCGCATATACGACCCTCCAGGGAGATCTCTTTTTCGAGGTCGGGGTGATCACGCTGACCTTCGCCTGCGTGAACTATCCCTGCGCCTCGCTCTGGACCCTCTTCGGGGTCGGAATCGGGCGGCTCCTGAAGCGCGGCAGGTGGCTCCGGATCTTCAACGTGGCAATGGGGCTGCTCCTCGTCACCTCCATCGTGCCCCTGTTCGCCCGCTGAGCCAAAGGAGCGGTCAAGAGTCGGGATCCTGGCCCGGCGCGAGGGGTCCGCCGGCGATCCAGCGCTGGAGACATCCGTTCTCCTCCGGGCCCCTTACCCCTTCCTCGGGGACATCTCTCCGTGGGAGGGCGTAGCGAGCGGTCTGTTAGGATGCCGGGCTCATATGGCCACGGTGGAGGGGCGCGGGAATCCGGGCGCGAGCGCCGACAACCGTCCCGGTCCGCAGGTCCCCAAGGGCCTGTTCGTTCGCTGCGACGGATGCTCGGAGATCGTCTACGGACGGGCGCTCCGCGAGAACCTTGAGGTCTGTCCGCGTTGTGACTTCCACATGCGGCTCGGGGCGCGCGACCGCATCGAGATGCTCGTGGACGAGGGTGTGTATCGGGAGATCTCGGGGGGCATCCGATCCAACGATCCGCTCCGCTTCCGGGACCGGGTGGACTACTGTGACCGGCTCCGCAAGGGAGCCGAAATCACCGGCCTCGACGACGCCATCATCGTAGTGCGCGCCGAGATCGAGCGGACTCCGGTGGTTCTCGCCGTCATGGAATACGCCTTCATCGGCGGCAGCATGGGCGTCGTGGTCGGCGAGGAGATTGCCCGGGCGGTGGAAACCGCTTGCGACGCACGCATCCCGCTGATCGTGGTCTCCTGTTCGGGCGGCGCCCGGATGCAGGAAGGCGCGCTTTCGCTGATGCAGATGGCGAAGATTGCGTCGGCGCTCGCCGTACTCGACGACGCGGGAGTGCCCTACGTCTCGCTGCTTACCCATCCCACCACCGGGGGAGTCACGGCCAGCTACGCGATGCTCGGCGATCTGAACCTCGCCGAGCCCGGAGCCCTGATCGGCTTCGCCGGCCCTCGCGTGATCCAGCAGACGATTCGCGGCGAACTGCCTCCGGGCTTCCAGCGTTCCGAATTCCTGCTCGACCACGGGATGCTCGACCGGGTGGTCCACCGCCGTGAGCTTCGCGGCGTGCTGGGCGGCCTCCTGCGATTCATGTACGAGCCCGCCGGAGCGACGGCTTCAGCGGAGGAGGACACCGCCGCCAAGGTGCAGACCGCACCGGAGCCGGCGCTGGTCCGCGCCGTCCGATAGAGCGGGCGCTCCATCCCGCTCCTGAACAGCCGGTGGACAAAGTCGCGTGGCGTTCGGCCGGCGATCCATCCCGGCTGAACCACGCCGCTTCGCGTCGTTCATCGTTCCGCTTCGGCCGAAATACAGCCAGGCCAGTTCTCCCGGTGGGGGCTCCTCCCTCGCGCGCCTTGTCAGCCGGGTTGTCAGCCGGGCGCCTCCCCCCCACCGGGAGAACCGCGGGCCTCGGCGCTCACGTCACGTTGCCCACCGGCTGTTAACAGCCGGATCGGTACCATGCAGTACGAGGACGCGCTCGCGTTCCTCCGGGAACGTGAACAGTTCCACGTCAAGGTAGGTACCCGGAACATCCGGCTGCTCGCCAAGGCGCTCGGCCACCCCGAACGCCGGTTCCCCTCCGTGGTGGTGGCGGGGACGAACGGGAAGGGGTCCACGGTCGCCATTCTGGACTCGATCCTGCGCGCCCACGGACTGCGGGTGGGACGTTTCACCTCCCCGCATCTCGTATCCATCAACGAGCGCATCCTGGTGAACGGCCGTCAGCTTCCGAATGAGGAGTTCGCCGACCTGGTGGGGGCGATCGCGTCGGCTGCCCGCGGCCTGCTTCCGGACCAGCAGCCATCGTTCTTCGAAACGATCACCGGGGCCGCTTTCCTGGCGTTCGCCCGGCACGGGCTCGACGCCGCGGTCTTCGAGGTGGGGATGGGCGGACGCTGGGACGCCACTACCGCGACCGACGCTCCGCTCGGCCTCGTGACCCGCATCGCGCTCGATCACGAACGCTATCTCGGTCGCACCGTCGCCGAGATCGCCGGCGAAAAAGGGGCGGTGGCCCGTCCCGGGGGAGAACTGCTGATCGCCCCGCAGGAACCGGAGGCCGCCGCGGTGCTCCACGAGAGCGCCCGTAAGCGGGGCGCCCGTCCGCGGGACCTGGCCGTCGAAACCGAGACCGACTTCACGATCCTCCGTGCCGGAGCGACGGGTCGGCTCCTTACGCCCGAAGCCACTTACGACGATCTCTGGCTCCCGCTCCCGGGGCGCCACCAACTCGACAATCTGGCGCTCGCGGTCCGGGGGGCGGAACGGTTCTTCGCGCGCGAGGAACTGGGAACGCTCGACCCCGTGCGGGTCCGTCAGGGCGTCTCCGCGGTCCGCTGGCCGGGCCGGCTCGAGTGGTTGCCCCGAGAGGGCGCTCGTCCACGCGTGCTCCTCGATGCCGCCCACAATCCCAGCGGCGCCGAGCGGCTGGCCGACTACCTGGGTTCCCTCGGCCGGAACGGCCGGCGGGTGCTGGTCTTCGGAGCGATGCGCGACAAACGCGTCGAGGGGATGTTGCCCCCCCTGGCGCCGCACTTCCAGCGGGTGGTGCTGACCGCCGCCGCCAACCGCCGGGCCCTCTCCGCCGCTGACCTGCGAGTGCGAGCAACCAGCGAAGCGGTGTTTTCCGCGAACGGAACCCGCTGCGAGGCCGTGGAGCAGGTCCCGGACGCGCTCGCGCGCGCCTTCCGGCTCGCCGGTGAGTCAGGCGAGGTCGTGATCGCCGGATCCATCTACCTCCTCGGGGACGCTCTCAAGACGCTGCGATCGGAGGAAGGCGACGGCATTGACCAGAGCGTGATCGAGATGCCGGTGGTCCCGACGGATCGGGTCAGCCAGGCGGGAACCGATCGACAGACCTCAGCGGCCTGACCGCCGTACACTCCCCGCGCCTGAACCGCCCGTGTTCTCCATCTGATGCGCCTTTCCCACCATTTCGGCCTCACGCTCCGTGAAGCGCCGGCCGGCATTGAAGCCGAGAGCCACCGGTTCCTGCTGCGGGCCGGTTTCATCCGGCAACTCGGGCAGGGTCTGTATTCCTACCTGCCGCTCGCGCACCGATCCATCACCCGGATCGAGAACATCCTGCGCGAGGAAATGAACCGGATCGGCGGGCAGGAAATGACCATGCCGGTCGTCCACCCGGCCGAAATCTGGCGCCGGTCGGGTCGCTACGACGCCGTCGGCCCCGAAATGGCGCGGTTCAAGGACCGGAAGAACAGTGACCTCGTCCTCGCCATGACCCACGAGGAGGTGGTGGCCGACCTCTGCCGGACCGAAATCCGTTCCCACCGGCAGCTTCCGCAGCTCGTCTACCACATCCAGACCAAGTTCCGGGACGACCCCCGCCCCCGGGCCGGACTCATCCGGGTCCGCGAGTTCACCATGAAGGACTCCTACACCCTCGACCACGACGCCGCGGGTCTGGCTCGGCAGTACCGCGCCCACTACGAGGCGTACTTCCGCATCTTCGGCCGGTGCGGACTGCCCACCATCGCCGTCGGCTCCGACGTCGGGATGATGGGTGGCAGCCAGGCGCACGAGTTCATGTACCTCACGCCGGTGGGCGAGGACACCCTGGTGCTCTGCGACGCCTGCGGCTATTCCGCCAACCGCCAGATCGCCCGCTTCTCGAAGGCGCCGGCGGAACCCGAAACGCCGCTTCCCCTCGAACGGGTCGCGACGCCGGGAGCCCGGACGATCCGCGAGCTGGCGGAGTTCCTCAAGGTCCCGGCGGCGCGGACCGCGAAGGCCGTGTTCCTCACCGCCGGCCTCGACGGCGGCGCCCGCGAGGAACTGGTGGTCGCCATCGTCCGCGGCGACATGGACGTCAACGAGACGAAGCTCGCGAACGCGGTCGAGGCTTCCTGGCTCCGTCCGGCGGAGGACGAGGCGATCCGGAGCGCCGGCGCTACCCCGGGATACGCCTCCCCGATCGGGCTCAGCTCGGGCACGGTGGTGGTGGACGATGGGGTCCCGGCATCACCGAACCTGGTGGCGGGGGCGAACGAGCAGGACGTGCACTTCCGGAACGTGAACGCGGGACGGGACTACGACCCCGGACTGGTAACCGACATCGCGGTGGCGGAGGACGGCCATTCCTGCGTGGAATGCGGAGAGCCGCTCCGCACTTCCCGCGGCGTCGAGGTCGGCAATATCTTCCAGCTCGGCACCCGCTACGGGGACGCCGCCGGGGCTCGCTTCCTCGACGAATCGGGAGCCGAACGCCCTATCTGGATGGGCTCCTACGGCATCGGCTCGGGACGCCTGCTGGCATGTGTAGCGGAAGAACATCACGACGAAAACGGCCTCTGCTGGCCGATGAGCGTCTCTCCCTATGACGTTCACCTCATTCCGCTCGTCGGACGTTCGGCCGAGCAGGATGAAGCCGGACGGCAGGCGGAACGACTGCACGACAGTCTTGAGGAAGCGGGATTCGAAGTACTGCTCGACGACCGGGACGAGCGCGCGGGGGTGAAGTTCGCGGACGCCGATCTGATCGGGATTCCGCTGCGGGTGGTGATCTCCCGCCGGTCCCTGGACCGGGGCGGCGTGGAAGTTCGGGTGCGGGGAGGGGAATCCGCGGAAATCGTGCCGCTGGAGCACCTCGCGGAAGCCCTCGCATCACGCCGGGCGGAACTCCTGGGCCGCATCGAGGCAGCGGTCCGGATCCCGGAATTCGGCTGACGTACGGAGGGTTAACAGCCTGTGGATAAAGTGACGTGAGCACCGAGGCCGGTGAGGCGCCCGGCTGACAAGGCGCGCGAGGGAGGAATACCGAGTGTATTTCGACCGATGTGCAACGCAGAGCGTCGCGAAGCGGCGCGGTTCAGCCGGGATGCATCGCCGGTCGAATGCCGCGTGACTTTGTCCACAGGCTGTTAGCAGGGCAGCCAGTGCTCCAACCCGTTTCCGTCCCGCTGATCGTCCTCGCACTGCTTTCGGCCGGCTGCCTCTACGGACTGATCGTTCGACCTCTCTGGCAGCGGCGCCGAGAGCGGCGGAACTCCTACGCGTTCCACGACGCGCAGGGCCGGCTGGCCATCCAGCCTTCGGCGTTCCAGCTCCTGAAACCAACGAGCACCGCCGACCTGCTGATGGTGGACCCGCTCGTTCAGGAAGCGATCCTCCAGGAGACCGAGCGGAGCGGTACCGACCCGTGCGACGTGCTGGTGCAGGCGCGGGGTTACGCCCGGGAGATCGTTCCGTCGCTGAGCGCCGGCTTCTACTTCCGCCTCATCCACGGACCCGTGAAGCGATGGATGCTCCGGCTCTTCCGGGTCCGGGTGCGGTACCTGGACGAGGAAGCGATCGTGCGGGCGGCCAGAACCTCAACGCCGGTCTTTGTCCTGAATCACCGCAGCAATCTCGACTACGTGATCGCCGCCACTTCGCTCGCCGACCGGGCCATCCTCTCGTTCGCGGTGGGCGAATGGGCGCGTTACTGGCCGCTTGAAGGGCTGCTCCGCGCCCTCGGCGGCTTCTTCGTCCGACGGGGGTCGGGCAATCCGCTCTACCGGGCCGTCCTCGCCGCCCACGTCAAGACCGCGACTCGCGCCGGAGTCCCGCAGGCGTTCTTCATCGAGGGCCGCTTTTCCGATGACGGGAGGCTGGGGAGTCCCCGCCTCGGCCTGCTCGACTACGCCGTCCGGGCCTTCGATCCGGAGTCGCGGCGCGATGTGGCGTTCGTCCCGGTGGCGGTGAACTACGACCGGGTCATCGAGGACAAGAACCTCCAGATCATGAAGGCTCAGGGCAAACGCGCCACCCGGACCGGATCGTGGCGAGCTACCGCCGCCTTTCTCGGCCACCAGCTCTGGCTGCGCCTCAACCGCCGCTGGCGGCCCTTCGGCTACGCCACCCTCAGCGTGGGCGAACCGGTATCGCTCAGGGACTGGCTCGCGAGCCGGGACTTCGACCCCCGGGAAGCCGACCGCGGGGAACGCTTCCAGGAGGTCGGATGTCTCGCCGAACACCTCATGCGGCGCATCGCCGAAATCATGCCGGTGCTGCCGGTCCCGCTGATGGCGACGGTGATCCGGAACGGGGGAGAGGAGGGAATCACGCGGGCCGAGGCGCGCGCCGCCGCCTTCAAAATCCTCGAGACGCTCGCGGTCCGCCCCGGCGAGCCGGACATCCCTCCCGAGGATTGGGAGCCGGCGGTCGAACTTGGGCTCCAGCTCCTGATCCAGCGGCAGATGGTGAAAGCCGAGCGGGAAAGGCTCACCATCGTCGAGCCGCGCCGCCACTTCGTGAACTACTACGCGAACAGCATCGCGCACCTGGTGCCCGAACGGGCCGGGGTTCCGTAGGAATCCCGCCGAGTTTGGGGCGGCTTCAGGGAAGCCTCATCCTTGGCAGTCGCCCGTAGGTGAGCGTCCGCCACGCCCATTCCAGCGGCCCGTAGGAAAACCGGCGCAGCCAGATCGGCGACAGCCACAACTGGAGCGCCCACACCGCGAAGACGACCAGGAGCTGCTGGTACCTCTCCACGCGGCCGTAAAGACCCAGCCCGTGGCCGTAGAAGATCGAGGTGCAGAGCACCGTCTGGAGCAGGTAGTTCGTGAAGGCCATCCGTCCGACCGCGGCCAACCGCGCCTGGAGGTCCGGGAGGATTCCCCGCCGGACGGCGAGCATCACCAGGCCCAGATACCCGAGCGCCATCGGGACACATCCCCACGTGTTGAACAGCTCACCGAAGAACATCGAGCGCTGCCAGCTCCAGTCGCCGGCAAAGTTCCACCAGATGCCGAAAGCGACGAGCGGCGCGCCGGCGAGCAGTCCAACCGCGGTGAGTCTCCGGTAGAAGCGATCGTCCTTCGCGGCGCTCAGGACTCCCCATTTGTAGAGCGCCATGCCGATCAGCATCAGGCCGCCGCAGAACCAGAGGACGAAGAACGGCACCGTGCCGAGATGGATGCCGAGCGCCTGCTCCATCCGCAGCGGCTGCTGCCCGCTCCACCCGCCTCGGTAAGCCGCGATCTCGGCGTCGAGTGCGGACGAATCCGGCGCCCACTCCATCTCGACCTCCTGGGTTACCTCCTCCGGAAGGCCCGGAACCAGCAGGGCGGCGCCGACAAGCAGAAACACCAGGCTCGTCACCGAGAAGAGCGCCGACCCGGCGACCAGCAGCGTCCGCGGCCGCCAGCGGCGCGCCAGATACACCAGACAACCGCAGACCGCGTACGGCACCAGGATGTCGCCGACCCAGAGGAGGTAAGCGTGGGCCAGTCCGAACGCCAGCAGCCAACCCATGCGGCGGTAGTGCCAGACCGCCGGCCGCCCGCCCCGGGCCTCGATCCGGTCGGCGAAGAGACAGATTCCGGCGCCGAACAGAAGGGAAAAGAGCGTGAGGAACTTCTGGCTGGCGAGCAGTTGACTCAGGGTCCAGACGCCAAGGTTGATCCCCGAGAGGTCGCCCCAGGCCGTCGGGTTGCCGTACGCCGCGATCGGCATCGCGAAGAGCTGGATGTTCATCACCAGGATGCCGAGCAGCGCGAAGCCGCGCAGCACGTCCAGGCTCTTGATCCGGGAGCCGACTTCGGTCGGCTTCGCCGGAGGGTCGCTCACATCAGGTTTCTGAGGAGTCCGCCCGCTGGACGCCGCGATAGAGCCAGGCGGCAAACGGAGTCGCGATCGCCGCCCCGAGGATCTCCATCAGCACGAACGCCGGGGCGTCGAGCGGACGGATCCCGCAGAAGGTGTCGGTGAAGCTCCGCGCCAGGGTGACCGCCGGATTCGCGAAGGAAGTGGAGGCGGTGAACCAGCAGGCCGCGAAGATGTAAATCCCTACGGCCGCCGCCACCGCCTGTGGGCGGACCTTGATGCAGCCGAAGATGGTCAGGATCAGACCGAAGGTGGCTACGACTTCCGAGACCCACTGGCCGGGACCGGTGCGGACCTGGGTCGCGACCTGAATGAGCGGCAGGTCGAACATCAGGTGCGTCACGAGCATTCCGACAAGGCCGCCGGCCGCCTGCACCACGACGTAGAGCCCGGCGTCCCGCCCGGAGATCTCCCGCCGGAGCAGGAATGCCAGGGTGACGGCGGGATTGATGTGACAACCCGACACCGGGGCGAACAGCCAGATGAGGACGACGAGAGCGGCGCCGATGGCGGCAGTGCAGCCGATGAGCGCGACGCCATCGTTCCCGGCCGACAGGTTGTCGGCCATGATGCCGGAACCGATGATTGCGACGAGCAGCCCCGCGGTCCCGAGGAACTCGGCGGCGAGGCGCCGGGTCAGCATGGGAATCACTCCGGCCGGATGGCAGTCCCGGAGCCCGGCGCGTCCGCGGGAGGAATCAGCCGAGCAGGCTCAGATCGGCACGCCCGTCGCGGATCGGGGGACACCAGAAGTACGCGCCGGTCACCGGCCTCGTGAACCGGAACAGGTGATCCACGATCCGGTCCGAAGCCCCGACCATCCGGGAGAGGTGGTATTCGAAAGCGTCGAGCGTGTTGCCGAAGGCTACGAACACGAGACCGGCCCGCTGCGCGTCCGCCCAGGGCATGGAGCGGCGGAGCAGAAAGGCGGGCGGGTCGGGGGCTTCCTGTTCGGTGCGTTTCACGTGGGCCGCGTCCGGCCCGTCCTCGAGTTCCACATTGTCGCTCTTTCGCCGGCCGATGATGTGGTCTTGTGTCTGCGAGGAAAAGGATTCGAAGCGGTCGAGGTCGTGGACCCACTGCTGCACCGCCACGAAGGAGGACCCGTCGAGCCCGGGGCCGTGGCCGGCGACCAGCGCCGCCTCCGCGGCGTCATCTCCCTTCGGGTTCTCGGTTCCGTCCTCGTAGCCGGTGAGATCGAGGCCGGTCCGGTAGCGAAAGGCGTCCACCACCGAGTCCAGGACGAAGGCGCCGGAAAGCGCCTTTTCCACCCGGCGCGTCTCGTGGACGAGTTCGCCCCGTTCCTCGGCCCGGAGCCAGAGCCAGAGTTCGGCCGGGGTCGCAGGAACGCTGAATCCGGGTCCGCTGGACGCCGGGACGTCCCGAAGTCCGGGGACCGCGGCCCCCAGCTCGCGCACCAGCGACTGGCCCAGGCCGAAGACGAGCGGCAGTCCGGGATGGGGATCGGCGAGCCGCTCGAGGGCTTCGCGCGGGCTGGGCGCCGAGGGGCGGCGGCGGAAGGTGAGGTAGCGCGCGTGGGACGGGATTTCGGCCAGCACGCCGGGCTGGGGAAGGGACGACTGCGATCCGGATTGGGGTCCCCTGTTCATTCGTTCGTTCATTCTCTTGTTCAAAGAAAGGTAGCGTGCTGACTACGCTCGGGTCTCTCGCGACGGCGTCCGTCGGCTGGACGAACATGTCGCTCTAGCGGAGTCTCCCGACCCGAACATGTCGCTCTAGCGAAGCCGGCCGGAATCAACATGTCGCTCTAACAGGGTCTCCCGCCCCGAACATGTCGCTCTAGCGAAGCCGGCCGGAATCAACATGTCGCTCTAGCAGGGTCTCCCGACCCGAACATGTCGCTCTAGCGAAGCCGGCCGGAATCAACATGTCGCTCTAGCGGGGTCTCCCGCCCCGAACATGTCGCTCTAGCGAAGCCGGCCGGGATCAACATGTCGCTCTAGCGGGTCTCCCGACCCGAACATGTCGCTCTAGCGAAGCCGGCCGGAATCAACATGTCGCTCTAGCGGGTCTCCCGCCCCGAACATGTCGCTCTAGCGAAGCCGGCCGGAATCAACATGTCGCTCTAGCGGGGTCTCCCGCCCCGAACATGTCGCTCTAGCGAAGCCGGCCGGAATCAACATGTCGCTCTAGCGGGTCTCCCGACCCGAACATGTCGCTCTAGCGAAGCCGGCCGGAATCAACATGTCGCTCTAGCGGGTCTCCCGACCCGAACATGTCGCTCTAGCGAAGCCGGCCGGAATCAACATGTCGCTCTAGCGGGTCTCCCGACCCGAACATGTCGCTCTAGCGAAGCCGGCCGGAGTCAACATGTCGCTCTAGCGGGTCTCCCGCCCCGAACATGTCGCTCTAGCGAAGCCGGCCGGAATCAACATGTCGCTCTAGCGGGTCTCCCGACCCGAACATGTCGCTCTAGCGAAGCCGGCCGGAATCAACATGTCGCTCTAGCGGGTCTCCCGCCCCGAACATGTCGCTCTAGCGAAGCCGGCCGGAATCAACATGTCGCTCTAGCGGGGTCTCCCGACCCGAACATGTCGCTCTAGCGAAGCCGGCCGGAATCAACATGTCGCTCTAGCGGGGTCTCCCGCCCCGAACATGTCGCTCTAGCGAAGCCGGCCGGAATCAACATGTCGCTCTAGCGGGTCTCCCGCCCCGAACATGTCGCTCTAGCGAAGCCGGCCGGAATCAACATGTCGCTCTAGCGGGGTCTCCCGCCCCGAACATGTCGCTCTAGCGAAGCCGGCCGGAATCAACATGTCGCTCTAGCAGGGTCTCCCGCCCCGAACATGTCGCTCTAGCGAAGCCGGCCGGAATCAACATGTCGCTCTAGCGGGGTCTCCCGCCCCGAACATGTCGCTCTAGCGAAGCCGGCCGGAAGGGTCGCTCTAGCAGGGTCTCCCCCGTCGCTCGCCTCTGGAACGCTTAACATGTCGCTCTAGCGAAGCCGGCCGGAATCAACATGTCGCTCTAGCGGGGTCTCCCGCCCCGAACATGTCGCTCTAGCGAAGCCGGCCGGAATCAACATGTCGCTCTAGCCGGGGTCTCCCGCCCCGAACATGTCGCTCTAGCGAAGCCGGCCGGAATCAACATGTCGCGAACTAGCGAAGCCGGCGGGGGTCTCCCGCCCCGAACATGTCGCTCTAGCGAAGCCGGCCGGAATCAACATGTCGCTCTAGCGGGTCTCCCGGTCCGAACATGTCGCTCTAGCGAAGCCGGCCGGAATCAACATGTCGCACTAGCGGGGTCTCCCGGTCCGAACATGTCGCTCTAGCGAAGCCGGCCGGAATCAACATGTCGCTCTAGCGGGTCTCCCGGCCGAACATGTCGCTCTAAGCGAAGTCGCTCTAGCAGAAACATGTCGCTCTAGCGAAGGTCTCCCGGCCGGAATCAACATGTCGCACTAGCGGGGTCTCCCGGCGGGGAACATGTCGCATTGGGGAAGCGCTCTCGCCCGCATCCGGCGGGCGGTGCCGGCGTGAATGCCCCCACCGGGAGGACTGGCCGGCGTTCCCAATTCGGCCTTCCCGATTCGGCGGCGCGATCGGGGTGAGGACCGTGGGCCCGCAGACCCCTTTTGGTCACCAACTGCCCGGAGGTCGGCGGTTCCCTCGCTTCGGTAGAGTCCCTGAACGCCATGCTCTCCCGACGCTTTCTCATTCCGCTCTTGCTCGTTTTCGCCGGCGGCCCCGCCGCGGCGCAGGACACGCCGATCTTCACCGAGGACTTCCCTGCCGCCGAGTTCCAGGCGCGCCGCAGGGCCGTCATGGACGCTCTCGGACCCGGGGCGATTGCGCTATTGCAGGGGGCGCCGTCCCCCCTCGGGTACATCCGCTTTCGGCAGACCAATTCCTTCTACTACCTGAGCGGAGTGGAGACGCCGCACGCCTACCTGGTGCTGAACGGCACGACGGGCCACTCGTCGCTCTACCTGCCGCCGCAGGACGACCGCCGCGAATCGTCAGAGGGACGCCTCCTGACTTCCGACGACGCGGACCTCGCCCGGGAAAAGACCGGCGTGGCCGAGGTGCACCCGAACTGGAAACTGAGCGACCACCTCGCCCGCCTCGCCTGGAGTCCGAATCCGCCGGTGGTCCACACCCCGCTCGCCCCCGCCGAACTCGCGGCGATGAGCCGGGACCTGGCGACCCGCGGCAACTCCGACATCGCGAACGACCCCTGGGACGCGCGCCCCTCGCGCGAAGCGATCTTCGTGTCCCGCCTCGAGGGACGGTTCCCGCGGCTGGAGATTCGCGACCTGACCCCGGTGCTCGACCGGGCGCGGCTCGTGAAGAGCGAACGCGAGATCGCCCTCATCACCAAAGCCACCCGCCTTTCCGGGTTCGCGCTCATGGAGGCCATGCGCTCCACCGCCCCCGGGATCTACGAACGGGAACTCGACGCCGTCGGGAAGTTCCTCTTCTACCGGGACGGCGCCCAGTCGGACGCCTACTACTCGCTGGTGGCGACGGGAACGAACGCCTGGTATCCGCACTATCACCGGGGGGCGAGCCGGCTCGGCGACGGCGAGTTGATCCTGATGGACTACGCGCCCGACGTCGGCTACTACACGAGCGACGTGACCCGCATGTGGCCGGTGAACGGGGTCTGGAGCGAGTGGCAGCGCGATCTCTACGGCTTCTATCTCGCCTGCTACCAGGCGATCCTCGACGCCATCCGGCCCGGGGATGTCGCCACCGTAATGGGCGATGCCGCCACCCGCATGGAGGAGATCGTGCGGGATTGGCCGTTCACGAAACCCCACTACCGGCCGGCGGCGGAAGCCTTCGTGGCCGCCTACCGCCGCCGCGCCGCCGGCCGCCCGAACGGGGTGGGTCACGGTGTGGGAATGGCGGTCCACGATGTCGGCAATGCCGACGGGACGCTCACCCCGGGCATGGTATTCACCATCGAGCCGCAGTTCCGGGTGCCCGAGGACCGGATCTACATCCGCCTGGAGGACGTCATCGTCGTCACCGAAGACGGCGCCGAAAACATCTCGGAGTTCGTTCCGATGGACATGGACGCCATCGAGGCGCTGATGGCGGAACCCGGGCTGCTGGACCGCTACCCGAGTCCCCTCGACGCCTTCCCGGACCCCGGCGGACCGCGGTGAATCAGTCTATCCATATTGTATTTCGTTCCATCCGATGGAATAAATTGCAACTATATTGTCCGATATCAGGAACGGCTGACTGCAAGATGTGACAATTCATATTGCGCTACATTCCATATGATGGAAGGAAACGCAATAATGTTGTCCAAGACGGCCACCGGACAGGGGATCAGTGCCCGCAATCGGCACCGGCTCGCCGGGCTGCTCCGGGGGGTCGAGGGGCCGTTCACGGTCGGCGACGCGTCCGAAGTCTTGGACACCGACGCGGCCCGCACCCGGCGGTTCCTCGCCTACCTGGCCGCGCAGGGCTGGCTTATCCGGATCCGATCCGGAATCTACGAACGGGCGCCACTCGAAGTCGCCGGTCCCGTCGGTCGGGAGAGAATGTGGGCCAAGGCATACCGGATCTTCGCCCCCTGCTACCTCGGGGGCTTCACCGCCGCCTCCTACTGGGGTCTGACGGAACAGTTCTTCCGCAATGTGATGGTGCTCAGCACCCGGTGGACCCGGAATCGCCGACCCACAATCCAGGGCGTGCAGTACGAGGTCAAGGTAATCGCCCCGAAGCGGCTGTTCGGGACCCGGTTGGGCTGGGACGAGGATCTGAGGGTCGAGTTCTCGGACCCGGCCCGCACCATCGTGGACACCCTGGACGATCCTGCGATGGGCGGCGGCATACGACAAGTGGCGGACACGGTCCAGAACTTCTTTCTGTTCGCGGAACTGCGAAACGACGAACGCCTGCTCGAGTACATCGAGCGGTTCGGCAACCGGTCGCTCTACAAGCGGCTCGGCTACCTGATCGAGAAACTGGAGATCGATGCGCCCGAGGTGCTGGAGACCTGCGCGCGGCGCATGAGTCAGGGAGTCGTCCGCCTCTATCCTGGCGGTCCCGATATCGGGCGGCCGGTAAAGCGTTGGCGGCTGATCGTGAACTCCACCATCGCCCCCCACGACTCATGATTTCCAGGGCGCGCCTCCGACTCGGCGCGCAGGAATGGGGTGTCGGGGATGTTGTCGTCGAGAACGACTATGTCCTCGGCTGGCTGCTGTGGGGAATCGGCTCCGACAAAACGCTCCGGGAGCAGTGGGTGTTCAACAGCCTGTGGCAAAACCCACGCGGCGTTCGACCGGCGATCCATCCCGGCTGAGCCACTCCGCTTCGCTGTGTTCTGCGTTGCGTTTCGGTCGAAATACACCCGGTATTCCTCCCTCACGCGCCTTGTCAGCCGGGCGCCTCGCCCCCACCGGGAGAACTGGCCAACCTCGGCGCTCACGTGGGTTTCACCACAGGCTGTTAAGGGCGGGACCTGCCTCAAGAAGTGCTATCTCAGCGACCATCGGTTTTCCCAGGATCTCGACTTCACCGTCCGGAAGGGTGGTCCCGTCGGGCCTGCAGCGGTGCTCCCGATACTGCGGCCGCTGCTGCAGCGGGTGAGCGATGCCTCCGGACTCGACTTCGCCGTCGCCGAACCCCGGTTGGACCTCCACCGGGGAAGGAACTTCGCCCGGGGCCGCATCTACTACACCGGTCCGCGCCGTGCCCGCATGCCGACCCGGCTCATTCTGGATCTCAGCGGCGAGGAACTCCTCGCCGTGGAGCCGGAATGGAGAACTGTGCTCCATGACTACGGAGAAAAGCTTCCCCCGCCGGCGACGGTGCTGTGCTATCCGCTGGTTGAAGTATTCGCGGAGAAGATCCGCGCAATGGGAGAGCGGGGACGCCCGCGGGATCTCTACGACCTCGTCAGCGTGTTCCTCAGACCGGAGGTTCGGCCAGATCCGGCGGAGGTCCGACCGGTGCTGGCGCGGAAGTGCGCGCACAAAGGGATTCCGGTTCCGGACCTCGAATCCGTCCGCGCTGCAGAGACGCTGGCCGAGCTCAAGTCCGAGTGGAGGCACATGCTGGACCGACAGATGGCCGTGGTCCCCTCGCTCGACGACACGTGGGGCGAACTCCCGGCCTTCTTCCGCTGGCTCAACAGCCTGTGATGAAACCCACGCGGCCCAGTTCTCCCGGTGGGGGCTCGAGCGGCGATGCATCCCGCCTGAACCGCCCCCCCACCGGGAGAACTGGCGCTTTGCGGCGCTCTGCGTTGCGTTTCGGTCGAAATACACCCGGGCCAGTTCTCCCGGTGGGGGCTCCTCCCTCACGCGCCTTGTCAGCCGGGCGCCTCGCCCCCACCGGGAGAACTGGCCAACCTCTCGGCGCTCACCCGGGTTCCACCACCGGCTGTTAAGCCGGAGAAGTGTTGACACCCGCCCGGCATCGGCGCCGGGCTCGCGAAGGGGGCCGCTCCGACCTCAGCCGGCCGGGTCCGCCCAAACCGCAGCGAGAGAGATCGGGTGTTCCGCATGCAGACGGCGGAGGAAGTCGGTGGCCGGCAGGCAAAGGGCGCCGGCGATCAGTAACCGGCGCGTTCCGCGATAGTCGGCCCACGCGCGAAGGTGCTCGGCCACCAGTCCTTCCAAGGCGGCACCCTCAATCTCGCTGGGACGGTCAAGCGCACCGGCCGGACGTGACGGCATTTCAGTATCTATTCCGCCACTTTGGCGATCAAAGTGGCATGTCGAAAGCCGAAATACCCTTCTCACGCCTCATTGGCGCGACAACCGAGGCCACCGAGGCCCTCCGGCGAGGCCCTCCGGGCGCTACTGACCGTTCCTGGCCAGATACGCCCGCGACGCCTCCGCGTCCTGCAGCGGTACCACCTTGTCAGGATCCACCCGAACCATGAGGTAGGTGATGTGGTCCTCGATCCGGGTGAACTGATGGCCGGTTCCGGCAGGAACGACCAGCATGTCACCGGCCGTGAGCTCGTAGGTCACCCCGTCCCGCACCGCGGCGGCGTTGTTTCCCGGCCCGTTCAGGAACTGCACCGCCCGGTTGTCGGCCGGGCGCCGGCGCTTGTCCACGAGGTCCGGCCCGGTGAGGTTCGTTCCCGAACCGCTGAGCACGAAGTACACCTCGGTCACGAGGTCGTGTTCGGCGACCGAGTGCGGTCCCGGCGCCTCGAGGGCGCCCCGCTTCACGAGCGCGATCTGGACATTCGCCTTGCCGATGTCCAGGGAGCGGACCTGCAGATCGGTCAGCCCGGTCGCGTCGGCGACCCGCTCGTATGCCTCAAGCTCCTCGGCGGCGACGAAGTCCGCATCGCACATGTCGCAACTCGGGGCGGGACCCTCATCCTGGGCGCCGCCGGAAACCCGTCCGAGGGCGAAAGCCGCCACCACGGCCAGCGCCGTTACTCCCAAGGCCTTCTTGTTCATCACTCGCTCCTTCCCGCAAGGGGATCATTCCGACTATATGCCGGGGTCCCGCGGGAACGACCCGGCGTGACGCACGTTCTCACTTGGGCGACAATCCGCGCGGTACCCGAGGGGACGACCGACCACCATGCTTCATGAATTCACCGAGGCGCTGAAGAGCCTCTCCAAGCGGCCGGGGTTCGCCCTGCTGGTGTGCGTCCCGCTCGCCCTGGGCATCGGGGCAACCTCGACCGTGTTCTCGGCGGTATACGGGGTCCTGCTCAAGGCTCCGGCGTACGACGAGCCCGAACGTCTGGTGCAGGTTTGGGAGCGGCGCCCGCGGCTACCGATGCCGGACGAAGTGGCGGCCTTTTCGACCGACCACTTCCGGGAGTGGCGGGACGCCAATACCGTCTTCGACGGGTTGGCGATGTACGGCGACCGGCCGGTCGCCTACCGCGGGCTCTCCGGGGCGCCCGGTGAGCCACGCCCCCTGTTCGCCGAACAGGTCTCACCGGAGCTCTTCGAGATCCTGGGCGTTTCGCCGCACCTGGGACGCGCCTTCCGTCCGGAAGAAGCGACGCCGGGGCGCGACGCGGTCGCCGTCCTCGGTCACGCCTTCTGGATGCGGGAGTTCGGCGGCGACCCGGCGGTCGTCGGCCAAACGCTGCGCCTGGACGACCGCAATGTCGAGGTCATCGGAATCGCGCCGCGCGACTTCGGATTCCCGATCCCGACCACCGAGATCTACCTCCCCTACCCGACGAGGCCACCCGCCAATCTCCAGCCGGGACAGATCCGGCTCGAACTCGTGCAGGTGGTCGGCCGGCTGCGGGACGGCATCAGCATCGAACAGGCGGAAGCCGAAGCGGCGGCCCTGATTGCCCGGCTGAGCGAAGAGAGCGACATCCAGCGCATGATGAACGAGGGGGTGTCGGTGCACCTGAGTTCGTTCACCGAGCGATCCACCCGGCGCATCCGCCAGCCGCTGATCGCGCTTTTCGGGGTCACCGTGCTCGTTTTGCTCATCGTGTGCGGCAACGTGGCCAACCTCCTGCTCACCCGGGCCGCCTGGCGCCAGCGCGAACTCGCGGTGCGGAGCGCCCTGGGCGCCGGCCGCTCGCGGCTGGTCAAGCGGCTGTTCGCGGAGAGCGTGCTGCTCGCCGGTGCGGCGGGGGCCCTGGGGGTGCTGCTGGCCGTGGGTGGCGCCGGAATCGTCCGTTCGCTCACCGTGCTCGGCCTGCCGCAACTGGCGGCCGCCGGGGTGGATGCCCGGGTCGTCGCCTTCACCTTCGGGATCGCCGGCCTGGCGGCGCTGGTGTTCGGAACATTGCCGGCGCTGCGCGCCTCTTCCCGGGACCCCTCGGCGGCCCTCGACGCTTCGGCCCGCGGTGAGTCCACTGCCCTGGGCGGCAGCACGCGCGGCGTGGGGCGCCGCGGACTTTTCGCCGCCCTCCAACTGGCCCTCGCGCTGCCGCTGCTGATCGGCGCGGGGCTGCTGACCCGGAGCTTCCTGGCCCTCGTCAGCGCGCCACCCGGCTACGAACCCGCGAACACCGTGGCCTTCGAAGTCCAGCTCGCGGCCAGCCGGTATCCGGATCCGGAAGCGCAGACGGCGGTGCTCGACCGCATCCGCGAGTCGCTGGGCGCGATCCCGGGGGTGACGCAGGCGGGCATCGTGGACACCCTGCCGCTGAGCGGCGAACGCGCGGTGATCGGCTTCCAGCGGATCAGCGAGGATCCGATCACCGACCCCAACCAGGTTCCCCGGGCCCTGCTCCGCCGCGTCTCGCCCGGGTATTTCCGCGCCATGGGCATTCCCCTGCGCGAGGGACGGGCGTTCGAGGAGACGGACCGCGCCAACCCGGCCGGGGTATCCGTCGTGAACCAGAGCCTCGTCGGGCGCTACCTCTCCGATCCGCCGGTGGGTCTGGAACTGCGGGGTCTGGGGGAGATCGTCGGCGTGGTCGGCGACGTGTACGAAGAAGGCGTGGACAGTCCGCCGGAACCGATCCTCTACCGCTTGATCGGGGACGCCCGGGTGCCCGCCCCCCGTGAGGTGACCAACATGAGCGTGGTCCTCCGCCATGCGGCCGGCGCCTCGGTGATGCAGGCGGCGGCGGCGCGACTCAAGGAAGTGGATCCCGAACTCGCCGCCCTGAACCCACGTACTCTCGGGGACCGCATCCGTGAATCGGTCGCCCAGCCCCGGCTCTACGCGCTGCTCCTCGGCGCCTTTGCCATCGCCGCGGCCCTCCTCGCCGCCTGGGGTGTGTTCGGGGTGGTCGGGTTCCAGGCGAACGCGCGCATACCGGCGCACGGCGTGCGGATGGCGTTCGGCGCCACCCCCAGGGACATCCGCCGCCTGGTGCTCGGGGACGCCCTGCGGATCGCCGCGCTCGGTCTCTTGCCGGGGCTGCTCCTGGTCTTCTTCCTGGTGCGCGTCGTCCAAAGCGAGCTGAGCCCGCTCCTCTTCCAGATCACCCCGCTGGACCCCACCGTGTACGTCCTGGTTCCTCTGCTGCTCTTCGTGGCGGTGGTGGCGGCCGCCCTCCAGCCGGCCGCCACCGCCGCCCGCCTCGACGTCGTACAGGCGCTCAGGTCCGAACATCCGCGGCCCGTAAAGAGCTGGTTCGCCTGACGGGCGCCAGCAGCCCGGGTGAGCTCTCCCGGGAACACTTGGGGGGAACGGTCGTAGTAATCGCCGGATGAAGAGCGGGTTAGGATTGATCTGGTTGCCAAAGTTTCCCCGCCGTTGGCGTCTCCTGGCCGGACTGGGCACTCTGGGGATCCTGACCCTCTACCGGGTTGGGTCCGACACCCCGGAAGAGCCGGACGAAGAAAGAGCGGAGCCGGAGAGCATCGTCTCCCCCTGCCCTCCCGGCGAAGGCGTGGAAGGTGGTCTCTGCGGAACGCTCGAGGTCCCGGAGGACCGGGCGAACCCCGAGGGAAGGAAGATCGCGCTGAACATCCTCGTGGTGCCGGCCGCCGAGCAGGGCGGCGAGCCGGACCCGGTCTTCTTCCTGGCCGGGGGGCCGGGACAGGCCGCCACGGAACTCGCCCCTCTCCTCCGACGAGCCGTTCCGGACCTGTTCCTTCGCCGGGACTTCGTGTTCGTGGACCAACGGGGGACCGGAGACTCCAATCCGCTGACCTGCGACTTCCTCGAGGAGCGGGTCACCTACTTCGACAGCGTTCCCGAAGAGTTGTCGGAAGCGGACTGGAGGGAGTGCCTCGACTCGCTGGATGCGGACCCGGAGCACTACACGACGCCCGTCGCCATGGACGATCTCGAAGAAGTGCGGGTGGCTCTCGGCTACGGACCAATCAATGTCTGGGGCGGCTCCTACGGCACCCGCGCGGCCACCGTCTTCCTCCGGCGCTACCCGCAGAGCGTCCGCACGGTGATCCTCGACGGGGTGGCCCCGGTGGATATGCGGATCCCGTTGCACTTCGCAGAGGACGGCCAGCGGGCCCTGACCCTGCTCATCGAATCCTGCGCCGCGGACGCCGCGTGCGACGCCCGCTTTCCGGACCTCGCGAATTCCATCGAGACGCTGCTCGCGAGCCTCGATCGGGATCCGCCCCCGCGCTACCGCGTCCGTCATCCCCGGACCGGGGATTGGCAGGAGATCGCCATCGGACGCGAACTGGTGGCCGGGGTGCTGCGGGCTGTGCTCTACAACCCGACGAGCGCCTCGGTCATCCCGCTGATGATCGAGAGCGCGCTCGACGGCGACTTCGGCCCCATCCTGGTGTTCGCCGATCCGGTCGCCGGGCCCCAGCTCGCTATCGGCATGTTCTTGTCGGTGTTGTGCGCCGAGGATGTCCCCTTCCTGACCACGGACGAAGCGGCGCAGGCTGCCGAGGAGAGTTTCCTTGACACGCTCACGGCCGAGCAGATGCAGGAGGCGTGCGCTGTTTGGCCGCGCGGCGAGATCCCGCCCGGCTACCGGGAGCCTGTCGAGTCCGAAGCGCCGGTGCTGATCCTGTCCGGCGAACTGGATCCGGTGACCCCCCCGCGCTGGGGGGACCATGCCGCCGCCACGCTCCCGAATTCCCGGCACCTCATCGTCCCGGGCACGGGGCACGGCGCCATGATGGCCGGCTGCGCCCCCGAACTGATCGGGGAGTTCCTCGATTCCGCCGATCCCGCCGCCCTGGACGCCGATTGCCTGTCCGGCATCTCCCGGCCTCCTTTCTGGAAGTCGGCAACCGGCCCCGGCGCTCCGAGATCGGACTCCCAGCCGTGATCGAGGCCTCCGGTCTCAAGAAGACCTTCGGCAGCGTGGTGGCCGTCAAGGACGTGAGCTTTCGCGCCGAGGACGGACAGATCACGGGCCTCGTCGGCCCGAATGGGGCCGGAAAATCCACCACCCTGCGGATGCTCTACGGCCTGATGGCGCCGGAGGCGGGCAACGTCGCCGTGGATGGAGTGGACGTCCAACGGGAAACGATGGCGGCGCAGGAGCGCATCGGGGCCCTTCCGGACTCGCACTCCCTGTACCCACGGCTGACCGGCCGCGAGAACATCCGCTACTTCGCGCAGCTTCGCCGTCTTCCGCGAGACGAAGCCGAGGCCCGGATCGCGGAGTTCGTCCGGCTGCTGGAGATGGACGACTTCGTGGACCGGCGGGCAAAGGGCTATTCGCACGGAGAGCGCTCCCGGGTGCTCCTCGCCCGGGCGCTGGTCCACGAGCCCCAAAACGTCCTCCTCGACGAGCCGACAAACGGGCTGGACGTGATGAGCACCCGGCGCATGCGGGACCTGATCCGCGAGCTGCGGGCGCGGGGCTGCGCGGTGCTCTTTTCGAGCCACATCATGCAGGAGGTTTCCCTCCTCTGCGACCAGATCGTGATCATCGCGGCCGGGCGGGTGGTCGCCTCGGGGTCCCCCGACGCGATCCGCGACGCGGCGGGGTGTGAGGACCTCGAGGATGCCTTCGTCAGCCTCACCGGTCCCCAGGAAGCGAGGGCCTAGCAGCCGGTGCTGAAACCCAGGCGGCCCAGTTCTCCCGGTGGGGGCTCGAGCGGCGATCCATCCCGGCTGAACCACTCCGCTTCGCTCCGTTCTGCGTTGCGTTTCGGTCGAAATACACTCGGGCCAGTTCTCCCGGTGGGGGCTCCTTCCTCACGCGCCTTGTCAGCCGGGCCCCCACCGGGAGAACTGGCCCCACCGGGAGAACTGGGCCTCACCGCTCTCGGCGCTCACCCGGGTTCCACCACAGGCTACTAATGCGAGGCGCCGCCACCGTCTTCCGGAAGGAGCTCGTCGACGGGATCCGCGACCGGCGGGCCTTCATTGCGGTCCTGGTTTCGATCAGCATCTTCCCGATCATGATGCTGTTGATCGGCCGCTTCGGCGAGGGAATCCGCGACGAGGTGCGGAACATGGAAGTGCCGGTGGAAGGCCGGGAAAACGCTCCCGCGCTCGTCGAATGGCTCGAACGGCAGCCGGGTCTCGAACTGACCCCGGCCCCCGAGGACCCGGAGTCCGCGGTGCAGGAACACGAGGTGGATCTGGTGCTTCGGATCCCGGCGGACTACGAGGAGCGGTTCGCAGAGGGACGGCCGGCAGAAGTGGAACTGGTCGCCGACAGTTCGCGGGCGGCGGCAGGGGCGAAGGCGCGCCGCGTCACGGGGCTGCTCGAGGGTTACGCGAACGAGGTCGCCGCCCTGCGCCTCATCAGCCGGGGGGTGAGCCCGCTGCTCATCCGCCCGCTTGCCGTCGAGCGCGCGGAGGTCTTCAGTTCCCGGCGGCGGACGGCCTTTTCCACTCTCGGCTTCATCCCGATGTTCCTCCTGATGAACGCCTTCTTCGGCGGCATGCAGATCGCCTCGGACGCCATTGCCGGCGAACGCGAGCGGGGGTCGATCGAGGCGCTGCTGCTGAACGCGGTTCCGGGGCGCCTTCTCATTCTCGGGAAGTGGGCGGCGGCGGCGACCTTCGCCGTCTTCCTGACGCTCCTCGGCCTCGGCACCTGCGTGGTGGTGCTGCGGTTCATGCCGGGCGCGCTGAACATCTCGCCGAGCGCCGGTGACTGGGCGCTCGTGGGGCTTGCCGCCCTCCCGCTTGCGCTCTTCTGCTCGGCGCTGCAGGTGGTGGTCTCGACCTACGCGAAGTCCTACAAGGAGGCGCAGACCTATTTCGGCTACGTGGCCTTCCTCCCGATGATCCCCTTCTTCGCGGTCACCTTCAATTTGGTGGAGCAGGGGACCTGGACGGCCTTCATCCCGATTCTCGGCCAGCATCTGATGATCCTGAACGTGATCGCCGGCGAAACGATCGCGACCTGGGAACTGGCGCTGGCCGGATTCATCGCCCTCGCCGCCGCCTGGGCGCTCCTGCGGTTCGCCTCATCCCTCTTCGTCCGCGAGAGCGTCGTCTTCGTCCGCTGAGCGGACGGCCATCACGGCCTGGATCCGGCGTCCTTCCAGCCGGTACTTCCGTTCGAAGTTGGACCCGCGAGTTCCCCCTCGCGCGCGGACGCCGGCGGCTCGTAGGGACAGGCGTCGAGCTTCTTCCGGGACGCCAGCGCCCGCTCGATCTCGGCGAAGTACTCCGGGGCATCCGTGACCACTCGCAGCGAAGCTCCGGGCGCCAGCACCCGTTCGCAGGCGGCGAGGAAGTCCGGCTGAATCAGCAGGCGGCGATGCGCGTGCCGCCGTTTCGGCCAGGGATCGGGGAAATACGCGTGCAGGCCGGCAACCGAACCTGCAGGCAGCGCTTCCAGGGTCTCGCGAGCATCCCCCCGGACGATCCGGGCGTTCGGCCGTTCCCGCCGGCAGAGCCGGTCCGCGGCGTACAACCAGTAGCGGCGGGCCCGTTCCACCCCGACAAAGAGGACATCCGCACGGATCTCGGACTCGGCGACCAGGAAGGAACCCTTGCCCGAGCCGATCTCCACCTCGAGCGGAGCGTCTCGCCGGCTTGCTTCAAACAGCCGGCGTGGGTCTCCCGGCCGCTCCAGCTCTTCCAGAATGAACCCGTAACCGGCCGGATCGGCGTCCCGGCGGGTGCGGACGTGGCTACGGCCCATCTAGCAACCTGTGGTGGAACCCGGGTGAGCGCCGAGGCTGGCCAGTCTCCCGGTGGGGGCGAGGCGCCCGGCTGACAAGGCGCGTGAGGGAGGAGCCCCCACCGGGAGAACTGGCCCGGGTGTATTTCGACCGAAACGCAACGCAGAACGGAGCGAAGCGGAGTGGTCAACAGCCGGTGGTGGAACCCGCGTGAGCGCCGAGGTCAGTGAGGCGCCCGGCTGACAAGGCGCGTGAGGGAGGAATACCTGGTGTATTTCGACCGAAACGCAACGATGAGCGGCGCGCAGCGACGCGGTCAGCCGGGATGAATCGCCGGCCGAGCCCCCACCGGGAGAACTGGGCCGCGTGGGTTTCATCACCGGCTGTTTGGCCGGGATGGATCGCCGGCCGAGCCCCCACCGGGAGAACTGGGCCGCCTGGGTTTCACCACAGGCTGCTAACCCGAGGGGAGAGCACCCCGCACGCTTCCGCGGACAACACACGTGCCAAATCTGGCGGTTTGTGCGCGTGCGGGGCGCTTTCCCCTCGGGGTGATGGCGCGAATCGCTCCGCGATCCGCGCCATCGTCTTTCGCGGGGAGGGGAAACCCCTCCCCGCACCCCTCCCGCGCGGCGCTCGGCGCCGCGGACTGCTGCCGCCAAACCTCCGCCACCAACTGCTTAACGGGCGTTCCCGCTCCGGCGTTGGCTGAAGAGCCAGTCGTAGAGGCCCTCCTCGCGATAGGCCGGGATCCAGGAGTTGTGCGCGACGCCGGGATACTCGGTGTAACGAGGTTGCGCTCCCGCCGCTTCGAGCGCGGCGACCATGCGCCGGGACTCTTCGGTGGGTACCCGCCGATCCTCTCCGCCGTGGAAGGCCCACACCGGAATGTCTCGAACCACCCGCGCCGTTTCGGTCCAGGGGTCTTCCGGATGAGTAGCGGATGGATGCCAGTCGGGCACGGGCATCCGGGTCCGCGAGGTGGTTACGCCGCCGCAGACCGGAACCAGGGCCGCGAAGCGCTCCGGGTAGCGAAAGGCGAGAGCCCACGTCCCGTAGCCGCCCAGCGAGAGTCCGGTGAGGTAGGTCCGCTCGGGATCGCCGCCGAACTCGGCAACCGCCGCATCGAGCGAGGCGAGCGCCATCCGTTCGATCTCGGGAGTCCCCCACCAGGCGCCTCGCGGCGACTGGGGCATCACCACCAGCGCGGGGAAATCGGACCGCTCCCGAAGAACGGCGGGCAGTCCGATCTCGGTCTGCCGCACGCCGTCGGAGCCCACCTGCCCGCCGCCGTGGAGGAAGAGGATGACCGGGGGATTCGTTTCGGCGCCGGACAGCACGGCGGCGGGTACGAAGACCTGCCACCCGTACGTTCGGCCGTCCAATTCCGTGGTCCGGGCCAGAACCTGCCCGTCCTCCGCGGAAGCCGCGGGGGCCGGCAACAGGCTCAGAGCAAGACCGAGCAGGACGAAGCGCATGGCGGCGGATGCTACTTCGGACGCGGCGCGGGGTCGCCCGGGCGGTCGCATTCGACCAGGAGTGGAGGCATTCATCCAGGAGAGCCAAACCGCGCTCCGTCCGTGGTATATACCGTGATATATTCCATGGTCCGGGAGAGCTTCCCGGGAGGGTTCCATGCCGGAGGAAGTTGCCTATCGAGGCGTCGCCAAGATCTTTTGGAACGGCCGCAGCCAGGCGGTGCGGCTGCCGGCACCGTGTCGTTTTGACGCGCTTGAGGTGGAAGTCGTGAAGCGCGGGCGGGAAGTCATTCTGCGCCCCCGCGGCAAGGACTGGGACGCCTTTTTCGACTCGATCACACCCGGATCGTGGCCCGCGCGCGAACAGCCGCCACTCGACGACGTACCCGACTTTGACGTTCTTCCTTGACACCGACATCTGCGTTCATCTCCTCAGGGGCGACGAAGCACCGCGGGAGCACTTCCGACGACATGCGCCGGAGACTCGCTTGTCGGCCATCGCGTATGCCGAACTCCGCTTCGGCCTTGCACGTTCGACCCGGCGCTCCGAGAACCAAGAGCGGCTGGAAGCGCTTTGCCGCGGACTGGACATCGTGCCCTTCGACGAGGACGCGGCGGTCCACTACGGCGAGATCCGGCGGGAACTCAGCCGGCGGGGCGAGTTGATCGGCGCGAACGACCTCCTGATCGCGGCGCACGCCCGAAGTCGCGGCGCCACGCTGGTGACGAACAACGAACGCGAGTTCCGGCGGGTGCCGGACCTGCGGATCGAGAACTGGCTGCGGCCCGAATGATGCGGCCCGATCTCCCCAGATTCATGACGAGAGGAGTTTCCCCATGAACATCGCCGAAGGCTTCGCCGCGGAATTCCAGGTGGAGGCCGCCGCCACGCGCACGTTCCTCGAGCGCTTCGAGGACGAGCACGCCGACTGGCAACCCCACGACAAGTCGATGACCCTCTCGCGGCTGGCGACGCACGTCGTGGAATGCCCCGGCTGGGTCTTCAGCATCCTGGACGGCGACCACTTCGATTTCGGCACGACCGACTACCAGTCGCCGCATTGGAAGACCCGCGACGAACTGCTCGCCAACCACGAGCGGATAGGAGCCGGATTCCTGGAGCGTCTTGAGGGGCGGGACGACGAGTTCATGCGCGCTCCCTGGCGCCTGCTCAACAACGGTCACGTGCTCCAGGAGACGGTCCGGGACCGAGCGGTGCGGGGGTTCATCCTGAGCCACCTGATCCACCACCGCGGCCAGCTCAGCGTGTACTACCGGCTGCTCGGGATCGCGGTGCCGGGGCCCTACGGCCCCTCGGCGGACGACCACAACGGCTAGCCGTCCGAAACCCAAAACCCACCACGGGAGCCCGTCTCGACCCGCGAACTGACCCTCGCGCCACCGTCCCGCCGGGGGCGCGCGCCGAACGTTCCACCCACTCGGTTGGTGGCGAACCGGACCCGTGCGCGCTGACCGGACCGCGCTCGTGCTGGGTGCGGGCGCCATCGGTCTGTCCTGCGCCTACTTCCTCCGGCGCGCGGGATGGGATGTCACGCTCGTTGACCAGGGCCAGCCCGGCCACGGAGCGACCTGGGGCACCGCCGGGCTGCTCTGCCCTGCGCATTCGCAGCCGCTCCCCGGCCCGGGGGTGCTGGCGAAGGCCCTTCGCTGGATGCTCCGGGACGACAGCCCCTTCCACGTCCGCTTCCGCCTGGATCCGGCCCTCCCCGGATGGCTTCTCGGCTTCGCCCGGGCGTGCACCCGCGCCCGGTCCCGCGAGGGATTCCGGGCCATCTGCGCGCTGTCCGCGCTGAGCCTCGCTCTTTACGAAGAGGTCCTCGAACGGGGCGATGCCGACTTCTTTTTCGAGCGGCGCGGCGGCTACTGGGCTTTTTTGACCGAGGCGGGGGTAGCGCACGCCCGGGCGGAAGCCGGCGAGCTGCGGCGAAACGGTTTCCCGGTCGATTTCCTGGTCGGCGACGGCGCCCGCGAGCGGGAACCGGCGCTTTCCGCCTCGGTCCGGGCCGCGGTCTTCCTCCACGGGGATGCGCACGGATCGAGCCTCGGCTTCGCGGAGTCGCTCGCCGCCACCCTGAAGCGGCAGGGGGTCCGGGTGCAAACCGGCGTCCGGGCGCTGCGGCTGCTCCGTGACGGCGACCGGATCTACGGCGCGGAGGTGCTGGCGGGCGACGGCGCGCGCGCAGAGCGCATCGCCGGCGAGACGGTTCTGGCGCTCGGCGCCTTCTCCCCCGCCCTGGCCCGCACCGCCGGTGTCCGGCTTCCGATCCAGGCGGCGAAGGGTTACAGCGCGACGGTTCGGACGTTCGCGGGAGTGCCGGCGATCCCGGTCACGGTGGCGGAACGGAAGGTCATCATCACACCGCTCCAGGACCAGGTGCGTTTCGCGGGGACACTGGAACTCGCGGGGTTTGACGCGAGCCTCAACCAGCGGCGCTACCAAGCGGTGATCGCGGGCGGCCAGGCCGGGCTTCGGGCGCCCATCCCGCTAGAGGACGAAGTCGCCTGGTCCGGCTTCCGGCCCCTGACCCCGAGCAGCATCCCGTTCATCGGGCGGCCCCGCAGGCGGGACGGCCTGCTGGTCGCCGCCGGCCACGGGATGCTCGGTTTCACCCAGGCGCTCGGCACCGGCCGGCTGGTTCAACAACTCGCCGACGGCGAGCCGCCAAGCGTCGACCCGGCCCCCTACTCCCCGTAGGGCGTCGGCAACGAGGGACCGCCGGCCTCCAGGCCGGCATCGCCCGCCCGACAGGGCGACGAAACCCGCGACGCCAATCTATCCGGACGGCGGATCGGCGTCAGCCCACGCCGCCAGGCGACCTCCCGGCGCGGTGCAGGATGTAATCCGCGAAGCTCGGAATGCCCATCTCCCAGACCGCAGAGGAGGTCTCCCACACGATGCCCAGGTCACGGAGGGTCGTGAGCAGCGATCCCCTGTCGAGGAGGACCGATTCCCGCTGCGCCACCAGCAACAACAACTTGCTGAGGTCGCGGTCATCAACCCGCCCTCCCTGGGTGGCGGCGAGACGGGCGAGCGGTGCCAAGACTTCTTCGACTTCGCGCTCCCGCGCCTCATCGAACCGTTCGGCGTAAAACCCTTCGATGACGACACGGGCCGTATCCACCGCCTCCTCAGCGCACTTTCCGGTGACGGTCGGTTCGCCGTCTCGGACAGCCGTATCCCAGGCGGCGCTGCCCAGAAGCTGGACGAAGTAGGGGTAATCCTGCGATGCCCGCCCGAGGCGCGCGCGAGCATCGTCGTCCATCGGTCGTCCGGCAGCCTCGGCCGGCTTCGTCAAGGCCGCAGTCGTCGCTGCGGGATCCAGCCGCCCGATCGGCAGCTTCTCGAAAGCCCGCTCCGCGAATGTCCCCGCGCGCCGGATCTTCCTCGGCGCGTCGGGAGTTCCGGCTGCGATGACCATATACGGCAGCGCGTCACTCCCGGCGTTCTGGACGGCTTCGAAAAAAGCGCGGCCCGCCCCTGGATCCATCGTCTGGGCCTCGTCCAGCAGTACTACCAGCGGCTCCGACACCGCCTGCACCCAGGCAGAAAACAGGCGGGACACATTTCTCGTAGGGGCGCCGGGCTGGGTCGTAGCTCCGATGGGTCCGAGCTGGACGCCGCTCAGACGGTCCTCGGTGAGGCCGGCGCGTTCCTGGAGTTCCTGGACCAGCACCTCCCGTGCCCGGACCGCGTCGGCAGGCAGCCGTTCCGCCCGCATGCCGAGTGCGCGAGCCCGATCCGCGATGCGCTCCAGCAGGACCGTCTTGCCGTTGCCCCGCGGACCGTAGAACAGGATGCCCTGAGCCGGAGGGACGCCGCCGGCGAGTTCGTCGAGCCGCCGTTCGGCAAGGGCGAGTTCTTTGTCCCTTCCCGCCAGCAACGGAGGCATCTGGCCCGCCCCCGGCCGAAACGGGTTCCCGTTGCCTCCGGCCCTGACCCCGGCCCTGACCATGGTCGGAGCCTACCGCAGCAGTCACGGGCCCGCGGTTCCCGCCGGGACTACGCCGGGCTTCGGGACAGACGCCCCAGCGCCGGCACGGTAACCGCCCCGTAGACGGCTCCGAACAGGGCTCCGAACAGGGCCCCGAACAACGGACTTCCCCCTCGAACCCGATGGCCCCGCCCACCGCGGTGGTCACGACGGCGGCCAGCAGGAACCCGCCGAGGCTCGCGATCGCCAGCCTACCGGCCATCGGCGCGCGGAGGCGCAGCACCAGCCAGTGTGCAGCGAGAAACGCTCCGACCCCGACGACAAACGCCGCGGCCACCCCCAGCGCTTCCTGTCCGGCAAGGGACAGAGCCTTGAACGCCACGAAACCCGCGGCCGCAGTCACCTAACAGCCTGTGGTGGAACCCGGGTGAGCGCCGAGAGCGGCCAGTTCTCCCGGTGGGGGCGAGGCGCCCGGCTGACAAGGCGCGTGAGGGAGGAGCCCCCACCGGGAGAACTGGGCCGCGTGGGTTTCACCACAGGCTGTTAAGAGCGCCTGGAGCGCCGGCTTCGGCCGGCAACCGAACCGTCCGCGGAGCGACGGTGGAACTCGCGGACGCAATGACGCTCGGTGGCACGACGGCTTTGTCTACCCGAGGTTGGAGCGCCGCATCCACCGGGTGCGGAGTCAATGACACTTGACATTCAGCGGTGCGTGGGGTAGGGTGTACGGAGTCAAGTGTCGTTTACGTTTTATCAAGGAGAGAAGACTCATGGAACAGGCAAGAAGATCCTGGTTCTGGGGCCATTGCGGCACGGACCGAGATCGCATGAACCAGCGTCGGATGGTCATCAGCGCGATGGCCTGGATGGGAGCGTGGCTCGCTCTGATCTACGTCATTGGCCGCGACTGGTTGTCGGCATTCGCGGCCACGGCGGCGTCGGTGGTGCCGCTGGCTCTGGGGGTGGGGATGATCGTCGCGTACCGGCGCTATCTGGGCGAGACCGACGAGTTGCGACGCAAGATCGAAGTCGATGCCCTCGCGTTGGCGTTCGGCGTCGGGCTGGTCGGAGCGTTCAGCTACGTGTTGCTGGAACGCGCCGGTGCGGTGGCGAAGGCCGATCCGATGCAACTCGTCATGCTCATGGTGGCCACCTACGTGATCGGCGTGGTGGTGGGGCATCGGCGGTACGGCTGATGAGGAACCGGCTCAAGGTGCTGCGCGCCGAACGCGACTGGACGCAGGCGCAACTCGCCGGTGAGCTCGATGTCTCAAGGCAGACGGTGAATGCCATCGAGACCGGCAAGTTCGATCCGAGCTTGCCGCTGGCGTTCAAGATCGCCCGGCTGTTCACGATGTCGATCGAGCAGGTCTTCGAACCTGAGGCGGCGCAACCGGCCACGGCAACTGGCAAGACCCCAAAGGCGGCGCGCAAGTCCATCCCCTGACCGCACGCTCATTTTCGCGATCGGTGCGGCGCGACCTATTCGAAGGCCTCTTCGTCGAATCGGCCGGGATTCCCGTCGCCCGCGTGCGTGAACACCGCGACGCCGACCTTCTCCTCCGGGGCTCAACAGCGTCCGGGTCCTTCGGGAGTGGACGGTCGCCGCCTCAACCAGCCCTACAGTCTCCGTAGATAGGCCGACACGACCGGATCCACCAACGTCCAGCGCCCGTCGTCCTCCTGTCGGATCAGGTCTTCCCGTTCCAACACCTCCCTGGCCTGGTTCCCGGTTGAGGTGGGAAGGCGAAGGGCGGACAGGAAGCGGTACGAACCGGGATGCTCCACCCCGCCGTCCATGTGCGCAATCGCCCGCAGGACGGCGCGCTGGCTGGGTGAGAGGCGGATCACTCGGCCGGCGGCAATGCGTCCTTCCTCTTCGACAATCCGGGACCATTGCGCGTCTACCGACTCGGGCGTGGGGGGCCGCCGCGCCCCCCAAAGCCGGGCACAGAGCGCGTTGACGTAGTAAGGGTGCCGGGCAGTGAGCCTGAGGACCCTGCCAATCGCACCGTCGGTCGCGGCCCGCCGCCAGCGCGTTTCGCTGGCGCGCCGGATGAACGCTTGGTAGTCGGCCTCGCCGATGCGGTCGAGAGTCATCTTCCGGCAAAGGCGGTAGAGCGGTCGTTCCTCCTCCTCGAACATCGCCGCCAGCAGGTGTTTCTGGCTACCGGAGAACAGGTAGGTGACATTTGCGGATCGCTCCACGGCGTGCCGGATCGCGCCTTCCAGACTGCGTGGCGCCGTCCGCGGAGAAAGCTGGGCGAGTTGCTGGAACTCATCGAGCACCATCACCACCCGCCGCTGAACCGCCCCCGCCGCCCGATCGAGCCCGAGCAGCATCTCCATGATCCCGCGTGCCGGGGGAGCCGGCGGCGAGAGCCTGAGCTTCAGACCCATCGCGCCAAAGGAGAACTCGGGCGCGAGCGCCCGAAAGGCATCGCCAAGCTTTTCGCTCGCTTTCCGGCCGTTTGGCGCCATCCGGGCACTGACCTCTTCAACAGCGGCCCGCAGTCGCCCTTCAAGATCCTCGGCGTCATGCGCAACGAGAAGGTCAACTGTCGCCGAAGCGATCGCCCCGCCGGCAAGATCCTGGAGCACCTGTTCGACAAGGCTGGTCTTGCCCATCCGGCGGCGGCCCCAGAGCCAGGTGTGCGCTCCGGCGCCGATGTTGTGCCTGAGTTCGGCGCGCTCCTCGGTGCGGTTGCAGTGGGCGTCCCCGGTGGCGATTCCAAGCGGGAAAAGGTTGGGGCCGGCGCGCATAAACCTGATTCTACTCCAATACTTTATGGAACGTTCTATTCCGTTCCGTATATCTACGTTCCACTATTTGCGGGTGCCATCAGCGCGGCGCCCCACCCGGCGTCGGCGTTTTGCGTTCAGCCCGGTACGCGATCGACAGGGGCGTGTCGTGGACCGGACGTTTCCTGCGGCACTTCCTGTACGAGGGCGGGGACCACCGGCGAACAAACCGATGGGGAGATCGTCCCCGGCCCGACTGGCTACGATTGCCACCCCACGCCGCACGTCGATGAGACGCCGCATCCCGGGCGCTTCAGGATCATCGTGGCGGAAGTGCGACACGGAGGAACTTCATGCGCCTGATTGCGACCACGATCGTTTCCTGTTTGCTGCTGGCAACGGGAATCGCGGAAGCGGAGCTGGTTCGCCTGCGGGTGGAACGCCGCGAAACCGTAGCGAACGGCATGTCGTTCGGGCTGGCCGGGCCCTACGAAAAGCTCGTCGGCATGGCTGACTTCGCCCTCGATCCTGACGGGCCGCGGAATGGAATCATCGTGGACCTGTCCCTCGCGCCGAGGAACGCCGATGGCCATGTCGAGTTCAGCGCGGAGTTCTTCCTGCTGAAACCGGTGGATCCGACTCGCGGCAACGGGCGGCTCTTCTACGAAGCGGGAAACCGGGGCTCGAAACGGATCCTGGTGACGTTCCAGAAGGCGGCGCGGGCGTCCGATCCGATGACTGCGGAAGAGTTCGGCGACGGGGCGCTGATGCGTGACGGTTTCTCGCTGCTCTGGTTGGGTTGGCAGTGGGACACGCCCGAGGGACGGATGCGGATGACCATGCCGATCGCGACCGAGGGCGGCAATCCGATTGCCGGGCCGACTACCGGGCCGACTACCGGGCCGATTACCGGATTAGTGCGCGGCAACTTCATCGTTGCCGCCCGGGACCAGCCCGGGCTGCTCGCCGATCGCGGTCATGCGGCCTATTCGGTCGTCGGCCCCGGGAACGATGAGCACGCCATGACGGTGCGGGACCTTCCGGCCGATCCGCCGGAGACGGTGCCTCGGGGCGCGTGGCGATTCACCGAGCCCGGCGTCGTGGAGCTCGACGGCGGATTCGAGCCGGGCCGCATCTACGACGTGGTCTATCTCAGCCGGGATCCAAAGGTGGTCGGCGTCGGGCTCGCAGGCACGCGCGACATCGTCAGTTTCTTCAAGTACGACACCAGCGAAGCGAACCCGCTACCCGGCATCCGCTACGCGATCGGCTGGGGCGTGTCGCAGACCGGACGCTTCCTGCGGCACTTCCTGTATGAGGGCTTCAATGAGGACGAGCAGGGTCGCCAGGTCTTTGACGGGGTCTTCGATCAGGTGGGCGGCGCCGGACGGGGCTCCTTCAATCATCGGTTCGGGCAGGCGTCACGCGACGCCGAGCAGCACCTGAATTTCCTGTTTCCGGTGGACATGTTTCCGTTCACCGATGCGACGACGACGGACCCGGTAACCGGCGAAACCGACGGTCTGCTGGAACGGACGGAGGCCACCGGGACGACACCGAAGCTGTTTCACGTGTTGACCAACTCGGAGTACTTCAACCGGGCCGGATCGCTCGTTCACACCGACGTGACCGGCTCCCGGGATATCGAACCACCCGCGACCAGCCGCATCTACTTCATCTCGTCGGCGCCGCACGTCCTCGGTCGCTTTCCGCCGCAGCCCAACCCGAACGAATCGTTTCGCGGGCAGGCGCCGATGAATACCCTGGCCTACGCGCCCGTGATACGCGCCCTGTTCCGGGCGCTCGACGCCTGGGTCGCCACCGGAGACGAGCCGCCTCCGAGCCTCTATCCGCGCATCGGCAACGGCACGCTCGCGCCGCCGGCGGACGCCGGCTGGCCGAACGTCCCCGGGTTCAGCCTTCCGCAGCATCCGCTGACGGCGCTGCGTCTCGATTTCGGACCCGACTGGGACCGGGGCATCGTGACCCGTGAACCACCCGGAATCGGCGCCCCCTTCATCCAGCTCGTGCCGGCCGTGGACGCCGACGGGAACGAT
The DNA here is from genome assembly GCA_963668695.2 of Vicinamibacteria bacterium. Lineage (GTDB taxonomy): Bacteria > Acidobacteriota > Vicinamibacteria > Marinacidobacterales > Marinacidobacteraceae > Marinacidobacterium. Next base: position 598,252 of record CAXXLQ010000004.1, read on the forward strand.
CGCGCCGGGATCCGGATGCCCGAGCTGGCGGTGCCGCTCGCGACCCACACCGGATGGAACTACCGGCACGCGAGCATCGGCGCTCCGGATCGTCTGTCCGGGGAGATTGGCTCCTACTTCGCCTTTCCGCGAACCCGTGCGGAAGGTGAGGAGTCCGGCGATCCGCGGCGATCCATCGAGGAGCGGTACCGCGACCGGAACGACTATCTGGGAAGAGTGACCCAGGCCGCGCTCAAACTGGTGAGCCGGGGCTATCTGCTGACCGCCGACCTCCCGAACATCCTCATTCGGGCCAGCAGGCACTATGACTGGGCAACATCGGAACCCGAACGGAGCGGCGACCGCCGCTAGCTGGCCAGAGAACCCCGGCCAGTGCTGCCGGTGGGGGCCTTCACACCAGCCACGGCGGCGCGAAGGCTGGGAACGCTGGTTCACACCGGCATCGCGCGGGAGCGCGAAACTGGCGCCGATGACTCTGCGCCCTGTCTGCGCCCTGTTAGCGCCCGGTTAGCGTGAGTGCCGCACCACCTTTTTCATTGCGGGCGGGGTATGCCAGCGGACCCGATCATGAGGGTTTCGCCCGCTGGAGGCCGGCACCGGCCGCCTCGTCCAGCGGCTCGCGGGCGGCGGAGCCCCAAGCGTGGACCCGGCCCTCTACGCGCCGCGGTAGTCCCGCAACCGGAGGCGGCGCCGCCGCACGGGATAACTTCCGGTGCCTTCAGGGCAGAACCCGAACTCCAGCGTCCCGAGCGGCCGCCCCGAGTTCGCGGTCGAGCGTGGCGAGAGGGATTCGTCGGCGCATCGCGAGTTCGAGATACGCCGCGTCGTGCACACAAAGCCGCTGGTCGCGTGCTACGCGCAGCGAATCCGTGAACGCGCGCGTCCCGGTCTCCGGGTCCGTCTCGATGGGCAGCGCCGCAAGCCGCTCAAGAAGATCAGGCCAGATCTCCTCCTTGATCCGTCCGCGTCGAGTTGCCACCAACAACACATTGGCGACCTCGATGGGCCAAAGCCCCGGAACAACAGCCGTGTTCTCGACCAGCGAGTCCCGGAGCGCCACGGTGCCGGCCACGGCTTCGTCCGGGAGGATCCACGCCATTGTCACGGAGCAATCGAGAACGAACGGCATCAAGGTTTACGCTCCGAGCGCGCCTCTCGGATCAGTTCGTGGGCCGTCGGCGTACCCATCGTGTGCGCTGCCTGGAACTCAGCCAGCCAATCAATGGCCGCTTGGATCGCGTCGCGCGAACGGGCGTGAACCGGACAGAGTTCCGCGACCGGCGTACCGTGTTTCGTAATGGTGAACCGCTCGCCCTGCCGAACGCGCTCCAAGAGCTTCGGCAAATGTGTCTTTGCTTCGTATGCGCCAATTTCCATGATTCTGTAGGTACCTCGGACTAGCCGAACACTAGTCTGAACCTCAGCGCGTCAATACCGTATGACGGCGGGTGACGTGTCGTGCCCGCCGCCGAGATCGCGCGCCGCCCCCGCGAGCGCCATCAGTGCCCGGTGGTCCGCCGGAGGGCGCAGGCGGCGCTATGACGTGGTTCGCACGGTCCGCCCGAGCGCCAGTACGGTGATCCACCCGTACACCGCTCCGAACAGTGCCCCGAACAGCGGACTCTCCCCCTCGAACCCGAGGGTCGCGCCCACCGCCACGGTGACGCCTGCGCCCAGGACGAAACCGCCGGCGCTGGCGGCGGCCAACAGGCCGGCTCGCGGGGCGTACCGCCGAAGGACGAGCCAGTGCGCGAGGACGAAGGCGGTGAGCCCCACCGCGGCGGGCACCGCCGGCGGCTCGGGGTAACCGGCCAGGCCCAGGGCCTCGTCGGCGGCGAAGCCCGCGGCGGCAGCGGCCGCCCCGGCGGCGGCAAGGGCCGCGGGCCAGCGGGCCGCCCACGAGACCCGCTGGCGCAGCAGCAGCCACTGGGCGAGCGCGATCCCGCCGAGGACTCCGCCCCCCGCAACGGCCCCGACGACGGCTTCCCCGACCACGCTGCCCAATGCCTCGTGCGCCGCGCCCCCCACCAGGTAGGAAAGCGGCCGCGCCACTGCCCCGGCCACCGCCATCCCGGCCGCGCTGGCGACCACCCAGCGAATCCGGAATCCGCGGTCCGTCAGTCCGTCCGGTTCCGGCAGTCCGTCCGGTTCCGGCAGTCCGTCCGGTTCCGGCAGTCCGGTTCCGGTTCCGGCAGTCCGTCCGGTTCCGGCAGTCCGGCCGGTTCCGGCATGCTCGTTGACGACCCGTTTGCGCCCTCAGCGGACCTTTTCGGAGTAGTTCACGCCGACGTAGATGCGGGCGACCGCCCCGTCTTCGTTCATCTCGAAGCGCACGAGTTCGCCGTGGGCGCCGAACCCGTCGCTCTCCAGGCGGAACACGTGGGATTCGTCGGTGGAACGCAGAGTCCCCTTCGAGCGGTCGGGATTTTCCGAAAGCGGCGAGAAGATCACCAGTTCATCCTCGAGGCGCAAAACGCTCGTGTCCCCCCATCGGTTCCGGTAGGTTCCGAGGTAGATGTCCCAATCGGGGTCGTAGGTGACGGTCTCCTCTTCCTCCTTCGCGAGGGGCGCAGCGACCCACTCGAACGCCTTGTCCAGGAAGCGGCCGGGATTTCCGTCACCCGCGTTCGTGAACACCACGACGCCGACCTTCTCCTCGGGGCTCAACTGGGTCTGGGTGCGGTAGCCGGGGTAGGAGCCACCGTGGCCGATGAGGTCGCGGTCCTCGGTATGGCGCACGGAAAAACCAAGCCCCCAGCCGCTGTCCCAGGAAGGCTGGACCCAGTGGACCCGCTGCATTTCGAGCAGCGTGTTGGTCGCCAGGACCTCATCGCTCCGGCGGTCACGCACCCGCAGCTGCCACTGGAGGAACTTCAGCATGTCCGGGACGGAGGAGGAGACCCCGGTCGCGGGATCGAAGGCCCGGGCGTCCACGAAGGGCATGCTCTGCCGGCTGCCGTCCGCCAGCCGCCGGCCGTATCCCGTGGCCAGGCGGCCTTGGTGGTCGGCCGGAATGGGACCCACGCTCGTCGAGTCCATCCCGAGCGGCTCCAGGACTGCCTGGTTCACGAGTTCGGCGAACGGCGTTCCGGAGGCGGCCTCCGCCACCATCCCGGCGAGGGTGAAGCCCAGGTTCGAGTACTTCCATTTGGTCTCGGTGGGGTAGGTGGTTTCCTGATCGGAGATGGTGTCGCGCACCGCCTCCGCCTCGGGAAACTCGAAATCGGTCCACGCCGGGTGGATGGACTCCCGCGGCAGACCGGCGGTGTGGGTGAGGAGGTGCCGGAGGGTCACCGGACGGGCCTGGGGATGGCGGTTCTCGATATCGAACCACGGAAGGTGGGTCGCGACCTCATCATCCAGGCGAAGCGCACCGGCGTCCCGGGCACGGAGCACGCTGATCGCGGTGAAGAGCTTCGAGTGCGAGGCGATGCGGAAGATGGAGTCCTCGGCCATCGGCGTCATCGGGTCCAGCGACGCGTGGCCGTAGGCCTTGAGCCAGACGATGTCCTGATCGTGGACGATTCCGATCACGAGTCCGACCCCCGTGTACTCAACGTGTGAGCGAATCCACTCGTCGAGCATGGTGAGTCCGGCCTGGACCTTCGGGTCGGGATGCTCCGCCGCGCGGGCGGGCGGGCCGAGCAGGAGTGCGGCGAGAACAGCGCCCGCCAGAGCGATTTGTCGGAACATTCTCGTAGGGGCTGTCAGCAGCCTGCGGCGCGAAGCGCCGGGGAAGGGGTGTGGGGAGGGGTTCCCCTCCCCGCGAAAAAAGGTGGCGCGAATCGCGCAGCGATTCGCGACATCACCCGGGAGAAAAGTGTCCCGCGCTCGGAACCCCGGCCGGATTCGGCACCCTTATGCGCCTGCGAACGGCGCGGGGTGCTTTTCCCACGGGCTGTTATCTGCGGAAGACGACGGCGCCGTCCACCAGGACCACCGCGGTCTTGGCGTAGGTGCCGATGGGATGCGAATCCCAGATAACGACATCGGCATCAAGGCCAGGGGCGAGGCTCCCGATCCGGTCGTCCACCCCCAGGATCGCCGCCGCGTCGGACGTGACCGCGGTGAGCGCCGCTTCCCGGGGAAGCCCGTGCGCCCAGGCGACGATCGCTTCCATCGCGACCGAACGGCCTCGGGAGCCGAAGGTGGAGAGCGCGATCTTCACGCCGGCGGCATGGAGAATGCCCGCCGTCGCGGGCGTGTGGCCCTTGAGTTCCATCGGGCCTCCGTCTCCGATCCCGATGACCGAAGGACCGACCACCACCGGAATCCCCGCCTCGGCAAGCCGGGCCGCCACCGTGGAGGCGCCGGCCGCCTGATCGAGGACCAGGCGCAGATCGAACTCCCCGGCTACCCGGAGCGCCGTCTCGATGTCGTCGGGCTTGTTGGCGAGCATCCGGAGCGGGATTTCTCTGGAGAGCAGCCGGCCCAGCGTCCGCCCGGCTTCTCCTTCAAAGGCGTCCTCTCCCGCCCGGATCAAGGTGTTCCGGAGGTCGAAGATCATGCCCTGCCGCGTGGTGCGCCCGCGCGGCGCCTCGCGGCCCGGCGGCGAGTCCCCTACCGCCGATTCGCCGAAAGAGGCCGCTACCGCCACCTCCTCGGCCAGGAGGGCGGTCTCCGCGGGCCCGGAGAGCTTCACGACCGCCCCCGTGCCGCCGATCAGGAGCCGCGGATCGGGCGCCAGATACACCGCCGTGACGCCGGATTGGAGCCACAGGGGAGCCAGGTTCTCAGCGAAGCGATCCGCGGCGCGCACCTCGGGTGCGATCGCTGCGTCGGGATCGCCGCCCAGGCTGACGAGCCCCCCGCCCTCTCCCGGAGAAGTGCCGAGAAGCGTCTGGGCGTCAATGAAACCGGGAGTGACGACCATCCCCTCGGCCGAGATCACGTCGGCGCCCTCGGGAAGCTCGATTCCCGGGCCGATGGCGGTGATCTTCCCGTCCTCGATGAGGACTGTCGCGCCCGCCAGGACCTCGCCGGCTCCGGTGTGGACTTCGCCGCCGACGATCGCTATCGGCTGCGCGGCGGCGAGCACCGGCAGTCCCAGCGCGAGCGCCGCGGGAACCAGGCGGCGGAACGGACCTGGCATTACCAACCCTCCGGCACCACGTTGCCGAAGACGTTGTACCCCGTCTCGCGGTTGAAGACCTCAACCCCATCCACGAAGACCCGCATCACCAGGCTCTCGTAGGCCAGCGGGTCCGCGCCGCCGAGGATGGCGATGTCGGCGTCCATGCCGACTTCCAGGCTGCCGATCCTGTCTTCCAGGTGAAAGATGCGGGCGCCGTTCAGCGTGAGGGCCTTGAGTGCCTCTTCCGGCGGCATGCCCTGTCGCACGAACATCGCGCCGGTGTGGCGCAGCCAGTAGGGGTGGCCGTCCGGAGGATCCTGATGGAAGGCGACCAGCCCGCCGAGTTCCACGAGCCGCACCGGACCGAGGAGATCCTCGCTCTCGCGGCTGTCACCCGGCAAGATGGGGCCGTAACTCACCGGCATCCCGAGTTCGTGGAGTTCCTCCGCGAGCGCCAGGGTCGCCCCGCCGTGATGGATGTAGGCATCGAGGTCGAACCGGCGCTTGATTTCCATGGCGTGGCGCATTTGCTGCTCGCTGCTCGAATGGATGCCGAGGACCCACTCGCGGGTCAGTAGCCGGCCGAGCGCCTCCCGCGTGAGGTTCCGGGGCGGCCTGGCCTGCTCGGGATCCGCCTCGTGCGCGGCGATGGCGTCGAGGTACTCCTGGGCGGCCTCCAGTTCGCCGCTCAGCAGATCGAAGACCTCCTGCTCGTTCTCGGGGAAGTTCGGATACGGCGTCGTTGCCCGGATGGCGAACTTGATCCCGCCGGGGGCGAGGAACATGTCCTCCACCGTCCCGCCGCGCATCTTCACGAGCGCCGACTGGCCGCTGTTGGGGCTCCGGCTGCCGGTGGTGATGTTCTGGGTGGTGATGCCCGAGGCGACCGCCAGGGCGAACGCGGGATCTCCGGAGTCCAGCCCGTCGATCGCCCGCACGTGGGCATTGATCGGACTCGACAGTTCGTTGTTGTTGGATCCCGTCGCCGGCAGGTTGAGCACCTTGAAGCCGGTGTGGGAATGCGTCTCGATGATCCCCGGGATGACGCTCATTCCGGTGGCGTCCACCACCTCTGCGCCCGCCGGAACCGACACCTCGGCCCCCACCGCTTCGATCTTCCCGTCCCGGATCAGCACCGTGCCTCCCGGGATCGGCTCGGAACTCACCGGGTACACGAGCCCTCCGGTAATGGCGATGACCCCCTCCCCAGAAGATCCCGGCCCACAGGCGAACGCAGCAAGCGCCGCCCCCAACGCAATACCGAGGACCGATCTACCCTTCATGGTTCCGATTCGCCACTCTATCAGGGACTGGGAACGCCGGCCCTCAGAGGGGCGTTGCCCCAGGGAGCTGGGCAAGAACCGCACCCTACCGACCCGTGTGCAGAGCGCGCAACCGTGGGACCGCCACCCCATGGCAGTTGCGGATCAGTCGCTGGAATCGTTGCAAATGTGCTGCTGGAATCGTTGCAAAACCGCTGTTGGCCCGAAAGTTCCTCCGCGAGGGACGACCGGCTGAGCGACAGCACGGTTTCGTTCGCCTCCGGCGGACAGTGCTAGCAGCCTGTGGTGAAACCCAGGCGGCGTTCGGCCGGCGATCCATCCCGGCTGAACCGCGTCGCTTCGCGCCGCTCATCGTTGCGTTTCGGTCGAAATACACCCGGGCCAGTTCTCCCGGTGGGGGCTCCTCCCTCACGCGCCTTGTCAGCCGGACCCCCACCGGGAGAACTGGGCCTCGCCGGCCTCGGCGCTCACCCGGGTTCCACTACAGACTGCCAGGCCCCACCGGGAGAAACCCTCATGATCGGATCCTCCTGCACACCCTCGCCCGTCATGAAAAAGGCGCAGCCCTCACCCTGGCAAGGCGCAACGTCATCAGCGCTGGTTTCGCGCTCCCGCGCGATGTGCCGGTGTGAACACCGGCGTTCCCGTGCGGACGGCGCCATCTGGCTGGGTGGGAGGGCGCTCCCGGCCCGCAGTCCCTATAAAGTGGCGCCCGCATGACAGGCGCGTGGGCCAACGTGGATGGCTGCATCAGTCCCGCCGACGAGGCGCGGGTGAGTCCGGTGGACCGGGGATTTCTCTACGGGGAGGCCGTCTACGAGAACCTGCGGACGTATGGGCACGTCCCGTTCCTCTTCGCGCGGCACCTGACACGGCTCCGGCACTCGGCGGAGTTCCTGAGGGTTCCGGTCGCGATCTCGGACGCCGGCATCACCGCCCGCCTCCAGGCGACCCAGCGGGCCGCGGGAATCCGGCGAACACTCGCTCCGGGTGATCCTGACGGCCGGCCCCCAGGGCGGCGAACCTTCGCTCATCATCCTGGTGCGTCCGCTTCCGCCGCTACCGGTGGATCCGGAACGGGACGGGGTCGGGGTCCTGCTGTCGGACTGGATACGCGCCGCTCCGGGAGGACTTCCAGCCGACGTGAAGACCCACAGCACCCTGCTGGGTGCCCGGCTTGCCGTGCGCGAGGCGGAAGGAGCCGGGGCCCACGAGGCGGTCATTCGCGGAGCCGCGGGAGATCTCACCGAGGGGGCGACATCGAATCTCTTCCTCGTGGAGGACGGGGTGGTCCGCACCCCCCCACTCGAGGACGGGTTGCTGCCGGGGATTACCCGCGCACTCGTCTTGGAGGTTCTGCAGGAACTGGGTGTCCCGTTCGAGGAGACACCGCTGGCGCCTGACCGGATCACCGGCGCCGGCGAAGCGTTCCTTACGAGCTCGTCCCGGGAGGTGCTGCCCGTGACCTGGGCGGTGACCCCCGGAGAGGCGCGCAGAAGCATCGGAACCGGGAAGCCCGGTCCTCTCACCCGGCGCGCGCTTGCCGGCTATCGGAGCGCGGTCAACCGGTTGCTGGGCGAGTCCCTTCCCGCCTGAATTCAGCGGACGGGCAGGCTGTCAGCGGTGGTACATTCGCCGGTGGACATGTTCGTGGCCCTGCCCCGCGGAAGGGCCCGAAGCCGTTTCCTTCTGCCAGGAATCGCGGCTGTCCTTTTTCCCTTCCTGACCCACCCGGTGGCTTCTTCCCAGGAACGGGTGGATTTCGAGACGGTGCGATTCGATCGCCGGTTGCCGGCGGTTCGCGCCACCGGGCCCATCCGGATCGACGGCATCCTCGACGAGGACGAGTGGGCAGGGGCGCCGGTCGCTTCCGGATTCACGCAGGGCAACCCGAACGAAGGAATGCCGGCGACCTTCGAGACCGAAGTGCGGGTGCTCTACGACGACGAGTTCCTCTACGTCGGCGCCTTCGCCCACGACGACGAGCCCGACGGGATCATCGTGAACGACCTGTCGCGCGATTTCTCGACCCGTGCCGGCGACATCTTCGGGGTGGTGCTGGACACGTTCCACGACCGGCGAAACGGCTACATGTTCGAGACGAACCCCGCCGGCGCCAAGTTCGACGGGCAGATTTTCAACGAGGGACGGGAGTTCAACCGCGACTGGGACGGCGTCTGGTACGTCAGCACCCAGCGGGTTTCCGGCGGCTACCGCGTCGAGATGGCGATCCCGTTCAAGACGCTGCGGTTTCGTGAGAGCCCCGAACAGATCTGGGGCATCAACTTCCTGCGGCGCGTCCGCCGCCTGAACGAGGACGCCTTCTGGGCGCCGATCCCGCGGTTCTTCAACTTCGCCCGCGTCTCGTACTCGGGATCCCTTGAAGGACTCACCGGTCTGGAGGCGGGCGGCCGCTTCAAGGTCACGCCCTACATCGGCGGTGACCTGAGCCAGGACGCCGATGCGGACGCGGCCACCTCGTTCGACGCCGGCCTCGACGCCAAGGTGCTGATCGGCACGGGGCTCAACCTGGACCTCACCGTGAACACCGACTTCTCACAGGTCGAAGCCGATATCCAGCAGGTGAACCTGACCCGGTTCAGCCTGTTCTTCCCGGAGAAACGGGATTTCTTCATCGAGAACTCGGGCATCTTCCGCTTCGGCGTTCCGACCGATTCGCGGGTACAGCAGTTTCGGGCCGACTTCGGCCAGGCCTTCAATCCGGCGGTATTGCGCGCGAGCCAGAGCCGCGGGGACGACCTGCACCTCTTCTTCAGCCGGCGCATCGGCCTGTCACCACAAGGGACGCCGATTTCGGTGCTCGGCGGCGGCCGGCTCACCGGCAGGGCCGGCGCTTACGAACTCGGAGTGATGAGCATCCAGACCGGCGAACACGCCGAATCCCCCTTCACCGAGAACTTCTCGGCCACCCGGCTGCGGAGAAATCTCGGGGAAAACTCCGATGTGGGCGCGATCTTCCTGAATCGGCAAGCCGGCGGCGGGAGCAACGACTACAACCGGGCGGTCGGCGCCGACGCGAACATCCGGGTCACCCCGGAACTGGAGGTGAACTCCTACTACGCGCGCACCATGAGCCCCGGGAGTTCCGGCAACAACCAGGCCGGCCGCGTCGCGGCCAACTGGGACAGCCGGCTCTGGCAGGCCCGGGGGGCCTGGTCGGTGCTTCAGGACGAGTTCAACCCGGAGATGGGGTTCGCCCCCCGAATCGGCATCCGGCGGATTCTCGGTTACCTCGGCTACCACTACCGCCCCGACTGGTGGAGCGATTTCCTGCGGGAGTTCAATCCCCACTTCGAGTACAGCGGCTACACGGACTCGGATGGGGAACTCGTCAGCCGCTACGCGAACATGCACTTCTCCTTCCGGCACCAGGGCGGGGCGAATTTCGAGTTCGGTTACAACAACAGCATCGAGAACACATCCGAGGCATTCGCCATCCACCCGACGACGACCGTCCTGCCCGGCCGGCACGAGTACGACGAGTGGTTCGTGATGTTCTTTTCGAACCCCAGCCGCCCTCTGTCGTTGAACGCCCGTTTTGACACCGGCACCTTCTACTCCGGCACGCGGCGCGCGCTCAACCTGAGCGCGGTGGCGCGGGCCGGCGGGAAGTTGACCGCCTATGTCGGTTGGAGCCGGAACGACATCGCGCTCGCCGAAGGAGAGTTCACGACCGACCTGCTCACCGCGCGGATCGCCTACACCTTCACCACCAGCATCTTCCTCAACGCACTGATCCAGTACAACAACGTTACCGAGGACTGGAGTTCGAACATCCGGTTCAACATCATCCACCGGCCGCTGTCCGACTTCTTTGTCGTGCTCAACGACCGGCGCGACCCGATGGGGAATCGGATCGACCGGGCGTTCATTGCCAAGTACACCTACCTGCTCGATTTTTGATCGACATCCCAGACTCACCAGGAGGAAGGGCACATGAAACAGCTACTCAGCCAACACAAGGACACCGCGTATGCGCTTATGCGCATCGTGGCCGGCTTCCTGTTCTTCTGTCACGGCGCCCAGAAGCTCTTCGGAGTCATGGGCGGGACGCAACATAAACTGATGTCCCTGCTCGGACTCGCGGGCGTAATCGAAACCGTCGCCGGCCTCGCGATCATGCTCGGCCTCATGACCGGCATCGCCGCCTTTATCAGCAGCGGCCAGATGGCGGTCGCTTACTTCATGGCGCATCAGTTCCGCGCCGACGAAGCCGGAATGATGCTCGGCTGGTTCCCCATCGAGAACATGGGCGAACGGGCCGTGCTCTTCTGCTTCGTGTTCCTGTTCATCGCGATGACCGGCGCGGGGAAGTGGAGCGTGGACAACCGCTGACCCTCCTGACTCTGAACACCATCCCGGCCTGATTCCCGTCGGCCGGCCCGTCGGCAGTGATATCCGGCGCGGGGAGGCGAAAACCTTGCCAGCGCCGGTTCGCGCCCGGCTTCACTTCACGGTGAGACGCAACATCGGCCCGACGGATCGTGAATCCGGATCGGCGCCGTGAGATTCGCCGCGGTTGCTCTACCGGCGCCCCGCGCGGCTTCCCTCAGCTTGCCCCACGCAGAGCTGCGAAGGGCCCACGCGGAGCTGCGCCGGGATTCCATCGCACCGCTCACCTGAGGCCTGGCGGGCTTCTGCCACCGGAGCGGCGGCAACCGCCTGGCGCGGCGCTTTTCGCTCTCCCGAGCCGGGTTGCGGCCGGGACGAAGCTTGCCGCGCCGGGTTGGGCGAACCGGGTTGGGCGAACGGGGTTCGGGCCGGGTCAGCGCCGCCGCCGGCGGCGGCGCTGCACGACCTTCACCTGGTCCGGTTCGGTGACGCCGATGAAAAGCTGATCGTTCTCCTGCATGACCTCGCCGGTGATTTGCAGGTTCCGTCCCTCGTAGCGCTTCACCGGATCCAGTTCCTTCCACAGGTGCACATGGGTTTCGGGGATGAGAGCCAGGAAACCCGACAGGAAGGAGATCCGAACGCCGGTGCCGCGGACCATCCGCACATCGAGGGCTCGACCCCCGACGGTGATCTCCTCGCCGACGTGATCGGCGCCCACGTCTCGGACCCCCACCACCTCCACCTCTTCCGCGGGCGGGGGATCCTGCGCGAACGCCGCGGGGGTGATCAGGACCGCGAACGCGGACGCAGCCGCGAGTTTGTTGCGGAATCTCATGGCAGGCTCCTCGGTCGGCCCCTTGGTGGCGACGGACGGGAGAACCGCGCGAGCCAGCCGGGACCAGCACCGTACCTCTTTTAGCGAGAAGCGGGCTCCCGAGTCAATGGGCGACTTGGAACGGGGCCTCCTCGGCCCCCCGGGCAACCCATTCCCGGCCCGCCCGCGCCGGCACGGTGGAACCGTGCGGATGCGCTCAGTGCGGAGTCCCGGACCGCTGGCAGCGCTCGAACCGGGGACGGCGCCAGCCGCACCGGTCGCCCGAATCAGGTTCGGGCCGGATCAGCGCCTCCGGCGGCGGCGCTGCCTGGGAATGATCTCGATCTGACTGCGGTCAGTGACCTTGATGAAGGGCAACTCGCTCTGCTCCTCGACCTCGCCGGTGATCTTGAGGATGCGCCCCCTGGCGTAGACCTTTACGGGGTCGGTTCCCTCCCAGTCGCCGAGGTTCGCCCGCGGGATGTACACCCGGAAGGGGTACTCGATGTGGGTCCTGTCGAAGTGGATGGTGACGCCCTGAACGGGGTTGTTCTCCGTTCTCGCGATGCGTCCCCGGACGACCAGCGACTCGCCGACTTGTTCGAGAGTGATCTCGTGCGGTGCGACGAACTCCTCCTCCTCGGCGGGAGGATCCTGGGCGAACGCCGCCGGCGCGATCAGGAAAGCGAGCCCGAACGCCGCAGCGGCCGGGACGGTCAAACGTGGTCTCATAGCAGCCTCCTCTGTCGGCCCCTTCTTGGCGACGGATAGGTGAACCGCATGAGCCAGTCGGGGCCAGTGCACTGCCCTTTGTAGCAACTTGTCCGCTCCCGAGTCAAAGGGCGTTCTTGCGGAGTGCGGAGCGGATCCCGTCACTGGAGCGTTTCGGACCGCCGGCGCCCGTGTTCTTCGTAGTAGCGACCGAACCGGGCCCGCCGCCGCCGGCGCCTGAGATCGTTCCACAGGAGGCCCAGGCGGGACTGTCGCCTCGGAATCAGGCCGTCGCGCCGCAGCAGGACATACCCCACGACGAGTCCCCCGAGGTGAGCGATGTGGGAGACCCCATCGGATGTCGCCGAAAGGGAACCCGCCAGCGAAATGAAGCCGAACAGGATCACCATGTGGCGCGCGCTCATCGGCAGGATTCCGAGCAGATAGACCTGAGCTGACGGGAACAAGAGCCCGAAAGCCAGCAGCACGCCGTACACCGCTCCCGAAGCGCCGATATGCCGCGCATCGAAGAACGCCGGCAGCGGCAGCAAGGCGAAGAGTCCCGCCCCCACCCCGCAGAGCAGGTAGTAGCGGATGAAGCGGCGCCGGCCCCAGACCCGTTCGAGCTGCGATCCGAACATGTACAGCATGAACATGTTCATCAGCAGGTGGAACAAACCCCCGTGCAGGAACATGTAGGTGAAGAGACCCCAGACCTCGAGCGAGAGGACCGCGGGCGGATAGAGGCCGAAAAACCCGGTGACGGCCGGAAACACCAGCTGCACCAGATAGACCCCGCCCGTAATCAGGATGAGTTGCTTCACGCCCGGCGGCATGGTTCCGGCCCCGAAGAGGGCGCCGGTTCGGTAGCTGCGGTACATGCTGGTCAACAGCCGGTGGTGGAACCCGGGTGAGCGCCGAGCCCGGTGAGGCCCAGTTCTCCCGGTGGGGCCAGTTCTCCCGGTGGGGGCCCGGCTGACAAGGCGCGTGAGGGAGGAGCCCCCACCGGGAGAACTGGCCCGAGTGTATTTCGACCGAAACGCAACGATGAGCGGCGCAAAGCGGAGTGGTGAACAGCCGGTGGTGGAAGCCGCGTGAGCGCCGAGCCCGGTGAGGCCCAGTTCTCCCGGTGGGGCCAGTCCTCCCGGTGGGGCCAGTTCTCCCGGTGGGGGCCCGGTTGACAAGGCGCGTGAGGGAGGAGCCCCCACCGGGAGAACTGGCCCGAGTGTATTCCGACCGAAACGCAACGATGAGCGGCGCGCAGCGACGCGGTGAACAGCCGGTGGTGGAACCCACGTGAGCGCCGAGCCCGGTGAGGCCCAGTTCTCCCGGTGGGGCCAGTTCTCCCGGTGGGGGCCCGGCTGACAAGGCGCGCGAGGGAGGAGTCCCCACCGGGAGAACTGGCCCTGGTGTATTTCGACCGAAACGCAACGATGAGCGGCGCGAAGCGACGCGATTCAGCCGGGATGGATCGCTGGCCGAGCCCCCACCGGGAGAACTGGGCCGCGTGGGTTTCACTACCGGTTGTTTGGCCGGGATGGATCGCCGGCCGAGCCCCCACCGGGAGAACTGGGCCGCGTGGGCTCCGCCACCGGCTGTCTGGCCGGGATGGATCGCCGGGCGAGCCCCCACCGGGAGAACTGGGCCGCATGGTTTTCACCACCGGCTGTTAAGAAGCGCGCCGGGCCGCCGGCGCCGGCTCCAGAATCTCACGCAGATAGCGCCCGGTCCAGGATTCGGTGTTCCGGGCCACCGCCTCCGGGGTCCCACAGACGACGACCTCGCCGCCGCGACCCCCGCCGTCGGGGCCGAGATCCACCAGGTAGTCGGCGGTCTTGATCACGTCCAGGTTGTGTTCGATCACTACCACCGTGTTCCCGGCGTCCACCAGACGGTCCAGGACCCGGAGCAGACGGGCGATGTCGTCGAAATGGAGCCCGGTGGTGGGCTCGTCGAGGATGTAGAGGGTGTCGCCGGTGGACCGCTTCGCAAGTTCGCGAGAGAGCTTGACCCGCTGCGCCTCCCCTCCCGAAAGGGTCGGGGACGGTTGTCCCAGCCGGATGTAGCCGAGTCCCACATCCTGGAGCGTCTCGAGAATGTGCAGGATGCCGGGCTGGGACCGGAACACGGTGATGGCTTCGCTCACCGTGAGGTCGAGCACATCGGCGATGGACCGGCCCTGGTATCGAACCGTGAGCGTCTGGTCGTTGAAACGCCGTCCGCCGCACACCTGGCAGGACACGAAGACATCGGCCAGGAAGTGCATCTCCACCCGGATCATCCCGTCTCCGTGGCAGTGCTCGCAACGCCCGCCGGGCACGTTGAAGGAGAAGCGCCCCGGGCGATACCCCTGGGCGCGTGCCGCCGGCAGAGCGGCGAAGAGCAAGCGGATGCCGTCGAAAACCTTCGTGTAGGTGGCCGGGTTGGAACGCGGGGTGCGGCCGATGGGAGACTGGTCAATGTCCACCACCCTTCCGACGCGTTCCATCCCCTCGATGCGGGAGTGCGGACCCACCGGACGCTCCGAGCGGTGGAGCGCGCGGGCGAGCGCCCGGTAGAGAACCTCGTACACGAGGGTGCTCTTGCCGGCGCCGGAGACTCCGGTCACGCAGGTGAAGGCTCCGAGCGGAATCCGGACATCCACTTCCTTCAGGTTGTTCGCGCGAGCCCCGACGATCCGGACGGAATGCGGTGCGGAGCGCCGGCGGGGCGGGACGGGGATCTCGAGATCTCCGCGGAGATAGCGTCCGGTGAGAGATTTCGGATCGTTCCGGATCTGCTCCGGAGACCCCTCGGCCACCACTTCCCCGCCGTAAACCCCAGCCCCCGGGCCGAAGTCCAGCACGTGGTCCGCGGACTCGATGGTCTCCCGGTCGTGCTCCACGACCACCACGGTGTTCCCGATGTCCCGCAGCCGATGCAGCGCTTCCAGGAGCTTCCCGTTGTCGCGTGGGTGCAGGCCGATGGACGGCTCGTCGAGGATGTAGATGACCCCCGTGAGCTCCGAGCCGATCTGGCTGGCCAGCCGGATGCGCTGGGACTCGCCGCCCGAGAGGCTGGGCGCCAGGCGATCGAGCGAGAGGTAGCAGAGCCCCACGTCGGCGAGAAAACGGAGCCGATTCCGGATTTCCTTGAGGAGTTCGGCGCCGATGACCAGCGCCGTGCCCTCGAGTTCGAGACTCCCCGCGAGTTCGAGAGCATCCTCGATGGCCATCGAGGAGATATCCGCGATGGTCCGGCCGCCCACCGTGACGGCGAGCGCCTCGGGACGCAAACGCGTGCCGTCACAGGCGCGGCAGGCGCGGCTCGAGAAGAAGCGCGCGTAATAGCGCCGCGCCCGGTCGGAGGAGGTTTCCCGCATCCGGCGGGTGAGCACGTTGAGCACTCCCTCCCATTGCACCGGTCGGGAACTCTTTTGGTAATTGACGGGAATCCGCTCGCGGCCGGCGCCGGACAGCAGGATCTTCCGCTTGGCGGCGGCGAGACGCTCCCACGGGCGGTCGAGATCCACCTCGAACCGCTTCGCCACCCCCCGAATCACCGTCGCCTCCCAGCCGTCCTTCTCGGCGAACCGGCCCCAAAACGCCACCGCGCCCTCGTTGATGCTCAGGCGCGGATCGGGGACCACGAGGTCCTCGTCCACCTCGCCGCGGGCGCCGAGGCCGTTGCACTCCTTGCACATGCCCTGGGGGCTGTTGAAGGAGAAGAGCTGCGGAGAAAGCTCGGGGAATCCGATGCCGCAGCTCGGGCAGCCGTTCTTTTCGGAGAAGACCCGGTCCCGGGACTCCCCTTCGACCGCCGCGATCACGATGCCGTCCCCCTCGCGAAGCGCGGTCTCGACCGAATCGGTGACCCGCCCCCGCCATTCCTCGCTGACCGGCTCCTTTCGGGCCAGCCGGTCCACCACGATCTCGACGTTGTGCTTCTTTCGCTTCTCGAGGGCCTCGACTTCCTCGATGAGCTGGACCTCCCCGTCAATCCGCGCCCGGGAGAAGCCGCGGCGCAGGATGGTCTCCAGGGTGGAGCGGAACTCGCCCCGGCGGTTTTCGAGCACCGGCGCGAGGAGCAGAAACCGCGAGCCGGCCGGGAGATTCGCGAGTTCCTCGACGATCTCCTGGGCGGTCTGCGGGCTTACCGCCCGGCCGCAGCGAGGACAGTGGGCGACCCCGACCCGGGCGAAGAGCACCCGCAGGTAGTCGGAAATCTCCGTGATGGTCCCGACCGTGGAGCGGGGATTGTGGCTGGCCGACTTCTGATCGACCGAGATTGTCGGAGAGAGCCCCTGGATCGTGTCGTAGAGGGGCTTGTCCATCTGCCCGAGGAACTGGCGGGCGTAGCTGGACAGCGATTCGACGTAGCGACGCTGACCTTCGGCGTAGAGGGTGTCGAGCGCCAGGGACGACTTTCCCGACCCCGAGACCCCGCTCAGAACGACGAGGCGCTTCTTCGGAATACGAACGGTAATGTTCTTGAGATTGTGCTGCCTGGCGCCCCGCACCACGATGCGATCGGGCTCCATGGACTGTTCCGGGAGTCTAAAGGTTGGGGGCGGCCAGTCCCCCCGGTGGGGGCCTAGCAGCGCTGGGCAGTTCTCCCGGTGGGGCCCTTCAGACCGGCATCGCTCCCGGCAGGGGAGCGAAACTCCCAGCGCCAGTCCCCGCATGGCGCAGCCGGCAACGAGGATGGCGCAACGCAATCCCGCCCAGGAACGCCGGTCTTCAGGCCCCCACCGGGAGAACTGGCCAGCATCGCGGCCGCAGGCCGCGAAACTCCCGTCGCCAGTCCCCGCATGGACCAGCAAAAACCCCAGGAACGCTGGCCCGTTCTTCCGGTGGAGGTCGGCACCGCGGCCCGACAGGGCCGCGAAACCGCGTGCCGCCCCGCGCCTGCGTGGCGGCCCTCTGAATGACGTGGGCGACACCGAAGCCCAATACACTCTTCGCTTCGTCCAACTCCGAAAGGCCCTCCCCGCACCCATGCACAACTCCGCCGCCATCGGTTACGACCAGCCGCTGTTCATCCAGCCCTTCGACCACCGGGGCAGCTTCACGAAGTCCTTCTTCGGCTTCCGCGGCGCCCCGGAAATCTCTCCCGGCAGCGACCGATTCGCGCCGGTGGCGGCGGCGAAAAGCCTGATCTATCGCGGCCTCCTCCAGGCGATCGAGGGCGGCGTTCCGAAGGAGCAGGTGGGGATCCTGGTGGACGCCCAGTTCGGCAGCCAGATCCTGGCCGACGCCGACGCCCGGGGGATCCCGCGGGCGGTCTGTATCGAAAAGAGCGGCCAGCCAGTATTCGACTTCGAGTACGGCGCGGGGTGGGTGAACCACATCCGCTTTCACCGGCCGGACATCGTGAAGGTGCTGGTCCGCCTCCACCCCGACGACCCCGCGGCCGATACCGCGCAGCAACTCACCCGGCTCAAGCTCGCGTCGGACTACCTGCACGGCCCGGAACGGCGCCTGTTCATGTTCGAGCTGCTGGTGCCGGCCACCACCGACGAGGACAAGGAAGCGGGCGCGACCTACGACCGTGACCTCCGCCCCGGCCACATGGTGCGAGCGATCCACCTGATCCAGGACTTCGGCATCGAGCCGGACATCTGGAAGATCGAGGGAGTGGACCGCGGAGAAGACGCGGAACGAGTCGCGGCGGCGGCTCGCAGCGGACCCGGCCGGGAGCGGGTCGGCTCCATCGTCCTGGGGCGCGGCTCCGATGCTGCACAGGTCCACGAGTGGCTGCGGGTAGCGGCCCCGGTGGACGGCTTCATCGGCTTCGCCGTCGGCCGCACCAACTTCCGCGAACCGCTGGGTTCGCACCTCGCCGGCCAGCTCGACGAGGCGGACGCCATCGCGCAAATCGCCGCCAACTACCGGTCCTGCGTGGACACCTGGCGCGCCGCCCGGGATTGAGCGGCCCGGTCCAGGGACCGCGCATCCCGCTTTCTGATCACCTGACGCGCTGCCCTTCGTCGGCGCTTCCTACGTCCTAGCGGGCATCCAACGAGCAACGCTTGGTGGTTGCTGCATAGCTGGCGGCCGTCCATCCAGCGTCCTCCTTGGATACGGCAAGACAGTCATCGAGGAGCACGGCAGCCGCCTGCTCAGCACATTCACACGGGAATTTCGCCGGTTCACACCGGAACCGAAAAAACGCGACTACCGCCAAAGCACGATCGGATCTTCGCTTTGCTCCGGGAGCGGAGGTAGTTCAGGACCTCCTGATCGCGTTCATCCGGGGTGAGCGGGGGAGGTCACCGTGCAGTACACGTTCTATGTCGAAATCTTGATGGTGGGCAGGGGTAAGGAAATCTCCTGGTCCGTAATGGATCCGAGCATGGGCTTCGTTGCGGAGGCAAAGACGCTGACAGATATTCTCCGGCGCGTTCAGCCCCACTACGAGCACATCGAGAAGATTCTCAAGGAGCGCGACGGCGGTTCGACTGTCCATGTTGTGTTTGTCCCGCCTCGATACAGCATCCCCGCCCCCGGTCGCGCCGGATCGGTGCGCCCGCCGGGGTCGCTACGGATGCCCGCGGTCGACCTTGACGACCACAGTTAGGCGGGATCATGACGGAGAGGGGCGAGATGATCCGCAAACAGATAGCCCTGCCCGACCACCTGAGGCGGTTCCCGTGCCTGATGCCATGGGTCGGCAGGTTCTACCGGGACGACCTCCACCGGCGACTCCTGGTGGTTGCCGAGAGCCACTACCTGCCGGAGTCAGTCACCTGGCACCGGAATCCTGAAGCGTGGTACGCCAGCAGTCAGGATCGTTTGGATACGGAAGCGACTGGCTGGATTCACACTCAGGGGTGTGTGCGGTTCCACTGGAACGGCCCTTCCTTGATCTTTCCCAGGATCCGCGAACAGATCTCCATTTCCGTTGAGGCAGATGGAGTAGAGGAGGCGCCGGCCCCCGGACACTTCGAGCACATCGCGTTCATGAACTTCTTCCAGCGCCCGGCCCCTCACAAAGGCCGGAGCATTAGGGGTCACGTGGTCGAGCAGGACCTGGAGGTGGCGAGAGAGGTGCTCCGGTGGTTCATCACGACCCACGAGCCAGAGCTGGCCGTCGTCACCTCCG
This sequence comes from Vicinamibacteria bacterium, assembly GCA_963668695.2. GTDB lineage: Bacteria > Acidobacteriota > Vicinamibacteria > Marinacidobacterales > Marinacidobacteraceae > Marinacidobacterium. Next base: position 617,573 of record CAXXLQ010000004.1, read on the forward strand.
TATTCGCCAGCAAGCACGCCGGGCCGGTGTTCGAGGAGCGCGGCATCCCCTGGGGGCAAACTCCACACCCCGTTTGCGCCCATTGGCACCGGATCGTAAAGAAGTACGGAGGTATCTCCGGGGCTCATCTGTTCCCGGTGTTCCTCACCGCGCACGAATGGATGAGAAGCCGCTGACCAGCCGGAGGGACCGTGAGAACACTCCGGAATGCCCGCACCTTCGCCGAGCGGAATGAGGCTCGGATCGTGTGAATTGCGAAGACTTGCGATGGTTTGGTAGCGTGAGTAGTCCGCGCCCTGCGGGGACGGCGGGCCTCGGGAGGCCTCGGCCTCCGGCATCAATGTGCGTAATTGCACGTTTTGTCCCTTCAGTGAGGAACCGTGCCACCAAAAAGTGGCCAATGCCGCCCGTCGTCCCCGCCCGGGTGCCGGATCAACCAGCGCCCAGGCGTTCGCTGCCGGACCGGGCTGCTTCGACCAGCGCCGCCACCCGGCCCACGGTTTCCTCGAGGGTGAGATCGCTGGTGTCCAGCAGGTGCGCATCCCGGGCCCGGCGGAGCGGAGCCACCGCTCGGCCGGCATCCTTGTCGTCCCGGCGATGGAGTTCCGACTGGACCGCCCCTACGTCGCGGTCCCCCTCGTCGGAGGAGCGGCGGCGCGCTCGCACTTCGGGGCTCGCGTCCAGAAAGACCTTCACCGGCGCTTCGGGGAAGACCACGGTGCCGATGTCCCGGCCTTCGACGACGCCCCCCACCGCTGCCGCCTGCCGCCAGCGCTCGACCAGAACTTCGCGCAACTCGGGATGGACGGCGACCCGGGAGGCCCCCGCGGATACCTCCGGCTCGCGGACCGCAAGGGACACGTCTTCCCCGTCGAGGAACACGTGGCCCTCCCGATCGAGAATCACGCGATAGGCGAGAGTCCGCAGCGAGGGGCCGTCATCGAGATCCAGGTCCTGCCGCATCGCAGCCAGCGCGACCGCCCGCACCGACGCACCGGTGTTGAAGTAGGCCAACCCGAACCGCTCGGCGACCGCCCGGGCGACCGAGGTCTTGCCGGACCCCGCCGGCCCGTCGATCGCGACGACGAAGGCCGCCGGGGCGGTCGGGGTGGGGGGGCCGGGCGGTTCGGTACCCGACGACGCCAGGGAAGTCGCCGCTTCCCCCGAACACCGCTGGATCAACTCCCGCAGTTCCTCCACCTCACCCGCATCCAGCTTGCGCCAGCTCCCCGGGGTGAGCCCGATGTCGGCAAGACAACCGATCCGCGTGCGGTGCAATTCGAGGACCGGATGGCCCAGGACACTCAGCACCCGCCGGATCTCCCGGTTCCGGCCACCCAGGAGGGTGACCCGGAGCCGGGCGCGGCGCTTCGATTCCGCGCGGTGCGGGAAACGGGCAATGACCTCGATCTGATCGAGCTTCAGCCCCTGGCCATCCACCCGGACTCCGCGCTGCGCCCGTTCGAGCACCTCTTCCTCGGGAAGCCCGCGGACGGTGACGTAGTAGGTCTTGGGCAACCGGTAGCGGGGATGGGTGACCCGCTGAGCGAGTTCCCCATCGTCGGTCAGGAACACGAGCCCCGAACTGTTGCCGTCGAGCCGCCCCACCGGAACAAGCGAGCGGAACGAATGGGGAAGAAGATCCATCACCGTGGGCCGACGCGCCGGGTCCGACCGGGTCGTGAGATGGCCGAGGGGTTTGTTGAGAACCACGTACCGCCGAGGCTTGGCGCGGCTGCGGAGCCGCGTCCCGTCCACCCGGATGTCACTGAGCGCCGGGTCCGCCCGCACCCCCGGAACCCGAACCACCTCACCGTCCACGGTGACCCGGCCTTCGGCGATCATCTGCTCCGCGCTGCGGCGCGAGGCGATCCCGGCGGCCGCAATCAGCTTCTGGAGCCGCGCCGCCGTCATTCCGAGCCGTCTCCGCTTCCGGTACCGGCGCCGCGCCCGGCAGCGGTCTCCGGCTCCGCCGCGCTGCCCCCCGCCGGCGCCGGAACGGCCGCCGCCAGTGCGTCCTCGAACTCGCGGAGTTTCGGAAGATCCTCCAGCCGATCCAGTTCGAACCGCTCCAGGAATTCCTTTGTCGTTCCGTAGAGGAGCGGGCGTCCCACCACCTGCTTGCGTCCCCGGGAGCGGATCAGGCGGTGTTTCATGAGCGTGGCAATGACGCTTTGGGAGTTCACGCCGCGGATCTCGTTCAACTCGGGCACGGTGATCGGTTGCCGGTAAGCGATTACCGACAGCGCCTCGATCGCCGGCTCGGTGAGGGCCTGCTCCCGCTTCGGGGCCATGAGGCGCTCGATGGCCTCCCGCCATTCCATCCGGGTCGTGAGCTGGAAGCCCCCGGCAATCCGGGCCAGCCGAAGTCCGGAGCCCGAGTGTGAATACCGCACCTCCAGCTCGTCGAGCGCAAGCTGTACGACCCTCGCGTCGGTTTCGAGCGCCTGCGCCAGCCGTTCTGGCGTTACCGGGGCGCCGTGGGAGAAGAGCAGTGCCTCCACGGCGGCCGCGAGGCGGGCGCAGTCTTCGGCCGAATCCGGCGCCCCCTCGGGAGCGTCTGCGGGCTTCAGCGGGATATCCGACAAGGACTCAGGCGGGCGCCAGCCCTGCGATACGGATGGGGCCGAAGCTCTCCTCCTGACCCACCGAGATCCGGCGGCGGCGGGCCAGTTCCAGGATCGCGAGGAACGCGGCTACCAGGGTCGCACGGTCCACGTTGCCTTCAATCACCTCGAAGAGCAGTTCCTCGAAGTCCTGTTCGAACCCGGGCGGCACCGCCGTCTCGATGCGTCGGATCAGGACCGCCATGGAGATCCGGCGCTCGGGAAGCGGTACCCGGGGGCGCGACCTCGCCCGGACGACGACCCGCCGAAAAGCCTCGACCACCGCGAAGAGGTCCACCCGCAGCAGGCTTTCGGTCTCGGCGCCTGCCGCCTCGCCGTGGGCCGCGTCGTCCTCCACGAGTCCGAGGGTGGGCTGTCTGACCCATACCGATCGGCGGGCTTCGAGGCTCTCACGGAGCCGGCGGGCCGCGTCCCGATAGCGGGCGTAGTCCCGGAGGCGATCCTCCAGGTCGGCCAGCGGGTCCGCCTCCGCCCCCGCGGCGGCCGGGCTCGGCCGGGGAAGCAGGCGTCTCGCCTTGATGCGCAGCAGCGCGGTCGCCACTTTGAGGAATTCGGATCCCACCCGGAGGTCCAGCATCTCGAGGAGCTCGAGCGTCTCCAGGTACTGCCGGGTGATGGAAGCGATTTCGATCCGGAGCGGATCGGCCTGCCCCTCTCGCACCATGCGGAGGAGCAGTTCGAGCGGACCGTCGAATCCGGCCTCGGCGGGCGAATCCTCGCCGCCGTCGAAGCGGAGGTGAAACCCCTGGCCGGGAGTCCCGAGTTCGGTCTCGGGTTGGTAGAGGACCGCTTTCATTGGCAGTCCGTGGACAAGGTGGGGCGAGCACCGAGAGCGCCAGTTCTCCCGGTGGGGGCGAGGCGCCCGGCTGACAAGGCGCGCAAGGGAGGAATACCAGTGGTCTTTCGACCGAAGCGCAACGATGAGCGACGCGAAGCGGAGTGGTTCAGCCGGGATGCATCGCCGGCCGCTTCCGGAGCGGGGCGTGAGCACCGCGGAGACCCCAGAGCACGGGGGATGGAGGGCGGCAACAGCCGACTCCCATCCCTCCTACCTCGGGCTTCCGGAGCGGGGCGTGAGCACCGCGGAGACCCCGGAGCACGGGGAATGGAGGGCGGCAACAGCCGACCACCATCCCTTCTGACTCGGGAATGCCCGCTCACCTTGTTCACGGGCTGCTGGCGACGGGCAAGCGAACCGCGGCGCGCACCCGCTCCATGGTGGCGCCGGCTACCTCCGACGCTTCTCGCCGGCCGGCGGCCAGCACGTCCTGCACGTCGTCGGGCCGCTTTTCGTATTCCCGCCGCCGCTCGCCGATCGGCGCGATCTCGGCGACCAGGTGGTCGGCCAGCGCGTTCTTGCATTGGATGCAACCGATCCCGGCCGAACGACAGCCCTCGGCCGCCCAACTCCGGGTCTTGTCGTCGGAGAAGATGCGGTGGAGATCGAAGACGGGGCACTTCGCCGGGTCTCCGGGGTCGCGTAGCCGCTTCCTCGCCGGATCGGTCATCATCGTCCGCAGCTTCCCGCGGAGGGAGGCCTCGTCCTCGGCGATCCCGATCACGTTCCCGTAGCTCTTGGACATCTTCCGCCCATCGGTACCCGGCAACCGCGGGGACGGGGTCAGGCGCACCTCCGGCTCGGTGAGCACCGATCCGTAGATGGAGTTGAAGCGGCGGGCGATTTCCCGGGTCAACTCGATGTGGGGCTTTTGGTCCGCTCCTACGGGGACCACCGCAGCGTCGTACATGAGGATGTCCGCCGCCTGCAGGACGGGATACCCCAGGAAGCCGTAGGTATGGAGGTCCTTTTCCTTCAGCTCCTTGATCAGCTCCTTGTAGGTGGGAACGCGCTCCAGCCAGCCGAGCGGGACGACCATCGACAGGAGCAGATGGAGTTCCGCGTGCTCGGGAACCTGCGACTGGATGAACAGGGTGCAGCGCTTGGGATCGAGTCCCACCGCCAGCCAGTCCGTCGCGATCTCGAGAGTGCTCTTCCGGAGATCGCTGGTATCCCGGTAGTCGGTGGTCAGCGCGTGCCAGTCGACGATGCAGTAGAAGGCGCTGAACTCGTCCTGCATCGCCACCCAGTTGCGGTAGGCCCCCACCAGGTGTCCCAGGTGGGACGACCCGGTGGGCCTCATCCCGGAGAGGAGGCGCGGACGCCCGCTACGTGGTTTCGTGCCCGTTTGTGTCATAAACAGCCTGTAGACAAAGTCACGCGGCCCAGTTCTCCCGGTGGGGGCTCGACCGGCGATGCATCCCGCCTGAACCGCGCCGCTTCGCGTCGCTCATCGTTGCGCTTCGGTCGAAATACACTCGGGCCAGTTCTCCCGGTGGGGGCTCCTCCCTCGCGCGCCTTGTCAGTCGGGCCCCCACCGGGAGAACTGGCCCCACCGGGAGAACTGGGCCTCACCGGTCTCGGCACTCGCGTCACTTTATCCACAGGCTGTTGAGCGTCGGCATTCTACGGGGCGCTCGGTCCGCCGTCCGAACGAAGACGGGCGTGGAGCCGGGCCGCGAGCGCGGGGCCTACCGTTTCGGCGAGCTCCGCTTGGGAAGCCTCCTTGACCCGCCGGAGGCTGCCGAAGCGGCTCAGGAGCGCCTGACGGCGCCGGGGGCCGATGCCGGGCACTCCGTCCAGGGCGGAGCGGAGCGTGGCGGCCCGGCGACTCTTGCGGTGGAAGGTGATCGCGAAACGGTGGGCCTCATCGCGGGCTCTTTGGAGGAGATGGAGCGCCGGGGAGTTCCGGGGAAGCCGGAGGGGTTCCGGAGCGCCGGGCAGAAAGATCTCCTCCTCGCGTTTGGCGAGGCCCGCGTGGGGAATGTGGGTGAGACCGAGGTCGTGGAGCGCGGAGGCTGCGGAACCGAGCTGGCCGCGCCCTCCGTCCACCAGGATCAAATCCGGAAGCTCCTGCCCCTCGGTGAGCACCCGCCGGTAGCGGCGGAGCACCACCTCGTGCATCGAGGCGTAGTCGTCGGGCTTTCCGGACACGCTGCGGATGCGGAACCGCCGGTAGGCCGAAGGGAGCGGCTCTCCCCGCTCGAAAACCACCATGGACGCCACCACCTGATGTCCGCCCAGATTCGAAATGTCGAACGCTTCAATGCGGCGGGGCTCGACGGAGAGCTGGAGCGCTTCCTGCAGGGCGCGGACCCGGGCGGCGGCCTTCCTGCCCGCTTCCCGGAAGTCGAGATCGAAGGCGAGACGGGCGTTCCGGCAGACCAGATCCACCATCCGGCGGCGGGAGCCCTTCACGGGAACGTGGATCTCGACCCGGCCGCCGCGCTTTTCCGCGAGCCAGTCCGCGACCAGCTCGCGTTCGGGAAAATCGAGCGGCGATTCGATCCGCGGCGGAGGACGGCGCCCCATCTCGTAGAACTGTTTCATCGACGCTTCCACGAGCCCGGCATCGTCCACCGGGGGCAGATCGGATAGCGAAAACGTATCCCGGTCCACCACTTTGCCGTTCCGCACCAGGAAAACCTGCAACTGGGCGCGATTGCCCTCCCGGTAGAAGCCGAACACGTCGCGGGTCTGCCCGTCGGCCGCGGCCATCTTCTGGCGGTCGTTCAACTCGGCGAGGAGGTGCAGGCTGTCGCGCAGGCGGGCGGCCTCTTCGAAGCGCTCCCCTTCGGCTTCCTCGCGCATCCGGCGGGTGAGCGAGGTGGAGAGTTCGGTCGTCCGTCCGAGCAGGAAGAGCCGGGCCGCTTCCGACGCCTCGCGGTACTTGTCGACCGAGCAGATGGAATCCACGCAAGGCGCGATGCAGCGGCGGATCTGGTGCTGAAGACAGGGACGCGGACGCTTGCCGTTGAGTTGCTCGCGGCAGTTCCGGATGCCGAAGAGCCGGTGCACCAGACTCATGCTCCCGCGCGCGAGGCTCGCCGGGAAATACGGACCCGCGTAGGCGGCCCCGTCGGTGCCGGCGCCGCGCACGATGTGGACCCGCGGGTACTTCTCGTTCATGGTGAGCCGGACGAGCGGCGGATTCTTGTCGTCCCGCAGCAGGATGTTGTAGCGGGGCCGGCGCGTCTTGATCAGGTTGTTCTCGAGCAGCAGGGCCTCGCGCGCGGAGTCGGTGAGCACCACCTCCACATCGGCGATCTGGGAGAGCAGGTTCCCCTTCCGGGCGTCGGGTGGCGGAGTGCGGAGGTGCGACAGCACCCTGGCCCGCACCGAAGCGGCCTTGCCTACGTAGAGCGTCTTCCCCTCGGCGGAGCGAAAGAGATAGACCCCCGCGCTCTGCGGGAGGAGGGCGATCTTGTTCTCAAGACCGGCAGGAAAACCGGCCGTCATTTGGGGAATTGTAGGATGCGCCACCTCTAGCAGCCTATGGTGGAACCCGGGCGGCGTTCGAGCAGCGATGCATCCCGGCTGAACCGCGCCGCTTTGCGGCGCTCGGCGTTGCGTTTCGGTCGAAATACACTCGGGCCAGTTCTCCCGGTGGGGGCTCCTCCCTCACGCGCCTTGTCAGCCGGGCACCTCCCCGCTCTCGGCACTCACCCGGGTTCCACCACCGGCTGCCAAGACTAACCAAAAGGATTTTCATGCCCCGAGCCATCCGCATCCAGCAGCACGGCGGACCCGAGGTGATGACCCTCGGCTCCGTCCCCGAATCCGCGCCCGGTCCCGAAGACGCCCTCGTCCGGGTCGAAGCGGCCGGAGTCAACTTCATCGACACCTACCACCGCACCGGGCTCTACCCGGTCCCCACCCCGTTCACGCCCGGGGTGGAGGGCGCCGGCGTCGTGGAAGCCGTGGGGTCCGGCGTTTCGGACCTGTCTCCCGGGGACCGGGTTGGATGGGTCATGCAAATGGGCAGCTACGCGGAGCAGGCCGTGCGGCCGGCGGCGAAGCTGGTCCGGCTTCCAGAGGGCGTGACGACCACCCAGGCCGCCGCCGCGCTCCTCCAGGGCATGACCGCGCACTACCTCGTCCGCTCCACCTTCCGGGTGCAGTCGGGGATGCCGGTGCTGGTCCACGCAGCCGCTGGCGGGATGGGGCTGTTGCTCTGCCAGATGTGCCGGGCGCTGGGCGCCCGGGTCTTCGGCACCGTGTCCACGGAAGCGAAGGCTCGAGCCGCGCGTGCCGCGGGCGCCGACCACGTGATCCGCTACACCGAACAGGACTTCGCCGAGGCGATCCGGGAAGAACTAGGAGAGGAGAGGCTTGCGGTCGCTTACGACTCGGTGGGAGAGACCACCTGGCGGAAGAGCCTCGGCCTGCTCCGGCCGCGGGGAATGCTCGTCCTGTTCGGCCAGTCGTCCGGACCAGTGCCCCCGATCGATCCGCTGCTGCTCGCCCAGAACGGGTCCCTCTTCATCACCCGGCCCACCCTCGGGGACTACGCCGCGACCCCGGACGAGTTGAAGTGGCGCGCCGGGGAAGTCCTCGACAGCGTTGCCAGCGGCAAACTCAACCTCACCATCGACCGGGAACTACCCCTGGCGGAGGCCGCAGAAGCCCACCGCCTCCTCGAGGGCCGCGCCACCACCGGAAAGCTGATCCTCCGGCCGTAGGGGAACGCCGGTCTTCAGGCCGGTGAGGCGGCGCGCAGGGCCGCAAGACCGCGGATCGCCGACCGCGAAGAAGCGCGGGGACGGCTTGGAACGCCGACCTCTGGGCAGTTCTCCCGGTGGGGCCCGGCCCAGCGGCCCGCAGGGACGCGGCGGCGAAGACCCCGAACAACAGGATGGTTCCCGTCTCAGCGCGAACCCCCGCTAGCTGGGCAGCACCGTGACAGCGGGAACGCCGATCTCTGGCTAGTCGTCCCGGTGGGGGCCAGCATCGCGCGCCGGGCGGGTGAAAGGCGCAAGCGGTCCCTCTTTAGTGTTCTGTATATTGGACACTACAGCATAGAGTGCTCTATATTCCATACGATATGCCGTCAGACCGCGACGCGACGCTCCCCCTCCCCACCCTCCCCATGCTCCGCAAGCTGGGCGCCGACCTCCGCGACGCCCGCCGACGCCGCCGCATCCCGACAGCGCTCATGGCTGAACGCGCCATGCTGAGCCGCACCACTCTGCACCGGATCGAACGCGGGGACCCGGGAGTCGCACTCGGAAACTACGCGCGCGTTCTCTTCGTGCTCGGCCTCCATCGGCGGCTCGGGGATCTGGCCGACCCTGGACAAGACGTCGTTGGGCTGGATTTGGAAGCGGACCGGCTCCCCGAACGCATCCACCTGCGGGATCGCCTGTTCGAGTCGGAGGGATCCTGATGGACCGACGCGTGTTCGTGTATTCCGGCCGGAGCGATTTCAACGGCTGTGTCGGACGCCTCTGGCTGCGGGTGCGCGCGAATCGCGGAAGCGCTTCGTTTCAGTACGACCCGGGCTGGCTGCAACCGCCCGCCCGCTTTGCCCTGGATCCCACTCTGGAGCTGGGCGGCGGCGTCTATCACACGGAATCCGGAAGGCAGTTGTTCGGCGCCTTCGACGATTCCGCCCCCGACCGCTGGGGACGCATGCTCCTGCGCCGAGCCGAACGGCGGGACGCACAAAGGGAAGGACGACTCCCGCGCGCCCTCTCCGAGGGCGATTTTCTGCTCGGGGTGGACGATGAAACGCGCCAGGGAGCCCTGCGGTTTCGGGCAACGCCGGAAGGCCCCTTCCTCGCTCCTCCGTCCCCCACCCGCGTTCCGCCGCTCATGGAACTGCCCCGTCTGCTCGGCGCCGCCGACCGGGTCGCCGCCGAATCGGAAGACGATGACGACCTGCGACTACTCCTCATGCCCGGTGCCTCGCTGGGCGGCGCACGGCCGAAGGCGTCGGTCCGGGACGGCGACAGGCGTCTTGCGTTCGCGAAATTCCCGAAGACCGATGACGAATGGAACGTCCCGCTTTGGGAAGCGGTCGCGCTCGCGCTGGCCTCGCGCGCGGGAATCACCACTTCGAGCTGGCGCCTGGAGACCGTGAGCGGCCGCCGCGTGCTGGTCCTCCATCGGTTCGACCGCGAAGGCGGGCGCCGCATCCCGTTCCTCTCCGCCATGACGATGCTGGGAGCAACCGACCACGAGCCGCGCTCGTATCCCGAAATCGCCGAGGCCATTCGCCGTTTCGGCGCCGCTCCCGCCGCCGACCTGAAGGAACTCTGGCGGCGCATCGTGTTCACGGTGCTGATCTCGAACCGGGACGATCACCTGCGCAACCACGGATTCCTTCGCCCGGGGGACCGCGGCTGGCGCCTTTCCCCGGCCTACGACCTGAACCCCACCCCGGCGCATGCTGGCGGCCGGTTTCTCGCCACCGCAATCGTCGCCGGGGACACGCGCGCCTCGCTGGAACTCGCTTTTGAGACCGCTCGCTACTACGGGATTACGCCTTCCGCAGCCCCCGAAATCGTTGCGGAAGTCGCCGCGGTGGTCAGCGGCTGGCGCAACGAGGCATCCCGGTTCGGCCTCCGCCGCAGCGAGCAGGAACTCATGGCTTCGGCCTTCGAGCACGAGGAGTTCGACCGCGCCCGGCGCTCTCCGACCTCGCTTTGACCGGAGTTCGCTCCGCATGGGCCGCGGCGCTCCGGGATTGACCATGGCTCGCCGGGATTGACCAGAGTTCCCCCCCGGGAAGGACTCCGCCTCGCTGCAAAAAGGGAATTCCGGTCTCCGGAAGCTGATTCCCACCAGAACGGAAAGCCCCCGGAAGCCGCCCATCTCCCCAGATACCGGCCGGGAGAGCCCGAATGGGGCTCGGCGTTCGGTTTCGCGGAAGCGCGTTGCATTCGTTCGCTGCTCCCAGCGCGGTGCAGGAAGGATCACTGGAATCCGCAATATTGACCAGAACTCCCGGTCGGTTTGACCAGAGCTCCACTCCGGTTTGACCATGGCTCCTGCCGAATTGACCATGGCTCCGCAAAACGGCTGCCAGGCCGCCCGAGGCACGATCGGCGATCTTGTCGTGATTCGACGACAACACTAGAATGTCTATGAAACACGATATCCTGAGTATGTCGTCGTTCAGCGACATACCGGAGGGATTGATCCATGTTCATTCGTTCCGCCCGCACCCTCGGGATGCTCCTGCGCGAGCAGCGACGGCGGCGAGGACTGACCCAGGCGCAGCTCGCCCACCGGGCGGGCGTAAGCCGCCAGTGGCTGAGTAGTCTCGAACGGGGCCGGGAAGGCGCTGAACTCGGCCGCGTGCTCCGGACGCTGGCGAGCGCCGGGATCGTCCTGAAGTTCCAGGAACGCCCGGCGGCCGGTCTCGACCTGGACGCCATCATCGAGGCCCACCGGTCGGGGGCGGAATGACCGAACTCGCGGTGGTCGCGAACCGCCGGCTGCTGGGGACCGTGACGCGCTCTCCCGGCGGCGACCTTTCCTTCGCCTACGAAGCGGCCTGGCGGCGAGATCCGGACGCCTTCACGCTCTCGCTCTCCATGCCGCTCCGGGCCGAACCGTTCCCGCGCGCCGCGGTCGAGCCGTGGCTCGCCGGCCTCCTCCCCGAAGACGAGGACGTGCTCCGCGCCTGGGGAGTTCGCTTTCAGGTTTCGCGGCGGAACATCTTCGGCCTGCTCGGCGAGGTGGGCGAGGACTGCGCGGGCGCCGTGCAGTTCGTGCGGCCGGAGCGGCTCGACCGGGTGCTCGGCTCCGCCCCGCCGCCCGTCCAGTGGCTGACGACGGACGAGGTCGGGCGCCGGCTCGCCGACATCCGGTTAGACCCGGCGCTCAGCCGCCGCCCCGAAGACCCCGGACGGTTCTCCCTGCCGGGCGTCCAGCCGAAGACGGCGCTGCTCTTCGACGAGAGCCGGTGGGGCCTCCCCGCCGGGGCGACCCCGACCACCCACATCCTGAAGCCGGAAAGCCGGCGATTTCCCGGACTGGTCGAGAACGAGTGTCTCTGTCTGCGGCTCGCGCGCGCCGTTGGCCTCCCGGCCGCGACGAGCCGGATGGAGCGTTTCGGGGATCAGCTCGCGCTGGTGGTAACCCGCTACGACCGCCACAAAGTCGGATCCGATTGGGTCCGCCTCCATCAGGAGGACTTCTGCCAGGCCCTCGGACTGTCACCGGAGCGGAAATACGAAAACGAAGGCGGCCCGACGGTGCGCGCGATGGTGGACCTCCTCCGCGCGGAGTCAACGAGGCCCGACGAGGATGTCCGCAACCTGACGCGCGCGGTGATGTTGAACTGGATACTCGGCGGCACCGATTCCCACGCGAAGAACTTCTCGCTGCTGATCGGCCGCGCCGGGCAGGCCCGGCTGGCGCCGCTCTACGACATCGCGAGTTTCCTTCCCTATGCAGAGGATCCACGGAGGCTCAAACTCTCGAACCGGATCGGCGGGAAGTACCGCGTCTACGGCATCGGCCGCCGCCAGTGGGAGCGCTTCCGCACCGAGAACGATCTTCCGTGGGACCCGATGTCGACGTGCCGCGAGCTGACGGGCCGCGTCCTGGACACTCTGCCCACCGTGGTCTCCAAGGCCCAGAACGGCCCGGGTGACCGCCGGGTAGTCGAGAAACTCGCCGAGCGGTTGACGAACCGCGCCGAAGCCGCCCTCGTCCAGCTCCGGGATTGACAAGGAGAGTTGCCAAGAAGCCTGACGACGCCCGATACCAGGGACCGTGGAGCCGCGCGCGGCTGGCGAATATCGGGGCATGATTCCGTGCGGATCGAGGCATGATGCGGCACCGATCGACCCGTGATCCGCCTCGATATCGCGGCATGATCGGATCGCGGCATCATCCGCTGACTATGCGATTGCGCTACTGAGCAAGTTTGCTCAATAGCGTAATCAGCTCTCGGGCCAGTACGAAGACGCCAGGTAAACCAGACTCGTCGAGCGCCCCGCGGAACCCCCGCGATTCCGCGCAAGACGCCCGTCACGCGATGAGGCCCGCGGCCGCCGCGCGAGATCGCTACGGCACCCGCCACCAGGGGGCGCCCAGGACTCCGGGAGCGATCCAACGAATTTCCTCCCCGGAGTGCGGACGTAGCCGTCGAACCACCGCCAGCATCCCGCATCGGTCTTAACAGCCTGTGGCAAAACCCACACGGCGTTCGACCGGCGATCCATCCCGGCTGAACCGCGTCGCTGCGCGCCGCTCATCGTTGCGTTTCGGTCGAAATACACCCGGGCCAGTTCTCCCGGTGGGGGCTCCTCCCTCACGCGCCTTGTCAGCCGGGCGCCTCGCCGGCCAGTTCTCCCGGTGGGGGCCTCGGCGCTCACGTGGGTTTCACCACAGGCTGTTACGAGTCAGCGCCGGGACCGCGAAGCCGCCCCGCGACTTCGGACCAGATTGGGCGTCACCCCGCCGAGCTCCGGTTCGATCCTTCGCTCAGCCACTGCCCCGAAGATCCCGGGCGGTTTTCGCTACCCGGCGTCCAGCCGAAGACGGCGCTGCTCTTCGGGAACGGGCCCGTCATCCCCGCGGCGACTCCGCGAACCCGGCCGGAATATCCCGCGCCCCGTGCAGCACGCGCCAGACGGCGATGCTCGACTCCTGCTCGGCGTAGAAGATCAGATGCGGGAAGTCCGGGATCCGTCGAAAGCGCAGGCCGGGCAGCCCCAGTTCGTCGGCGTAACGGGGGGATCCGCTGAGAGGGTGTTCCCCGATGCTGCGGAGGGACTCCTCCACGGCCGCGATGAAATCGAAGGCCGCGGCAGCACCTCCCTCCATCAGGTAGTGGTCAACCGCCTCTTCGACATCCCGGCTCGCCCGCTCCCGCAGAACGACCGGCTTGCCCGTCAACGCGGCCCGGATGCGCGAACCCGGGCCCGAAGCCGCGCGAAGTACTCGGCATCGGCAGCGGCCGCCTCGGGCGAGGCCGCACCTTCAAGAAGCAGATCGCGGAGACGCTGCCGATCCCGGTCCTTGCGGATCAACTCACGGACGTACTCGCTGGACGAGCCATAGCCGCGCGGGCTGACCTGGCCGTCCACGAAAGCCTTGAGCGACTCGGGCAGGGAAATGTTCATCGTGGCCATGCGGAGAGGCTGGCGTTCTTGGCAAACTTTGTCAAACCGCGGAGAATGTGCGGCGAAGAGCCGCCCCGAGCAGCATGGATGGGCGCGGCATCCACCCAGCACCGGGGCCGCCGTTTGGCGCCGGATGTCTGGATGCCGGTCCCCACCGGGAGAAACACCCATGATCGGGTCCGCCTGTTCACCCCGCCCGCATGAAAAGGTGGTGCGGCACTCACGTTGGCAGGGCCCGGCGTCATCGGCACAGGTTTCGCGCTCCCGCGCGATGCCGACCGGAGGTCGGCGTTCCCGTGCCTGCACGACACCCTTTCCCCGGGGATATGTGCCGAGACCTGCACCATCCTGGAAGTGAGCGACATGCAGGTTTCGACCGCCTCTCGGCGGTCGATGCCGGTCTGAAGGCCCCTACCGGGAGAACCGGCCAGCGCTCCCTGGATCCCCTGGATCCCCTTGATCCCCTTGATCCCCTGGATCCCCTGGATCGGGTCGCTACCCGTTGAGGTCGAAGCGATCGAGGCTCATCACCTTGTCCCAGGCGGCAACGAAGTCGCGCACGAGTTGTCCCTGTCCATCGTCGGCCGCATAGAGCTCCGCGATCGCCCGCAGTTCCGAGTTCGACCCGAAGATGAGATCGACGGGAGTGGCCGACCACTTCAGCTCGCCCGTCTGGCGATCCCGGCCCTCGTAGAGCCCTTCCTTGTCGGACTTCGACCACTGGGTGGACATGTCGAGCAGGTTCACGAAGAAGTCGTTGCTCAACGTGCCGGGACGGTCGGTGAAGACCCCGTCTCCGTTACTTCCGGAATTCGCGTTCAGGGCGCGCATGCCGCCGACCAGAGCGGTCATTTCAGGAACGGTCAGGCTCAACATGCTCGCCCGGTCGACCAGCGAGGCCGCCGGCGATCGGCCGTTCCCGTCGCCGAAGTAGTTCCGGAAACCGTCTGCAGCCGGCTCGAGCACGGCAAACGAGTCCGCGTCGGTCTGCTCCTGGGAGGCATCGGTGCGTCCCGGAGTGAAGGGAACCTCCACGTCATGGCCGGCCAGCTTCGCCGCCTGCTCGACGGCCGCGGCGCCGGCCAGCACGATCAGATCGGCAAGCGACACCCTCTTCCCGCCGCTCTGCGCGCTGTTGAAGCGGCTCCGAACCTGCTCCAGGACGTCCAGCACCTTCGCCAGTTCGGCCGGGTTGTTGACCTCCCAGTCCTTCTGCGGCGCGAGGCGCACGCGGGCCCCGTTGGCGCCACCCCGGAGGTCGGTGCCGCGGAACGAGGCGGCCGACGCCCAGGCGGTCCTGACCAGTTCGGAAACGGTCAACCCCGTCGCGAGAACCGCGGACTTCAGCTCCGCGACGTCCGCCGCGTCAATCAGGTCGTGATCAACCGCGGGAACGGGGTCCTGCCAGATCAGGCTTTCGGCGGGGACCTCGGCGCCGACATAGCGACAGCGCGGCCCCAGGTCCCGGTGCGTCAGCTTGAACCAGGCCTTGGCGAAAGCGACCTTGAACTCCTCCGGATTCTCGTGGAAGCGCTTCGCGACCTTCCGATACTCGGGGTCGAACTTCAGCGAGAGGTCCGTGGTGAGCATGACCGGCGTGTGCCGCTTCGAGCGGTCGTGGGCGTCCGGAACCAGGCCGGCGGCCTGCCCACCGGCCGGAACCCACTGGAACTTACCGGCGGGACTCTTCGACAGCTCCCACTCGTAGCCGAACAGGTTGTCCAGGAACTGCGACGTCCAGCGCACCGGGTTGGCGGACCAGGCGCCTTCCAGGCCACTGGTGAACGCGTCTCCGCCGGCGCCGGTACCGGCCTTGTTTTCCCAGCCCAGGCCCTGTTTTTCGACGGCCGCGGCTGCCGGTTCGGGTCCCACGTTGTCCTGCTTGACGGCGCCGTGGGTCTTGCCGAAGGTGTGTCCGCCGGCGATGAGAGCAACGGTCTCTTCGTCGTTCATCGACATGCGGCTGAACGTCTCCCGGATGTCCCGAGCCGCCGCGATCGGATCCGGCTTGCCGTTCGGCCCCTCCGGATTCACGTAGATCAGGCCCATCTGCACGGCGCCGAGGGGCTTCGCCAACTGCCGGTCGCCGCTGTAACGCTCGTCCCCCAGCCACTCGGTCTCGGGCCCCCAGTACGCCTGGTCGGCCTCCCAGTCGTCCACCCGGCCGCCCGCGAAACCGAAGGTCTCGAAGCCCATGGACTCCAGCGCGACGTTTCCCGTCAGGATCATCAGATCGGCCCAGGAGAGCTTGCGGCCGTATTTCTGCTTGACCGGCCAGATCAGCCGCCGCGCCTTGTCGAGATTGGCGTTATCCGGCCAACTGTTGAGCGGCTCGAACCGCTGCTGACCTCCCCGGGCGCCGCCGCGGCCGTCCGCGACGCGATAGGTGCCCGCACCGTGCCACGCCATCCGGATGAACAGCGGCCCGTAGTGCCCGTAGTCCGCCGGCCACCAGTCCTGAGAGGTCGTCATCACCGCCTTGATGTCCTTCTTCACGGCGGCGAGGTCGAGGGTGCTGAATTCCTCGGCGTAGTTGAAATCGTCGCCCATCGGATTGGACTCGGCGGCGTTTTGCCGAAGCAGACCGAGGTCCAACTGATCGGGCCACCAGAATCGGTTCGTCGGGGTGGTTTGGTTCGGCATGAAATTCGCCTCTCTCTCCTGGGCAGGAAACCAGTTTGTGCATCACGCTCGCTAGAAGGAGCGGTCCCTCGATCCACGGGAGGGACGGCAGCGAACGGATCGCGTGGAAACGGTCGGTGATCCTATCAATTGCGCGCCAGTCAGGCACCGAATCCACGAACGCGCGCCAAGTACGCTCTCCGGGCCGTGGGGCTTCCGACGTCCCTGCCGATTGGAGAAGAGCATGAGACACCTCCCGAGCCAAGCCCTGATCGCCGGAAGCTGCGGGCTATTCGTCGCCGTCGGCGCGGCGGCCCAGACGCCCTATCCCGTGGACCGGGAGATGGTGGCGAAGATCCGCGAGGAGGGGCTCCACCGGTCCCAGCTTCCGGACACCCTCTCCTACCTGACCGATGTGCTCGGGGGCCGGCTCACCAACTCGGCGGCGATGGACCGGGCGCAGCGGTGGGCGCTCGAGGAGATGGCCGAGATCGGCCTTGAGAACACGGTCCGCGAGCCCTTCATGAACTACGGGGCGGGCTGGGACAACGAGTACTTCTCCCTGCACATGACGGCGCCGGTGTACCAGACGCTCGTGGGCTATCCCATCGCCCACACCCCGGGAGCGGACGGACGGCAGGCGCTGGAGGTCGTCATCGCGGACGTGCGGTCCCGGAACGACCTCGAAGCCCTGCGGGGCAAACTCCGGGGAATGGCGGTCCTCTCGACGCCGCCGGCGACGGTGGACCGAACCCGTTTCGCTACCGGAACCCCGCCGCGGACCGACGACGAGATGCGCCAGCTCGCCGAGAACGTGCTACCCAGGTTGGCCCAGGATCCCCTCTTCAGCAGCGAGTACGCCGACCTTCCGCCCCATCCGGACGCCCTGACCCCGGTCGAACGTCTCGAGTTCTACATTGAAGAGGGCGCAGCCGCAGTGCTCGAGTCCCACAGCGGCTGGCCGGGCGCCGTGCGGGGGTTCGCCCGCCCGGGCGCCAAGGTGGACAGGTGGGACCGCGACGCGACCCTCGCTTCGCTGCCGATCATCGCGATCACCCCGGAGCACTACAACCGGATGTACCGCATCCGGCGGCGCGGCCTGCCGGTGACCATCGACCTCGAAGTCCGCAATCGGCACGGAGAGGAAGCGAGCGAGGCGAGCAACGTCCTGGGAGAGATCCCGGGGTCGGACCGCGCGGACGAAATCGTCATGCTCGGCGCCCATCTCGACAGTTGGCACGCGAGTCCGAACGCGAGCGACAACACCTCGGGGGTGGCGGTCATGCTGGAGGCGATGCGCATCCTGAAGGCGGTCGGCGCTCAGCCGCGCCGGACGATCCGAATCGCGCTCTGGTCAGGCGAGGAACAGGGCATTTTCGGGTCGCGGGCCTACGTGAAGAAGCATTTCGGCGATCCCGGCGATCCGGAGGTGGGGACGAAACCCGACTACGACAACTTCTCCGTGTACTTCAATCAGGACTACGGCCCCGGCCGCTACCGGGGCGTCTGGCTCCAGGAGAACGAGCACGTGCGACCGATCTTCGAGGCCTGGATGGCCCCGTTCCACGACTTCGGGATGACCACCCTGGCCCCGGGAAGCGTGGGGAGCACCGACCACGTGCCGTTCGACGACGCGGGGCTGCCAGGTTTCCAGTTCCTGCAGGCGCGGGTGGGCGGCACCGGGGGCCACACGAACCTCGACTTCTACGACACCCTGCCGATCGACGACCTGAAGAAGAACGCCGTGGTGGTAGCGGCGTTCGTGTACCACGCGGCGATCGCGGACGAGAAGCTGCCGCGAAAGGGGCGATAGTGGTTCGGGCTATCCAGGCAGATTGGTTCCGGCGGTGCTGCGGCCGGGGGTGAACTCGCCGTCCCCGCATACGTCCGGGCCGTAATCGAGAGTAGCCGGGTGGGTCTCGCGGCCTTCGGCCGCGATGCCGGTCAGAGACCGGCCCAGTTCTCCCGGTGGGGGTTCCGCTGTCGCGCGCCCTTAACAGCCTGTGGTGAAGCCCCGGCGGCGTTCGAGCGGCGATGCATCCCGGCTGAACCGCCCCCCCACCGGGAGAACTGGCCGCTCTCGGCGCTCACCCGGGTTCCACCACCGGCTGTTAACGCAGATCAGCAGCAGGCGGACCTCCCGCTGTTGCGCGCCTTCAGGCCGGCGGGCTCAGACCTCTCCCTCCCGGCGGTAGGCGTCGGCGAGCAGTTCCACCGGATGGGCGACCTCGGCGTCCAGTCCCGCGCGGCGGACGCCTTCGGCGAGCTGGAGCTGACAGCCGATGTTCCCGGTGGCGATGAGGTCGGGGCGCGCCGGAGCGATGTTCGCCATCTTGCGGTCGAGGACCGCCATCGAGGTGTCGTGCCGGGTCACGTTGTAGATCCCGGCGGAACCGCAGCACCGTTCGGGGTCCCGGACCGTCACGAGTTCCACGCCGGGCAGGCTGCGGAGGATCCCGAGCGGCTCCTCCCGGACCTTCTGGGCGTGGAACAGGTGGCAGGGGGCGTCGTACACGACCCGGAGAGGGTTAGCCCGCGGCCCGACGCCAGGTGGTTCGAAGCCGTTTTGCGCGAGGAAAGCCGAAACATCGGTGACCCGTTCCGAAAAATCCTCACCGCGCTCTTTGTTTCCGAGCAGCTCGCCGTACTCGGATAGCGCCGCGCCGCACCCGGCGGCAGTCGTCACCACCGGCAAATCGTCCGGAAACGCGCTCATGTTTCGCCGAGCCAGCGGGCGCGCCAGATCCGGAAGCCCGGCGTGAATATGGAGCGCCCCACAACACCCCTGCCCCTCCGGAACCACCACTTCCCAGCCGTTCCTCGAGAGCGCCTCCAGCGCCGCCCGGCTCGTCTCCGGACGAAGGTGCGGCGCGACGCATCCCAGGAAAAGGGCCACTGTCCCGCGTGTGTCCCCCATCGAAGGGGTCCGCCGCGGCAGACGATCCCGGGCTGGAACATCCGGCAGCAGCCGCTCGCGCGCCGCGAGCTTCGGGAGCACCCGAGCCAGCATCGGACGGACAAGGCGGCGAAGACCGAGCCTCCCCGCCAGGCGCAACAGCGACATCGCCGCTTTCAACACCGCGGGCCGGCCCACCACCATCCCGAGCGCAAACCGTTTCAACACCCGCACCCGGAGCGGTTCGACCCGCTCCTCGCTGAGCAAGCCGCGCACTCCCTCGACGATGGCGCCGACTTCCACCCCCGCCGGACAGACGGTCTCGCAGCCGCGGCAGGCCAGACACTCGTAGAGGTCTTCCGCCAGACCGTCGCTCGCCGGAAGCCGCCCCTCGAGCAAAGCGCGGGCGTTGAATACCTGCCCACGGGGCGCGAGGGATTCGCGCGGAGCGTTCTCGTAGGCCGGGCAGGCCGGGAGGCAGAGACCGCAGTGGACGCAAGCGAGCGTCTTCTCGTAGATCCGGAGAGCCTCGCCACCAGTCGGTTGGATCACGGGGCGAATCTAACAGCCCGTGGAAAGAGCACCCCGCACGGTTTCCGACGACACCCCAACCGAATCGGACTGGTTCTGCGCGTGCGGGGCGCTCTTCCCACCGGGTGATGGCGGGAATGCTCAGCGATTCCCGCCATCGTTTCTCGCAGGGAGTGTACGAACGAGACATGGGTAACACAGTGGACCGGACACATGGGTAACACTTTGAGAGCCGTCATCCCGGACGTGATGGTGCGCGGCGGCGGTCTCTGGTGTCCGGACCTGGTCCGGCGGGGCGCCGGCGGGGGAGCGGTGGACCGTTGCGGTTAGGCGCCACTCCTTCCCGTCCAAATCCCTGCCGGGTTGAAGAGGATCAGGCTGTGGGAAGAGTGGGAAGAGCGTGCGCGTCCCCACCGCCCCCGCCGGACCATGCCCCCCGCGCTCATGCCCCACGCGTGCGCGCTTTCCACGCTTTCCACAGCGGCGGAACCGTCTCGGCGCTGGGGGCGCGACCCGCTGGGGTCCCGCGCCGATCGCCCAGGGTGCGGAAGTCACTCGTCTCACCTTCCCCGTTCCTCGTTGGTTTGCCCAGGCCCGCGCCGCTTCCGACCCGGGTGGAGCAGCTTCCGCGAGCCACGCTCGATCAGGCCGAGTTCCAGATCCGCGAAGCGCACGACCCAGGGGCCTCCCGGAGTCTCCGCAATCCCGACCGGCTCCCCCGCCAACGCCATGCTCACGAAGATGTGACGACCGCCCCACTTGATCGAACCATCGCTCCTCACCTGCCGCACCGCATGCTCCGCGGCATACCACGGCTTCGGCAGCGGCTTCGGATACTCCCGCTCGGAACGACGGTAGAACGTCGCCGGGACCTCCTGACCCAGCGCCTCGTGCGGCCGCCGCTCGTTGAAATCCTCCCGATACCGGTCGAACCGCTCCTGCTGCTCCGCTACCGTCGCCGCTGCTGGCCGCGTCGTCTCCTTCTGCAGCGTCGCGTGCATCCGCTCGTGAGACCCGTTCTGGAACGGCTTCCCCGGATCGATCCGCTCCAACCGGATCCCCGCCTTCACCCAATCCACCGACAACCGCGACAGGCCACCAACCCCCGGCCCCGCGAACGGCGTCCCGTTGTCCGAGCGCATGGCGCCCGGCACCCCGTAGCGCTCGAACAGCGTCTCCATCTCCTGACGCACTTCCTCCGTCCGAATCGGAAGGATCACCAACGACAGGATGAACCGGCTGCTCAAATCCGTGACCGTCAGCGGGTCGCAGCGCACCCCGTCCCGCGTCCGGAACCACCCCTTGAAGTCGATGCCCCAGATGTCGTTCGGGGCCTTCGGCTCCCGCAGCGGCCCGCTGCGCCTCCACCGCCGCCGCTGGCTACGCCCGTCGGGACTCACCAAGCCCTCCCTGCGGAGCACCTCGCCGATCGTGCTCGGCGCTGGCCACCCAACTCCCGGATACCGTCTCTCCAACTGCCAGCGCAGCTTCTTCGGGCCCCAGTGCGGCCGCTCCCGACGAACCTCCACGATCGCCGCCACCTTTTCCGCAGACAACGCGTTCGCCCGCCGCCGCGGAGCTCGCGACCGGTCCTCCAGACCTCGCGTCCCTTCCTGGTCATACCGCCGCAGCCACTTGTAGCCCGTCTTCCGGCTCACCCCGAACTGCTCGCACAGCGACGCCACCGAACAATCCCCCCGCAGGCGCGCCACAACGAACTCCTTCCTCAGTTCCATAGGACTTCTCTCTTTCCAGGGCATCGATCTCCCTCCCGATCGTTGCCCACCATCTCACCAAAACTGTCACCTATGTGTCCGGTCCAAGCTGTTACCCATGTCTCCGGTCCGCACAGGAGGGGAAACCCCTCCCCGCTCCCCGCACCCCTCCCCCGCGGCGCTCCGCGCCGCGGACAAGACCGCTTTCGCCACCGCCGGCGAAGCACAACGGCGCCCCCTCAGAAGGGCATCCGGCCGGGGGCCAGAACCCCATCGGGATCGAAGGCCGCCTTGATGCGGCGTGAGAGCGCTCCGACCGGTGCGGGCGGCGGCGGGTAGCAGGCGGGATGGTCTCGCTTCCAGCCAGCCGGGGCGGTTTCGACAATCGCGGAGACGCCCGGTTCTCTGCCCAGAGCTTCGAGGGCCGCGTCGCAGTCGGTCGTCGGGACTGACGCGATGGCGCGTCGCTGGTCGGGGAAGGCGACGGGCGGACCGAACGCGGCGAGTCTCCACACGGTGCGTAGCAAGGCCTCCCGGGGACCGCGAAGCGAAAGACCCAGCGTTTTCTGCCGATGGGGAACCACGGCGGCGAAATCCCGGACCCCTGCCCAGAACTCCTCCTCGTCGGAGCCCTCGAGGATTCTCCCCGTCCCTCCCGCGGCCTTCACCACCCCGTCCGGGGACACCGCGGCTTCCTCCCTGAGTCCCTCGAAACGTATTGCCAGGCGAAAGCCTCCTTCTTCGGGAAGCCCGGGGAGGCCCGTTCCCGGAGGTACCACCGCGACCGCCGCCGGACCGGGCGCCGCGGCGGCCGCCGCCAGCACCCGGTCCGCAAACCGTTCGACCGAATCAGAAATCGGGAGGCGCGCGACCACCGTGCGCGAGGCTTCGGGAAACGCCCGGAGCCGCACGGTGACCCGCGTGATGGCGCCCAGGGTCCCGAGCGAGCCGGTGAAGAGCTTGGTCAACTCGTAACCCGTCACGTTCTTTACGACCCGCCCGCCGGATCGGATGCGTGTCCCGGCGGCCAGCACCGCCGACAGGCCGAGCAGGAGATCCCGGGGACGAGACCCGGGAACCACGCGGAACCCGGGGTCGCCCGCGGCGATCACGCCTCCGAGGGTCGCCCGTTCCGGTAGGGGAGGGTCGAGAGGAAGGAACTGTCGGTGGGGCGCCAGTGCGCGGTTCAACGCCCCGACGGTCGTACCCGCCCAGGCCTCGACGGTCAGATCCTGGACGTGGTGCTCGATCACCCCCGACAGGCCACCGATGTCCAGCACCCGATCGGCACGCACCGGGGCGCCCAACTCCAGGCGAGTGCCGCCTCCCCGAAGGACCACCTTTTCTCCGGCGCGGGAGGCCGCGGCGAGAACGCTTCCCACCTCCTCCTCGCAGGCGGGTGCCGAAGTCCGGCCGACCGGGACGCCGTCCAGCGTGACCGCGACAGTCGGGGGTTCAGGCCGGTTCACCGGGTACCTCCCGGATCAGATCCAGGCGCCCGGGATCGCGGCGACCCGGCCCGGCAATCCACTCTCGGGGCCGCTCTCGGGAAGGGCTGCCCGCGACTCGCCGCAGCCGGCTCGCACCGGAAAAATCTTGCCCGGGTTCAGCAGCCCTTGCCGGTTCCACGCGTCCCGGACCCGGCGCATCGCCTCGATGTCATCCTCTCCAAAGAGCAGATGAAGGGAATCGCGCTTCTCGATCCCCACCCCGTGCTCGCCGGACAGCACCCCACCGAGCCGGACGCACATCACGAGCAACTCGTGGCTCGCGGCGAGCACCCGGGCCTTTTCGTCCGGATTCCGCCCGTCGTAGGACATGCAAGGATGGAGGTTCCCGTCCCCCGCGTGAAACACGTTCGCGATCCGGAGGCCGTGGCGTTTTCCGATTCTCTCGACTTCCGCAATGGCCTCGGGGAGCGCGGAGCGGGGAACCACCCCGTCCTGCACGTAGAGATCGGTCGAGATACGGCCCATGGCGCCGAAGGCGAACTTGCGGCCGCGCCAGAGCAGTTCCCGCTCCGCCGCGTCACTCGCGACCCGAATCTCGAGGGCCCCGCAGTCCTGGAGGATGCGGTCCACCTCGGTTCGCTGCCGGGCGACCGCCTCGCTGGCGCCGTCAAGCTCGAGAAGAAGTACCGCCCCGGCACCCTTCGGGTAGCCCGCTCCGATGCCGGCCTCGACCACCTCGATCGTGGCCGCGTCGAGCATCTCCATCGCCACCGGAACGATGCCGGCGGCAACGATCCGGGAGACGGCTTCGCAAGCCGGCACCAGACCGCCGAAGGGCGCCAGCAGGGTCTCGACGGTCTCCGGAAGGGGGAGCAGCCGCACCGTGGCTTCGGTGGCGATCCCGAGGGTGCCCTCGGAACCGATGAAGAGTCCGAGCAGGTCGTAGCCGGCGTCATCCTCCGAGAGGACCACCACCTCGCCGTCGTCGAGGACCACGGTCGCCGACAGGATGTGCGAAGTGGTCGCCCCCAGCTTGAAACAGTGCGGTCCTCCCGAGTTCTCGGCGATGTTGCCTCCGAGAGTGCAGGCGGACTGGCTCGACGGGTCGGGAGCGAAGAAGAGTCCGAAGGGAGCGGCGGCCCGCGATATCTCGAGGTTGACCACCCCCGTCTGACAGCGGGCGATCCGCTCCCGGGCGTTGATCTCGAGGACCTTGCTCATGCCCGCCAGCGAAATCACCACCCCGCCCTCGATCGGGGTCGCGCCTCCGGAAAGACCGGTCCCGGCCCCGCGCGCGGTGAAGGGGACGCCGGCGGCGGCGCAAGCCCGCACTACCGCGGACACTTCGGCGGTGGTGCGGGGGAGCGCCACGGCCTGGGGCGCACTGCGGTAGGCGGTGCTCCCGTCACATTCGTAGGGAAGCGTGTGCTCCGGACGGACGAGAAAACCGTGTCGCCCGAGGAGAGGTCGAAGTGCGGCGGCAAGCGCTTCCATCAGCGAGATCCCGGAAATAGGTTGAAGGGCAACCACCACCCGTCGGCGCGGTCACGCCCCGAAGTATCCCAGCCCCGGCGTCAATCCGCGTCGTTAACAGCCTGTGGTGAAACCCGCGTGAGCGCCGAGAGCGGCCAGTTCTCCCGGTGGGGGCGAGGCGCCCGGCTGGCAAGGCGCGTGAGGGAGGAGCCCCCACCGGGAGAACTGGCCCGAGTGTATTTCGACCGAAACGCAACGCAGAGCGCCGCGAAGCGCCAGTTCTCCCGGTGGGGGGGCGGTTCAGCCGGGATGCATCGCCGGTCGAACGCCGCGTGGGTTTTGCCACAGGCTGTTAACAGCCTCTGGTGGAACCCGGGTGAGCGCCGAGAGCGGCCAGTTCTCCCGGTGGGGGCGAGGCGCCCGCCTGACAAGGCGCGTGAGGGAGGAGCCCCCACCGGGAGAACTGGCCCGAGTGTATTTCGACCGAAACGCAACGAAGAGCGCCGCAAAGCGGCGCGGTTCAGGCGGGATGCATCGCCGGTCGAACGCCGCGTGGGTTTTGCCACAGGCTGTTCAAGGGCTCACTGGCCAGCCAGTCTCACGCTGGTGGCGCTTGTTATACTGGCTTTCCGTTTGCTCGCTCCGGCCCCACGCCGACAGCGGGTAGGCCGGGTCAAGGAGTCCCAGATGCAGAGCGTACTGACGCAACCGACGGTCAAGGTCGCCCAGCCGGAGTCCGGCCAGGACGTGTTCCGCGGCCAGATGAAGGTCATGCATCGGACGCTGAAAGTGGTCACGGATTCGCGCGTGGAACTGCACAACATCAGCGACCGCGTACGCGACCAGGTCCGGGATTCGGGCATCAAGGCCGGTTTCCTCATCCTCTCGACGCTTCACACCACGACCGCGCTTTTCCTGAACGAATTCCAGGCGGCCCTGATGGCCGACCTCACCGAGTGCCTCGAGCGGCTCGTGGACACCGAGGACGGTTACCTCCACAACTGCGAAGACTGTTCCGATTGCGAGCGGAAGAATGCTGACGCGCACCTCCGCGCGGCGCTGCTCGGTCACAACGTGACCGTTCCGATCCACGAGGGAGAGATCAGCCTCGGACAGTGGCAGAGCATCCTCTTCGCGGAACTCGACGGGCCGCGCCAGCGGACGGTCACCGCTCACCTGATCGGAGTCTAGGAACGCCGGTCTCCAGACCGGCATCGCCGCCCGGAGGGCGGCGAGATCCCCGACGTCAGCCTCACCGATAGCTCCTGACCCCGCTACCGGGAACACGGCTCGGACAACACCGGATAGAGCCTGTGCCCTCGCCATCAGCAGGACCCCCGGTAGCCATCGTCACGGGCGCCAGTCAGGGGATCGGAGCCGCAACCGCCGTGAAGCTCGCCGAGCGTGGTTTCGCCGTCGCGCTGGCGGCGCGCCGCCCGATGGGTCTCGTCTCGATCGAGAATCGGATCCGGGAAACGGGCGGGTTCGCCTTTGTTGCCCCGACCGACATCACGGAATCGGGCCAGGTACGCGAGTTGGTCGCGGAAACCGAGAGGCGTTTTGGTCCCGTGGGATTGCTGGTGAACGCCGCGGGCGCGGCCTTTCGCGCTCCCCTTACCGCCACCTCCGAGGCGGACTTCGACCGGGTCCTGGGAGTGAATCTGAAGGGCGTGTTCCTCGCTACCAAGGCCGTTCTGCCGGCGATGATCGAACGGAGAAGCGGCCGCATCGTGAACCTGGCGGCGGTGGCGGCTCGGATCGGCGCTTCCCGGTTGGCCGCCTATGGCGCCTCGAAGTGGGGTGTCGTGGGGTTCACCAAGGCATGCGCGGAGGAACTGCGGCCCGCCGGAATCTCGGTGTTCGCGGTTTGCCCCGGTTCCGTGGATACCGAGTCCTACCGAACGGTGATCCCGGGCGCAAAGCCGAGGTCCAGCCCCGAAGCGGTGGCGGATGTCATTGTCTGGCTCGGCAGCGAAGCTCCCGCAGCCATGTCCGGCAGCGTGTTGGATGCGCCCGGGTAAAGGTGAAGATCATGAAGAGACTCCAAGCAGCCTGTGAACAAAGTCACGCGGCCCAGTTCTCCCGGTGGGGACTTGAGCGGCGATCCATCCCGGCTGGCCCCCACCGGGAGAACTGGCCGCCCCGCTTCGCGTGGCTCATCGTTGCGCTTCGGTCGGAATACACCAGGTATTCGTCCCTCGCACGCCTTGTCAGCCGGGCGCCTCGCCCCCACCGGGAGAATTGGCGCTCTCGGCGCTCTCGCCACTTTGTCCACAGGCTGCTAACCCTCCTGGCCGTCGCGGGCGTCGCCCCGACGGGCCTCGCCTGCGGCCCCTCCGGGCCGGCCGCCGATGCGATCTACCGCAATGCGAAAGTGGTAACCGCCGACGACGACTTCAACATCGCCGAGGCTTTCGCGGTGGTGGATGGACGGTTCGCGGCGGTGGGCTCGGAGGAGGCAGTCGAGGAAGCCTTTCCCGGCGGCGCCGCGGAGGTCGTGGATCTCCAGGGGAAGACGGTCCTTCCGGGGTTCAACGACAACCACATCCACCTCGGCCCCGGCCGGGCCCTGCAGCGCTGGGAAGACGGGCTGGTACCCGGACTGCCGGAATGGTCGGCGGAGGCGACCGAGCCGGACGAGCTCTTCGCCGCGCTGGAGGCGGAGGCAGCTACGAGGTCGCCGGGCGAGTGGATTCGCGGCGGGCTCACCCGGATGGACTGGCCGAACAGCCGGATCCCGGACCGCTGGCTCCTGGACGAGGCCGCCCCCGACAACCCGGTGATGCTCACCCGCGGGCCCCACACCTACTTGCTGAACTCACCGGCGCTGCAACTCGCGGGAATCGACCGCAACACGCCCGACCCGGAGGGGGGCTGGATCTTCCGCGACGCGAACGGCGAACCGACCGGCCGCGTCCTCGAAGCGGCGCGCCGGATCGTGGATCGAGTCCTTCCCCCGGCGCCGGAAGTCCCCTACGAGAGGGGCATCGAGACCATGCGCGCGACGCTGGGCAAGCTGGCCGCCATGGGGATCACCAGCGTGAACATCGCCGGGGTCCGGCCGAGGGGGATTCCGGCGGTGCGGGACCTCTACGCCCGCTACGGCGAGGAGCTACCGCGGGCGACGATGCAGGTGCGCCTGAGCCCCGGCCACGACACCTACGACGACCCGGAGGAAGGGATACGGCGCGAGACCCAAGCGCTCGAAGAACTCGGCTTCGTTACCGGCGAGGGGGACTCCCGTTTCCGGGTCGGCGCGGTGAAGATGAGCATTGACGGCGGCCTGAGCGCTCCGGTGTTCTGGTCGCTCGAGCCCTACGAGGGCCGGCCCGACTTCTTCGGCGCCATCCGCATCCCGGCCGAGGTCTTCCATCCGGTCGCGAAAGCGAGCCCACGAACTCGGCTGGCAGCTCGGCATCCACACCATGGGCGACGGCGCCGTGAAGATGGTGGCGGAAGCGATGGCCCGCATCCTGGACGAAATCCCCCGCGAGGACCACCGGCACTACCTGCACCACGTGGCGGTCAAACCACCCGCGGACACCATCGCGCTCATGGCGGAGCACGGCATCATGGTGGCGAGCCAGCCGTCCTTCACCGTGGGGCTCGGCGCCTACGCCGAGGAGGCGCTCACCGCCGAACGGGAAGCAACCCAGAATCCGACCCGTTCCCTGCTCGACGCCGGAGTTCGCGTCTCCCACGGCTCCGACTCGGCGCCTTACGGGCCGCTGATCACGATCTGGACCGCGGTCACCCGGCGGGGCTTCGACGGCGAGGTGCACGGGCCGGAAGAAGCGGTCAGCATCGAGGAAGCGATCCGCCTGCACACCCGGGAGCCGGCCTTCTTCACCTTCGAAGAGAGCGAGAAGGGCACCATCGCCGAGGGCATGTTGGCCGACTTCATCGTGCTGTCCGACGACATTCTCACGGTCCCGGTGGACGACATCCGCGACCTGCGGGTCGAGCGAACGTTCATCGGCGGCCGGGAGGTCAAGCCGTAAGGGCGGCGCGACCGCCCCCAGGGGGGGAGATTCCCTTAGAGAGTCTTTACGGTCTCCGGCTGGATGTAGTAGGCGACCCGCACTTCCCCGGGGCGGCGCCACTCGTAGCGATCGGTCCCGATGTACTTGCGGGCGAGGCGGTCGATCCCCTCTTCCGCGCCTTCCTCGGCAACTTTTACCACCCGGCCCCGGATCATCAGTGCCTTGAAGGGATCGTCCGGATGGGTGGCGGAGAGCGCCACCCGCGCATCGCGCCGGATGTTGATGTCCTTGACCCGCCCTGCCGCGGAATTCACGACGATCAGATCGCCGTCGGTCTCCGCCCACACCGGGGAAACCTGGGGGCTGCCGTCGGCCATCAGGGTGGCCAGGTGGACATAGGCCCGGGTCGCCAGGAATTCCTGGACTTCCGGGGAGAGGGTGTTCGTTCTGGGCATGTCTTGGAGTCTCCCGGCGGCTGTCAGTTCGATTCCGTCAGTTCCCGCTCGACCTCATCCCTGAGTTGTTCGGACGGCACCGCGCCGCCAACGTATCGCCCGTTCACGAACACGGCGGGCGTCCCACCCTGTCCGAGCGCCATGGCGGCTTCAAAGTCCGTCTGCACCCTGCCGTAGTGGCGGCCCGAGTTGACGCATTCGGCGAACGCTTCGGTGTCGAGTCCCAGGAGCACCGCGTGCTGCTCGAGGTTGTCCGGCGAGAGGTTTTCGTCGGTCCAGAGCGCGTCGTGGTATTCCCAGAACTTCCCCTGGTCCTCCGCGCAGATCGAGGCCTCAGCGGCCTTCTGCGCCAGCGGATGCATGTTGCGCAGCGGGTAGTGCCGGAAAACGAGGCGGATCTTCCCCTCGTACTCCTCGGCTTCGCGGAGCTGGTCGAGGGTGGTGTTGAAGCGGCGGCAATAGGGGCACTCGAAATCGGAGAAGACCACGATCTCCACCGGCGCGTCTTCGGGACCTATCGTTGAATGGCCTTCCGTCTCGATCGCCACCCGGTAGGCGGGTACGGCCAGATTCCATTCGGCCTCGCCCAACAAGCGGTTGCCGGCCATTTCGATATTCCGCGTCATCTTCTGGTTCGCAATCTGCCGCCGGAGGCTGGTCCCGATCTCTTCGAGTGACCGTCCCCCGAACTGCTGGCGGTTCTGGTTGTACACGTTCTGGACCTCTTCGTCGCTGACTTCCGGAAGGCCGATCTCGTTCGTGTAGTACTGGTTCAGGGTCATCCCCTTCTCCGCGGCCGCGGCCATGAGCAGTTGCTCCCGCGCCGCCCGCACCACGCTCTCCTCCAGCAACTCGTGGCTCTTCGTGTAGTAGTCGCTCCGGAGCTGAGCGAGTTGGAACCGATCCCGCTCCGAGAGATCGTCGAGAGTGATCTCCTCACCGTTCAGGATCCCGAGCACCTCGGAGTCCACACTGTCCGGAAGAAGCGAGCCAGAGCCGCGGGCCTGGCCCCCGGAACCGGCGGCGGCGCCGCCCTCGCAGCCTACGAAGGCGAAGAGAGAGACGATGGCCGCAATCGGAGCGGCCGTCCGAAAGAACATGCGCATGAGAGACACCTCGTTCTCGAGCGAATCAGGGCCGCCGACGCACGGCGCCCGCTAACGGCCAAGCGCCACTATTCGCGAGAAACCGAAAGGATACCCCGTCGCGAGGAGTCTGTCCGGGTAGTGGCGTGAGCACCGAGACCGGTGAGGCGCCCGGCTGACAAGGCGCAAATCGGGAGGCATACCGACGTATGCCGACTGATTTGGAACGCCGAGCGAAGCGGTTCAGCCGGGATGATTCGCCGGTCGAATGCCGCGCCACTACCCGGACCGACTCCTTCCGGATGGGCTTTCAACGAGCAGGGTGTAAGGCCCGTCGTTCAGCAGGGAGACCTCCATCATCGCCCCGAAGCGGCCGGTGCCCACCGGAACCGCGAGTTCCCGGAGCTCGGCGCAGAATTCCTCGTAGAGCGCTTCGGCCTCCGGCCCCGGGGCTGCCCGGGTAAAGGAGGGACGCCTCCCCTTGCGGCAGTTCCCCAGCAGGGTGAACTGGGACACGGCGAGCACCTCGCCACCGATCTCGAGGACGCTTCTCTCCGGTTGTGCCTCGGGGGCTCGAAACATCCGGAGCCCGGCGATCTTCTTCGCGAGCCAGGCGGCGTCCTCCGGGGTATCGGAGACCGAAACCCCAAGCAGGACCAGGAGTCCCTCTCCGATTTCGGAGACGAGTTGACCGCCTACCGAAACCGAGGCACGGGAGACCCGCTGAACGACCGCAATCACCAGGCTGTCACCACTCGCTCACCCCGGGATACCGCGCGGTGGGCCGTTTCCCGCACCGGGAGCGATCCCGTACGCCCGCAAAAGATCCGAGACAGTGACCACCGCCTGGAGCTGGTGGACGTCCACCCGGCTCACCACGGGAAGAGTGTCCATGCGGAGCCGGCCCATGGTGGCCAGCACGTGGTCGATGGGCTGGTCGGCGTGGGCGTAGGGAAACTTCCGGCCTCTCACCAGGTCGCCGAGTCGGTCCTGATCCTGTCCCCAGGCGTGGAATCGCTCCAACTCGGCGAGCGTGATCAACCCCGAGATCCGGTTCCCCTCGGCCACCGGCCACGCACGCTTGCCGCTGAGCGCCACCCGTTCGATGGCGTCCTCGACGGTCAGGTCCGGAGGAAGCAACTCCCGCGGCGGGCGCATCGCGGCCCGCACCACCGGATGGGGCTCCTCGTCCTCCGTGGAGGGAAGCTGGATCCCGTCCTGCGCCGCAAGGGCCTCGTACACCGATACGGGCTGGAGCCGCCGGGAGACGAAAAACGAGGTCAGGTTCGCAATCATTATCGGCACGATGACCGCGTAGCTCTGGGTGATCTCGAAGATCATGAAGACCGACGCCATCGGGACCCGGAGGATCCCGGCGAACGCCGCCCCCATACCCACCAGGGCGTAGGGGCCGGGTCCGGATGCGAAGTCGAACCAGAGGTTGGCCACGCTGCCCACCACCCCGCCCAGCATGGC
This sequence comes from Vicinamibacteria bacterium, assembly GCA_963668695.2. GTDB lineage: Bacteria > Acidobacteriota > Vicinamibacteria > Marinacidobacterales > Marinacidobacteraceae > Marinacidobacterium. The sequence goes on from CAXXLQ010000004.1 coordinate 648,807, forward strand.
GCCGAGGAAGATGCTGGGGCCGAAGATCCCTCCGGCGTTGCCGGAGGCGTAGGCGACGACCACCAGGACGAGGTGGACGGCAAGGAGAACCGCCATCCGTCCCATGGGCAACTCACCCGCCAGCGCCTCGCCCACGGGGCCGTAACCCACCCCGAAGAAGCCGGGAAGCAACAACCAGGCGGCGGCCACCGCCACCCCGCCGAGTGCCGGCTGGAACCAGCGGCTCGCCACCGGAAGCCGGCGGATTTGGGCACGCAGCCAGAGCAGGGTGCGCACGAACCCGACCGACATCAGCCCCCCGAGCACCCCGAGCACGGCATAGATGAGGAGTTCCGCAGGATGCCCGAGCTCGTAGGCGGGAACCGAGAAGAGCGGTTCGTCGCCAAGCGAAAGCCTGAGCACCAGCCAGCTCGCCACCGCGCTCAGAACCACCGAGCCGAGCACCCGCGCGTGGAGATTTCCGACGATTTCCTCCAGCGAGAACAGGATCGCGGCGATCGGGGTGTTGAAGGCCGCGGCGATCGCCGCCGCCGTCCCGACCGGTATCAGTTGCCGCCGCTGCTCGGTGTCGAGCCCGAGGGCTTCTCCCACGGAGGAAGCGATCCCGGCCCCGATCTGCGCGGACGGGCCCTCGCGCCCCAGCGGGATGCCGGCGCCCAGGGTGAGCACCCCGCAGACGTACTTCCCAAAGGCTGTGCGGAACGGAATCCGACCGTCGTTCGCGACCAGCGCCGCCTTGGTCTGCGGAATCCCGCTTCCGCGGGCTTCGCCGAACCAGCGGTGCATCAGGAAGCCGGCAGCCAACGCCCCCAGGACCGGCGCGGCAAAGCGGATCGCTCCGAGCGCCTGCCCGTGAATCATCACTTCGGTGAGCCATTCGGTCACCACGATGAAGGACACGATGACCGCACCTACCAGCGCTCCGATCCCCAGGTTGAGACCGGTGAAGAAGCCGGAAGAGCGAAGGAACTCCCGCGACGACAGGGCCTCGGCAATCCGGGAGACCAGGTGAACCCGGACCCGGCTCATCGGCTTTCCTGCTCGCGCGGAACGTGGGTCGCGCGACCCAGCACGAGACCGACGATCACCGTCACCGCCGTCCCGATCAGGTTGTAGTAGAGGTAGGAAATGCCGGTAACCCCGAGCCACCGAGGCAGGAGGTCAGCGACCCACACGGCGGCGATCCCACAAAGAACCGCGGGGAAGGCCCGGCGGGCGCCCCGGTTCGGGAAGATAGCGGCGAGGACAAACGCTCCGAGGATGGGACCGTAGAAGAAGGATCCCACGCGGTTTACCGCTTCTACCGCCGACCCCAACCGCCCCATGTAAAAGGCAGCCCCGGTCGCGACCGTTCCCCAGAACACGATCCCCACCCGGCCGGCGATCAGGTCGTGCCGATCGGAAGTCGGACCGCGGAGGAAGCGGCCCCCCAAGCGGCTTCGAAAGCGGCGGTAGAAGTCCACCACGCTGGCGGTCGAGAGCGCCGATAGTTCCGACTCCACGGTGGACATCGCCGCGGCCAGCACCGCGATGAGGATCAGGCCGACGATTCCGGGGGGTAACTGGGTGAACACGAAGGTCGGGAATACGTGGTTCGTATCGCTCCATGGCTCGCCTTTCACCTCGGACGCGGTGCGCACCGCCTCGGCGCGCGTCTCCTGAAACACGAGGTCGGCAGCGACGAACCGCTCCCTGAGCGCCGCCTCCGAGGAGCCGGCATCGGCCTCGGCGAAATCGAGCGCGGCCGTCCGGCGCTCGGCGAAGGCGGTTTCGTAGCGCGCCTCCATCGCCTCCATCTCCTCGGGTTGCGCCGCCCGCGTTTCGGCGAGAGTCACCGGATCGAAGAGCACGGGCGGCTTCTCGAACTGGTAGAAGACGAAGAGAAGCGCCCCGGTGAGCAGAATCACGAACTGCACCGGCAGCTTGGCGAAAGCGTTGAAGATCAGCGAAAAGCGGCTGTCTCGAAGCGAACGGCCGGTGAGGTAACGCTGGACCTGGCTCTGGTCGCAGCCGAAATAGGAGAGCATCAGGAAGAGCCCGCCCAGGAGCCCCGTCCAGACGGTGTAGGTCTGGCGCGGGTCGGGGTCGAACGACAGCGTTTCCAGGCGGCCCGTTGACCCGGCAAGCCGCAGCGCCTCCCCGAGGCTCACCTCGTCGGGCAGTCCCCAGATCACCGATCCGAGGCAGAAGAGAATGCCGAGCATGATGATCAGCATTTGCCACGTCTCGACCCACATCACGGCGCGCATCCCGCCCATCGCGGTGTAGATCGTGGCGAACCCGCCGATAAGCAGGATCGTGACGGTCTCGTCGAGCGAGAAGACGACCGAAAGGACCACCGACGGCGCGTAGATCACCACGGCTCCGGACAGCGCCCTCCCAAACAGGAAGAGAAGGCTCGTGAGGGAGCGGGTGTGCGGACCGCAACGCTGCTCCAGAAACTCGTAGGCCGTGAACACCCGGGCGCGGTAGAACAGCGGTACCAGGGTGAAACACAGGATCACCATGGCGATGGGCAGGGCGAAGTAGATCTGGATGAATCGCATCCCGTCCACGTAGGCCTGGCCGGTCGTTCCGACCAGCGTGATCGCGCTCGCCTGGGTGGCCATTACCGAAAGGCCCATGGCGTACCAGGGCATGGACCGGCGGGCGAGGAAGTAGTCCTCGAGCCCTCGGTTGCCGCGCCCGGTCCGGTAGCCGACGGCGATGATCAGGCCGAAGTAGGCGGCAACGACGATCCAGTCGAGGAGCTGCAAGGAAAAGCCCGCTAACAGCCTATGGGCAAGGTGGCGCGAGCGCCGAGGCCAGTGAGGCCCAGTTCTCCCGGTGGGGCCAGTTCTCCCGGTGGGGGCCCGGCTGACAAGGCGCGCGAGGAAGGAATACCGAGCGTATTTCGACCGAAGCGCAACGATGAGCGACGCGAAACGGAGTGGTTCAGCCGGGATGCATCGCCGGTCAAACGCCGCGTGACTTTGTCCATAGGCTGCTAAGACCCGAAGACCCGGGAGAACACGAAGAGGAGGATGTAGACGGAGAGAGTGGTCAGCAGCACGGCCGCATAGAGCCGCCGCCAGGAGCGGAAGAACCCCCGCCGAGAGGGGGGTTGATCGGTTGGGTTCTGCATGGGGCTCCCGGCTAGACTGACTGGCCGGGCCGGACGCTTATCGGCCCGCGCCGGGAGATTCTAGGAGGCGGGGCCTTCTCCTCCCAGGCAAAGGGAGCGCAGTGATGACTACTCCACGAAGGATGCGACGGTTCGCGCCTTTGACTCTCGCGCTGTCGGTCGCGGCAATGGTCGCGGCCGGCGCCCCGTCCGCCTCGGCCCAACTTCGCCCCCTCGCCGAAGATCGCGGCGCCACCGGACTGGGTCTCGCGCTCCGAAAGATCGAGAGCGGCGTCTCGGTGCTCACCATCACGGCGCACCCCGACGACGAGAACAACGCCCTGCACGCCTTGCTCAGCCGCGGCCTGGGCGCGAGGGTTTCGCTCCTGACCCTCACCCGCGGCGGCGGCGGACAAAACGAGATCGGCCCCGAACTCTTCGATGGACTGCGGTTGCTCCGCACCGAAGAACTCCGGACGTCCCACCGGCTCGACGGGGTGGAGCAGTACTTCGGAATGGTCTCCGACTTCGGATACTCGTTCAGCGTCGAGGAGACCTTCGAGAAATGGGGCCACGAGCAGACGCTCGGCGAGGTGGTGCGGATGCTCCGGACCCTTCGGCCCGACGTGGTCATCACCCTGCCGCCTGCCGGGACCGGCGGCGGCCAGCACCATCAAGCGGCGGGCCGGCTCGCCCACGAGGCCTTCGACGCGGCCGGGGATCCGGACCGCTTCCCGGAGCACGCGGAACTCGGTCTGATGCCCTGGCGGCCGCTGCGCCTGCTGGTGGGAGGCGTGGGCGGCGGGTCGGCGGCCGGCGAGGCGCGGACCGTCCGCATCGAGACCGCGGTCTGGGATCCGCTTCTCGGCCGCACCTATGCGGACCTCGGACAGGAAGCGCGTTCGGCGCACCGCTGCCAGGGAATGGGCCAGGTGCGTGGCGGGCCGACCGGATTTCCCTCGGTGCTGGTGGAAACGCGCGGAGCGCAGGACGGCGCCGCGCTCGGGCCGGAAGGGGCCGACGGCCTCTTTGCGGGGATTCCGACCGGGGTAGAGCGCCTGGGGGATTTCGTGGCCGGCACTCCGGAAGCGACCGCAGAGGCCACGTCCAGGCTGGTCGCCCTCCGCCAGGCCGTAGCCCAGGCCGCTCAGGCTTTTTCGGCGATCGCGCCGGCAGACACGCTTCCGGGTCTCCGGAAGGCGCTGACCGCGGCGCGAAGCCTGCGGCGCGAAGCCCTTCCCGACGGGCTCACCAGTGAGAGCCGGGACGAGATCGAGCATCGGATGGCGCTTCGGGAAGTCCAGATCCAGCGCGCGATTGCGCTCGCCCACGGACTCGTGGTGGACGCGGTAGCGGAGTCCGGGGTGGTTGTTCCGGGCGGCAGTTTCGGGGCGCAGATCTCTGTCCTTGGCGGCCCCGCCGCGGCCACGATCACCGGAATCGAAATCGAGGCACCCGATGGCTGGGAGGTCAGCCAATCGCTGCCGTCCCCGGGAACGCCTCCCGGTCCCGGGCCGCGCCGGCGCCCCCTGCCCCCTCCGATCGGCCCTGACGATCTCCCCCTCGAATCGAGCCCTGCCAGCCCGCTCCGCGCGGAGTTCGGAGTCTCGGTGGGGAACGCCGCGGCCCTGAGCCGCCAGCCCTGGCGGAGCGTTCCCGGCGCGGACCGCTTTGCAGCGTGGTCGGGAGATTTGTTCGGGCTCCCGGCGCAGCCCCCTCAGGTGGTGGCGCGCGTCGCCTTCGAGTCCGCAGGCATTCCCGTCGAGATCCGCAGCCCGGTCGAGTATCGCTACGACGGTCCCTGGGTCGGAACGGAAAAACAAAAAGAAGTCTCGATCCTGCCGGTCGCCTCGGCGGCGATCTCACCGGAGATCGTAGTCTTCCCCCGGGGGCAGAACCCCCGCCGACTGACCGTCTCCGTGGTGTACCGGGGCGACGGAGCAGCGGGCTTCGAGGCCTCGCTCGAGGCGCCGGCGGGGTGGACCGTCTACCCGCAGAGCAGGCCGGTCTCCTTTTCCGGAGCCGGTGAGACGCGGGTCGAGTTCGAAGTGAGCGCCCCGGACGGCGCGGCGGACGGCAGCTACCGGCTGGGCGCCGCGGTACGGCCCACCGGGGGCGGTGACCCCTTCACCGAAACCGTCCAGGAGGTCGCCTACCACCACATCGAGACCCGCTACCTCTTCCGGCCCGCCGAGGCTTCGGCACGGGTGCTTGATGCAACCGTGGCGCCGGTCCGCGTCGGATACGTCGAAGGGGTTGGGGACGAAGTCGCCGAAGCCATCGCGCAACTCGGACTGCCCCTGACCTTCCTCGACGAACAGGCGCTCGCCGAGGGAGACCTCTCGGTGTTCGACACCATCGTTCTCGGAGTGCGGGCCTACCTGGCCCGGCCCGATCTCAGGACCCACAACCAGCGCCTGCTCGATTTCGTGGCCGGCGGCGGCACGCTGCTCGTCCAGTACAACAAGTTCGAGTTCAACGCGGGGCCCTGGGGGCCTTACCCGGTGTCCGTCGGCCGGGGGCGGATCACCGCGGAAGACGCCCCGATGCAGGTGCTGATACCGGATCATCCGGTCTTCGCCGGGCCGAACCGGATCGACGAGACCGATTGGGACGGCTGGGTGCAGGAGCGCGGACTGTATTTCCTGGCGCCGGGGGGCGATCCCGCCTATCGGGATCTGCTCGCCTCGGAGGATCCCTTCGAGTACAACGCCGGAGAAAAGCGCGGCATCCTGGTGGAGGCCCGGCACGGCGACGGACGGTGGCTCTACCTCGGTCTCGGACTCTGGCGGCAGCTTCCTGCTGGCACCCCGGGCGCCTATCGGCTGCTCGCGAATCTCCTGAGCCTCGGATACCAGCCGGACACGACCGACGAACCCTGAAACGGATTCCGTTCGCAAACGCCAGCAAGCGGCCGTCCGATGAAATTTAGTGTTCTTTAGTCAGAATTCTAAATTTCGAGACGTTCCTTGTCCTCTGTCAGCGGGACATCTCCCTTACGGTGAGAGCGAAGTTGGTGTTCGCGGGTTTGCCGAATCTCCTGAGGAAGCTGGTGGACTCAAGGACTTACGCGGAACGCATGTTCCGTGTTTGTTTCCTGGACCGACTTGGCCCCGAGGATAGTGAGGACGCGATCCGCCGGCCGATCGCGGACGCAGCCCGTCCACTCGCGTTGACCGACGACTCGGTGGGCAAAATCGTCGAGAGTTCCGGCGGCTATCCGTACTTCCTGCAGTTCATTTGCAAGGAGGTGTACGACGCGTTCCTTCAGCGCGTTGGCGAGGGCCAGGAACTGTCAGTTCCGCTTCCGGAGATTGCAAGGAAGTTGGACTCCGATTTCTTTGCCGGACGGTGGGCGCGGTGTTCCGATCGTCAGAGGGACCTGCTGGGTCTGATCGCGCGGCTCGAGAGCCCCGATACCGAGTTCGCAGTCAAGGACGTCGAAACCCTGTCCCGCGACCTCCTGGACAAACCCTTTAGTGCCAGTCACATCGTTCAGATGTTGGCCGCGCTCGAACGCAAAGGGTTGATCTTCAAAGATCGGCGGGCACGCTACGCCTTCGCTGTCCCGCTGTTCGGGCAGTTCATCCGCAGGGAACTCGCCAGCGCAGCCGCCTGAAGTTTAGAGTCGTTTAGTCTGGATCCTAAATTCGGACTGATATCGCATCTGCGGATGCGTCTTCGGGGCCGAACAGTTCCGCCGCAGCGATGGGAAAGGAGCGGGTGCGTCCCGTCGAAGACCCGGAAGCGGTGAGTCTGCATCGCGAATCGCGTACTCTCTCGCCGCTTTGGCCAGTCGCACTAGGTTCGCGGGGAGCGACACTGGAATCTGCTGCACCGGGCGACGGACGGTATGACGCGCGAGCGGATCGGACTGGTTCTCGGGCTGGCCCTGCTGGTCGGGATCGCCGTCTTCCCGATTCCCGGAATCCCCGACGAGGCGCGCCGAATGCTGGCGGTGGCCGCGATCATGGCCACCTGGTGGGTTACCGAGGCGGCGCCGCTGGCGGTGACGTCGCTGCTGCCGCTGGTGCTGCTCCCGGTGCTCGGGATCACGAACGCGGCGGGAGCGGCCGCGCCCTACGCGAACCACCTCGTCTACCTCTTCCTCGGGGGATTCATGATCGCCCAGGCGATGCAGCGCTGGAACCTGCACCGCCGGTTCGCTCTCCGGATCGTGATGGCGATGGGCAGTTCACCGCCCCGCCTGGTGCTCGGGTTCATGGTGGCGTCCGCCTTCCTCTCCATGTGGGTCTCGAACACGGCCACCACGGCGATGATGATGCCCATCGGAGTGGCGGTGGTCGCGGAGATCTCGCGCGCGGTACACGGAGAGCGGCGCCCCGCGCCCGGGGAGTTCCCCTTCGCGGTGTGCCTGATGCTCGGCTGCGCCTACGGCGCGTCCATTGGGGGATTCGCAACCCTGATCGGAACCCCTCCCAACGTGTTCCTCGCCGGCTTCCTCGAGGAGGAGATGGGCATCCAGATCACCTTCGTGCGTTGGCTCGCTTTCGCCATGCCGCTGACCATCATCTTCCTGCCGGCGACCTGGCTCTGGCTCACCAAGTTCGCATTTCCGATCCGCATCCGGGATATCCCCGGCGGGGTGGCGCCCGTGCGCGCCGCCTACGCGGCGCTCGGGCCGATCTCGACCCCGGAAAAGAGGCTCACCGCCCTCTTCGGCGGGACCGCTCTCCTTTGGGTGCTGCGTCCGGTCTGGACCCAGTTTCTGCCAACCGGGAGCTTCATCACCGACTCCACGATCGCCATGGCGGCGACGGTGCTGTGCTTCCTCGTTCCCGCCGGGAACACCGGCTCCCGGGAGCGCATCCTGAACTGGGAGTGGGGAGTGCGCATCCCCTGGGATGTCCTCATCCTGATCGGTGGGGGGTTTTCGCTCGCGAACGGGTTGGAGGTGAGCGGCCTCTCGCAAGTCCTCGGTGACCGCCTTGCCGGGGCCTCGGCGCTCCCCACGGCCCTGTTCGTGGTGCTGGTGGTGGTCTTCATCATTCTGCTGACCGAACTTGCCTCGAACCTGGCCTCGACCGCGATGATGGTTCCCATCCTCGCCGCGGTGGCCGTCGGCGCCGCCATCCCGCCTCTGATGCTGCTGGTGCCGGTCACCGTCGCCGCCTCCTGCGCCTTCATGTTGCCGGCGGCCACTCCTCCGAACGCCATCGTGTTCGGGACCGGCCACTTCACCATCCCCCAGATGGTGCGCGCCGGGATCGGCGTGAACATCATCGGCGCCATCCTCACCTGCCTGTTCGCCGTCTTCTGGCTGCCGGTGGTCTTTGGCTGACGGGGCGGAGGGCGGTCGCGCGGTGAGCGATCGCCCCCCGCCCTCCCGAGGTGACAAAGTGGGTGTCGTTTATCCGGGACACATTGGGTGTCGCTTGACAAGCGTTTCGCCATCCCAGATTGGGTCCCGGCTATGGGCGACGGTAGCGGCGGGAGTTTCGCGGCCTGCGGCCGCGATGCCGGTCTGAAGGCCGCTACCGCGAGAACCGACCGGCGCTCCCAGCCCTCCCCGCGCTTTTTCTTCATCGGGAGTACGCGCTTTCGCGGCCCTCCGGGCCGCGATGCCGACCTGAAGGTCGGCGTTCCCGCACGGCCTCACCTGCCTGTTCGCCGTCTTCTCGGTGCCGGTGGTCTTCGGTTGACCGCTTCGGTTGATCGGGGGCCATTAGCATTCCGGTGCCATGAACGTCGCCGCCAAGGACCGCTTCACCACCCGCCTGTGGGCCGGGATCGAATCCATCTATGCGGAGATCCTCCGCCACCCCTTCCTCGACGGCCTTGCCGACGGCACCCTCGACCGGCAGGCATTCCGCTTCTACGTGATCGAGGACGCCCTCTACCTCCACGAATTCGCGCGGGCCGTGGCCATCCTCGGCGGCAAGGCTCCGCACCCGGACATCACCGAGGCGCTCTGCGGTGACGCGGTAGCCACGATTCAGGGAGAGCGCGAACAACTGGGGCAGTTCCTGACCGAGCTCGGCAGCTCCCGCGAGGAACTCTTCACCCGCCCGCCAGCTCCCACAAACCGCGCCTACACCAGTTATTTCCTGTCGCAGGTCCATTCGCGGCCCTTCCACGAAGGACTCGCCGCCGTCCTTCCCTGCTACTGGATCTACGCCGAAGTGGGCAAGGAACTGCTGAAGCGTCCTCCCTCGCCGGATCCGCTCTACCGCCGCTGGATCGAAAGCTACGGCAGCGAGGAGTACGACGCGGTCGTGCAGCGGGTCGTGCGCCTGACGGACGAGGCCGCCGAGGGTCTCGGCGACCAGGCCCGCCGGGCGATGGCCCGCCACTTCGCCATGAGTTCGCGCTACGAGTGGATGTTCTGGGACATGGCCTGGCGGCAGGAAGCCTGGCCGCTCTAGCCGCCCGGGGAGCAAGCACCCCGCATGGCGCCCCGGGGGAGAAACACACCGAGTCTCGGAGGTTCTTGGCATGCAGGGCGCTTTCTCCCCGGGCAAGCAGCCTGTAGACAGAGTCTCGTGGCGTTCGAGCGGCGTTGCATCCCGGCTGAACCGCCCCGCTTCGCGTGGCTCATCGTTGCGCTTCGGTCGAAATACACCCGGTATGCCTCCCTCGCGCGCCTTGTCAGCCGGACCCCCACCGGGAGAACTGGGCCTCGCCCCCACCGGGAGGACTGGCCGCTCTCGGCGCTCACGCCACTCTGTCCACAGGCTGCTGGTGGCGCGAATCGCTCCGCGATTCCCTCCACCGTTTCTCGCGGGGAGGGGAAACCGTCTCCCCACACCCCTCCCCCGCGACGCTCCGCGCCGCGCGACCCCTAAAGTCGCCTTTCTCCACAGCCTGCCAAGGAGGGAGAGGCGAGAGGGCTGAGTCTCAGCGAATCCAGACCGTCTTCTTGTTCGTGAACTCGATGAGCCCGTCCGGGCCGAGTTCACGGCCGAAACCGCTGTCCTTCGTCCCGCCGAAGGGGACGCGGGGATCTGATTTGGTGATGCCGTTCACGAACACGGCCCCGGATTCGATTTCCGGCACGAGCCGTTCCGCCCGCTTCGGGTCGGATGTCCAGAGCGAAGACCCCAGCCCATAGTTCGTCCGGTTGGCGATCTCCACCGCCTCCGCCTCGTCCCCAAAGGGGACCACCGTAGCGACCGGCCCGAAGAGTTCTTCCTCGGCGGCCGGGGCTCCCGCGGGCGGCCCCGCCAGAATCCCGGTGGCGGAAAAGAACCCGCGTTCCGGCGCGGTTCCCCGGTAGAGGAGTTCCGTACCGGCGCGAACCGAGTGCGCGACCTGCTCCTCGAGACGGTCGCGGAGATCTTGCCGGGCCAAGGGTCCCACTGCGGTCTCCGGCGCCAGCGGGTCCCCCACCGTCGTTTCGCGAAACCGCGTCTCAAAGACCGCAAGGAACGCATCAAGCACCGTTCGCTGCACGAGAAAGCGTTTGGCGGCGATGCAGCTCTGCCCGGAATTGATGAGCCGCGCCCCGGCGCCCGCTGTAGCTGCCTCCTCCACATCGCAGTCCTCGAACACGATGAAGGGATCGCTCCCGCCGAGCTCGGCGACCATCGGCTTGAGACTGCGGCCCGCGACCGCGGCGACCTCGCTGCCGGCGCGGGAACTCCCGGTGAGCGTCACTCCCCGAATCCGCCGGTCGGCGATGCAGGTGGCCGCCTGCTCGTTTGTCAGGAACAGATTCTGGATGAGCCCCTCCGGCGCGCCCGCCTCGCGATACAACTCGACGATCCGGAGCGCGCACTGGGGCACCGACGGCGCGTGCTTGAGAACCATCGGGTTCCCGGTGAGGAAGTTGGGCGCCGATACCCGGATGACCTGCCAGAGCGGGAAGTTCCAGGGCATGACGGCAAGGATCGGCCCGCTGGGATCGAAGCGCACGAAGGCGTCGCTCCCGTCGGATTCGTAGTGCCGAGGGCGGAGCGACTCCTCCGCGGTCTCGGCGTAGTGCCTCGCGACCCAGGCGCACTTTTGGGCCTCGGCGACTCCCTGGGCGAGCGGCTTTCCCATCTCCAGAGCCATGAGCCCCGCCAGCTCACCCGCCTGCGCTTGCAACAGATCCGCCAGGCGCTCGTTCACGGCGCGCCGCTCGGCAAAGGGAGACCGGCGCCAGGAGCGGAACGCGGCATCGGCGCGGGAGAGGACTGCATCGACCTCGCGGCCGGTAGCCGTCGGGAACTCGGCCACGAGTTCCTCGGTGGCGGGGTTCAGGGAGCGGTAGAGCATCGAGTCCGGAGCCCGCGGCGGGTACGACGGGCTGATGTCACGGGCGGGCGCCCGGAGGGTGTAAGCGGTTGTACTTTCGGCCGACCTCCAGCAGGTCTTCGATCGAAATCGCCTCCCGGGTGTTTCCGTTCCGGCCGGTAACGGTGGTGGCCTTGAGCATCGAGTTGTAGACCGCCTCCTCGGTGGCCTCGATCGCGGCCTGGAAGAGCGGCGACAGCCGGTCGCCTCGCAGGACGCCACCGTCCTCCGTCGGGGAGTCGCTGCCGAACGAACTCCGGAGAGACTCGGCCGACGAGAACGCGATCACGAAGTCGCCGCTTCCGTGGGACGAGGTAGCGCCGGTGCGGGCGAGACCCAGCATGACCCGGCGAGCCAGCCGGGTGAGACCCAGCGAGCGAATCGGGGCATCGGTGGCGACCACCATCATGATGGAGCCGTCGGGATTGTCCTGGGAGTCCCCTCCCGCGGCGTCATCCGCGCCGCGCAGTTGGTCGCGAAGGTAGTAGCGGTCCAATTCCTCGCCGACGGGGATCCCGTCCATGATGAGGATTCCTCCGTAGTTGCTCTGAACGAGCGTCCCTACGGTGTATCCGCCGAGGCTCTCGGGGAGACGCCGCGAGGAAGTGCCGATCCCGCCCTTCCAGCCAAAGACGGAAGTTCCGGTTCCGGCCCCCACCGCACCCTCGGCTACCGGTCCCGAGGAAGCGCTCCGGATCGCCTCGAGCACGTGGCTTTCCTTCACGTGGAGTCCCCGGATGTCGTTGAGGTATCCGTCGTTCGTCTCCCCGACGAGCGGATTCACCGAACCGACGTTTTCGTTGCCGGGAAGACCGAGAACATGGGTCACGACGGCGCGCGCCGCATCCCACACCGAGAGCGTGTTGGTCAGCACGATCGGGGTTTCAATGGTCCCGAGTTCCACCACCTGGGTGGATCCGACCAGTTTGCCGAAGGCGTTGCCGATATGGATCGCACCCGGAACCTTGTCCTGAAAGATGTTTCCGGCGTGGGGCAGAATCGCGGTGACCCCGGTTCGGATGTGATCCCCCTCCGTGATGGTCACCTGCCCGACCTGGACCCCGGGTACATCGGTGATCGCGTTTTGCGGTCCGGGGTCGAGAACTCCGGGCGCCAGACCGATGTCCCGTGCCCGGGGCCGGGCATCCCCTTGCCCGAGGGCCAGCGGAGCTGCGAGCAGACCGGCGGCGAGCGCGGCCAGAATGCGGTGCACGTTTTTCATCAGAACCTCCGGAATCGGCAGCCGGAACTACCAACCCCGGAGAATACGGGAACCGTGTCGCCGCCGGACCAAACGGAACATTCCTGACACACGATTCGTAGCCTCCAACCATCATGGTTCACGGGAAAGCGCGCGGCACGGGGCTTGGCGGACACCCTCTCGCTCTCTTGCTCGGGGTATCGGCGCTGACCGGCGCGGCGAGCTGCGCCGTCCCCTTCCAGCGGGAGCCGAACGTTGAAGAAACGGTCAGCTTTACCGAGCCGTTTCGGGCAGGCGAGCTTCTCGATCTGAGGAACATCGACGGCCGCGTCGCGGTCGCCTCCTGGGACCGGGAAGAAGCGGAGATCGTCGCGCGCAAGGTGGGACCGAGCAGCGCGGCGCTCAAAGGAATCCGGGTGGAGGTCAACCGCTCGTCGCGGGGACTCCAGGTTCGCACCCGATATCCGAAAAAGAGCCGGATGTGGGGACAGCGATACGGCACCGTGCACTATTCCATCCGGCTGCCGCAGACGGCCGATCTCAGGATCTCCACGGTCCACGGGCCCATCGAAGTGGATGGGATCTCGGGGGAGGTCGAAGCACAGACGGTGAGCGGCTCCCTCCGTCTGACCGGACAACGGGGGAACGTGAACGCCAAGACGGTCAACGGGCGCATCGAGTGTGAGCTCGACAGCTTCGGAGAGGGAGAAAAACACTCTCTCCGCACCGTGAACGGCGGGGTCCAGTTGACGCTCGGCCCCGAAGCCAGCGGCCAGGTGGACGCGAGGGCCATCAACGGCCGGGTCATCATGGAGCTGGCCGGCCTGGAGCATCTCGACACCCCCAGCCGGCGCCACAAGAACGTGCGGGTCGGCGACGGTGGCGGCGAGTGCCGGGTACGTACCGTGAACGGGACCATCCACGTCCTCAATAGTCAGTAGACCGGATCCCGCACAGTCCGGTGCTGCTGGTCCGGACACCCTTACGCTGGCGAGCCATCCTCCGGTCGCCTGGGCGGGTGGCGCCAGCGAATCCGCAAGCTTCGGGCAGAATCACCCGGATCATGAGGATTTTCGATGATTCAGCAGTTGACGTATCTCTATGGTTTCAACCTGGGCGTCGCCCGGGCGCTCGTGGACGAACTGACCCCCGAACAGATGGTCGAACAGCCGCACGGCGTGGTCAATCATCCGGCTTGGTCGCTCGGCCACCTGGTGATGACAGCCGATGGACTTGCCCGGCTACTCGGGCTCGAGTCGGAGGTCCGCGAGGGTTGGGGGGAGGTCTTCGCGACCGGGGGAATTCCTTCGAATGACCCGTCCCGCTACCCCTCGAAAGACGAACTGCTCGACGCGCTCGAGGGACAGCACCGGCGCAACACTGCCGCGGTGGCACGGGTCGAGCCTGCGTGGTTTGCCGCGCCGAACCCGAATGAGAGGCGGCGGAAGCGCTTTCCGACGGTGGGGGACGTGGCCATCTTTCTCATGACCTCGCACGAGATGCTCCACCTCGGCCAGGTGGCGGCCTGGCGGCGGGCAATGGGGCTGGCGCCAGCCCGCAGGTAACCCCCGCGAGCAGCGCCCGCGGAAGGGGCGGCTGTTCTCCATGCCGCCCACCGGATATAAACCCCGGTTCATGTACCAGTTTGTGCGTTTCGGAATCCTTCTTCTCCTCCTCGCGGCCGCTTCTCACGGAGCGGCACAGCCTCTTCCGGAGGTCCACCTCATCGGCACCGGAGGCACGATTTCCGGGGGCGCGGGAGGACCGCTGAACGCCGGCGACCTCCGCGCAGCGCTGCCCGCCCTTTCTTCGGTGGCTTCGGTCACCACGGAGGACTTCGTTCGGATCGGAAGTTCCCGGATGCACCCGGAACTCCAGTTCCAGCTCGCCGAGCGCATCGCCGCGGTCTTCGCCGAGCGCCCGGGACTCGCCGGGATCGTGGTGACCCATGGCACCGACTCGCTCGAGGAAACTGCCTTCCTCGTGGACGTGGTGCTTCCGTCCGGTCGGCCGGTGGTCTTCGCCGCCGCACAGCGTCCACCGAGTTACGAGGACTCCGACGGACCCCGCAACCTGCTGAATGCGATCCGCGTCGCCGGCTCCGGCAGAACCCGCGATCTTGGAGTTCTCGTCGTCCTGAACGGTCAGATCCACGCCGCGCGTGAGGTCAAAAAAACCCATTCGATCGCTCTCCACGCCTTCGTCTCACCGGACACCGGGCCGGTCGGCATGGTCGACGACGGGGAGGTCCTGCTCTTCAGCAGCCCCGAGCGCCGCATCCATCTTCCCTCCGCGAGTGTGGAGCCGCGGGTGGAACTCGTCCGTCTGACCGCCGGCGGTGGCGCCACCGCTATCCGCGGAGCGGTGGAGGCCGGCGCCCGGGGCATCGTCGTCGAGGTCTTCGGGCGAGGTAACGCGCCGCCACCCGTCACCGAAGCGGTTTCCGCCGCCATCCAGGCGGGCGCGCTCGTGGTTTACACCACCCGCACCGGAGCCGGACGGGTGGTGCTCTCCGCTGCCCAGCGCGATACCGGAGTGATCTCAGGGGGAGACCTGGACGGTCTCAAAGCGCGGATCCTGCTGACTGTCGCGCTCGGAGCGGGCCGGACTGGCGAAGAGATTGCCGCCGCGTTTCGAACACTGGCCGGGGCCGGGTAGCCCGTCGAGCGGTCCCCGGGCGGGGCCACCGGTGCCGTCGAGAGTTGGCACCCGTGGTCTTTGGTTGCGTTCGGGCCCCGTCAGCGAAGTACGAGGCGGAGCGGCGGCCCTTCCCCCCGAGAGAGAACGACCGCGTCCGCCGGTTCGAGTGCGAGCACGGTGTATTCCCCGACGCGGTCACCGACTGCGACGAGCGTTGTCTCGCCGCGATAGAAGAGCGCCGCCCGGACCGGAGTTCCCGAGCCGACATCGACGAAGCCGTGGAGTTCGGGGGTCTCGGAAGCAGACGTCGCGACTGGAACCGCCGTTTCCGGGGGCTTCTCGAATGGATCGTCCGGAGTGGGGGCCGCAAGCGGGGCCGGCTCCACCTCGTCCGGTCTCTCCGTGGAGGCGGAAGCCGTCCGTTCGGGCGCGGGCACTGACTCCAGCCAGGCGAACAACGCTTCCATTCGCGGATCGTCGGCGAACCGAACTGCATCCACCGCAGTGAACGAGACCGCCGGGTCCGGCCAGAGGGCGAATACCGTAGCCGTGAGCGTTCCGAGGCCGCCGCGGAACGCGAGCGTCGCCCGCTCGGTGCGGAGCGGCCACCCTCTTCCTTCGACCGCGGACAGGAAACGGGACAGTGCGGCGGGATCACCCAGCAGCGTGACCCGGGCCTCGGCGCCGACTGTCCCTTCCGGCGGACGAACGAGCGGCTGGAGCCGAGATGCCGAGAGTTCCACGCCGTGGTCCCCGGCCACCTGCAGGAAAAACTCGCGTACGGCGGCGGCGCTGGCGGGAGGGGGAGCGCGCTCGGCGAGCTTCTCCGCCACCCGGAGAAAATGCTTGCGCCGCTCCCGCTCCCGCTCGCTGGCGGTGTCTTCGCGTGCCGACCGCGTTTGCTCTTCGAGTGTCGCAGCAAGTTCATCGGCAGCGTGGCGCTGCTCGGCCCAGACGAACCAGGCGAGCAACCCGGACAGCAGGGCCAGCAGGAACCGGAGCCGAAGGCGTTCGTCCATACCGCTAGCGACGCCCCACCTCGAGTTGAGTGGTAATCCTTACGAGCACCGCGCCGTCCGTCTGACGCGTCTCGCTGATCACTTCCGTGGAGAGCACCGAATCGTGATTCGCCAGTCCCGACAGAAAGCGGGCAACGGCAGCGGCAGAAGTCGCGTCAGCCGCAATGACTGCCTCCACCCGGCCGGGGCCGGTCGCGGGGCGAACCTCGAGCCCGGCAATCCGGATATCCGAAGGGGCAATCCCCATCACGGTGTCCAGTGCAGCACTGATGTCGGGGGCATTGACCACCCCGGCGAGGAGCAGGACCGCCGCTTCCCGGGCGCGCTCGGGTTCGACGAGTGGCGCCGCGGCGCCTCCCGTACCGGATGACGGCAGCCCGCTCGAAGCTGAAAGCCCAGGCGCCGCCAGTTCCACTCGCACTCCCCAGAGCGATGCGGCGCCCCACACGACACTCACGAACATCCCGGCGACCAGCACGTCCAGGGCCCGGAGAACACCAGGGCGGACGCCCTTGCCGAGCTGAATGCCAACGGGTAGTCGAGCCATCGTTAACAGCCTGTGGTGAAGCCCGCGTGAGCGCCGAGAGCGGGGAGGCCCAGTTCTCCCGGTGGGGCCAGTCCTCCCGGTGGGGGCCCGGCTGACAAGGCGCGTGAGGGAGGAGCCCCCACCGGGAGAACTGGCCCGAGTGTATTTCGACCGAAACGCAACGCAGAGCGCCGCAAAGCGCCAGTTCTCCCGGTGGGGGGGCGGTTCAGGCGGGATGGATCGCCGCTCGAGCCCCCACCGGGAGAACTGGGCCGCGTGGGTTTTGCCACAGGCTGTTAACCATCCGTAGTCGCGACGGGAGTCGATCGGAGCGGCGCCGGCCTTTCGCCGACCCGTCGCAGGAGCGCGGCGAGCGCTCCCTCGGTCACCGGAGACACTGCGGAAGATTCGGGGCCCTCGCCGGTGTCGCGGACCTCGACGAGCGTATGACCAGCCGAACGCAGGACGTCCGCGGCCACCGTCGCGCCATCCCCCCAGACCACAACGGGATGCCTCCCGCTTTGTGTCGCACGCCGAACCGCGAGCGCCGGCGGTTCCGGATCCAGCGCGGCGCGGAGTTTCATTCGAAAACCCGTAAGGCGCCGGCCCGAAGCGGCGGCGAATACAAAGTGGCGGCGGTGCAGCAGTAGCAGCAGCCGCCGGCCCGCATCGCTCGAGAAGCGCGCGAGCCACTCCGGAAGTACCGCGAGGCTGGTGGCGTCCACCCACCGGACCCGGAGACCGGCCGCCTCAACGGCCGCCTCATACTGCTGGACAACCGGGGATCCCGTCACCGCCCCCAGCACGGAGCGGCGTCCGCGGGAACCCGAAGTCAGCGTTCCGAAACGGAACCGCCCGTCGAGTTTGTGGAGTTCGGGACCTGAACTTGCGGTCAAACCACGGACCAATTCGCTGCGCAGCTTGCGTACGGCTCGCGATCCGGCGACCTCAGACAGCGCGGCATGGGCAGCGCGATCGGGCAACGCGATCACGGCGTCAGCGAATCTGCTGCCCGGTGAAGCAAGAGTGCCGAGAGCGGCTCGGACCGCCCGGGCCGCCTCCACCGACGAGCCCAGGTTCGGCTCGGTTGGCGAGGGAGTCAGCAAGTCCCCGGGCAGGCGCCAGGTGATCCAGCGACCATCACTGGTTCGAACGAGAACGTGATCTCGCCGAAACGCCATCGCCACGGCCTGCCGTCGAGGACCGAGGGGAGGAAAGGAGAGCAGGGACAAGACGCGGGCCGTTGGGACGGATTCAGCCTAGCAGCCGGTGGTGAAACCCACGCGGCGTTCGACCGGCGATCCATCCCGGCTGAACCACTCCGCTTCGCTGCGTTCTGCGTTGCGTTTCGGTCGAAATACACCCGGGCCAGTTCTCCCGGTGGGGGCTCCTCCCTCACGCGCCTTGTCAGCCGGGCCCCCACCGGGAGGACTGGCCCCACCGGGAGAACTGGGCCTCGCCCCCACCGGGAGAACTGGCCGCTCTCGGCGCTCACCCGGGTTCCACCACCGGCTGCTAGTGTGGTGTCCCGCAAATGGCGATGATAATATGGGGTCCTCCCAGGAGGTCCCCATGCCGAAAGGACGCCCCCTGTCGCCACTCGTCCTCGATGAGGAACAGCGAGGCCAACTGATGGCCCTGTCCCGATCCACCTCCATGCCCCACGGACTGGTGCAGCGGGCGCGGCTGATTCTCGCGAGCGCCGAAGGCCTCTCCAACCAGGCGGTGGCGGAACGCGTCGGCCTCACGCCCAACGTCGTGGGGAAGTGGCGACGCCGCTTCCGGGAGGCCGGGGTCACCGGCCTCCACGACGAACTCCGCCCGGGACGGCCGCGCACCTACAGCGACGAGAAAGTGGCGACGCTCATCCACCATGCCCTCCAGGAAGAGCCCGACAATGCCACCCATTGGAGCGTGCGCTCCATGGCGGACGCGCAGGGAGTCTCCAAGAGCACGGTGCAGCGCTGGTTCACCCTGTGCGGCGTCAAGCCGCACCTGACCCGGACCTTCAAGCTCTCTACCGACCCCTTCTTCATCGAGAAAGTCCGGGACATCGTGGGGCTCTACCTCCATCCACCGGACAACGCCATGGTCCTCTGCGTGGACGAAAAGTCCCAGATCCAGGCCTTGAACCGCACCCAGCGAGCCTTGCCCCTGGGCCTGGGCTATGTCGAGGGCTACACCCACGACTACCTCCGCCACGGCACCACCACCCTCTTCGCCGCCCTGGATGCCGCCACCGGAAAGGTCATCGCTCGCTGCCGCCAGCGGCACCGCCATCAGGAGTTCCTCGACTTCCTGCGTCTCATCGACCGCGAAACTCCGGGAGATCTTGACCTCCACCTGGTGGTCGACAACTACGCCACCCACAAACACCCCAAGGTCCGCGCCTGGCTGGCCCGCCGACCTCGTTTCCACCTCCACTTCACCCCGACCTATGCCTCCTGGCTCAACCAGGTGGAGCGCTGGTTCGGACTCATCAGCCAGCAGGCCATCAAGCGCGGCAGTTTCCAAAGCGTCACCCAGTTGAAGCAGACGATCATGGCTTTCACCGACCAATACAACCACAACTCCACCCCCTTCGTCTGGGTCGCCACCGCACAATCCATCCTGGAGAAGCTGGAACGACTAGCAACTCGTATTTACAGGACACCACACTAGCAGCCGGTGGACAAAGTGACGTGAGCGCCGAGGCCCCCACCGGGAGAACTGGGCCGCGTGACTTTGTCTACCGGCGGCTGGCGCCAGCGACGATACAGGCCGCAGAGGGCGCGCGATACGGCATCTCGTCGACGCGGCAACAACGGGATGGACGGTCTCGACGCACGTCCCACCGACTGTCGAAACCCGTCGGTTTTCAACGCCCCACAGTAGAAGAGATCGCCAATTCCGGACTTGGTATCCGGTGGTAGGATGAGTGATCGGGCTGCGGGCAGCGTCCGCCCGTGCGAACCAGCGCGGCGGCCGTTTTCCCGCTTGATTACCGTTCGAACGAGTTCCAGCGCTTCGACAACTGTCGCAGATCGTTCGGTATCCGGTCGCAAAACCGGGATCCGAACGAGCCCTGAACGAGCCCTGAACGAGCCCTGGTTCGGAGCGATTCCCTAACGAGGCCACAACCTGGAGAAGCATGCGCGACTATCAGACCGCCGAACTTCGCACTCTCGCCGTGGCCGGACATGGAACGTCCGGCAAGACAACGCTCGTCTCGGCGCTCCTCTACGCCGCCAGCGCGGTAACCCGCCTCGCCCGTGTCGAAGATGGGAACACGACGACCGACTTTGACGAGGACGAGATCGAACGCGGCATCAGCCTGAGTGCGGCGCCAACCCATTTCGACTGGGGCGGCACCAAAATTAATCTGCTGGACACGCCGGGTTACAGCAACTTCCTCACCGAGGCGAAACTGGCCATGCCCGTCGTCGACACCGCCCTCATTTCGGTGTGCGCGGTGGATGGAGTGGGCGTCAACACGGAACGGGTCTGGGGTTTCGCGGAGGAAAACCGCGCGGCGGCCATCTTTGCCATCAACCGCATGGATCGCGACCGAGCGTCGTTCGAGCGCACCCTGAGCGCGATCCAGGAGTCCTTCGGGCGCACCGCCATCCCTGTCCAGTTGCCCATCGGAAACGAGGCCGGCTTTTCGGGAGTCGTGGACCTCATCGCGTTAAAGGCAATCACGGGTCCCGGGCCGGACGGGAAGGGAGCGAAGACCGGCGACGTACCAGCCGAGCTGATGGAGCAGGTTGAGACGGCTCGCAACGAACTCATGGAACTGATCGCCGAATCGGACGAGGAACTCCTGGACCAGTTCTTTTCGGAGGGAGAGTTGACGCCGGAGCAAATGATCCGGGGCCTGCGAACGGCAGTGGCCGCCCGTTTGATCTTCCCGGTGACAGTGGTATCGGGGGCCCAAAACCTGGGAACCACGGCGCTCCTCGATTTGATCGTTGCGGCCACTCCCGACCCCGCCGGGCGGGGACCAGCCCGTGGAGTGAGCGGGGATGGCGAGCCGGTGGAACGCGACGTTGACGGCTCCGCACCCGCCAGCGTCTACGTGTTCAAGACCATCGCCGACCCCTTCGCGGGGCGGCTCAGCCTGTTCCGGGTCATGACCGGAACCCTGGGTCCCGACACCCAACTCAGGAACCTGACGACCGGCGGCGCGGGGCGGACTGGCGGCTTGAACGTCGTGAACGGGAAGGCCTTGGATCCGGTGTCGAAGCTGTCGGCAGGCGATCTCGGCTGTTTCGCCAAGCTGCGGGAAACATTCACCGGGGACACGCTGGCCTCGGACGATGGGATCCGCTTCGTGCGCCCCGAGGCGCCCCATCCGGTCATCAGCTTCGCAATCGAACCCAAGTCCCGGGGAGATGAGGAAAAGATCTCTCAGGCGCTCCAGCGGCTTCGCGAGGAGGATCTGACACTGAGATTCGACCGCGACCAGGAACTGCTCCTCTCGGGTACCGGGCAGCTCCACATCGAGGTGGTGGTATCCCGGCTGAAGCGAAAGTTCGGAGTCGAAGTCGAGTTGAAGCCTCCGCGGGTGCCGTATCGCGAGACGATCGCCGTAACCGCCGAGGCCCACGGGCGTCACAAGAAGCAGACCGGTGGTCATGGCCAGTTCGCCGACTGCCGCGTGCGCGTCGAGCCGATCGAACGAGGCAAGGACTTCGAGTTCGTGAGCAAGATCGTCGGCGGCGCCATCCCGCGCCAGTTCATCTCGGCCATCGAGAAGGGATTTCAAGACGCCCGACAAAAGGGGTATCTGGCGGGTTACCCCGTCGTGGACTTCCGGGCAACGGTGTTCGACGGCAAGTTCCACGCCGTCGATTCGTCAGAGATCGCGTTCAGGATCGCGGCGTCCCTCGCGTTCAAGGACGCCATGGCCAAGTGCCGGCCGACGCTCCTGGAGCCGATCATGTCCGTCGTGATCACCGTTCCCGACGACAACACCGGGGACGTTCTCGGCGATCTGAACGCCCGCCGGGGCCGGACGCAGGGCATGGACCGGAAGGGCTCGCAAACCGCGATCACGGCACAGGTCCCTATGGCCGAAATGCTCACTTACGAGCCGACCCTGACCTCCCTGACCGGGGGACGGGGGGGCTTCCAAATGGAATTCTCCCATTACGACCCCGTCCCCTCGAATCTGGCGAAGTCGTTGATCGACGCCTACCAGACGCGTAACGACTGATCCCCTCGGGGACGCGCGTCCGGTCCGGCGCGCTGATCCGCGGCTGCCGTAATGCGCTCCGCGGGAGGGCACTTCCGCGCATCTCGTCGGCCTCGGAGGTCGTTGCTCCCGCTTCCCGATCCCGGCTCAGGGATCGCGGCGGGAGGCGCGCATGCTTCCCGGAACCACCCCCGTGGTACCGGGGGGCGGGGTGTTTAGCAGCCCCTGGACAAAGTCATGCGGCCCAGTTCCCCCGCTGGGGGCCTCGCCGCTCACACCCCCGGTTCCACAGGCTCCTAGCAGCCTGTGGCAAAACCCACGCGGCGTTCGACGGGCGATGCATCCCGCCCAAACAGCCGGTGATGAAACCCACGCGGCCCAGTTCTCCCGGTGGGGGCTCGGCCAGCGATCCATCCCGTCTGAACCGCGTCGCTTCGCGCCGCTCATCGTTGCGTTTCGGTCGGAATACACTCGGGCCAGTTCTCCCGGTGGGGGCTCCTCCCTCACGCGCCTTGTCAGTCGGGCGCCTCCCCGGCCTCGGCGCTCACGTGGGTTCCACCACCGGCTGTTCACCGCCCCGCTTCGCGGGGCTCTGCGTTGCGCTTCGGTCGAAATACACCCGGGCCAGTTCTCCCGGTGGGGGCTCCTCCCTCGCGCGCCTTGTCAGCCGGGCCCCCACCGGGAGGACTGGCCCCACCGGGAGAACTGGGCCTCGCCCGTCTCGGCGCTCACGCAGGTTTCACCACAGGCTCCTAGTCGACGAACTCGATGCGCGCCATCGGGGCCCCATCGCCCTGGCGGGGACCGAGCTTGAGGATCCGCGTGTAGCCGCCGGGGCGCTCGAGGAAACGCGGCGCCACATCGCTGAAGAGATGACGGACTATCTGTTTTCGCGGCAGAATCTGGAGCGCGCGGCGGCGCGCCGCCAGATCGGACCGACGCCCCAAGGTGACGAGGCGCTCGACGAACGGCCGTACCTCCTTCGCCTTGGCTAGCGTCGTCCGCAGGTGCCCGTGTTCAATCAGAGTGGCAGCCAGATTCCTCAGCAGGGCTCGCCGGTGCGACGGCCGGCGGCCAAGCTTGCGGTGCGCGATCTGGTGACGCATATCAACTTTGTCCCATCCCGAGCTTCAGACCGAGACCCTCGAGAATCCGCTCCACTTCTTCGATGCTCTTCCGTCCGATGTTCCGCTCGCGAAGCAACTCCTGTTCGCTCTTGACCACCAGATCGCCGATTGTCGCAATGTCGGCGTTTCGCAGTCCGTTATACGCACGCACCGAAAGCTGGTCGGCGTAGTCGTCGATGGAGGTGTTGCAATACAGATCGTAAGCCTTCTGGTCGTCACTGATCACGACATCGTCCGTCGCTTCACCCTCGCCGCCTACGAAAATCCCCAACATTTCCCGCAGTAGGCGGGCCGCGGTGGCTACCGCTTCCTGGGGCCTGATCGACCCGTTGGTGTGGACGTCGATGACGAGCTTGTCCAGGTCGGTGTCCTGACCAACCCGCGCCGGCTCAATCTTGTAGTTGACCTTTCGGACCGGGGAATGCGTCGAATCGAGCGGGATGTAACCGATTTCCAGATCGGAATCCCGGTTCCGCTCGGCCTGGACATAGCCGCGGCCGTTCTTGACCCGCATTTCGACATCCAGTTCCGCCTGCTGCGTGATGGTGGCGATGTGTACATCGGAATCCAGAATCTCGACGTTCGCATCGGTCTCGATGTCTGCCGAGGTCAGGGAACCCGGCTTTCTTCCCTTGAGCCGGATCGTCCTCGGCTCCGCTCCATGGAGGCGCAGAGGGATCCGCTTGAGATTCAGAATGATGTCCAGGGTGTCTTCCTTGACCCCCGGAATCGTGGACATCTCGTGCTGCACACCGTCAAATTTCACCGCGGTGACAGCCGCGCCCTGGATGGAGGAGATCAGCAGCCGCCGAAGCGCGTTGCCGATGGTGACTCCGTAGCCCCGCTCAAAGGGATGAGCGGAGAACCGACCGAAATCGTCGCCGCTGGTTTCTATGTTCAGGCCGCTTGGCCGCCGGAGTTCAGACATTTGCGCTCTCTTTTCCTTTTCTTGTCGTACCCGTCAACGTGAATAGAGCTCGACGATGAGCTGGTCGCGGATCTTGAGTTGCGGGTCTTCGCCGGAGGGAAGCGTGACAACTCGTCCCGACGTCATGTCATCTGCTTCGCGCTGCAGCCAATCCGGAACCCTCCGGCCTTCCGCGCTCTCCATGATCTGTTTGAAGAAATCCTTCTTGCGCGTCTTGTCGCACACGCGGATCACGTCTCCCTGATCGATGATGTTGGACGGGATGTCCACACGCTTTGCGTTCACCTGGACGTGCCCGTGCCGCACGAAGAGTCGGGCGGCAGCGCGCGACGGAGCCAGACCGAGGCGATAGACGACGTTGTCCAGCCGTCGCTCGAGAAGCTGCAGCAGGAAGGTGCCGGTCACGGCCCGTTCCCGTTCTGCGCGATCGAAATACAGACGGAACTGACGCTCAAGCAAGCCATAGGTGCGCTTCGCCTTCTGCTTCTCGCGAAGCTGAAGCCCGTAGCCCTGAACGCGGCTACGGCGGGTCTTGCCATGGGCTCCGGGTGCGAAGTTGCGCTTGTCGATGGCGCACTTCGGGCTGAGGCAGCGATCGCCCTTCAAAAAGAGCTTGGCCCCCTCCCGGCGGCAGAGCCGGCAGACGGGACCGCGATATCTCGCCAAGATCTCCTCCTAGTTCCGGCGTTTCTTGGGTGGCCGGCACCCGTTATGCGGAATCGGGGTGACGTCCCTGATGGACTTGACCTCGATACCGGCGGCCGATACGGCCCGGATCGCTGCTTCGCGTCCGGCACCGGGGCCCTTCACCTTGACTTCTACATGAGTGCAACCACGCGAGCGGGCCTCGCGCGAGGCCGCACCGGCGGCCTGCTGCGCTGCAAACGGCGTCTGCTTCCGTGAACCCTTGAAACCCTGCGATCCGGCGCTGGCCCAACAGACCACGTTTCCAGCCGGATCCGCGAAGGTGATGATCGTATTGTGGTACGTCGCCTGGACCGATACGACACCGGCGGTCAGCATGCGCTTCTCGCGCTTCTTCCCGGTACGGCGACGAGTTGTCTTCTTCTTTGCCATGTGGTGTTCCTAGTTCCTGCGGGTAAGGATTCCCTTAGCGCCGGCGCATGCCGACCCGGCGGGGACCCCGGCGGGTCCGGGCGTTGGTCTTCGTGCGCTGCCCCCGCGCCGGAAGGCCGCGACGGTGCCGAAGTCCGCGATAGCAACCGATGTCCATCAGGCGCTTCAGGTCCATGGAGATCCGCTTCCTCAGGTCTCCTTCGACCCCGCCCTCGTCATCCATGACGCGGCTGATACGACTGACTTCCTCTTCGGTCAGATCGCTGACTCGCCGGTGACGTTCGATCCCGGCTTTGTCCAGCATGGTCACCGAGCGGTGAAACCCCACACCGTAGATATACGTCAGCCCGATGTCGATGCGCTTGGCACGCGGCAGGTCAACGCCGGCAATTCTGGCCATCGGTCAGTTCCTCACTTTTTCCACCGGCCGGCCCAACCGGCAGGCGATTCGGCAGGGAATTCTGCTTAGAGAGCTAGTCACGACACATCACCCCTGCCGCTGTTTGTGCTTCGGGTTTTCGCAGATCACCCGCACGACCCCGCGACGCCGGACAATCTTGCATTTGGCGCACATGCGCCGCACAGACGCGCGAACCTTCATTCTGCCACTCCTACTTGCACCGATACACGATCCGGCCGCGGCTCAGATCGTAGGGAGAAAGCTCCACCAGTACGCGGTCGCCCGGTAGTACCTTGATGAAACTCTTCCGCATCTTGCCCGAGACGTGGGCGAGCACCTTGTGATCGCCGCTGTCGAGCTTCACCCGGAACATAGCGTTTGGCAGTGGCTCCATGACGATGGCCTCCACAGATATAGCGTCTTCCTTAGACATGATCCTCCTCTGAACCCGGGTTTTCGGGGTTCTGCTTTCTGGGCTCCGCCAGAATCCAGGGACCACCCTCCATGACTGCGATGGACCGCTCAAAGTGCGCGGATGCGCTTCCGTCCGCGGTAACGACAGTCCACCGGTCCCGCTTCACTCGCACATCCGGGCTCCCACGATTCACCATGGGTTCGATCGCGATGACTGCACCCGGAATCAAAAGAGTCCGCTTGCGCGGATCGTAGAAGTTCGGAATCCAGGGCTCCGCGTGCAGACTCGTTCCGATGCCATGCCCGCCGTACTCCCGAACCACGGAATAGCCGTGGCTCTCGGCATGGGTCTGCACCGCACGCCCGATGTCCGAAATGCTGTTCCCGGGACGTGCGGCCGCGATTCCCGCGTGAAGAGCCGCTTCAGTGACCTCGAGCAGATGAGCGATCTCGTCGTCGATTTGACCGACCGCAACCGTCGTGGCGTTGTCGCCGTAGTAGCCGTCCACGATGCAGCCGAAGTCGAGGCTTACGATGTCGCCCTCGCGCAGTTTCCGCCACCGTGACGGGATCCCGTGGACGACCTCGTCGTTGACGGAAACACACAGGGTAGCCGGGAATCCGTGGTATCCCTTGAAGGCGGGAGGCACGCCGTGACGCTTGAGGTTGTCGGCCGCAACCCGGTCGAGGTGAGCCGTGGTCACCCCCGGTTCCACCGTCCGGGAAAGCAGCTCCAAAGTCTCCACCGTAATCGCGTTTGCCTGGTGGAGCTTGTCGAGCTCTACGTCGGACCTGGAGATCACTGGGACACCAACTGTGCCGTCGCGAACGTCAGGGCCACGCGGAGGCGGCCGAACACTTCGTCTCGAGACCCGATCCCGGAAACATGGACGGCCCGGTCCCCGTAGTAGTCGAGTAGCGGATAGGACTCGGACTCGTAGATCTGGAGCCGACGGCGGAACGCTTCCTCGCTGTCATCCTGCCGTCCGTCCGTACTGCGCCGGTCTCGTACGCGCGCCGCGAGTTCCTCCCGCGGAACGGCAATATTCGCGATCCACTCGGTAGCGCCAAGCCTCGACAGGACCTCATCAAGGGCCCGAGCCTGGGCCTCGTTCCGGGGGTAACCGTCAAGGATGAAGCCCCGGCTGCAGTCGGAAGCGGCGATCCTCTCCTCGACGATTCCCAGCACGATACGGTCGCTCACCAACCCACCGGCCGCCATGATCTCGCGCGCCTCCATCCCGAGTTCGGTGCCGTCCTCGACCGCCTGCCGGAGAATGGCTCCGGTCGAGATGTGGGGCAGTCCCAAGGATTCGGCGAGCCGCACCGCTTGCGTGCCCTTCCCGGACCCGGGTGCGCCGAGAAGAATGATGGCGTTCATGTCAGACCGCACCACGTCACCCACGGCGCCCACGGATGCGGCCCCGCTGCAGGAAGCCGTCGTAGTTGCGCATGATGAGCTGGCTTTCCACCTGCTGCGCGGTGTCCATGGCGACCCCCACCACGATGAGGATGGAAGTCCCGCCAAAGTAGAACGTCACCCCCATACCTTCGGTGATGAAGGTCGGCAGGACCGAATCCAGCCACGGCCCGACAACCGGGATCGGCGCCACGGTGAACCCGTTCAGAAGGAACTCGGGAAGAACCGCGACCGCGGCGAGATAGATCGCGCCGATGAAGGTGAGCTTGCCAAGGACGGCGTCCAGATAGCGCGCCGTCGGCCGCCCCGGACGGATGCCCGGCACGTAGCCGCCACTCTTCCGCATGTTGTCAGCGACATCCGCCGGCTTGAACACGATGGCGGTGTAGAAGTAGCAGAAGAACACGATGGAAACCACGTAGAGCAGCGTGTAGAGGGGCATGCCCCAGCGAAGCTGCTCGGCAATGGCGGCCATCCACCGACTCTCGGTAAACAGCGACGCGAACGTCTGCGGCAGGGCGATGATCGAACTCGCGAAGATCACCGGAATCACCCCCCCGGTGTTGATCTTGAGCGGGATGTGGGTGGACTGCCCCTGGTACATCCGCCGGCCGACAAACCGCTTCGCGTACTGCACCGGAACCCGGCGCTGGCCACGCTCAATGAACACGATGAAGGCAAGGACCGCGATCATGAAGATGATCAGGATGGCCACCCCGAAGACCGTTTGTTGCCCGACGCGGATGTTCTGCCCCGTGGTGAGGATGGCCGACGGGAACATCACGACGATCCCCGCGAAGATCAGCAACGACATCCCGTTACCGATTCCTCGCTCCGTGATCTGCTCACCGAGCCAC
Organism: Vicinamibacteria bacterium; assembly: GCA_963668695.2. Lineage (GTDB taxonomy): Bacteria > Acidobacteriota > Vicinamibacteria > Marinacidobacterales > Marinacidobacteraceae > Marinacidobacterium. Next base: position 676,933 of record CAXXLQ010000004.1, read on the forward strand.
ATGATGAAGACCGTGCCGGCGGTCATCGTCAGGATCGTCATCAGGGTGAAAGGCACCCCGGGCTCGTTCACGAGGTTCATCCCGTCGGGCAGGCTCTGGCTCTGCAGGAAGACCGCAATGCTCGCTGACTGGATCACCGCGAGCATCACGGTGCCGTAGCGGGTGTACTGCGTGATCTTCTTGCGCCCGAGTTCGCCCTCCTTGCTGAGTTTTTCGAGATACGGCCAAACGAGCGTCAATAGCTGCAGGATGATGGACGCGCTGATGTAGGGCATGATGCCCAGCGCGAACACGGTGACCTGCGAGAGGTTCCCCCCGGAGAACATGTCCACGAACCCGAACCAGGTCGCGCGGTTTTGTTCAAAGAAGGCCGTCAGGGCAGCCGGATTGACACCCGGCGTCGGAACATGGTTCCCGAGCCGATAGATGGCGAGCATGCCGAGCGTGAACAGAATCCGGGTACGAAGATCCGGAATCCGGACGATGCTGCGGACGGCGCTGATCACTTGCGGGTTTCGGTGTGTTCGGCGTTGCCACCAATGAGGTCTACGGTCCCGCCGGCTGCTTCGATTTTCCGCCGGGCGGCAGCGCTGAAGGCGTGGGCGCGCACGGTGAGACGCCGCTCCAACTCGCCCCCGCCGAGAATCTTGATGCGATATGGACGAGGCCGGACCAGCAACGCGGGTCCGTCCGGCTCTGTCCGGTAGATGCGGGCGCCGTGAACGAGGCGGGTAGCCACCAGTTCGAGTTCGCCAACCGTCGCGCCGTCTTCGAAGCGATTGAGATCGCTGAGATTGACGATCTCCTGACGGGTTCTGAAGATGTTCGTAAACCCGCGCTTCGGCACCCGGCGAACGAGGGGCATCTGGCCACCCTCAAAGCCCTTACGAAGGGAGTATCCGGACCGGGAACGGGCCCCTTTGTGGCCACGCCCGGCAGTCTTTCCGGTTCCCGATCCGGGGCCGCGTCCCACTCGCTTGCGTTGCCGGACAGCGCCCTCGGGCGGTGCCAATTCATGAAGGCTCACTTGTTCTGGTCCTCATTCACCATCGGCCGGTTCAGCCGACTCTTCGACAATGCGGACAAGGTGCGGAACGCGTCGCACCATGCCGCGGATCATCGGGTTGTCCGGCCGGGAAGCGGTCGCTCCCAGCCGGCGAAGCCCCAGCCCCTTCACGACTTCGCGCTGGTAGCGGGTCGTACCGGCCAATCCCCGCACGAGCTGTACGACAATCGTCGCCTTCTCTCGGGTAGCGGCAGTTTCTTCTGACTCTGTCATGGCTTCTTAGGTACTCATGGACAAGGTGGCGCGAGCGCCGAGAGTGGCCAGTCTCCCGGTGGGGGCGAGGCGCCCGGCGGACAAGGCGCGCGAGGGAGGAATACCTGATGTATTTCGACCGAAGCGCAACGATGAGCGGAGCGGAGCGGAGTGGTTCAGCCGGGATGGATCGCCGGTCGAACGCCGTGTCACTTTGTTCATGAGTTGCTTATGCAGAGATCTCCGCCTCGATGTGACTCACGTCCTTGCCTCGAAGCTCCGCCACGGCGGACTTGGAGCGAAGGGAGAGCAGCGCGACCATCGTCGCCTCCACCACATTCTTCGGGTTTGAGGTGCCGAGCGATTTCGTCAGGATGTCCTTGATTCCAGCAAGCTCGATGACAGCACGCACCGGCCCACCAGCGATGACGCCCGTCCCCTCCGATGCAGGCTTGAGGAGAACCCGACCGGCGCCGAACACGCCAACGACCCCGTGAGCAATGGTGGTCCCCTCGCGGGGAATCTCGGTCAGGTTCTTCTTGGCGATCTCAATACCCTTCTTGATCGCCGCCGGCACCTCTCGGGCCTTGCCGAGACCGAAACCCACGCGTCCATCCTCATTTCCAACCACTACCAAGGCGGAAAAGGACAGGTTCTTGCCGCCCTTCACCACTTTCGTTACCCGGTTGATGGAGACGACCTTGTCCTTGAGATCAGGATCGCCGGTGCGCTCCACCTGTGTGTTGCGGGAACCGCTGCGGGGCCTCGACCGGCCGCCGAAATCCATGTTCAGCACTTGACGCCTCCATTCCTTACGGCGTCGGCGAGCGCCTTGATCCTGCCGTGGTAGTGAGCCCCGCCCCTGTCGAAGACAACGGTCTCAATGCCCGCAGCCCGCGCCCGTTCGGCCAGCTTCTCGCCAACTACGGTAGCGCCCTGGGCATTCCCGCCACCCTCGATCCCAGCTTCGCGACTTCCAGCAGCAACCAGAGTTCGGCCGGCGGAGTCGTCAATGACCTGCGCGTAGATGTGCTTCAACGACCGGTAGACCGCAAGCCGAGGTCGCTCGGACGTACCGACGATCTTTCGGCGAATGCGGGCATGGATGCGCTGCCTTCGCTGGCGGCGGGTGGTGATTCGCATGGCTCCCTCTGTCCTCGGGATCTAATCTCGGGATCAGGCCCCGGTCTTCCCGGCCTTCTTGATGAGACGTTCGCCGGTGTAGCGAACCCCTTTCTGCTTGTACGGATCCGGCTTCCTGAGGGCGCGCATGCGCGCGGCCACCTCTCCGACGGCCTGTTTGTCAGCGCCGGACACGACGACATGGGTGTTCTTCTCGATCTGGACGTCAACTCCATCGGGGAGCGGCAACTCGATAGGGTGGGAATAACCCAGGGAAAAGGAGACTTTCCGGCCCTTTACCCGCGCGCGATAGCCGACACCGACGATGTCCAGTTCCTTCCGGAAACCTTCCGTAACTCCCGTCACGGCGTTCGCGAGGAGAGCCCTGGTGAGCCCCCAATAGGCCCGGTTCCCGGCCCCTTCCGACAGAGACACCTGAGCCACGCTGTTCTCGAGCTGCACTTCTATGCCCGGAAGAAGCGGACTCGTGAGGACGCCTTTCGGCCCCTTCACACGGACCTGCGAACTCTCGATCGTGACCGAGACTCCGGACGGGACGGGAATCGGTTTGGCGCCTATGCGGGACATGACATCAACCTCGGCCTACCACACCTGGCAGAGCACTTCTCCACCCACGCCGAGATGACGGGCCTGGCCCCCGGTCATCACTCCTCGGGACGTGGAAAGCAGGGTGACACCGAGCCCTCCTTGCGCCTTGGGAATCTTCTGGTACGAAACGTAGACGCGCGTTCCCGGCCGGGAAACCCTTTTCAGCCCCGTCAATGCGTCGCGGTTGCCGGGGAGCCGCCGCAACTTGATGCGGATCGCGTCCTGGGGCGGAGAGGAGCGTCGCTCCCAACCGTCCACATATCCCTCCTCGTGAAGGATCCGCGCAATCTCCTCTTTGAGCTTCGAAGCGGGCATCTCGACAAAATCGTGCCGCGCCTGAATCGCGTTCCGGAGACGGGTGAGCATGTCAGCCACTGGGTCAGACCACATCAGAACGCCTCCTTACCAACTCGCCTTGATGATGCCGGGAATTTCCCCGGCGAGCGCCAGCTTGCGGAAACACAGACGGCAGAGGCCGAACTTCCGATAGTAGGCCCGTGGACGGCCGCAACTCAGGCACCGGTTATAGCGCCGCACCTCGAACCTCGGCCGCTTCTTTGCCTTGGCAATTAGCGATTTTTTCGCCAAAACCCTTTCCTCTACTTCTTCAGCTCTTCAAAACTACGCTTCGCGGCGGGCGAACGGCATCCCAAAGGCGCGAAGCAGTTCTCTCGCTTCCTCGTCGCTCGTCGCGGTTGTGCAGATGGTTACGTTCATGCCACGCGTCTTCTCGATCTTCGAATAGTCGATCTCGGGGAACACGGATTGGTCCGTCAGGCCCAGCGTGTAGTTCCCCCGCCCATCGAAAGCCCGTTCCGAAACGCCGCGAAAATCGTGCACCCGCGGCAACGCGATATTGATCAGCCGGTCCATGAACTCGTACATCCGCGTTCCACGCATGGTGACCCGCGCGCCGACCGGCATTCCGTCCCGGATCTTGAAGTTGGCGATGGACTTCCGGGCACGGGTGACTACGGGTTGCTGCCCGGTGATCGCAGTGAGATCGGCGACCGCGGCATCGATGAACTTATGTTCCCGCGCCCCTTCTCCTACGCCCATGTTGACGACCACCTTGGTCACTCGAGGGACCGCGTGGACGCTCGCAATCTGCAGTCTGGCCCGCAGTTCGGGAGCGATTGTCTCCCGATACCGGACACGAAGGCGACTCACTTGTCAATCACTCCCTGGGAACGGACGCTCACCCGAACCTTGCGTCCATCGGTCAGACGGGTCCTCCCGATCCGGGTCGGGAGATTGGTCTCCGGATCCACGAGCATGACGTTGCTGATCGCTATCGAGGCCTCTCGTTCGACGACACCACCCTTGATGTTCTGCCGCGGGTTTGCCTTCGTATGCCGCTTGATCATGTTGATGCCCTCAACGAGGACACGCCCTTTCTCCCGCAATACCCGGAGGATCCGGCCCCGCTTGCCCATGTCGCTCCCCGCCACGATCTGGACCAGATCCTTCTTGCGAACGTGCAAACGCCGCGGCGCGGGCACAGTGTTCTTGCGGGCCATCGTCACAAGACCTCCGGCGCCAGCGAAACAATCTTCATGAACTGGCGCTCGCGCAGTTCGCGGGCAACCGGGCCGAACACACGGGTTCCGGTGGGCTCGCGCTGCTCATTGATCAGTACCGCGGCGTTGTCTCCGAAGCGGATGTAAGAGCCATCGGCCCTGCGGTGCTCCTTGCGCGTCCTCACGATGACGGCCCTGACGACCGTGCCCTTCTTGACGGCACTGCCTGGAGCGGCTTCACGGACCGAGGCGGTGATGACATCCCCGAGCCGGGCGATGCGACCCACCCCGCCGCCCAGGGGAAGAATGCAGGTCACCCGGCGAGCCCCCGAGTTGTCGGCGACCTGCAGCACCGACTGCATCTGAATCATGAGGCCCGCTCCAGAATCTTGAGCAACCGGAAGCGCTTCGTCCGAGACTGGGGGCGGCATTCCTCGATCTGAACGCGGTCTCCAATACGGCCCTCGTTCTTCTCGTCGTGAACCGCAAAGCGGGTGGATTTCCGATACCGGCGCTTGTACAGACGGTGTTCCACCAGCCGCTCCACAAGCACCGTAATGGTCTTTTCGGCGCCGCTCTTAACCACGGTTCCGGCCTTGATCAGTCTTGGCATAACGTTCTTTCCGTTCGCATTCTTCTGCGGCCCTCAGGAACCAGCAACGCTGCTTCCCGGGGCATCGCCCCCGATTTGGAGTTCACGCTCCCTCATGATGGTTTGTAGGCGGGCGACCTCCCGCCGCAGCGTCTGCACCTTGTGCGTGTGCCCAAGCTGACCGGTGGCGGCTTCGAGTCGGGCATCGAAGAGTTGCCGAGTCACTTCTTGCTGCTTCCTCAGGAGTTCTTCGTGAGTCAACTCCCGAATCCGGGCGGGCTTCACGATGCCTCCTCCTCAAAGCGACCGACGAACTGCGTTCGCACCGGAAGCTTGTGACTCGCCCGGCGCATCGCCTGAACGGCCTGCTCGCGGCTGACGCCTTCCATTTCGAAGAGAACCCGCCCCGGGCGCACCACGGCAACCCATCCTTCGGGGCCACCCTTTCCCTTCCCCATGCGGGTCTCCTGGGGCTTCTTCGTCACAGGCTTGTCCGGAAAGATCCGAATCCAGACTCGACCGGTCCGGCGGACGAACCGGGTGATGGCCACCCGCGCTGACTCGATTTGGCGATTCGTGATCCATCCCGGTTCCAGCGTCTTGAGACCGAAATCACCGAATGCCACGGTCTGGCCGGTCCAGGACTTGCCCCGCATGCGACCGCGCTGTTGTTTGCGGTACCGGGTCTTCTTCGGCATCAGCATGACGTCTGTCCTCCCGGATCCTCTCTAGGCCCCGCGCGGCGCTGGCTCGTTAGAGCCAGAGGCTGCCGACTTCGCCGCAATCTCCGGACGCCCCGGCCGACTGACGACGTCGCTGACACCGCGATAAACCCAGCACTTCACGCCGATCTGGCCGTAGGTCGTAAAGGCCTCGGCGAACCCGTATTCAATGTCCGCCCGCAGCGTATGCAGCGGGAGTTGTCCTTCCAGATACCACTCCGCCCGGGCGATGTCGGCGCCGTTGAGCCGGCCGGCGCACCGAATCCGGACTCCCTTGGCTCCATTGCGCATGGTGTTCTCGATCGCTTTACGCATCGCCCGCCGAAAAGCGATCCGCTTCTCCAGCTGGAGGGCAATGGACTCGGCGACCAGTTGCGGGTCGAGCTCCGGCTTGATGACCTCCAGAGGACGAATGTGGACTTCCTTTCCGGTGCGCTTGCGCAGATCCCGGGTGAGCTTTTCCACTTCGGTGCCCTTGCGGCCAATGATGATTCCGGGCCGGGAGGTGTGGATATAGATGTTGAGCTTGTTGCCCGGCCGCTCGATCTCAACGCGTGAGATGCCCGCGTGGTAGAGGCGCTTCTTCAGAAAGCGACGCAGTTGCAGGTCTTCGTGCAGCGAGTCCCGGTAGGAACTATCCGCATACCACCGAGAACGCCAGGTCTTGCTGTATCCAAGCCTGAAGCCGTGCGGGTGTACTTTTTGACCCATTCCTATTCCTCTTCCACGGCAGTTACGCGGATCGTGTAGTGCGTGGTGCGCCGGCGAATGCGCCGGATACGGGCCCTCCGGCCGCCACGGGCGATCGACCGAGCCGGTCCCTGGTCGGCAAACGCTTCGGAGACGATGAGCTGGTCCTCATCGATCCGCTTTGCTTCCCCAAGGGCCTTGGTCTGGGCATTCGCGATCGCGGATCGCAACACCTTCTCGATGATGGGAGCCGGCGCGCGATTCGTGTTCTGCAGCAGAGAAATGGCGTCCGCGGCAGGCTTGTCGCGAATGAGGTCCAGAACCAACCGCGCCTTCTGAGCAGATCCAGGGACCGCCGTCGCACGAGCAACTGCTTCGATCACGGTGTCACCCCCGGCCCTGGAAAGCGCACCCGCGTCCGCGGCCTCATCGGCGGCCTCTCGACTTCTCGGTCTTCACCTTGTGACCCTTGAAGGTCCTCGTCGGGGAAAACTCACCGAGCTTGTGCCCCACCATGGTGTCCGTCACATAGACCGGAATGAACTTGCGGCCATTGTGAACGGCAAAGGTCAAACCGACCATTTGCGGAACGATCGTGGAGCGCCGTGACCAGGTCTTGATAATCGTCTGCCGACGCGCGACGTGCGCATCTTCGACCTTACGGATAAGGCTCTCTTCAATGTAGGGGCCCTTCTGAATTGAACGCGGCATGTGCTTCTACCCTTTCCGCTTCTACCTTCTCCGCTGGCGGCGGGAACGGACAATCATCGAGTCCGTTCGCTTGTTGTTGCGGGTCTTGTGCCCCTTGGTGGGAACACCCCAAGGACTCACGGGATGACGTCCCCCGGAACTCTTGCCCTCACCGCCTCCGTGAGGATGATCCACCGGGTTCATCGAGACTCCCCGGTTGTGTGGTCGCCGGCCAAGCCAGCGCTTCCGGCCGGCCTTCCCCAGCTTCACATTCTCGTGATCCACGTTGGACACCTGACCGATCGTGGCGTGACACTCACGCAGGACCCGGCGGACCTCGCCGGAAGGAAGGCGCACTTGTGCGTAAAGGCCCTCTTTGGCGACCAACTGCACGAACGCGCCGGCGCTACGGGCCATCTTGCCCCCACCGCCCGGTCGGAGTTCAACGTTGTGGATCGTGGCACCCAAGGGAATCCGCTCGATACGCAGCATGTTGCCCGGCATGATTTCGGCGCTGTCGCTTGCGACTACCAGATCGCCCAACTGCATTCCCACAGCGTGGAGGATGTAACGCTTGTCTCCGTCCAGATAGTGGAGAAGCGCGATTCGGGCCGAGCGATTCGGGTCGTACTCGATGGATGCCACTCGCCCGGGAACTTCGGGCTTCGCGCGGCGAAAATCGATTTCGCGGTGGCGACGCTTGTGACCGCCTCCGCGGAATCGCATCGTAATCCGCCCGGCGCTGTTCCGGCCTCCACTCTGACTCTTGCCGCGGGTCAGCCGCTTCTCCGGTGTCGTGGTGGTGAGTTCTTCGAAAGTCTGGACGGTGTGGAACCGCCGCCCGGGAGAGGTCGGTCGGGACTTCTTGATGGCCATCGCGCTAGACGCCCTTGAAGATCTCGATGGAATGACCCTGTTCAAGGGTCACGAACGCCTTTTTCCAATTCGGGCGCCGACCGACGAAACGGCCCCATCGCTTGTTCTTGCCGATGAAGTTGGCAGTGCGCACATCCTTCACTTCCACCTCGAAGAGAAGCTGGACAGCGTGACGGATCTGAGCCTTGTTGGCCCTCCGGTCCACCCGAAAACAGACGACGTTCTGGGTCTCACGAAGACGCTCCGCCTTTTCGGTGGTCAGCGGTTCGAGGATCACGCGGTCGGCTTCCATCATCGGCTCCCTGTTTCGGACAGCTTCGCGGAAAGCGCGGCAAGCGCTGAACCCCTGATGAGCACGGTCTTCGCCTTGAGCACCTCGTAACAGTGGAGGGCGTTCACGGAAACAACCTCGACTGACTGCAGGTTCCTCGTCGACAGGTACAGGTCGTCCGAAGGCGCCGTCTCCACGATGAGCACGCGCGCTTTCTTCGAATTCCACCCCGAATCCCACTCGCCCAGGTGCCGAAGCACCGCTCGCGTAGAGGGACCCGCGAGGCCGAAGTCCTCGAAGATGTGCACCCGGCCTTCACTGGCGCAAAGCGACAGAGCCGACCGAAGCGCGCCACGCTGCATGCGCCCCGGAAGGCGATAGCTGTAGTCCCGCGGCTGCGGTCCGAAGACGATCCCGCCGCCACGCCACAGCGGATTACGAGTGCTTCCAACCCGTGCGTTCCCGGTGCCCTTTTGTCGCCACGGTTTGCGGCCCCCGCCGGCGACGAGCCCGCGGGTCCGCGTTGCGTGGGTTCCGGCGCGCCGCCCGGCCATGTATTGACGCACGGCGTCGTAGTGGAGCCCTTGCTTCACCGGCGCGGCGAAAACGGCGGAGTCCAGCTCCACCTCGCTGCCTTCGGAACCACGGACAACCACGGGCGCGACACGCTGGCCCGAACCTTCGGACTCAGGTGCGCCCTCCGTCGGAAACGCCTTTTCCTCTGCCACGGTCACTTTCGTTATTCCTGTTGCGTCCCTGGTCAGAACTTGCGAATTTCGACGGTCCCGCCGCGGGGACCCGGAACGGCGCCTCGAACTGCGACCAGGTTTTCTCGGGCATCGACCCGAACGATCCGAAGGTTGCGAACTGTCACCCGGTCCCGACCAAGCTGACCGGGAAGCCGGGTGCCCGGAAGTACCCGGGAGGGGGTTGCACACATCCCGATGGCCCCCGGCGCCCGGTGGAACTTGGAACCGTGGGATTTCGGTCCACCATGGAAACCGTGGCGTTTCATGACTCCGGCAAAGCCTTTGCCCTTGCTGACACCCGTGATCCGGACCAGATCGTTCGGCGAGAACACCTCGGCGCCGAGCCGGGAGCCGACCTGCAGATCCTCACCCGAATCCGCCTGAAACTCTCGTAGTACCGACGCGGACGGCGCTCCGGCCGCTTCCAGCCGGGCCGCGAGAGCGCGGTTTCGACTCGGGCGGCTCCCCGGGCCCCTCAACCGCTCCAGCCCGACCTGCACCGCCTCGTACCCGTCCGCCGTAGCGGTCTTTTTCTGTACGACAACGCATGGTCCTATCCGAATCAGGGTGACGGGAATCACACGGCCGTCTTCTCCAAAATGCTGGGTCATCCCCAGCTTCGTCCCCAGTAGCCCCTTCATCATTCTTTCCTCTACGTATCCCCGACTTTTGTTTCCCGTTCCCTACTTGGCCTGCGGCTCGTCCGCAATCATCGCCTTGATCTCGACATGCACGCCCGCTGGAAGATCGAGACGGGACAACGCATCCACCGTGGTCGGCGTGGATCCCAGAATGTCCAGAAGCCGCTTGTGCGTGCGGAGTTCAAACTGCTCCCGGGACTTCTTGTCCACGTGCGGGGAGCGGAGCACCGTGTAGCGGTTCTTCACCGTCGGCAACGGAATCGGACCGGCCACCGTGGCGCCGGTCCTCTTCGCGGTCTCCACGATCTCACTCGTGGATTGATCCAGCAGACGGTGATCGAACGCCTTCAGTCGGATACGGATTTTTTCGTTCATCGGTTGAAACCCTTGTCCTCGTCAGGCGTCCTCATGCGGTTTGTCAGGCGCTCGCCATGACTTCCGCCATGACGCTCTCCGGGGCTTCCTCATAGGATCCGAAGTGCATCGTGTACGTTGCGCGCCCCTGTGTAGCCGAACGAATGTCCGTCGCGTAACCGAACATCCCGGCAAGCGGCACCCTAGCCTCGACCACCTGAGCGTTCCCCCGCATCGAGAGACCGCTGATGCGGGCACGCCGCGAATTCAGGTCACCCATCACCTCTCCGGTGAAGGCGTCCGGAGTCACGACCTCCACCTTCATCACCGGTTCGAGGATCACGGGGGAGCAGCGGCGCAGCGCCTCCTTGACGGCCATGGATCCGGCGATTCGGAAGGCAATCTCGGAGCTGTCCACGGTGTGGAAGGTGCCGTCATACAAGCGCACCGTCACGCCGGTCACCGGATAGCCGGCAAGCGGCCCTGCCGCCAAGGCGTCGCGCGCTCCCTCTTCCACCGCCGGAATGTACTCCCGCGGTATCGAACCGCGGGCGATGTCATTGATGAACTCGAACGACTCGACGGGATTCGGAAACACCTCGATCTTCACGTGACCGTACTGACCCCGGCCGCCTGTCTGCCGGACATACCGCCCTTCGGACTTCCTCGTGGTCCGGATGGTTTCTCGATACGCCACCCGGGGTTGACCCACGACCGCACCCACCTGAAACTCGCGAAGCAACCGATCCACGATGACCTCCAGGTGCAGTTCCCCCATGCCGCTGATGAGGGTCTGCGCCGTTTCGGCGTCCGTCGTCACCCGGAAGGTGGGGTCTTCGTGCGTCAGTTTCCCGAGAGCGCCGGCGAGCTTTTCCTGATCGGCCTTCGTTGCCGGCTCGATGACCCGGGAAATGACCGGCTCAGGGAACTCCATCGCTTCGAGAACGACGGGGGCCTTGGGAGCGCAAATCGTGTCCCCGGTTCTCGCGTTTCTGAGACCGACCACGGCCGCGATATCCCCCGCATAGACCTCGCGAATTTCCTCGCGCTTGTTGGCGTGGATCTTGAGGAGCCGGCCTACGCGCGACCGGACCGAACGGGTGGAGTTGAGCATCATGTCACCCGTCCTGAGCACCCCCGAATAGACCCGGAAGAACGAGAGCTGGCCGACGAACGGGTCCGCCATGACCTTGAAGACGAGCGCGGCAAACGGCGCGTCGTCTCTCGCGTCCCGAACGGTTGGGGTGGGGTCCGTGACGGAGGCGATGCCGGTGATCGACGGGACATCGGTAGGGGCGGGAAGATAGGAGATGACGGCATCCAGCAGAGGCTGCACGCCCTTGTTGCGGAAGGCCGACCCGCACAGGACCGGAACGAGTTGAAGGGTGACGGTCGAACGGCGAAGCGCGGCTTCGCACTCCTCAGCAGTCAGGTCGCCGTTCTGATCCCAGGCCTCAAGCGCCTCCAGATCGCATTCACAGATCTTTTCGATCAGCGCTTCCCGAGCCAAACGCGCTTCCTCCTCGCGCTCCGGAGCGATTTCGGTTTCCTCGTACCGGGCACCGAGAACATCCCCGTGATAGCGAAACTCCCTCATCCGAACGAGGTCCATCACTCCTCCGAAGGTGTCTTCCGCTCCGATCGGGAGCTGAATCGCTCCGGCCCGGGCCCCGAGGCGGTCCTCGATCATGGCCACGACCCGCTTGAAGTCGGCTCCCGCCCGATCCATCTTGTTCACGAAGGCGATGCGAGGCACGCCGTACTTGTCGGCCTGCCGCCAGACCGCCTCCGACTGCGGCTCTACCCCGGCGACTGCGCAAAACACCGCCACCGCGCCATCGAGGACGCGGAGGGATCGCTCCACCTCGGCAGTGAAGTCCACGTGTCCCGGCGTATCGATGATGTTGACTCGATGGCCCTTCCAAAAACAGGTCGTGGCGGCCGACGTGATCGTGATGCCGCGCTCCTGCTCCTGCTCCATCCAATCCATCGTCGCGGTTCCTTCATGCACCTCACCGAGCTTGTAGGTAACGCCCGTGTAGTAGAGGATCCGTTCGGTAGTAGTCGTCTTCCCCGCGTCAATGTGCGCCATGATCCCGATGTTGCGGGTATCGGCGAGAGCGACTTTGCGGGGCATGAGAACTAAAGGGCGGAGTGTGGAATACGTCGGTTGACAGTGTGATTACCAGCGGTGGGTGACTACCAGCGGTGGTGTGCGAATGCCTTGTTGGCTTCCGCCATCTTGTGGGTGTCTTCGCGCTTCTTGATGGCGCCACCCCGATTCTGGGAAGCATCGAGCAACTCACCGGCGAGTTTTTCCGCCATCGTTTTCTCGGGACGCCTCCGCGCATATCCGACGATCCAGCGCAGGGACAACGTAGTCCGCCGCTCGGGACGGACTTCGTAGGGAACCTGGACATTGGCGCCTCCCTTGCGGCGACTCTTCACCTCAAGGGTCGGCTTGACGTTCTGGACAGCCTCGCGGAAGGTGGTCAGCGGCTCACCGTTCGTCTTGTCGCGGATCCGGTCGAAAGCGCCGTACACGATCGATTCCGCAGTGGACTTCTTCCCGTCCAGCATCACCTTGTTGATGAAGGATGAGACGAGAACGCTCTGGTAGCGGGCATCCGGCGCGGGTTGCCGCTTCGGCACATCACGGCGTCTGGACATCGTCTCTTGCTCCGAATTCGTCTCTGTTGTAGAGCCTGGCTCCGTACGTCAGCTCTTTGGCTTCTTGGTTCCGTACTTGGACCGGCCGTTCTTTCGCCCGTCCACCCCACCGGCATCGAGGGCCCCCCGGATTACGTGGTACCGCACACCCGGGAGGTCCTTGACCCGGCCACCGCGTAGAAGCACGATGGAGTGCTCCTGCAGGGAGTGACCAACGCCAGGGATGTAGGTCGTGACCTCGATCCCGTTGGTAAGCCGCACTCGAGCGACCTTTCTCAGGGCCGAGTTCGGCTTCTTGGGATTGATGGTGAAGACCCGAACACACACTCCCCGCCGCTGCGGACACCGCTGAAGCGCGGGGGAATCGGTGGACGGAGCCATCCGTTTCCGTCCGTGGCGGACAAGCTGATGAATCGTGGGCATGGGGAATTGGATCCGGATTTCAAGAATGCTGGCCCCCCGCAGGGGAAGGGAACTAGGACGTGCACCGCCCACCCGTCAGGGCTCGAAAATGAACGATCGGCGGCTGTCTCCCGAGGGGAAACGCTGACGTCCGCGACGCTCGAAGGAATGCGTTTTGGGCGCGGAGCGGACGGAGGATTTTACGCGCTGGAACGGACTCCTGTCAAATCATGGAAACGCGCAGTAGCCGCCGCTATGGGTGCCCGAACAGCCCGCCGGGAACGGATCGGAAGACGGGCTCCGGGCCGAATGCGCCACCCGCCGGAATTGCCGCCGAGGCCGGTCCCCAGTGGGTTTTCCTGGCGGCGGCCGGAACCCGGATAGCAGCCTGTGGACAAAGTGGCGTGAGCGCCGAGAGCGGCCAGTTCTCCCGGTGGGGGCGAGGCGCCCGGCTGACAAGGCGCGCGACGGAGGAATACCCAGTGTATTTCGACCGAAGCGCCAAGCACCGCGGAGACCCCGGAGCGAGAGGGATGGGGGACGGGAACACCCGGCCCCGGTCCCTCTTGAGCCGGGAGTGCCGCGGGACTTTGTCCACCGGCTGCTAATGCACTTCTTCGGCCAGTTCGGCCGCCTGGTTGGCGTCTCGCTGAAGCATGGCCTGGCGATGCGCGTCGATCTCCTCCGGCAGTACGAAACGCCGATGCTCCGCGAGCCCGGTGCCCGCAGGAATCAGCCGACCCATGATCACGTTTTCCTTGAGCCCGCGGAGGTAGTCCACCTTGCCCATGAGCGACGCCTCCGTGAGGACCTTGGTGGTCTCCTGGAACGATGCGGCGGAGATGAAGCTGTCGGTCGCGAGCGACGCCTTGGTGAGGCCGAGCAGCGTCGGTTCTCCCTGAGCCGGCTGCCCCTCTTCCGCCAGAGCTTTCCGGTTCGCCTGGGCGAACTCATACCGATCCACCGTCGAATCAACGATCAGATCCGTGTCTCCGACGTCAGTAACCCGTACCCAGCGCATCATCCGGCTGATGATCACCTCGATGTGCTTGTCGTCGATCACGACACCCTGCAACCGGTAGACCTCCTGGATCTCGTGGACCAGATAGCGTTGAAGCTCCCCTTCACCCAGAACCCGAAGAATGTCGTGCGGATTCCGCGGCCCGTCCATGAGCGGATCGCCGGCCCGCACTTCCTCATTCTCCCGAACGCTGATGTGGACTCCTCGTGGCACCTCGTATTCCCGAACATCGTCGGTAACCTGCGAGGTCACGGTGATCACCCGCTTCCCCTTGCGAACATCGCCGTAATGCAACCGGCCATCGATCTCGCTGATGAGAGCGGGCGCCTTGGGCGCCCGAGCTTCGAAAAGCTCCACGACGCGCGGCAGGCCTCCGGTGATGTCCTTTGTCTTGGTGGTCTCCCTCGGGATCTTGGCGAGAACGTCGCCCGGGCGAACGGCGTCGCCCTCCTTGACCTCAAGGTGGGCACGCGAAGGCATGAGGTAGGTCCGGGGATCTTCCCCCGCAGCACCATGGACCTCGATGCGCGGCTCGAGGCGGTCGTCCTGTGACTCGATGATCACCGGCTGCGACCGGAAGGTGACGTTGTCCACCTCCTGAATCATCGTCACGTCCGCGACGATGTCGCGGAAATGAACTGCCCCCTCTTGCTCGGCGAGAATCGAGAAGCTGTACGGATCCCATTCGACGATCACCTGGCCGGAGCTGACGGAGCTGCCGGGCGCCACCTTGATGCGGGCACCGTAGACCACCGGGTGGCTTTCGAGAACACGGCCGTCGCCGTCTCCCACTTCCACGGTACCGGCGCGGTTGATGACCACCCGATTGCCGTGCCGATCCGATACGGTCCGCAGATTCTCCGAGAACTGCAGGACGCCGTCGTGGTGCGCCTCAAGGGCGGAATTCTCGAAGACGCTCGCCGTCCCGCCGATGTGGAACGTCCGCATGGTCAGTTGCGTTCCGGGTTCTCCGATGGATTGCGCGGCGATGATGCCTACCGCCTGCCCAAGATCGACCAGCCGGCCGGTCGCGAGGTTGCGCCCATAGCACATGGCGCAGACGCCTCGCCGTGCATCACAGGTGAGGACCGACCGAATCTTGACGCGGGCCACGCCCGAGCCTTCGATCGCGGTTGCGATGTCCTCCGAGATCTCCTCACCAGCGTCCACGATGCGGTCCCCACGGAAATCTTTCACCGCTTCAAGGCTGACCCGCCCCACGATCCGGTCCCGGAGCGGCTCGATGACCTCTCCCGCCTCGATGATCGGCTCGGCGTAGATACCCCGGAGCGTCCCACAATCGCGCAGGGTGACGATGACGTCCTGAGCCACGTCGGCAAGCCTGCGTGTGAGGTAACCGGCGTCCGCGGTCCGGAGCGCCGTATCCGCGAGTCCTTTCCGTGCTCCGTTGGTCGAGATGAAGTACTGGATGACGCTGAGCCCCTCACGGAAGTTGCTGGTGATCGGCGTCTCGATGATTTCTCCCGACGTCTTGGCCATCAGTCCGCGCATCCCGGCGAGCTGCCGGATCTGCTTTTCGCTGCCGCGGGCGCCGGAGTCCACCATCATGAACACCGGACTGAACTGTCCGGTCTCCCGCTCCCGGGCCTGCATGGTCTTCATCATGTCCTCGGCCACCTTGTTTGTGGCATTCGACCAGACATCGATGACCTTGTTGTATCGCTCTCCCTGCGTGATCGCGCCCTGCTGGTACTGCTCGTCGACCCGGCCCACCTCCTCCTTGGCCTCCTCGACCAGGCGCGCCTTGTTCGGCGGAACCACGAGATCACCGAGTCCTATGGACGTTCCGCTCCGCGTCGCGTACTCGAAGCCAACATCCTTCAGGGCATCGAGGACGTCCGCAGTGCCTTCGAGGCCGTACTGCTTGTAGACGAGACGAACCAGGCTCTGAACGCCCTTCTTCTTCAGCACCCCGTTCACAAACGGCAGATCTGCGGGAAGGCGGTCGTTCAGGATCACCCTTCCTACGGTCGTTTCGATCCGCTTCCCGTCAACGCTGGCAACCTTCACCCGGCGCAAGTCCTGACTGTCATGCGTTTCGAGGATTTCTCCAGTGAACCGCAGCTGGATCGGCGTCAGCGTAGAAACCTGGTCAAACTCGTGAGCGATCAGCACTTCCTCGGCCGAGGCGAAGCTCTGCTTCACCTCCGGCGGAACGACCTGCGGCTTCGTCAGGTAGTAGATGCCGAGAACCATGTCCTGAGTGGGAACAGCCAGCGGCCCGCCATGTGCCGGCGAAAGAATGTTCCGGGAGGATCGCATCAGCAACGCCGCTTCCACCTGCGCCTCCGGACTCAGAGGAACGTGGACTGCCATCTGGTCGCCATCGAAATCGGCGTTGAAGGCACTGCAGACCAACGGATGAATGCGGAGCGCCTTCCCCTCGACCAGGACCGGCTCAAAGGCCTGGATCCCAAGCCGGTGGAGAGTCGGAGCACGATTCAGCAGCACGGAATGCTCGCTGATGACCTCTTCGAGATAGTCCCAGACCTCGGGGCGCTGCTCCTCCACAAGCTCGCGTGCCTGCTTGATCGTCGCCGCGAGGCCCTCATGCTCCAACCTGTTGAAGAGGAAGGGCTTGAACAGCTCCAGCGCCATTTTCTTGGGAAGGCCGCACTGATGGAGCTTCAGCTCCGGCCCGACCACGATGACCGATCGACCCGAGTAGTCCACCCGCTTCCCGAGGAGGTTCTGGCGGAACCGGCCCTGCTTTCCTTTGAGGGTGTCGGATAGCGATTTCAGCGGCCGATTGTTCGTTCCCTTGAGGACTCGTCCCCGGCGACCGTTGTCGAACAGCGCGTCCACAGCCTCCTGCAACATGCGCTGCTCGTTCCTCACGATCACGTCGGGCGCGCGGAGCTCGAGAAGCCGGCGAAGGCGATTGTTGCGGTTGATGACCTTCCGGTAGAGCTCGTTGAGATCACTCGTCGCGAAGCGTCCACCATCCAGAGGAACAAGCGGACGGAGATCCGGCGGAATCACCGGGATGACGTCCATGACCATCCATTCCGGCAGGTTGCCTGACTTGCGGAAGGCGTCCACCACCTTCAGCCTTTTCGCAGCCTTGGTTCGCTTCTGGATGGAACGCTCGTGCCGCATAGCGTGGCGCAACTCGACGGCCAGACTCTCGAGATCCGCTTCATGAAGCAGGCGCTTCGCCGCGCCCGCGCCCATTCCGGCGCTGTAGGTGCGCCCCGGGCGCTTCAGTTTCTCGCGGAACTCATTGTCGGTGCGACCAAAGAGCCGCTTCAGCAGGCGATCCTGATCTTCCGTGACCACCTGGCCCTTGCGCAGGGTCCCGAGTCTGATATTTCCGACGGTGCAACCATCGTCTCCCTCGTCGAATGAGAATGCGAAGAGCTGCTGCAGGAGCTGGACCTCATCCAGCGTCAGGGACATCGCCTTCTCCTTGAGGAGCGAGATGTCAACGTCTCCGGGATCCAGGACTATGTACGACTCGTAATAGAGAACCCTCTCGAGCTCCCGAGGCGTCAGGTCCAGGACCTGTCCGATGCGGCTCGGCGGAACCTTGAAGAACCAGACATGGGACACGGGGCAAGCCAGTCCGATGTGTCCGAGGCGACTTCGACGAACCGACGCCTGCGTAACTTCCACTCCGCACTTGTCGCAGACGACTCCCCGGTGCTTCATGCGCTTGTACTTGCCGCACAGGCATTCCCAATCGCTGATGGGACCGAAGATCTGAGCGCAGAACAGTCCGCCCCGTTCCGGTTTCAGAGTGCGGTAGTTGATGGTCTCCGCTTTCGTGACCTCACCATGTGACCAGGCTCTGATCTTCTCTGGAGACGCGATCGAGATCTTGATGGCGTCGAAATCAGAGCTGAAGGTTTCCCTCTCTTCAAGGTCCGGGAAGACTCCGGCGGTTTCCCTGGTTGTCTGCATTTCGTCCCTCTCGATTGTTAGCTGGCCGATCAGTTCTTGGCGCGGATCAGCTCGATGTCGAGCCCAAGGCTCTGGATTTCCGCCATCAGCACCTTGAACGATGCGGGCACTTCAGGCGAATAGCTCGTGTCGCCCTTCACGATGGACTCGTAGACCTTGGCCCGGCCCCGAACGTCATCGGACTTGACCGTCAGGATCTCCTGGAGAGTGTGCGCTGCCCCGTACGCTTCGATGGCCCACACCTCCATTTCTCCGAACCTCTGCCCGCCGAACTGCGCCTTTCCGCCAAGCGGCTGCTGCGTGATCAGGCTGTACGGCCCGATGCTTCGTGCGTGCATCTTGTCATCCACGAGGTGCCCGAGCTTGAGCATGTAGATGTAACCGCAGGTCACGGGCTGCTCGAACGGTCTGCCGGTCCGGCCGTCGTAGAGAACGGTCTTGCCATCCTCGAGAACATTGGCTCGCAGCCCATCCACGGCTCTGGCCATATCGTTGGCCTCGTCGAGGAGGGCGCGAATGTCACTCTCACGAGCACCGTCGAAGACCGGCGTTGCGAAGTGTCGGTCGAGCACACGAGCCGCCCAACCAAGGTGCGTCTCAAGGACCTGACCGATGTTCATGCGCGAAGGGACGCCAAGTGGATTCAGGATGATGTCCGCTGGCGTGCCATCCGGAAGGAACGGCATGTCTTCGACCGGCACGATCTTGGCGATGACGCCTTTGTTGCCGTGTCGACCCGCCATCTTGTCGCCCACGCTGAGTTTGCGCTTCATGGCCACGTATACCTTGACCATCTTGATGACGCCCGGAGGAAGGTCGTCGCCCTGGCTCACCACTGCCTGCTGCTCGTCGCGGCGGACGGAAAGCAGATCCAGTTGCTCTTCCGTCTTTTCCTGGATCTCTTGGATCTCATCCCTGACGTCGTCCGCAAGATCGGTCTCGAGCAACGGGACGAAGTCCATCCGATTTGAGAGCAGCCGCTGCGTGAGTCGCGTGCCCTTGGGAAGCTCGATTTCCCCGGTGGCAGGGTTCATGCAGTCTTCCACCAAGCGGGCGCCAACCATGCGCTGAACGATGCGCTTGTCACACTCCTCACGGAGGATGCGCTCTTCATCGCGGTAGTCGCGATCGATGGCCTCGATGTCGTCCGCCTGGATCGTCAATGCGCGGTCGTCCCGATCCGCGTCCTTCCGGTGGAAGACTCGAACGTCGACAACGACGCCTTCAACGCCGGACGGGCACTTGAGCGACGAGTTCTTTACATCTCCCGCCTTGTCCCCGAATATGGCCCTAAGGAGCTTCTCCTCCGGAGTCAACTGTGCTTCGGCTTTGGGTGTGACTCGTCCTACCAGGATGTCGCCGGGACTCACCCGCGCCCCAATGCTGACAATGCCCGATTCGTCGAGATTCCTGAGGAAACTCTCGGCGACACCCGGCACCTCGCGGGTTATGGACTCCGGACCCAGCTTGGTGTCCCGCGCCTGCACAGTGTGTTCTTCGATGTGGATCGAGGTGTAGCTGTCATCCTGGATGAGCCGCTCCGAAACGATGATCGCGTCCTCGAAGTTGTAGCCGCGCCAAGGCATGAAGGCGACCAGCACATTGCGGCCAAGCGCCAGTTCACCGCCGTCGGTGCAAGGACCGTCCGCGATGATCTGACCCTTCACAACCGGTTCGCCAACTCCCACGAGAGGCTTCTGGTTGATTGACGTGTTCTGGTTGGAGCGGCGGAATTTCTTCAAGCGGTAGATGCTTGCTCCAATCTCCGTCTCTTCTGCAGTATCGCCTTCCTTTCGAACAATGATGCGGCGCCCGTCCACACGGTCTACCACGCCGTTCTCCCGGCAGACGATGACCGAACCGGAATCCCGCGCGGTCACGAATTCCATACCGGTACCCACAAGGGGCGCTTCCGCGGAAATCAATGGCACGGCCTGACGCTGCATGTTGGAACCCATCAGAGCCCGGTTGGCATCGTCGTTCTCCAGGAACGGCACGAGCGATGCCGCCACCGACACGATCTGCTTGGGGGAGACATCAATGAAATCGACGTTTTCTCTGGCAGCGGGAACGAAGTCGCCTTCGTGGCGGCAGTTGACCCGGGAGTCGAGAAGTTCGCCGTCGTCGCTTACCCTGGCGTTCGCCTGAGCGATCGTGTGGCGCTCTTCCTCGAGTGCCGAGAGGTAAAACGCGTGAGGGATCAACGTAGCGGGACGCCGGCGGCGCCCGAGCTTCTCGTTTGCAGCGTCGGCTTCTCCCTTCGGCACGATGGCGTCGAGTTCGAGCTTCGTGTCGCCAGGGTCCTCAACCCGGACGTAGTCCACGACCCGCCCGTTCGCGACTTTCCGGTAAGGGCTCTGGATGAAGCCGTAGTTGTCGATCTTCGCGTAACACGCCAGGGAACTGATCAGACCGATGTTGGGGCCTTCAGGCGTCTCGATCGGGCAGATGCGCCCATAGTGCGTCGCGTGAACGTCCCGCACGTCGAACTTCGCTCGATCACGGGATAGTCCTCCCGGCCCGAGCGCCGACAGGCGACGCTTGTGCGTCACCTCCGAGAGCGGATTCGTCTGCTCCATGAACTGCGAGAGCTGCGAAGCACCGAAGAACTCACGAACTGCGGCGGTTACGGGCTTTGCGTTGATCAGGTCCCGCGGCATCGCGGTCGTCATTTCCTGATACACGTTCATCTTTTCCCGAATCGCTCGCTCCATCCGCACCAGGCCCAGCCGGAACTGATTCTCCAGCAGCTCACCCACGGACCGGACCCGGCGGTTCCCGAGGTGATCGATGTCGTCCGCCCGATAGCCGCCCGCACCGCCCGTCAGGCGAAGCAGATAGTCCAGGACGAGGACGAAATCCTCTTCGGCGAGGATGGTTCGATTGGGGTCCATCTCGCGTTCGAGCTTGGTCGCCAGCTTCCGCCGCCCAACCCGCGAGAAGTCGTACTTCTGCTCATTGAAGAACAGGTTGTGGAGAAGGTTTCGGGAACTCTCCACGGTCGGCTGATCACCGGGACGCTGCCGCCGGTACAGCTCCACCAGCGCCCCATCCACGCTCTCGGCGTTGGGTGCATCCGTGCCGCGCTGTCTGGTGAGCGGATCCTTTTCCAACGTGTCCGCCAGAACGGTGCCAACCGGGTCCGCTCCGGGCAGAATGACCCGAATCGGTCCGACGTCTCCAAGTTCCTCGACCAGCTCCGGTGTCAGCCGGGTGTTGGCCGGCACTTCCTCACCCGTGTCCGGGATGGTCACGGGAGCGGCGAGCCGGAAACCGCCGAAGGCTTCCAACTGGAACTCAAGCGCCTCGCGGCTCTGCCGCGCCAAGCGCCTGATGTCACCCCGACTGATGCGCTTCCCTCCCTCGATGACGACCTCTCCGTCCGATTCGATGCTCTGCTCGGTGCGCTCGTCGAGGAGCATCTCCTTCAGCTCGTCGGTCAACGGGAGGCGGACCCGGCTCGCGGAAAGAACCGCTTCATGCACGCGATAGAAGCGCGCCACGATCGACTCCGTCTTCCCGAACCCGAGCGCCCTCAGGAAAACCGTCGCCGGAAAGCGCTTCTTCCGGTCGATGCGAACCTGCAGAAGGCCCCTGGCATCGGTTTCGAATTCGAGCCAGGAACCCCGATAGGGCACCACCTGAGCCAGAAAACATCCGCGCTCCGCCTCATGGAAGAAAACGCCGGGTGAGCGATGCAACTGGGATACGACGACCCGTTCGGTACCGTTGATGATGAACGTCCCGTTCTCGGTCATTAGCGGGATATCGCCGAAGAAAACCTCTTCTTCCTTGATGTCGTGGATGGACCGCTGATTGGTTTCCGGATCCCGGTCCCACACCGTGAGCCTGATCTTTACCTTCAGCGGCACGGCATACGTCTTGCCGCGCTGCTGGCACTGCTCTACGTCGTGCTCGACCTTGAGGTGCACCCGATCTCCGCAGTAATTGCAGACCGAACCGTTCCGGGTCTGCTCTATGCCCTCGAGTTCGCCGCAACTGCAGGCCCACCGCCCTACCGAATACTCGAGGAAGTCGAGTTCGCAGTTGTCACGGAAATCCTTGATGGGGAAGATCGAGCGGAATACCGCCTGGAGACCGATCTCCTCGCGATCCTGCGGCTGTAGATCCTTCTGGAGGAATCGATCGTACGACCGGTGCTGGACCTCGATGAGTTTCGGCAGCGGGATCGACGCACGAATGCGCGAGAAGTCGTGCCGCGTCTTCTTTGGAGTGATTTCAGCAGTCAGCATGAGGACGGCCTGTTCGCGTAGATACACGACACCCGACACATCCCGAGGTCGTCCGGAGACGCCTCGATGAGCCGGGAGATGGTCCGGAAGGTCGCCTCCACGCACGCCGATGGTGGTCCTCCACCATCAGCGAAACGCGGTACGCGGCGAAACCGGGAGAAAAGAACTGGCAAAGGGGGCGCACCCGATCTACTTAATTTCGATCGTTGCGCCGACTTCCTTGAATCGCTCCTGGATCTGCTTGGCCTCCTCCATGGGGATGGCTTCCTTGACCGCCTTCGGAGCCTCTTCGACAAGCGTCTTCGCCTCGCGAAGGCCGAGACTCGTCAGCTCCCGAACGGCCTTGATGACCTGAACCCGATTTGGACCTGTCTCGGTGAGTACGGCATCAAACTCCGTCTGTTCCTCGACTGGTTCCGCGTCGCCGCCACCGGCAGCGACTGCCATCGGCATGGCGGCCGCCGCGGAAACTCCGAGCCCGTCTTCGAGCGCCTTGACGAGTTCCGAGAGCTCCAACACGGAAAGCTGCTTGACGTGGTTGACAACATCCTGCTGGGTGATTGTCGACATGGTGGACATCTACTCCTTACGCCTCAATCGAAACTGGGCGAATACACTGGGAACGAGAGACCGGAACCGACGATGCGCCGAGGTCCGAATCACATGGGCTGCGGAGGGCCACTATTCGGCTCCCCTGCCGTCGGCAGCCTTTTGTTCGGCTGCCTTGAGCACGAGTACAAGCTTCCGGGGAACTCCCTCGAGGACATTCATGAGATTCCGGATCGGCGCCGCGATGACGGCGACGAGCTGGGCACGGAGGACTTCCTGACCCGGAAGTTTCGCCAGCGCTTCGAACTGCTGCGGTCCGACTTTCTGGTCGGACACGACTCCACCCTTGTACTCGAAGGCCTTGAACTGCGTGGTTCCTTGGTGGAGGGCCTTGGCCAAGGCCACCGGATTTTCTTCACACCAGGCAAGTCCGGTCATTCCGACGAGTTGATCGTCCAATCCGGCAATGCCGGCCTCCTCAAAGGCCCACTTCGCCGTGCTGTTCTTCACGACGCGGTACTTGCCACCGGCTTCGCGGACCAGGCGACGAAGGTCCGTGACTTCCCCCACGGAAAGGCCTCGGTAATCGAAAGAAAACACCGCTGCCTGAGATTTCAGTAGCGCGGCGAGCGACGTCGCGGCATCCCGCTTCTCCATGCGTTGCATCGTTTCGACCTTTCCTCGAATCTCCGGTTGGATCTACTTGGCGTCGACCAGTGACGGACTGATGCGGAGGCCGGGGCTCATCGTCGAGCTAAGGGCGACACTCTGGATATAACGACCCTTTGCCGCCGCGGGCTTCGATCGAACCACCGCAGAGACAAGGGCAAGCGTGTTTTCCACCAGCCGCTCGTCGGAGAAGGAGAGTTTTCCTACCGGGGCATGAATGTTGGACGTCTTGTCCACCCGATAGTCCACTTTTCCGGCCTTGATCTCCTGGACCGCCTTCGTTACATCGAAGGTAACGGTTCCGGATTTGGGGTTGGGCATCATGCCGCGCGGCCCGAGAATCCGGCCGAGCTTACCGACCGACCGCATCATGTCCGGCGTCGCCACTACGGCTTCAAAATCAAGAAATCCGCTCTGGATTCGAGCGACCATGTCGTCTCCGCCAACCTCATCGGCGCCCGCTTCCTCGGCTTCTTTCGCCTTCTCCCCTGAAGCGATGACCACGACACGACGCGCGATTCCAAGTCCATGAGGAAGAACTACTGAACCGCGGACCATTTGATCGGCGTGGCGCGGGTCCACTCCGAGCCGCATGGCGATTTCGGCGGTTTCGTCAAAGGACGCAAAGCTCGCGGTCCGGAGGGTCGCAAAGGCCTCTCCGAGTGTTTCCGGAGTCGCATCCGCGAGAGTGGATTTCGCCGCTGTGTATTTCTTTCCCATAATCTGTATCACGATCGTGATTGCCGTTTCTGAACCTCTACGAGCCGGTGGCACGAGTTGCCCATCGTGACCCTGCGGCGCGGAGCGCCGCAGGGGTGGGGTGTGGGGAGGGGTTTCCCCTCCCCACGAAAAACGGTGGGGAGAATCGCGTAGCGGCTCGCACCACCATCCCGTGGTGAAAGCGCCCCGCAGCGGAAAGAACTCCACCGAGTTCGCGTGTCTTTCATTGTGGGGACCATGCGGGGTGCTTTTTCCACGGGTTGCTAGCCGACCTCGATCCCCATGCTGCGCGCCGTTCCTTCAATGATTCGGCGCGCGGCATCGATGTCACCGGCATTGAGATCCTGCATCTTGATCCGGGCGATTTCCTCGACCTGACTGACAGACACTTTTCCCACGCGGATCCGGTTCGGCTCGCCAGATCCCTTCGCAATTCCCGCGGCACGTTTCAGGAGGACTGCGGCAGGCGGAGTCTTGGTAATGAAGCTGAACGATCGGTCCTGATACACCGTGACGACACACGGAATGATCATTCCGGGGTCGTTGGCCGTCTTCGCGTTGAAGGACTTGCAAAAGTCCATGATGTTGATCCCATGTTGCCCGAGCGCGGGGCCAACCGGCGGCGCAGGCGTCGCTTTGCCCGCGGGCAACTGGATCTTCGCAACGGCAAGCACTTTCTTCATCGCAATCTCTCCCGGTGGACGCTCAGACCTTCTCCACCTCGAGGAACTCCAGTTCCACGGGGGTAGAACGTCCGAAGATCGTGACCATGACCTTCACTTTGTTGCGATCAGGCTGGACTTCATCCACGACACCCTGAAAGCCATTGAAAGGGCCGTGAATGATGCGCACGGATTCGCCCGTCTGAAACGTGTGCCTCAGTTTTGGCGCCTGGCTCGCATCGTCCATCTGTTCCCGAATACGGAGGACTTCATCGTCGGGCATGGGCTGCGGTTTGTGCGGCGGTACAAAACCCATGACCTTGTCGGTGTTCTTGACTACTTGCCACGTATCCGCGTTCATCTCCATGTTGACCAGCACATATCCCGGATAGACCTGTTTGGTCGTGACCACGCGGCGTCCACCGCGCATTTCAACGACCTTCTCGGTCGGAATCAGGATCTCGCCGATCTGATCTCCGAGTCCGTACGCGGTGGCGCGATGGCGCAGGGCCTCCTTGACGCTCTCCTCGAACTTGGAGTGCGTCGAAACGATGAACCACTCTCTCGCCATGGAACTACCCGATCAGATTCGTGATGAATGCCGAGATGTACGACATGACGATATCGAGGCCATACAGGTAGAACCCGAAGAAGAAGACGGTTATCAACACGATGATCGTGGTGCCCCGTACCTCATCCCTGGTCGGCCAGGTGACCTTGTCCAACTCCCCCCGGACTTCCCCGAGAAAAGTGCGGGCCGTTCCGAGCCGGTCGAGCGCGCTCAATGTCCGTGCCTCCTGTGGCAACTCCGCCGGGGAACATCGGGATGGCAGGCCAGGAGGGGCTCGAACCCCCAACCCCCGGTTTTGGAGACCGGTGCTCTACCGATTGAGCTACTGGCCTTCGCACCCCTCACATCACCAAGCGGCAATAAACCCGCGACGGAACCCGTAGGACGCATCCGAATCCAACCTGACAGCCAACCTGACAGCCAATCTGACAGCCAATCTGACAGAGCCATCGCTCCGTACTCCCGATCAGCCAAGTCCATCGGCAGCCTGGGCGAAGTCAACGCGTCTCCCGGTGCAATACATGGGTCCTGCAGAAACGGCAATATTTGCTCAGTTCCATCCGGCCGGGATGAGTTGTCCGGTTCTTCGTCGTCGAATACGTACGCCGCTTGCAGTCCGTGCAGGCGAGCGCGACGATCTGACGCTTCTTTTCGCGAGCCATTCTTTCCCCGTCGGTTGTGCTCCGTTGGAATCTCCCATGCATGGCCCCTTCGCAGACGACTCGCGTCGCCCGCGGAGAGACATTTTTCCGTTAACGCCGCCTACTCCAGGACTTCGGTGGTCATCCCGGAGGCGACCGTCCGGCCACCTTCGCGGATCGCGAAGCGGAGGCCGCGGTCCATGGCGATCGGAGTGATCAGTTCGACTTCAAGCTGAATGTTGTCGCCGGGCATGGCCACCACCTGGTCGCCCAGGAGCGTGGCGGTGCCGGTCACATCCGTGGTCCGGAAATAGAACTGCGGGCGGTAACCGCTCCTGAACGGCTTTTCGCGCCCCCCCTCTTCCTTGGACAGGACATAGACCTCGGAGCGGAACTTCGTGTGAGGGGTGATGGAGCCGGGCTTGGCAAGCACCATCCCGCGTGCCACTTCCCGGCGGTCGGTGCCTCGCAGGAGGATCCCGACGTTGTCCCCGGCCTCGCCTTCGTCGAGAAGCTTCTTGAACATCTCGACTCCGGTCACCACCCGCTTCCGGGTCTCCCGGATTCCGACGATTTCGACTTCCTCCTGCACCCGGACCTTGCCCTGTTCGATTCGGCCGGTCACCACGGTGCCGCGGCCGGAGATCGAGAAGACATCCTCGATCGGCATCAGGTAGGCCTTCTCGATCGCACGCGCCGGCATGGGTACGTACTCGTCAATAGCTTTCGTCAGCTCGCGGATGGGTTCCCAATCGCTCGGGTCGTCCGACTCAAGCGCCTTGAGCGCGCTGCCCCGGATGACCGGAATGTCGTCCCCGGGGAAGTCGTAGTAGGACAGGAGTTCCCGGACTTCGAGTTCCACGAGTTCGAGCAGCTCCTCGTCGTCCAGCATGTCCACCTTGTTGAGGAACACGACGATCCGGGGCACACCGACCTGACGCGCGAGCAGGATGTGCTCGCGGGTCTGCGCCTGGGGTCCATCCGGAGCAGAGATCAGCAGGACCGCACCATCCATCTGCGCGGCGCCGGTGATCATGTTCTTGATGTAGTCGGCGTGTCCCGGGCAGTCCACGTGCGCGTAGTGGCGCGCGGCGGTTTCATATTCCACGTGCGCGGTCGCGATCGTGATGCCCCGCTCCCTCTCTTCGGGGGCGTTGTCAATCGAGTCGAAACTCCGGAACGTTCCACCCTGTTCGGCGGCGAGGACCTTCGTGATCGCTGCGGTCAGGGTCGTCTTGCCGTGATCCACATGACCAATGGTCCCCACGTTCATGTGAGGTTTGGTGCGATTGAACTTCTCCTTGGCCATCTGGTCTTCTCCTTGTTTGCTGCGAGATTTGCTGTGAGACCTGCGGAATCAGATCGTCCCCACAGTAGGGGTGGGGGCGAGAGTGGAGCCCACGACCGGGGTTGAACCGGTGACCCCTTCCTTACCAAGGAAGTGCTCTACCACTGAGCCACGTGGGCGGAGACGAGGGCGGGGGCCGAAAGTGCTCCGGATCAGCCGGACGCCGAAGCATCGGCCACGGTCCCGGGACAACACGGACTGCGCCGCGCCTTTCATGGAGCGGGAGACGGGATTCGGACCCGCGACCCTCAGCTTGGAAGGCTGATGCTCTGCCAACTGAGCTACTCCCGCATTATGGAATGAAAGAACCGCCGACAGTGGACGAACCGGGGGGCGAACCGGCGAACTCCGATCCGCGGACGCCAGTACGGCATGTCCCCGGTGGGAGCGCGTCGGATCGACCCGGAGCGAGCCGTTGTCGGTAGTCAAAGTGGGCAAATGGCTTCGGTTGGAGGAAACTTCGGAAGGAGGTGGTGGAGCGGGGAGGATTCGAACCTCCGAAGGCATAAGCCGGCAGGTTTACAGCCTGCTGCGTTTGGCCGCTTCGCTACCACTCCGCCCGAAGAAAACTCCGCCGCTCACGAGACTGGAAAGCAACCTCCCTGATAACCAACCGGTCGATCCGGACCAATCATCCGGACCAATCATCCGGATCAACCCCTCCAGACCCAGCACCGTCCGGTCCGATCCGTTAGGGTCGGACCCGAAAAGGTCCGGCCCGATGCGATCTGGCCCGATCCGGAGCTGGCGAAGGGACTTGAACCCTTGACCGGCTGATTACAAATCAGCTGCTCTGCCTCCTGAGCTACGCCAGCGTGCACCGGCGAACGGCCCATTATAGAAGCGCGCTCATCGCAGTGTCAACTGCGAATCGGTGGCGGTGTCCCGCCCCGCGGTGGAGGTCTGGGGCGCCAGCGGTCGGTGGGCAAAGTGGCGTGAGCGCCAAGGCCAGCCAGTTCTCCCGGTGGGGGCGAGGCGCCCGGTTGACAAGGCGCGCGAGGGAGGAATACCGAGTGTATTTCGACCGAAGCGCAACGATTGAGCGCCTCGCAGAGGCGCGATTCAGCCGGGATGTATCGCCAGCCGAGCCCCCACCGGGAGAACTGGGCCGCGTCACTTTGTCCACCGGCCGCTAGTCCAGTCCTCGCTGCCGCACGGTTTCATACAGCACGATGCCGGTGGCGACGGAAACGTTCAGGGAGCGAACCGAGCCCAGCTGCGGCAGGGAAACAAGGACTTCGCACTCCTTCGAGACACCCGCCGCGAGGCCTCGTCCTTCAGACCCCACCGCCAAAACGGTGGGCTGTGTCCAGTCGAACTCGTGCCAGCGAGCGGTCGCCCGCGGGGTCAGCCCGACGGTCCAGTACCCATGAGCCTTGAGCGCCCGGAGGGCACTCGCGGCGCCCGGAATCCGAACGAGGCGGGCGCGCGCAATAGCCCCCGCCGACGCTGCGATCGCTACCGCTGAGGGCGGGGCGGCACCCCGGCGAGGCACCAAAACGGCGTCAACCCCCGCGCCGTCGGCGGCGCGGACCAGCGCCCCGAAATTCCGGGGATCTTCGATGCGGTCAAGCAGCAGAAGCAGGCTCGGCTTCGGTTCGAGGGACAAAACATCCCCGAGAGACAACCACCGTATCGGTGAGACCTCGCACGCGGCCCCCTGATGACGTGCTCCCTCGGAAATCCTGTCCAGGTGCTGATTGGGAACCCGCTGCAGCGGAACCCCACGGGCCCGGGCGATCTTCAGCAGGGCCTCATGGCGGTACTGAAG
Organism: Vicinamibacteria bacterium; assembly: GCA_963668695.2. Taxonomy (GTDB): domain Bacteria; phylum Acidobacteriota; class Vicinamibacteria; order Marinacidobacterales; family Marinacidobacteraceae; genus Marinacidobacterium. The sequence continues at coordinate 706,228 of CAXXLQ010000004.1, forward strand.
CGGTCCCGTGCGAACCAGCACCCGCCGGACCTGATTCGGGATGCCCTGCAGTGTCTCCTCCACCCTGGCCGGGCCGAAGACCCAGGTCGCCCCTCGGTCCTCGTTACTCCTTTCGGCGGATTCGGCGTCCCTCTCCGGGCGACGCTTTTCGTGCTGCGTCATCCGGGGGGCGCCGCCGTCTCAAGGGTCGGCCCCCGGGGGTCCAGGCGCACCAGAGCCTTCGCGGCCAACCCCTCGCCCCTCCCGGTGAAGCCCATTCCGTCGGTGGTTGTCGCCTTGAGGCCTACGGCGCTTGGGGGGATGCCGAGCAGGAGGCCCAGGCGGCGACGCATCTCGTCGATTCGCGGGGCGAGCCGCGGTTGCTCGGCGACAATGGTGAGATCAACCTGACCGGGCGCATAGCCGGCGCTAGCCGCAAACTCGAGAGCCCGCTTCACGAACACTTCGCTCGCTGCCCCGCGAAGCGCGGGGTCGGAAGACGGAAACAGCGCTCCGATGTCAGGCGCAGCAACGGCGCCGAGGATGGCGTCGGCCAGGGCGTGGAGGACTGCGTCCCCGTCGGAATGTCCTTCCAGCGCGACAACCCCCGGGAAAAGGATGCCTCCCAACCGGAGCGTCCCGCTGGTTCCAAACCGGTGAGCATCGAAACCAAAACCGATCCTCGGCATTCCAATGCCCCCGCCCAGCAGGGTGCGGGCGACCTCAAGATCGATCGGACGGGTCACTTTCAGGTTCCGCGGACTCCCCGCAACGACCCGAACCGGATGGCCGGAGGAGCGCACCGCCGACGCCTCGTCCGTTCCGGATTCGCCCTCTGCCGCCGCCCGGAGGAGCGCGTCCCTGAGCAGGCTCCGCCGGAAACACTGTGGCGTCTGGACAGCGACAGTGTGCTCCCGATCCACGAGGCTATCCGCAGTTCCGCCGGCGCCCACGCGCCACAGAGTGTCCGACGGACGGCATCCGGGGATCGCGGCGCCATGGCGGTGCGCGGCCTTGATGACCTCTTCGACCAGAGACGGCGGTGGCGTCGGCCTCGCCCCGTCGTGGACGGCCACCAGATCCGCAAACCGACCCTCTTCCCGTTGGAACCGTTCGTCGAGCGCGTCGAGTCCGCGCGATGTCGATTCCTGGCGGGTGCCACCCCCGGGACAGAAGGAGACCCGGTTGCCCTCTTGATCGAAGAACGGACGCAATTCCGCTTGCCAGGAATCGAAACCCAGCGCCGGGAGGACGAGCACCAGACGTGTCACGGATTCCGAAGCGAGGACCGCGCGGACTGAATGGACGACCAGGGGAAGGCCAAGGACCGGCTGGAACTGTTTCGGGATCTCCCCCGAGCCGAACCGCGTCCCGGAACCGGCTGCTACGACGACCGCGCCAACCCGCATGGTGGGGGACCTCCCGCTAGGCAATCGCGGCGAGCGCCTCGTCCAGGGCCTCGACCGCAACGAGCTGCATTTCCGCCGGCCGTTCGGCAGTACGAAGACCTCTCGGATTCATCACCGCACGGCAGTATCCGAGCCGCGCCGCCTCCCGCAACCGGATCCCCGCCTGGTGGACGGGTCGCACCTCTCCGGAAAGGCCGACTTCACCCAGAAAAACGATTCCCCGAGGGAGGGGGGTTCCCCGCCGCCGGGAAACCAACGCCGCGAGGAGACCCAGATCGGCGGCCGGCTCGCTCACCGTGAGACCACCGGTAACCGACACATAGACATCACTGCGGAGAAGTCCCCCCCCGCCACTCCTCTCCAAAACGGCCAGTAGCACGGCAAGACGCCCTCCGTCGAACCCAACCGGAACCCGTCGGGGATAAGCAAGGGGGCTCTCGGCGAGCAACACCTGGATCTCGGCGAGGAGAGGCCTCGTTCCCTCCAGCGTGCACACCACCGCCGACCCCGGCTTGGGAGCGCCTCCCGTCAGGAACAGCTCCGAGGGATTCTTGACCGGCACCAGGCCCTGCCCCGTCATGTCGAACACACCGAGCTCGCCGGCCGCGCCGAAACGGTTCTTCACCGCGCGCAGCAGCCGGTGGGGCTGCCTCCGGTCCCCTTCGAAGTGCAGCACGGTATCCACCATGTGTTCGAGAGTGCGGGGCCCCGCGATAGCCCCATCCTTGTTGACATGACCGATGATGAACACGGGAACCCGCGTGGCCTTGGCGTACAGCACGAGCGACGCAGCCGACTCCCGGACCTGGGTGACCGTCCCCGGGGCGCCGCTGATCTCGGGCGAGTGGACGCACTGCACCGAATCGAGCACCAGCAGCCGCGGTTGGACGGACTGCGCCGCTTCGAGGATCCGCGGCATGCTCGTCTCCGAAAAGAGAAGGAGCGATTCCGGCCGGATGCCCAGGCGCTCGCCGCGCAGCTTGAGTTGGTGCTCGGATTCCTCTCCACTCACGTACAGCACGGGTTCTCCGGAAGCGGCGGCGGCAGCGGCCAACTGCAGCAAGAGGGTGCTCTTTCCGGCGCCTGGCTCTCCAGCGACCAGCACCGCGGAGCCGGGCACCACCCCGCCACCCAGAACGCGGTCGAGTTCCGGGATACCGAGCGGACGCCGGGGCGCCGCCGCGGTGTCTACATCGTTCCAGGCGACCGGCTTCGAGGCGCCCCCGCCGGCCGCCGCGACAAACCCGCGCCAGCGTCCCGCCGCCGCATCCGCCTGCGGCACCTCGTGTTCGACGAGCGGAGTCTGCGCGGAACAGGACGGGCAGTACCCCATCCAACGGGAGTAGTCCTGCCCGCACTCCACACAGGCGAAGCGAACGCCGGACCGCTTTGCCACCAGCTCAGAAACCCAGATCCTCACCCGGGTTGGGGTAGTCGATGTCCCGGCCCGCCTCTTCATCGGCCAGATTCTCGAACCTCGTGTAGCGATCAAGCCAGGCGAGCTTGATGTTCCCGACCGGACCGTTGCGGTTCTTCGCGACGATGACCCGGCGTACCGGAGGAGAGGGCGCGTCGACATCGTCCACCCCTTCCTTTTTCTTCTGCCACTCCCGGTGGATGAAGATCACGATGTCCGCGTCCTGCTCGAGAGCGCCCGATTCACGCAAGTCGGAAAGCCGCGGCACGGTGGAAGCCCCGGTGCGTTGCTCCGGCGCTCGACTGAGCTGAGAGAGCGCCAGAACCGGAACATCGAGTTCCTTGGCCAGTAGTTTGAAAGACCGGCTGATCTCGGCGATCTCCAGATTGCGGTTCTCGAAGCGCCGCGTTCCGGGCTCCGACCCACGCATGAGTTGCAGATAGTCGATCACGATCAGATCGAGCCCATGCTCGCGACTGAGCTGACGCGCCTTCGAACGAAGTTCGACAGGCGTAACGTTCGAATCGTCCACGTAGATCGGCATGCGGGCGACAACGGGAAGCGTGGTCTGGATGAGTCTGCGATCCCTTTCACTGAGCATTCCGGGGCGTGACAACTGCCGAGCGTCCACCCGTGCCTGGGAAAAGAGAAGCCGCGCGGCAATCTGCCGGAGGGGCATCTCGAGACTGAAAATCAGAACCCGCTTGCCGGCGTGACCGGCAGCCAGGGCGATGTTCAGAGCAAGACTGGTCTTGCCCTCACCGGGTCGGGCTCCGACCAGGATCAGGTCCGACTTCCGCAGGCCGCCCATGAGGTCATCGAGGTCCTGAAACCCGGTGCGGATGCCTGAGAACCCTTCGCGTTTCCTGGAGGACTCTTCGGCGAGGCGGCCCAGATCCTCGGTGAGCCGCACCGGACCGGATGCGAAGGATCCCTCCGCGATCGCAAAGAGATCCTGCTCGGCAGCGGCGAGAATTTCCTGTGGGCGGTTCCGAACGGCCTCGCTCGCGATGCGGCTGCCGAACTGATGAAGTTCGCGGCTGAGCGAGTGCTCGCGCACCAGCCTGGCGTAATCCGCAGCGTTCGAGGAGCGCGCCACCCCATCGACCAGTTCGCTGAGGTACCCGCCGCCGCCGGCCACCTCCAGCCTCCCAGTCCGCTCGAGTTCCGCGCGCACGGTGAGCAGATCGATCTTCCGGACCTCGGGGGCGTCGTCGAGCAGACAGAAAACCTCGAAGATCCGCTGGTGGCGGCCATCGTGGAAGTCCTTGGATTTCAGGATCTCGCGAACGGCGTCGAGCTGGCGTCGATCCACCAGCACCGCGGCGAGGACAGCCCGTTCGGCCGCCGCATCCTGGGGGAGGCGCACGGCTTCGTCCGGCACGGCCAGACGCCTCGCTACAACTTTTCCCCGAAGGGAGCGGGGTTCACAGGCTGCTCGGCGCGGTCAGTCCTCCGAGTCGTCCGCTTCCTCGGAGGACACCCCGGAGACAGCCTCATCCTCGCCGGATTCGGCAGCGTCAACGCGACTGGCTGATACCTCTGTCGGGATTTCCGGCAGCGGTTCCACCCCGAGGGACCCGGCGGCGACCGGAAAAACCTCGATCGGAAGGTCCACCTCGACTTCGCTGTGAAGCCGGATGACGGCCGCGCTCGGGCCTGCGACCTTGATCTGGCCGCCGAGTATGATGCGGTTGCGGGCGATCTGGAACCCGTTCTCCGCAAGCTGTCGGGCTATGTCCTGAACCGAAACCGAGCCGTAGAGCTCATTCGAATCCGTTTTCACCCGACGTTCGAATCGGAGGGTCTGGCCCTCGAGAGTGCGGGCGAGGGCCTCGGCCGCGTCTCGCTCCTTGACCCTCTCCACGGTCCACACCTTTCGGGCTTCGACCACCTCTTGGCGGTTTTCTTCGGTGATCGGAATCGCGATCCGCCGGGGAAGCAGATAGTTGCGAGCATAGCCCGGGCGGACGTTTACTTCGTCGCCCGGTTCACCCAGGGAATCTACGGGCTGTCTCAACAGGAGGCGCATGGGACTCTTCCCCGTCGGTGGCGCTATGCGTAGGGCAGGAGCGCCATCTGCCGGGCCCGCTTGATGGCGACCCGGATCTGACGCTGTGCTCGGGCGCTCGCCCGCGATACGCGGCGAGGCGCAATCTTGGCGCGATCACCGAGGAACTCGCGAAGAAAATCCACGTCCTTCCAGTCCACCCGGTCTACGCCATTCAACACTGGGTTGACCCTCACCCGCCGTACGGTCGGCCGACCTCGGCGGTTAGGGGTCGCAAGTCTGTCGCTCATGAAGTCTTCTCCTTGTCATTTCGAGTGGACCCGTCCCAAGTGGACCGGTCAGAGGACCGATCAGAGGGCCGGTCAGAGGACCGATCAGAGGGCCGGTCAGAGGACCGATCAGAGGACCGGTCAGAGGACCGGTCAGAGGGCCGGTCAGAGGACCGATCAGAGGACCGGTCAGAGGACCGATCAGAGGACCGATCAGAGGACCGGTCAGAGGACCGGTCAGAGGACCGGTCAGAGGACCGATCAGAGGACCGGTCAGAGGACCGGTCAGAGGACCGGTCAGAGGACCGGTCAGAGGACCGATCAGAGGACCGATCAGAGGACCGGTCAGAGGACCGATCAGAGGACCGATCAGAGGACCGATCAGAGGACCGATCAGAGGACCGATCAGAGGACCGATCAGAGGACCGATCAGAGGACCGATCAGAGGACCGGTCAGAGACCGGTCCTCTGACCTCGCGCGTCGGGCTCGCTCGGGATCTTTTTCGCCGGCCTCCCCAGCCGCTTCCCTACTGGCCCTGGCGGCGGCCTCGGCTGCGGCCTCGACGGCGCGGGCGGCCCGTTCCTCGCGTCGGCGAAGGTCCGCCGCCTGGTCACGCTCGCGGCTCTCCTTGTCCGTCCGCAGCACGATAAACCGCAAGACGCCTTCAGCAAGGCGAACGCGACTCTCGATACCCCTGATGGAAGCTGGAGGCGCATCGAAATAGCAAAGGATGTAGAGGCCTTCGTGGTGCCCGGCGATGGGATACGCAAGCCGTCGCCGCTCCCACGGCTTCAGGCTCGCGATCTCGCCGCCTTGCCCCTTGACGATTCCCTCCACGCGCTCGACCACCGCCAGGGAGGCTGCGTCATCGAGGGTCGGATCCAGAATGAACATGAATTCGTATCCGTTCATTAGGGAATCCGCTGGTGGGGGGCCCGCCGGGGCCGTCGTTTGGGGACTCGGCTGTACGCTCATTCGAGGCTGTCTCCAGCGTCACCTGTGACGCCATCCGCAAGGAACTGTGCGGGAATCTGCGGACGGTTGCGCATCATGCAGTCGTCCGGTTGAACCGGTTCATGGCAATCTCGATCCCCTGCCCGACCGCGGTTTCGATGGCCTGCACCGCACGCTCCAACAGATCTTCCACCGGAGCGGTCTCTTGGGAGGTAAAGCGCGAAAGCACAAAGTCAGCCGGATCCTCTCCGGCCGGGGGATTTCCGATGCCGAGGCGCATCCTCGGGATCTCGTCCGTTCCGAGAGCGGCGAGAATGGACGCCAGGCCGTTATGACCACCGTGGCTCCCACGGCGGCGGGTCCGAATCGCTCCCAACGGGAGCGCGTAGTCATCACACACGATGAGGGTCGTCTCCGGCGACAGGCCTTCGCTCTGCAACAGGCGCCGCACCGGACCGCCGCTCCGGTTCATGTAGCCCATGGGCCGCAGCAGGCCGATGTCCCGGCCAGCAATCTCGGTCTGGACGAGAAGGCCGCCGTCCAAGTGGCGAGGCTGCACGGATCGGTCTTGCAGCAGGGCGGCAACGGCGTCGAAGCCGATGTTGTGCCGGGTTCCTTCATAGCGGGCATCCGGATTGCCGAGTCCCACAATGAGCCGGACCGGCACTGCAACGCGAGTCGGAAGTTCGTCCGGTATCCCTTCCCCGGTTTCGCCGGCAACGCTCGAACAAGGATCGCTCACAGCAAAAGCCGACCAAGACGCCGGCTGGGAACGGAGACTGGGCAACACGCTGGATCAGAAGGTTCCGCGGATCACTCTTCCGGCGCTTCAGTCGCGTCTTCGTCTTCCTGCTCGGCCTCGTCGTCAGTTCCCTTCGGCGGGGAGACATGCACGATGACCACGTCCCGTTCCGTCGCGAGGCTGAGTCGTTCCGGCAAGTCGATGTCCGCAGCCCGCACGGTGTCACCGTAGTCGAACTCGGTGACAGCGAGCGGAAGGAACTCCGGGATGTCGTGCGGCAGGCAACTGACGATGAGAAACCTCGTGATGAAGTCAATTTGCCCACCGCGTTTGACACCCTTGGACTCTCCTTCAAGGTGAACGGGGACATGCCAATCCGACGCCTTGTCCAGATCCACCCGCATCAGGTCCGCATGAAGGACTGAGTGGTCGAGCGGGTGCAGCTGATAGTCGTGAATCATCACCTGCTCCACGTTCTCCTCGCCGTCGATCTCCAGCGAGAAGATGGTGTTCACGCCGTGCGGTGAACGAACGATTTCGGTGACGTGACGCGGTGAAACCGCTAGCGCGCGGGCGCTTCCAGCGCCTCCGTACACGACGGCCGGAATCATCCCGGTCGCCCGAAGGCGGCGATTCGGCCCCTTGCCGACTGCGGTGCGGGAACTCGCGGGAATCGAGAGTTGAGCCATGGAAGTGTGGGTGGGTGTGTGCGTTATGGGCAGCGTTGTGGACTGGGGTGGCCGGCGATCCGGTAACGGGGAGAGGGACGCAGGAAGCGCCGTCCTCAAAACCCTTTTCGAAAACCCTTCTCGGTGGGCCGCGGGAGAGTGCGCCTGAGAAGTCTGGTGGATGCCGCCGCGGCGCCATCCACTGCTCACCGGCAATACAGGGCCGCGAAGTCTAGCAGTCCATGGACGAAGTCGCGCGGCGTTCAACCGGCGCTGCATCCCGGCTGAGACGTGCCGCTCTCAGTCGTGGCGCGCAGCGACGCGGTGAACAGCCGGTGGTGGAACCCGCGTGAGCGCCGAGGCCGGCCAGTTCTCCCGGTGGGGGTCCGGCTGACAAGGCGCGTGAGGGAGGAATACCGGGTGTATTTCGACCGAAACGCAACGATGAGCGGCGCGAAGCGACGCGGTGAACAGCCGGTGGTGGAACCCGCGTGAGCGCCGAGGCCGGCCAGTTCTCCCGGTGGGGGCGAGGCCCAGTTCTCCCGGTGGGGGTCCGGCTGACAAGGCGCGTGAGGGAGGAATACCGGGTGTATTTCGACCGAAACGCAACGATGAGCGGCGCGCAGCGACGCGGTTCAGCCGGGATGGATCGCCGGCCGAGCCCCCACCGGGAGAACTGGGCCGCGTGGGTTTCATCACCGGTTGTTTGGCCGGGATGGATCGCCGGTCGAACGCCGTGTGGGTTTTGCCACAGGCTGTTGGACCGTTAGACGAAGAGCGAGCTGACCGACGCCTCCCCGTGCACGCTCTCGATAGCGCGCGCGAAGAGCGAAGCAACGGACAGAACTTCGATCTTGGTACTCCTCGCAAGGACCTCCCGGGAGTGCGGAATCGTGTCTCCCACGATGAGCCGCTCGAGTGGGCCGTCTTCCACCCGCTGAACCGCGGGACCGGAAAGGACGGCGTGCGTGCAGGCCGCGAGCACCCGGATGGCCCCGTCCTCCCGGAGCGCCTCGGCGGCCCGCACCAGAGTGCCGGCGGAGTCCACGATGTCATCAACCAGCACGGCGGAACGGCCGCGGACATCGCCGACCACGTGGATGGTCTCCACTTCGTTGTCGCTGCCCCGCCGCTTGTCCATGACGGCAATACCGACTCCGAGCTTTTTGCCGTATGCGCGAGCCCGTTCGACGCCCCCGGCGTCCGGCGAGACCACGATCGGCCGTTCCAGATCGAGGCTTGGCAGATGTTCCAGCATGACCGGCGTGGCGTACAGGTGATCCACGGGAATGTCGAAGTAACCCTGAATCTGACCGGCATGGAGATCCATGCAGATCACGCGGTGCACTCCGGCCACGGTGAGCAGGTCGGCCACCAGCTTGGCCGAAATGGGCACCCTCGGACGGTCCTTCCGGTCCTGTCGCGCGTACCCGTAGTAGGGGATCACCGCATTGATGCGGGCGGCGGATGCCCGCTTCAGCGCGTCCACCATGATGAGCAGTTCCATCAGGTTTTCGTTGACGGGCGGAGAGGTGGACTGGATCACGAAGACATCCGCGCCACGAACGTTGTCCTTGATCTGGAAGCGGACCTCTCCGTCCCGGAAGCGGCCGAGCGAGACCTCGCAGAGCGGAACGGCAAGGTGCCGTGCGATCTCGGCAGCCAAACGCGGATTGGACGAGCCCCCGATGACCTTGAGTTCACCGGCGAACCCGTGGGTCCGGGACTCGTACCGGCGCTCGGTAGTTGACTCGGTCACTTCGCTGGAACGGCGGGCGACCGGCGACCGCCAACACGGAAACGCAAGTGTTGGAAGATCACGGACGGATTAACGGCGCACACTGGATCTGAAGGCTGGGGCGGAAGGATTCGAACCCTCGTAGACCGGAACCAAAATCCGGCGCCTATCCCCTCGGCCACGCCCCATCCGGCCGGCTCCCGAAGAGGGCCGCCCGGTGTTCACTTCGGGAAATCGTGCGGGTGGCGATCGCCCGAAGGTTGCCCCGCGAAAGTCGGGAGGCCGCCAGTGTCGCGCGCTGCCGGTCAGGGAATACGCCGAACACTGCTGACCCGCTTCCCGACATGGCTGTTTCCACCGCTCCGGCTGCACGCAGGGCGCTCCGCATCCGCGAGATCGCATCGGGAGGCCGGGTCGTTTGCAGCACGGTAGACCGTTCAAGGTCGTTCGGAAAGCACCCTACGAAGAGCTTGCCACTAAGTTGGGGCCCCGAGGGACCCGACTCGAGAAACCGTAACAGAGTATCGGTCCGGACGTACCCACCGTCTCGGGAGATCGACGCCGGCGGCTTCGGGAGACCACGATAGGCGTCCGGAGTCGGAATCATGAAGTCCGGAATCAGCAGCACGAGCGGTAGCTCCGCTGTCGCGGATACCGGAAACACCTGTTCTCCGCGGCCGGTAGCGACGGCGAGGCCTCCGTACAGAAAGAACGGAACGTCCATCCCGACCGCGGCCAGCAGGCGGTGCAGCGCGTGCCGGCGAAGTCCGAGTCCGAACAGCCGATTCAGGCCCACGAGCGCCGCGGCGGCGTCAGAGCTTCCCCCGCCGAGTCCGCGGCCAGCGGGGATGTTCTTCTGGAGGCGAATGCGCACTCCGGGAAGACTCCGTCCGACGAATTCCTGAAGCAGCAGGGCCGAGCGAACGACCAGGTTCGTTTCGTCCGTCGGGATGGAGGGGGTGTCGCATTCCAGCGCCAGACAGTCGCCGCCCGGTTCGAAGGTGAGGGTGTCCCAGAGATCCACCGAGGCCAGCACGGTACGGATTTCGTGGTAACCGTCGGGACGTCGGGAAAGAACCCGAAGTCCCAGATTGATCTTGGCCGGGGTTCTGATGACCAGGGAGCGACCGGACGAGTCCCCGCCGATCATCGCCAACCCCTCCCGGCTAACGGCCTGTGAACAAAGTCGCGCGGCCCAGTTGCGGTGAAGATGCACTCGCGCCGGGACGCCGACAACCCGGATGGCGCGCAGGCAAGGGAACGCCGGTCTTCAGACCGGCACCGCAGCCCGCAGGGCCGCGAAACCGCGTACCGCCGATCGCGAACAAGCGCGGGGACGCGGCGCCGGGCCAACGTGAGTGCAGCTCGCTCTCCCAACCCCGGATGGCGCCACCGCCCATCGCTCCCCCTACCCGGGGCCGCGCCTTTTTCATGTTGGCGGGGCATGCAGGCGGACCCGATCATGGGGGTTTCTCCCGGTGGGGGCCTCGGCGCTCCCGCCACTGTATCCACAGGCTGTTAACAGCCTGTGGTGGAACCCGGGTGAGCGCCGAGAGCGGGGAGGCGCCCGGCTGACAAGGCGCGTGAGGGAGGAATACCTGGTGTATTTCGACCGAAACACAACGCCGAGCGCCGCAAAGCGCCAGTTCTCCCGGTGGGGGGGCGGTTCAGGCGGGATGGATCGCCGCTCGAACGCCGCGTGGGTTTCACCACAGGCTGTTAACGCTCCGGGAGCCTGGAGGTCCGACTCAGTTCCCGGATCTCAGCCCTTTGGTAACCCGCGGGGATCCGGACCCGGAAGGAATCGGCATGCAGGGTGGCGTTCACCTCGAGTTCCTCGATGGTGAGGGTGGCCTGGACGCGCTGCGAAGCGACCTCGACCCGGCGCGGCACCTGTCGCCCCTGCCGGCGGTAGTTGCCGGGATAGCGTGCCTCGTAGCCGGGGGCCACCACCCGCCGCACCTGCGCCTCGGGCCCCGGACCATCCCACCAGATTTCAGCGCCACTCTCGAGGACGACTGACCCGCCGGCCGGGAGCGAGCGGATGTTCGCCGGACCCCCGACGGGCGCGCCACTCCCGACGAGGAGGGCCGCAACCTGCTTGAGCCCAACGGAAACTCCTAGCAGCGGGCCGGTGAATTCGCTGAGTTCCACTCCTTCGGCGAAAGCTCGCTCCCCGGGGACTACCAGGCGGACATCACCCGGTGCGGCAACGACGGTCCAGCGGGAGCCCCCGACCGGAGCGAAGAGTTCGAGTCTCATGGCCTCGACCGCTTCCGGGTCCGCTCCCTCGGCCGGGCGGGTGAACACGACGAGCAGACGTCCCGAAAACCGCCCCCGCTGACCTTCTCCGCGCAGGCCCACCACGGCCTGATAGCGCCGAACGCTGGCCGCCAGGGTGGCGGTCTCGTCCAGTAGTCGAAATGCGTCGGTTTCGTTCAGGGGTACCGGCGGCATCCGGGGGTTCCGGGTAGCGCATCCGAATGATGCCCCGATGAACCAGAGCACCAGGACCCGGAGCGCTGCGTCGCGGCGCCGGCGTCGGCCGATTCGCGGCGGCTCCGGCGGAACCAGGCTCGCTCGCCCGCTACCAGCAGCCTGTGGACAAAGTCTCGCGGCCCAGTTCTCCCGGTGGGGGCTCGAGCGGCGATCCATCCCGGCTGAGCACTCCGCTTCGCGTCGTTCAACGTTGCGCTTCGGTCGAAATACACCCGGGCCAGTTCTCCCGGTGGGGGCTCCTCCCTCGCGCGCCTTGTCAGCCGGGCGCCTCATCGGTCTCGGCGCTCACGCCACTTTATCCACAGGCTGCTAACGGTCGTTACCAGCTTCCTCGATTTTTCGGGCGATTGCCTCTCGTTCGAGTTCCTGGTCGCCGTCGTGCTGCAGGGCCATCCGCCAGAAGCGGACCGCTTCCTCGGTGTTCCCTTTCGCCCGGTAGAGATCGCCGAGATGGTCCAAAACCACACCGTTTTCCGGCATGCACTGCTGCGCGCGAAGCAGATTCGATTCCGCCAGACTCAGGTCACCCTTCCGGAATTGCACCCAGCCGAGGCTGTCGAGGTAGGAGCCGCTATAGGGATCCTCCCTGAGCGCCCGCTGGATCAATTCCTCAGACTCATCAAGGCGATCGTTCCGGTCGGCAAGCATGAAGCCGAGGTAGTTGAGAGCCAGGTCGTGGTCAGGCTCTAGCGCAATGACGCGGCGGAACTCTTCCTCCGCTTCCTGGAGTCTTCCCTGACGCTCGAGCAGCGCAGCAAGCTGGAATCGGAATGCCTGGTCATCCGCCTTTTCTGCAAGCCACTGGCGGGCAATCCTCTCCGCGGCGGGGAGGTCTCCGGCTTCGACGTGGTGGCGGAGCAGCGCGTGCACCACTCCCCCGGTGTCGGGGTACTCGGCAACCAGGCCCCGGAGAATCCCGAGTGCCGCGTCGTGGCGGCCTGCCGCGTTCAGCACCCGAGCCTGGAGCGCTAGCAATCCGGGTTCCCCTGGCCGGTCGTCGATCAATTCCTCAACGAGTTCTGCTGCCTCATCCGGCTGGCCGGCGGCCAACCGGTTCTGCACGAGCGCAACCCGATAGCGGAACGCCTCGGGGGACTCCCCGGCGAGCTGGACGGCCTCGGCGAGTACGTCATACGCCTGGTTGTAGTCGCCGGCCTGCTCCAGGGTCTGCGCAAGGCGGCCCAGAGCTTCCCGGCGGCGGCCAAGACCGTACGCGTTCTGCGGAAGCGACACCAGGGTCTGGAATTCCTCGGCCGCCCGCCCGAACTGGCAGCGAGCGGCAAAGACACCACCGAGCGCCAGCCTTGCCGGAACACTTCGGTCGTTCTCTTGCAGCAGCCGGACGAGCGCTGCTTCCGCGTCTTCGAGCCGCCGTTGCTGTCGCCGCACCATCGCGAGACCCATGAGCGCAATCTCGCTCCGCGGCTCGGCTGCGAGCAGGCGTTCGAATGCCTGCGCGGCCTCATCCAGCCTGCCGAGTCGGGCCAAACCGTCCGCAAGCGATAGGCGGAGCGCCTGATCGTCCGGGTATTCGATCGACCCCGCCTCGTACAGTGCTACCACTTCTGCGAGCGCCTCTTCCGGAGACCGGCCGGGGATCTCACCGTTTCGGAGGAGATCGTCGGCCATCTCACGTGCGTCCGGCTGGCGTGGTTCGATGCGGAGGGATTGGAGGAGATAGTCGAATGCCTGCTCCCGATCGCCCGCCGTGAGCCGAAGCTGTGCCAGGAGCAACAGTTCCCCAAAGGCATCGGGGGCCCGGCGGACAAGTTCACGAAGGTGGGTTGCCGCCTCCTCTCCCCGCTGCGAAGCAGCGAGCAGGCGGGCAAGCTCCGACCGGCTGCGGAGGTCCTCGGGGTCGAGGCGCACTGCCTCGCTCAGCGAAGAAATCGCCTGCGCGGCGGCCTCCGAGTCGTCTCCAGACCGCAGGCGCCGGAAATACACGGCGCCGAGGACCCGGTGGGCGGCGGCGGCCTCTGGATCCCGCGCTACGGCCTCGGCCGCGGCTGCCTCTGCAGCGTCGAGATCGAAAGCCGCCAGATTGAGATTGGCGATGGCGATGAGCGGTTCGGCCGCTTGCAGGTCGAGTTCCGCCGCCCTCCGGTAGGCAGCGACGGCTTCTTCCCGCCCTCCGGACATCTCGGCGAGCCACCCTTCGCCGTACACCCGATAGGCCTCGGCGACCGCATCGATAGCGACCGGTTCTTCAGCGTCGCCGGTTTGCTCGGGCTCCGTACCGGTGGAACCGGGTTCCTGAGCTCCCAACGCCGTGCCAGGCGCCGCCCCGAGGAGCGCCAGCAGAACCCAGAGGACCGTCCGCGACATAGAACGGGAATTTACCGCTGCCGGCAAGTGAGCGCCGCTCGCGCGCCGCCGTGAGCTCGGTTCCGCCGGTGGATGGAACGCTGGGCAGGTCTCCCGACGCAGCCGTTCACACCGGCAGAACTGGCCGGCGCCCCGTGGTAATGGGGCGCATCCGCCTCGGCACCTGGCGTCTCGGGCGCCATTCGGTCCGGCGCCTCCGACAAGAGAACCGCCTGGCACTCGCTGATCAGAGGTGCGCTTCCCGAACGAGGGGAAAGGCTGACGGCAGCGAACATTGTTCGCTGCCCGCCTGATCGGGGGGAATGTGTGAAAGGGGCACTCCCCCCTTCACGATCAACAACGACCCATCGGAACTCGCCACCGCGCGCCAGCTGAACAGCGATGTGAGATCCAGGCCCGCGGAATCGCGCGTCTCGCCCGCCTGCGACGGGCGATGCCGACCGGAGGTCGGCACTCCCTTCCCACCGCGCCGTCGGGATGAACGGCAGGGCGCATTTCCCGGGACGGCGCGGACCCCGAGCAGGTAGAGACTGACGGCAGCGAACTCTGTTCGCTGCCCGCGTGACCGGGGGGAAAGTGTGAAAGGGGGCACTCCCCCTTTCATTTTCCGGAGCGCGGTAAAAGCCGCGCGCAGACGCCGGAGCGGGAGCGCCTGGGTTCGGGGTCACCCGAACCCCAGGCGCTCCTGACTCGGCAATCAACAACGACCCATCGGAACTCGCCACCGCGCGCCAGCTGAACAGCGATGTGAGATCCAGGCCCGCGGAATCGCGCGTTTCGCCCGCCTGCGACGGGCGATGCCGACTGAAGGTCGGCGCTCCCTTCCCACCGCGCCGTCGGGATGAACGGCAGGGCGCATTTCCCGGGACGGCGCGGACCCCGAGCAGGTAGAGACTGATGGCAGCGAACTCTGTTCGCTGCCCGCGTGACCGGGGGGAACGTGTGAAAGGGGGGCTCGCCCCCCTTTCACAAACCAACAACAACCCATCGGAACTCGCCGCCGCGCGCCGCTGGCGCGCAAGGGAGTTTCGATGGCCGGCGCGGAGCGCCGGGCGGTTCCCGGACGGGGCCCGAACACAAACAAACACCATGGCACCCACTCGACAGCAACCCGTCGCCCCGTCCGGGGACCGCTCGACCTAATGCCGAAAGTGGCGGGCGCCGGTAAGGACCATCGCCAAACCCCGCTCGTTGGCAGCGTCGATGACCTCCTGGTCCCGCACGGAACCACCGGGCTGGATCACAGCGGAAATTCCCGCATCAGCGAGCACTTCCAGCCCGTCGGCAAACGGGAAGAACGCATCCGATGCCGCCACCGCACCATCGAGCGAGGACTGAGCCTTCTCGACCGCCAGCCGGCAGGAGTCGAGCCGGCTCATCTGACCGGCACCCACCCCGAGAAGCGCGCTGCCGCGGCCAACGACGATGGCGTTGGACTTGACGTGTTTCGCCGCCTGCCACACGAAGCGGAGACCCTCCCATTCGGACTCGGACGGCTCGCGCCGGGTGGCCACCCGATAGGCGGACTCGTCATCGCCGCGGTCCCAATCCTGGACCAGCAGGCCGCCCGCAACCCGCGCGAAGGTACGCCCGCTCGGAGCGAAAGCGCGGAGATCGGTCATTTCGATCAGGCGGAGGTTCTTCTTGCGGCGGAGCCGAGCGAAGGCATCCGGATGGAACGCGGGCGCGGCAATGGCCTCCAGAAACGTCGAGGCCATCTCCTTCGCGGTGTCGAGGTCTACCTCCCGGCTAAGCGCGACGATGCCACCGAACGCTGAGACGGGATCGGTGGCTCGGGCGGCCCGATAGGCGTCCAGCAGAGTTTCGGCAACGGCGGCGCCGGCCGGGTTCGAGTGCTTGATGATCGCCGCGGCGGCTTCATCCTGCCCGCGGGCGTTCGCGAGATCGGCGACCAGCCGAACCGCTGCATCGAGATCCAGAATGTTGTTGTAGGAGAGTGCCTTGCCGTGGAGTTGCCGGGCGCCCGGAATGCCGGCGCGCCCGGGTCCCGCGTCGCGGTACAGGGCAGCGGCCTGGTGAGGATTCTCCCCGTAGCGGAGTTCGGCCACTCTTTCGAACTCGACGGAGACCCGTTCGGGGAAGGCAGCGTCGTCGGCTCCTGGCGCGGCGAAGGAAGCCGCCACGGCGCGGTCGTAGGCAGCGGTGGCCTGGAAGGCAGTGGCGGCGAGCCGGCGGCGGAGCGCCAACCCGGCGTCGGGCTCGGGATCGTCCAGGGCGGCAAGCACCGCCGCATAGTCGGCGGAGTCCACGACCACTGCGACGTCCGGCCAGTTCTTGGCCGCGGCGCGGACCAGGCAGGGCCCTCCAATGTCGATGTTCTCTCGAACTTCGTCCTCTTCGGCCCCTCGGGCCACCGTCTCTTCGAAGGGGTAGAAATTCACCACGACCACATCGATGGGCTCGATGCCGAGTTCGCGAAGGGAGGCGAGGTCATCGGGACGCGAACGCCGAGCGAGGATCCCCCCATGGATTCGCGGATGGAGGGTCTTGACGCGGCCATCGAGGATTTCGGGATGTCCGGTCACCTCGGAAACCCCCCGTACCGCGATGCCGCAATCCTCAAGAAATCGCGCCGTGCCACCACTGGCCACGATCTCGAACCCGCGCTCCACCAGACCGCGGGCGAAGGCGTCGAGACCTTCCTTGCGGCTGACGCTGAGCAACGCACGTCGCGGAGTGGGGGCGTTGTCGGTCGGGTCATTCATGGGGCGAAGGGCGGCGGATGCTAGCAGCCCACGAACAAAGTCACGCGGCGTTCGAGCGGCGATCCATCCCGCCTGAAACACTCCGCTGCGCGTCCTTCATCGTTGCGCGTCGGTCGAAATACACCCGGGCCAGTTCTCCCGGTGGGGGCTCCTCCCTCGCGCGTCTTGTCAGCCGGGCGCCTCGCCGCTCCCGGCGCTCGCGCCACTTTATCCGCGGACTGCTAACAGCCCCGTGGGTATTCTTGGAGGTCGTCGGAGACCTTCTTCCGCTTGCGCAGCAATCCCGTGTCCGAAAGCCAGACCAGTGCCCTCGCACAACTCCCCGCGGTGGGACGGCTTCTCGAAACGCCGCGCTTCCGGACCCTCTCCGCCACCTTCGGGCGGCCGCTGGTTACCGCCGCGCTGCGGGCGGAGATTTCCGAACTTCGCCGGGCAGTGCGCGCGGCGGCCGTTCCGGGGAGCTTCTCCCGCGATCCTGAAGTCTGGCTCGCCTCCGCGGTGCAGTCACGGCTCGAGCGAGCCGCCGGGCCCGACCTCCGGCGGGTAATCAACGCCACCGGAGTCGTCGTCCACACCAACCTCGGAAGGGCGCCGCTTTCCGAGCGCGCCGCCCAGGCCGTGTTCCGCGTCGCGATCGGCTATTCCGACCTCGAATTCGATCTCGCTACCGGTGCCCGGGGAAGTCGCCAACAGCACCTCGCCGGGCTGTTCGAGGCCATGTTTCCGGGGAGGGCGTCGGTGGTCACCGGAAACGCCGCCGGCGGCGTGCTGCTGGCGCTTGACACCCTCGCCGCCGGGAAAGACGTAGTCGTGTCGCGCGGGGAATTGGTCGAGATCGGGGATTCCTTCCGCATCCCGGACATCCTCAAGAAGAGCGGGGCGCGGCTCGCCGAAGTGGGAACGACGAACCGCACCCGCGCTGACGACTACCGGCGAGCCATAACCGAAAGTGACGGCGAGGTAGGGGCGCTGCTCAAGGTCCACCAATCCAACTTCCGGATCGTCGGCTTCACCGAGGCAACTCCCACTGCCGACCTGGTGGCGCTGGGAGCGGAGTTCGGAATTCCGGTCATCGAGGACTTCGGAAGCGGCAACCTGCAACCGCTGGCGGAGTTCGGAGTGGAGGGTGCGGAGGACGAGCCCACCCTCGCCGACCGCGTGGCGTCGGGGGCGGATCTCGTGATCTTCTCCGGAGACAAGCTGTTCGGAGGCCCCCAGGCCGGCATTCTACTGGGTACCCCGGAGGCGATCCGGGCCTGCCGCCAGAACCCGCTCGCCCGGGCTCTCCGCCCCGACAAGATGGCGATCGCCGGCCTGCAGGCAACGCTTTGGAGCCATCTCACCGGGCGCGCCTCCCGCGAGATTCCCGTCATCCGGGCCATCGCGCGGCCCCTCGAAGCGATCGAAGCCGCGGCCCGGCGCATTGGATCGGCATTGAACCCGAGCGCCGGGTGGCAGGTGGAGATCGTCCCGGAGACCTCGCGGATCGGCGGAGGAGCCGCCCCCGGAGCCGGACTCCCGACGCACTGTCTTGCCCTCGACTGCACCGGCCGCCCGGCGGAAGAAATCCGCCAGCGCCTTCTCGGGTGCGAGCCGCCGGTCGTCTCCCGGATCGTGAAGGACCGGGTGCTCCTCGACCTTCGCACCGTCGCCGAGGACGAGACCGACGAACTGCTGGCGGCGCTGAACAGCCTGTGGTGAAACCGCCCCTGAAGGCGAATGAGCGGACCAATGACAAGGCTGGATCCGGCCGGCCGACAAAGTACCCTTCCCGGACCAATCTTCATGGTTCCTGCCTCCGAACACTCCGGCCGGGTTGATTCCCGCGGCTTGGCCGGCGAGCTGTTCATCAATGGGAAAGAGCGCCCGGTGCCGCATCCCGCTTCGGTGCGGGGCGCCCTCGAGGCGCTCGGACTCGCGACCCGCCCGGTGGCCGTCGAGTTGAACGGAACCCTGGTGCGGCGAGCCGATCAGGAGACCACCGTCCTGAAGCCAGGGGACCGGGTGGAAATCGTGAGTTTCGTGGGGGGTGGCTGAGTTGCCTTCAGTCGGAGATGCCCCGCTCTCGCTCGGCGGCCACACCTTCAAATCCCGCCTGATCCTCGGGACCGGCAAGTACTCCTCGCTCCCGTTGATGCGGGACTGTCACGCCGCATCGGGGTGCGAGATGGTGACGGTGGCCGTCCGCCGGGTGGACCTCGACGCCGAGGAGACCCTGCTCGACTACATCCCCCGGGACCGCTACACGCTGCTTCCCAACACCGCCGACTGCTTCACTGCCGCGGAAGCAATCCGCACCGCACACCTCGCCCGCGAGGCGGGGCTTTCGAACTGGATCAAGCTCGAAGTCATCGGCGACCGGAAAACGCTGTACCCCGACACCGAGGAACTCCTCATCGCGACCCGCGAGCTCGTCGCCGACGGTTTCGTGGTGCTCCCGTACACGAGCGACGACGTGGTGGTTGCCCGGAAACTCGAGCAGGCCGGCGCCGCCGCGGTAATGCCGCTGGGGGCTCCCATCGGATCCGGCCTCGGGATCCAGAATCGCAACAACATCGCCCTCATCCGGGAAGCCGTCTCCGTGCCGGTCATCGTGGACGCTGGCGTTGGAACGGCCTCCGATGCGGCGGTGGCCATGGAACTGGGCGCCGACGGGGTCCTCCTGAACACCGCGGTGGCGGCCGCCCGGGATCCCCTGAAAATGGCCCAGGCCATGCGCCTCGCGATCGAAAGCGGACGACTTTCGTGGCTCGCGGGACGCATGCCGCGCCGTCGCTACGCGACCGCGTCGTCGCCTCCGGCGGACTCTCCGCTGATCTGAAGACAGGCCCCGTGCCGCAGGCCTCCCGAAGAAAGGCCGCGACCGGCGAGAACGGAAATACCGAAGAGAGTCGGGCGGCGGAAAACGCCCTGCGGCGGCGGACCCAGAGGATTGCTCGGGTGCTCGCCAACGAGTACTCGGCGGCCGAGTGCGCTCTCACTCACGAGTCGGTCCTTCAACTCCTGATCGCCACCATCCTCTCCGCGCAGTGCACCGACCGGCGGGTAAACATGGTGACCCCCGCGCTCTTCGCCCGCTACCCGACGGTTTCGGATTTCGCCGACGCGGACCCTGACGAACTGGAGGAACTGATCCATTCCACCGGGTTCTTCCGGAACAAGACGCGTTCCATCATGGGCGCCTGCCAGCGAATCCGCGACGAGTACGGGGGCGAAGTGCCGGACACCATGGAGACCCTGCTCACCCTGCCCGGGGTGGCCCGCAAGACCGCCAACGTCGTGCTCGGCACGTGGTTCGGAAAGAACGAGGGGGTAGTCGTGGATACGCATGTCTTCCGCATCGCCCACCGCCTGGGTCTGGCTCCCAAGAAGAACACCTCCCATACGGAGCAGCGGCTGATGGCGCTCGTCCCCCGCCGGGAATGGACGAACTTCAGTCACCGGGTCATCCTCCACGGTCGCGCAATATGTTCGGCCCGCAGCCCGGATTGCCGTTCCTGCGCGCTCGAGACGATGTGCCCGAAGAACGGGGTCGAGTCCGCCGCGGGGCCGCGCGAGACCGCCGGGCGCGCCAGACGAATCACCTGAGCGGAACATGACCGCGAAAAAGACCCTGTACCTGGCGAACCCGTATGGCTTTTCATTGCAGCAGCGCGAGGGACCACTCGCCGCGCTGGTGAAGGCGCTCGAAGCCCTGGGCGCCGAGGTCTGGGAACCGTTCGCCCGCAACAACCAACTGGATCGAGCGTCCCCCGGCTGGGCTTACCGGATCGGACAGGCCGATCTCCGCGATGTCCGGGACGCCGACGGGCTCTTCGCGGTGGTGAACGGCTGCCCCCCGGACGAGGGGGTGATGGTGGAACTCGGGATGGCGATCGCCTGGAAGAAGCCGGTGTTCCTGTTCCGGGACGATTTCCGCCGCTGCACCGACAGCGAGGCCTACCCGCTCAACCTGATGGTGTTCGCCGGCCTCCCCGAGACTGGCTGGGAAACATTCTGGTACCGCTCCGTCGCAGAGATCGACGACCCGGAGAAGGCGCTCGCCCGCTGGCTCCAAGCGGAACCAGCGCGCGATTAGCCTTCAGATCCGCTTCGAGCGGCGGGTTGCGGCCTGCCCTTACCATGGCGCGATGCGGCTGGGGCTCAAGCTCGGTTACCTGACGACCGGGTCGCCCGACCCGGTCGTGCTCGCGGTACGCGCGGAGGCGGCGGGATTCGATTCCGTCTGGGTGTCCGAAGCGTGGGGCGCCGACGGGGTCAGCGTGCTGGCCTACGTGGGAGCCGGTACGGAGCGCGTGACCCTGGGGACCGCGATCCTTCCCATCGGCTCGCGCAGCCCGGCGCTGCTGGCGCAGACCGCGGCGACGCTGGACATCCTCAGTGGGGGACGCCTGGTCCTGGGTCTTGGCGTATCCGGCCCGCAGGTGATGGAGGGCTGGCACGGTGCGCCGTTCTCCCGGCCCGTGACCCGCACCCGCGAGACCGTGGAGATTGTCCGGCAGATTCTGCGGCGGGAAGAGAAGCTGGCGTACGAGGGCCAAACGGTACGTCTGCCGCTTTCCGGCGGGACCGGGCTCGGCAAACCGCTGAAGCTCATGCTGCGGCCGCGCCGGTCGGAGATTCCGATCTACGTTGCCTCGATCGGCCCGCAGAACACTGCGCTCACCGCCGAGATAGCGGACGGATGGCTACCCATTCTCTACTCGCCGGAAAAAGCGGCGGACGCGTTCGGTCCGGCGCTGGCCGCGGGCACGGCGAAACGGGATCGGCCGGCCCCGCTCGATGTCGCCCCCATGCTCGACACCGCGGTCGGCGAGGATCTGCCCCGCCTCCGCGACCAGTTGCGGCCGGGAATCGCCCTCTACGTCGGAGGCATGGGGGCGCGCAGCAAGAACTTCTACAACGATCTCGCCCGGAGTTACGGATACGAGGCCCAAGCGAGGGCGATCCAGGATCTGTTTCTCGACGGCAGAAAGGAAGAAGCAGCCGCGGCGGTTCCCGACGCATTCGTGGATGAAGTGTGCCTGGTCGGCACGGAATCGAGGATCGCGGAACGGATCGCCGCCTACCGGGAATCCGGGGTCACGACCCTGATCGTCGCGCCGCCGGTGAACGAAGAGGGCCAGCCCGCGCCCGGCGGGCTGGACATCCTGCGACGCGCCGGCGCCTGAGCGGTGACAGACGGGATGGTCCTCCTTGTCCTGCTCACCACCTTTTGCGGGCTGACCGCGATGCGGGCGGTGCTCGTCTACCGGAGAACCGGAATCAATCCGGTGAAGCTGCGAGCGGACGACTCCATCAGCGGCGTCATGGACCGGATTCTGAAAGTGTCCCTCGCGATCTGGGTGCTCATCAGCCTGGTGTACGCGTTCGCGCCCGCCGTGAAACCGTGGTTCGCGCCCATCGCCTACCTGGAGACCGGAGCCACCCACGCGGCTGGCGCGGCGCTCGCCGCGGCGGCAACCCTTTGGATCGGAATCGCTCAGGTTCACATGTCGGGATCATTTCGGATGGGGGTCGATCCTTCGGAGAAGACGAGACTCGTCCGCCACGGACTGTTTTCGCGGTCGAGGAACCCCATCTACCTCGGCATCCTGGCGGCGGTCTGCGGGTTCTTTCTGATGGCGCCGAACGCGCTCAGCTTCGGCGCGACCGTCGCTGCCTTCGTCGGGATTCCAGTCCAGGTCCGGCTGGAGGAGGAATACCTCCTCTCCAAGCACGGGGAGGCCTATTCCGAGTACCGGTCCTCGGTGCGCCGCTGGATCTGACCCGGGAACTTGCAGCGTCATCCAGCCCAATGGCAGCGTGCGTTTCGCCCGCCTCCGGCGGGCGATGCCGGTGTGAACACCGGCGTTCCCTCACCGGCCGAACCGTCCGGATGAGGAGCGTTGTCCCGTCGCAGTAACTACCGCAGGGGAAGGGCGCCCTCGTAAACCCGGGTCACGGGGCCTTCCATCAGCGGCGCGTCGCCCGTGAGGTCGATGTGGATGAGGTCCCCGCTCTCCACCCGGACCGGGACGACCGGGGGCCAGCCACGGAAACGATGGGCGACGGTGACGGCCGCGCTGGCGCCGGTACCGCAGGCGAGGCACTCGGCCTCCACCCCGCGCTCGAAGGTCCGGAGCCGGATCTCCCCGGCGCGTTCGTCGAGCGCGATGCAGTTCGCGTTCGCCCCGGCGGGGAATGCGGGGTCATGTCGAATCGCGCTGCCCCGGCGCAGCACGTCCACGGCGCCGACATCGGAAACCACCTCGAGGACGTGGGGAACGCCCACCTCCAGCGCAAACAGTTCCGCCTCCCCGCCGGGAAGATCGGGAATACGGACTCGGCGAATGGGGCTGGGCTTCGCCATCACCACCCGAACCGTGGCGATCTCGTCAGGCCCGCGAGGAAGGATCTCGGCCGCGAGAACATCCGCCGGCGTCGCGATCGCCTGCCGGGAGCCCGCGGCGCCGATCTCCCGGGCGAACACCGCGGCGCACCGGGTTCCGTTGCCGCAAAGCTCCCCCTCGCTGCCGTCGGCGTTGAAGTAGCGCATCACGTAGTCGGCGCCGCCGGCATCCCTCGCACCTCCCGCGGAGGACTCGATCAGGATCAGACCGTCGGCGCCGACGCCCAGCTTCCGCCGGCACACCCGGCGGACCAGCGCCGGCTTCTCCGCTTCCATGAACCTCGCTTCCCGGTTGTCCACCAGCACGAAGTCGTTGCCGGCGCCGGACATCTTGACGAAGCGGAGGATGCCGGTCGGCACGGTCGAACTCACAACGGCCCGCCACGGATCGTAGCGACCGCGCCATCGTCCGAACGCGGGACTACGGTCCCTACCCGGACCACCCCGACATCCGCCTCCTGCAGGCGGCCGAGGAACTCCTCGGACCTCGCTTCCGGAATCCCGGCAAGGAAACCGCCGGCGGTCTGGGGATCGAAGAGCAGCTCGAACCGCGGGTGTTGTGACGCGCCGGGTTCGACCCGAACCGCTTTCACGATGTTCCGGTTCTGTTCGTGGGCAGTGCTCCGGAGACCCTGCCGCAGAAGCTCCTCCGCACCCGGCAACGCCGGGAGGGAGGAGACGTCCAACTCGGCGGACACCCCGCTCGCCCGCAGCATCTCGGAGAGGTGGCTCAGGAAGCCGAAGCCGGTGACGTCGGTGGCCGCCCGGATTCCCGCGGCGACCGCGGCTCGGGCCGCCGCCTCGTTTGGATCGACCATCTGGGCCGCCGCGGCCTGCAGCCACTCTCCCCGTCCCTGCCCGAGCATGACCCCCCGGAGCACCACTCCGCTGCCCAGCCGCTTGGTCAGGTAGAGACCGTCCCCGACCTCGAGCCCGTCAATGGTCAGGAGCCGCTCACCGATGGGGTGCCCCTCCACCGAGAACCCGACGGTCAGTTCCGGCCCCACGGTGGTGTGGCCGCCAAGCAACGACACACCCCGGGCGTCGAGGAGGGAGCGCGCTCCGGCGAGCACCTGGTAGAGGGTCTCCGCGCGCTGCTCGTCGGTTTCGCTCTCGGGAAGGTTCACGAGCGCCATCGCGTAGCGCGGCGCCGCCCCGGTGGCGAAGAGATCCGAAAGCGCGTTCGCCGCCGCCACCTTGCCGTTGAACCAGAGGTCTCCGCTGAACGCCTTGAACCAGTCCACGCTCGAAACCACGATGTCGCCGCGCGGGGTGGCGAAGGCGGCGGCGTCGTCCGACTGCTCGAGACCGAGGCGAACCCGGCCGTTCCCGTCCCCGGGTCCCGTGCCCATGTCGTCCCGCAGCCGGCCGAGCGCCCGCTCGAGGGTTGTCTGGCCGGCCTTCGCGGCGCAGCCGCCGCAAACCATGGCCTCCATCGCGGTCCGGTCCATCCGGGAAAACTCGTCGGTGGTTGTGTGGTCGTCGTCGAGAACCTGGAACTTCCGCATGAACTTCCGGTCGATCCGGTCCTTGAGGCGCATCACCCAGCGACCCTCGAAGGATCGTCCCCACTTGGCGCCGAGCGCGCTGCCGTCCCCCAGATTCAGCAGGGTCAGGAAATCCGGCTGTGGCCGGTAGCGGCGGAGCGGCCTTCCCCCGACGATCCGGCGCAGGTTCTCGGCGAGAAAGGGACCCTGCCGCACCGCGTAGACGCCGGCCTTGGGTGTCCCGGGCCAATCCTCGAGCGTGGCGCAATCGCCGACCGCGAAGATTCGCCCGTCGCCGACCGTCTGGAGCGTCGGCCGGGTGAGGACGAAGCCCCGATCATCGAGCGGCAACCCCGCATCGCGAAAGACATCAAGGCTTCCGGCGCCTACGGCCCAGATCAGGGAGTCGGCGTGCAGGGACTCGCCGTCTTCCAGCCGAACCCGACCCGCTTCAGCCGCCGCGACCATCGCTCCGGTACGGATCAAGATCCCGCGGGCGGCGGCGTTCCGCCGGGCTCTCGCCGCGAGCGAGGCCGGAAACCCGGTGAGGATCTCCGGAAGCGCCTGGAGCAGGGTTATCCGGAGCGGTGTCTCACGCCCCGCCCGCCGGGCGGCCGAAAGCAGCCGCTCCCGCACCGTGAACGCGAGCTCGACGCCGCCGGCGCCGCCGCCCGCCACCACGACCTCGAAAGGGCGGTCGGCGGCGTGGGCGAGGAACGCTTCGGAAAGGCTCCCGATCTCCCGAACCAGGCGGGCGATCGGGCGGGTGGCCCGAGCCCACTCGCGGACGCCGGGAAGGTCGAGGCCGGCGACGGTGCTCCCGATGTCGAAGGAGACGAAGTCGTAGGCCACCGGCGGTCGCCCTTCGAGCCGGACCCGGCGAGATTCCGGATCTACCCCCACGGCCGGAGTGAGCACGATCTCGGCGCCGGCCAGTCTCGCCAGCGGAACCACGTCCATTTCCAGTTCCGAGGCCCGGTACTGACCCGCCACGAATCCCGGAACCATTCCGGAATAGACCGCGACCGGGATGTCGAGGATCACGGTCACCCGGGCCTCAGGCCAGGGTCGCATCATCATCCGGCGGAGAATCTGGACGTGGGAATGACCGCCTCCGACGAGCACGACGTGGGGCCGATTGCCTGGGGTTTCGCGGATCATGGGCAGGGGTGGAACCGCCAGAGTATCCACAGGCAGACGCTCTCGGGAGTCGGCCATACAATGGCGGGTCCGGCGCTTCGCGAAACCGGGACATTTCACAGTCCCGTTTCGCAGCCGAGAGGAGACGATATGAATCACCAACCGACGAACCGGCGGGAACGGATGCAGAAGAATCCGATGCTTCCGCTCGCAACTGCCCTCCTGCTCGCGCTCGCCGTGGGCTGCGGTGGCGGCGGCGACGACGCGTTTATGGAGCAGCCCTGTTCCGAAGACATGAGCCTCAACGAGTGCCTCACCTTCCGCTCGGCTCAGTACGAACTGGACACCGAGCGAATCCCGCCGCCGGGCGGCATGGATCCGAACGGGTTCATCGAGCACGAGGCTTCGGGGTTCGCCAAGGTCCTGTGCTCGGCGGTTTTCCTCACCGGGCTCGATTTCGAGGCTGCCCAGCATCAGATCGGCGGCTTCACCGCCCGCTACCAGTACCGCGACCGGCTTCCGGGACGGGAAATCGACATGGAGAACCAGCGGGTTCACATCACCACCGACACCGGGGTGACCCGCACCGCGGTCCTCCACGGGGACCAGGGCTGCGTCACCCTGCCGAAGGGCGAGGACGCTCCGTTCTACGAGACGGTGCCGGTGACCTCCATGGTGAATCAGGATGACCCCTGGCCGATGGGCGATGTCCTGTCGGATGACCCGCTCCCCGAGGACGTGGACGCCGACCAGCTCGCGATGGCGGTGGACGCCGCCTTTGAGCCAGACGCGATGACCCTCGCCTTCGTGGTGCTCCACCGCGGGCGGCTGATCGCCGAGCGCTACCGCGAGGAAGACGGAATCACCAAGGACACCCCGCTCGAGAGCTGGTCCATGAACAAGAGCCTCTCCGCCACCCTGTTGGGCGTGCTCGTCCAGCAGGGCGTATACACACTCGACCAGTTGGCGCCGATTGATTCCTGGCACGCGGATCCGGACGACGTGCGCGGCACCATCCGCATCCGCGACATCCTGAACATGTCCAGCGGGCTTCGCTGCGCCAACGCCGGCGACCCCGAGTACGACGAAGCCACCATGGGCTACCCGGACCACCTCTATCTCTACACCGGCACGGTGAACTCGCACATCTGGGCCACCGAGCGGCCGCCACAGTGGCCCCCGGGCACCATCGGCCGCTACCGCAACTGCGATCCGGTGCTCACCAACCACATCGTGCGGTTGGGCGTCGAGGGGCGTGACGAGAACTACCACCAGTTCCCCCAGAAGCACCTGTTCGACAAGATCGGCGCGGCCCGGTTCGTGGCCGAAGGCGACCCGTACGGAAACTTCCTGCTGAACGGCTACGGCTTCGGCGCCGGACGCACCTGGGCCCGGCTCGGCCAGCTCTACCTCGACAGCGGAGTCGCGCCGAACGGCGAGCGGGTGCTCTCGGAGGAATTCGTCGAGTTCGCGACCTCGGTGGCGCCCCCCTGGGAGGCCGACGGGCGGCCCATCTACGGCGGGCTTATCTGGATCAACAACCCGCCGCAGGGCGGCGAGAAGCGATTCCCCGCGCTTCCCAACAGCACCTTCAGTTTCGCCGGCGCCGGCGGCCAGAGCACGATCATCGTGCCCGAGCACGAAATGGTGATCGCGCGGCTCGGGCTCTACGAGGGCTCGCTGGACGGAAGCGCGAACCGGGCGCTCCAGAGCGCGCTGGCCCTGCTCGTCGAAGCGGTTCCGAAGAAGATGGAAGCGGCTAACTGAGCCACATGCGCCGACATCCCGTCTGGCTCGCGGCGGCGGGCCTCCTGATTGCCTTCACCGGCCCCGGTTGCACCGGGGCCGGCCCCGAATCCTCGGGTGATCGGGTCGCTC
Organism: Vicinamibacteria bacterium; assembly: GCA_963668695.2. Classification (GTDB taxonomy): domain Bacteria; phylum Acidobacteriota; class Vicinamibacteria; order Marinacidobacterales; family Marinacidobacteraceae; genus Marinacidobacterium. The sequence continues at coordinate 733,862 of CAXXLQ010000004.1, forward strand.
AGGCCCAGGGCGGGCCGCAGGCGCTCCCCCTGGAGCGATTGTCGCTCCCTCCGGGGTTCGAGATCGGCGTCTGGGGACGGGTGCCCGGCGCCCGCTCGCTGGCCCGCGGCGAGAACGGGACGGTCTTCGTGGGCAGCCGCGAGGCGTCGGGCGGGGTGTACGCGCTCCGCGACAATGACGGCGACGGCGAGGCGGACGAACTCCACACCGTCGCCGAGGGCCTGTTCATGCCGAACGGGGTGGCGATGCGCGACGGCGACCTCTACGTCGCCGAGGTGAACCGCATTCTCCGTTTCGACGACGTCGAGTCGCGGCTCGACAACCCGGGGAAGCCGGCGGTGGTGACCGACGACCTGCCCAACATGCGTCATCACGGCTGGAAGTTCATTGATTTCGGTCCGGACGGCATGTTGTACGTGCCTGTCGGCGCACCCTGCAATCGGTGCGATTCGGCGAACCCGCTCTTCGCCTCGATCGCCCGGATGCAGCCGGACGGGACCGGGATCGAAGTCGCCGCCCGCGGGGTCCGGATGTCGGTCGGCTTCGATTGGCACCCGGAAACGGGACACCTGTGGTTCACCGACAACAATCCCGACTGGCTCGGGGACGACAACCCGCCCGGCGAGATGAACATCCTCACCGAGATCGGGCAGCACTTCGGATATCCCTACTGCCACGCCGGCGACCGGCCCGACCCGTGGTTCGCGCGGGATCGTTCCTGCGACGAGTTCGAGCCACCGACGCAGCAGCTCGGTCCGCACGTCGCCGCGATCGGGATGACGTTCTACCGGGGCGACCAGTTTCCCGAGGAGTACCGCGGCCAGGCGCTCGTCGCCGAGCACGGCTCGTGGAACCGGACCGAGCGCATCGGCTACCGGCTGACCCTGGTGCGGAACGAGAACGGCGTCGCCACCGCCTACGAGGACTTCGTCACCGGATGGATCGGCGAGCCGGACGAGCGGCCCTGGGGCCGCCCGGTGGACATCCTCGAACTGCCCGGCGGAGACATCCTCGTCTCGGACGACCGCGCCGGCGCGATCTACCGGATTTGGTACTCCGGCGGCTGATCGGTCTCGCGGCGCTGGTGGGGTTCACCGCCGCCGCCGCGGTCGGACAGGAACGGGAACCCGGGGAATGGCCGCACTACGCGGCGGACCTGTCCTCGACCCGCTACTCGCCACTCGACCAGATCCACGCCGGCAACGTGGACCAACTGGAGATCGTCTGGCGCTGGACTTCGCGCAACTTCGGGCCGCGGCCCGATCTCAACCTGCGCGCCACCCCGCTGATGCTGGACGGAGTGGTCTATGTCACCGCCGGGGCGCGGCGGGCGGCGGTGGCGATTGACGCCGCCACCGGGGAAACGCTCTGGACCTATCGTCTCGACGAGGGGAAGCGGGGAGAGTCGGCGCCCCGCGCCACTTCGGGACGCGGGGTGGCGTTTTGGAGCGACGGGGAGACGGCTCGGGTGTTCCTGGTCACTCCCGCCTACCGGCTGGTTTCGCTCGACGCGGAGACCGGCAGGCTGATTCCGGGTTTTGGCCTCGACGGCATGGTGGATCTCCGCCGCAACCTGGGAAGGGAGGTGGACCTCGAGACCGCTGCCATCGGTTCCGGATCGCCGCCGACGGTGGTTGGGGACGTGGTCGTCGTCGGAGCGGCGCTGGTGAGCGGCGGGGCGCCGCCGTCGCCCGAGAACTCTCCTTCGCCGGTGCGGGGGTACGACGCCCGCTCGGGAGAGCTTCTGTGGACCTTCCACCCGATTCCCCGGGAGGGAGAGTTCGGGAACGACACCTGGGAGGACGACAGTTGGCGATTCACCGGGAACGGCGGCGTCTGGTCCTGGATGAGCGCCGACCCCGAACTCGGGCTCGTCTATCTGCCCACCGAGGCCGGCACCGGGGACTACTACGGCGGCCACCGCCCCGGCGACAACCTCTTCACCCAGAGCGTCGTCGCCCTCGACGTGGCCACCGGCGAGCGCCGCTGGCACTACCAGACCGTCCACCACGGGATTTGGGACTACGACCTCCCGACGGGGCCGGTGCTTCTCGATTTGACGGTGGATGGGCGGGAAATCCCGGCGCTCGCCCAGGTCACCAAGCAGGCGTTCACCTTCGTACTCGACCGCCGCACCGGCGAACCGGTGTGGCCGATCGAGGAACGCCCCATGCCGGCTTCGGCGGTGCCGGATGAGCGCACCGCACCGACCCAGCCCTTTCCCACCAAGCCACCTCCCTTCCAGCGGCAGGGCGTCAGCGAAGACGACCTGCTCGACCTCACTCCGGAACTGAAGGAAGAGGCGCTCCGGATCGCGACGTTCTACACGCTCGGTCCCCTGTTCACTCCTCCGACGGTGATGGAGCCCCGGGGCAACCGGGGGACGCTGACGGTGCCGGGAGCGCTCGGCGGGGCTAACTGGCCGAGCGTGGCCGCCGACCCCGAAACCGGCGTGGTCTACGTGTCGTCGGGTCTGGACGTGAACGTGCTCGGGCTCGAGAACGACCCGGAGCGTTCGACCATGAACTTCGTGCAGGGGCAGCGCCGCGACATTCGACTCCCCGAGGGGGGCGGCCCGCAGGGGCTGCCGCTGTTGAAGCCGCCCTGGGGACTCATCACCGCCCTCGACCTGAACCGCGGCGAAATCCTCTGGCAGATCCCGAACAGCGATACGCCCAAGTGGGTCCGGGAGCACCCGGCGCTCGCCGGGGTCGAGTTGGGCCGGACCGGCCAGTCCGACCGGGGCGGGCTGCTGGTGACGAAGACGCTCCTGTTCGCCGGGGAGGGCTCCGGGATGTTCGCCGCGTTCGGCACCGGCGGGCCCATGTTCCGCGCCCACGACAAGGCGACGGGGGAGATCCTCTGGGAGTTCGAGTTGCCGGCGAACCAGTCCGGCACTCCCATGAGTTACCTGGCGGACGGGCGGCAGTTCATCGTGGTCGCCGTAGGCGCTCCGGGCCACCCGGGAGAGTTCGTCGCCCTGGCCCTTCCAGAAAACGAATAGAGAGGACTCCCCATGAAGACCGTGCTGGCCCAGCACCGGGAAACGGCGCACGCGCTGCTGCGGATCGTGGGCGGCTTCTTGTTCCTCTGCCACGGGGTGGTGGCGGTCTACTTCCTGCTCGGCGAGGGAACCCCGTACTCGCCGGCGTGGCTCTACAACACCGCCGGGATCGTCGAGTTCGTCACCGGCGCGCTGGTCCTCGTCGGATATCGCACCCGGATCGCGGCGCTGCTCGCATCGGGGCAGATGGCGGTCGCCTACTTCTACCGCCACCAGCCCGACGGACTCTTGCCGATCCAGAACGACGGCGAACTGGCGGCGCTCTTCTGCTTCCTCTTCCTGTTCCTCGCCGCCGCCGGCCCCGGAAAGTGGAGCATCGAATCCTGCTGCCCGCCGCGCTAGGGAGCAGCGACCACAACATACTCTCGCCCCCACTGGCGCTTGGCACGGAAACGGCGCGTCCCGACCGCCGACGCCTGGTTGGCCTAGTAGACCAGGTTCGCTCCAAAGTCCGGAATGCCCCCGGCGCGGGCGATTCTGGTCCATTCGGTCAGACGACCTCTGTCCATTTCCCAGAACTGCCGGCAGTCCTCAAAGAATCGCACCACGGCCGCAATCTCTCCCTCCTCCAGCAGGTCCTTGGCCAGCGACATATTCGGACCGAACGAACTCCTTGTCGGAGAGCCCGGCGCCTTTCCGGCCAGACGCAAGTGCCTCTTGGCCGCGTCGATGTCGCCGTCGCGAACTGCGATTCGGCCAAACACCACATTGAGATCCTCGATCGCGTCTTCGCTCCCAAACTCTTGGTAGTACGGAGCGATCTCGGCGAGTTCTTGCGCATAGGCCCGCGCAAGCTCCAGCTCGCCCTGATCCACGAGGTCCTTGGCGGCGGGGCCCAGGTGCGCAAATCTCTCCCAGGGTGTCTGGGCGTGAGCGAGGGATTGCAGCGGGGAAAGAAAGTCGACCTCGGCTGCCAGAGGCCATTCCATCCCGGGGGAAGCGCCGCCCGCGGTTCCTCCCCGGCCGGCGGTCAACCTGGCACCGCCCGCCGAGGCGCCGAACAGAGAGGCACCCCACGCCGCCGCCATGACGACAAACGCCGTCGCCAGAGCCCAAACAGCGTAGCGAAGGCGGCGCACTTGGGCATTCAGGGCGTCGGCACGGACCCGCGGCGCTTCCAGAGTGTCCGTTGAACCTCGGTTCGTTTCCATCGCTGCACGCCGGCAAGCCGCAGCCTACCGTGACTTCCGTCGTGCATTGAGGAAATCCGGCGACGGGAGATAATCCCGCCGCGCAGGAGGGAAGCGATGCGGAAGAAAACGAATCGAGCGGGCCGCGAGAGCCGCGGGCGGTTCGGAATCCGAGCGCGACCGGACAGGATGGGCGGCAACCAGCCGGTGGGAAACCCGCCGGTGATCGCAGTGACCCAGCACGATGCCGAGGCGCGTTTCCGGGCACTCGCCGCGCGCGCGGCGGTAAGCGACGGACTCGCGGCACGGGAACGCCTCGACCGGACGTTCGCTGCCGATGACGCAGAGGGCGCATCTTCGAAGGGGCCGGCATGACCCGTGACGATGCCTGGGCGCAGCTGACCACCTGGTGCGAGACGGACTCGCTCCGCAAGCACGCGCGGGCGGTGGAAGTCGTGATGCGGGCCGCGGCGGGCCGTTACGGCGGCCCCGACGCGGACCCCGAGGTCTGGGGCGTCGCCGGAATGCTCCACGACGCCGACTACGAGAAGTGGCCGGAGGACCATCCGCAACGCATCGTCGCCTGGCTGCGCGAGCGCGGCGAGGAGGAACTCGCCTACGCGATCTCCGGGCACTACACCAAGTGGGGCGTAGAGCTGAAGGCGCCGATGGACAGGGCGCTTCTCGCCTGCGACGAGCTCACCGGGTTCATCGTCGCGTGCTGCCTGGTCCGTCCCGAGGGGGTCTCCACTCTGGGCGCCCGAAGCGTCAAGAAGAAGCTGAAGGACAAGGCGTTCGCGGCAAAGGTGGAGCGCCACGAGTGCCGCGTCGGCGCCGAGTTGCTCGGAGTGGACCTCGGCGAACACATCGAGTTCATCGTGGGCGCTCTCCGTCCCCACGCCGACGAACTCGGGATCACCGGGCGCCGGCTCCATCCCTAATCCCGGGGAGGTAGGAAATGTTGGGCAAGGCTCTGCGCCCCGCCATCGCGCTGGCTCTATTGGGGATTGCGGCCCCGGCCGCCCCCGAATCCCCAAAACCCCGTCGTCCCGTCCACACCTATTCCATCGTGGCCCGGGACCCTGCCACCGGCCAGCTCGGAGTGGCCGTTCAGAGTCACTGGTTTTCGGTCGGCTCCATCGTCTCCTGGGCGGAATCGGGGGTGGGGGCGGTAGCCACCCAGTCCTTCGTGGATCCCGCTTACGGGCCGAAGGGCCTCGAAGCCATGCGGAATGGGGAATCGGCGCCCGACGCGCTCGCAGCGCTGTTGGCGGCGGACGAAGGCCGTGAGGTTCGTCAGGTGGCGATGATCGACGCCCAGGGACGGGTGGACGCCTGGACCGGCGGCAACTGCATTCCCGCCGCCGGCCACCAGGTCGGCGAGAACTTCTCCGTGCAGGCGAACCTCATGGGGAGCGAATCGGTCTGGCCCGCCATGGCCCGGGCATTCGGAAACAGCGACGGCGATCTCGCCGAGAAGCTCCTCCGGGCGATGGAAGCGGCAGAGGCGGAAGGCGGGGACATCCGCGGCCGGCAGTCGGCGGCCATCCTGGTGGTCCGCGGGGAGCCGAGCGGCGAACCGTGGAACGACCGGCTGTTCGACCTGCGGGTGGATGACCACGAAAACCCGCTGGGGGAGCTACGCCGCCTCGTGACGCTCCAGCGGGCGTACCAGCACATGAACGCCGGGGATGTGGCGATGGAGGTGGGCGACCGCGAGGCCGCGCTTCGCGAGTACGGCGCGGCGGGGGCGCTGGTCCCCGATCACTACGAAATGACCTTCTGGCACGCGGTGGCGCTCGTGAACATGGAACAGGTGGAGGAAGCGCTCCCCCTCTTTGCGTTCGCGTTCAGTGACGAGAACGACTGGCGCGAACTCGTGCGCAGGCTTCCGGCGGTGGGTCTGCTGCCCGACGACCCCGCTCTCATCGAGCGCATCGTCGCGGTTCCGGCCGCCGGCCGTTGACAATCTTCGGCACCCCTGAGCCGTTGCGGTCGGCTTTGCCCCGGCGTCGCGGCTATCCATCGCATCCTGAACAGCCTGTGGTGAAACCCAGGCGGCCCAGTTCTCCCGGTGGGGGCTCGGCCGGCGATCCATCCCGGCGGAACCGCGTCGCTGCGCGCCGCTCATCGTTGCGTTTCGGTCGAAATACACTGGGTATTCCTCCCTCACGCGCCTTGTCAGCCGGGCGCCTCACCGCCCTCGGCGCTCACCCGGGTTCCACCACAGACTGCTAACTACATACGCACTACAATTGGGATCTGAAACGAGAGCGGCATGGCGATCAACCTGACCCACCGGCCGGATCTTGAGGAACGGATCGAAAAGCTGGCTTCCCGCCTTGGCATGGACAGGCGGGGACGCAAGACCGCCGTGATCGAGAAGGCTCTCACGGCGCTTGAGCAACAGGCCCCCCGGATGAGCCCGGAGGCGATCCTTGCTTCGCTCCGAAAATACGAGGGTAGCGGGGCTCTCATCGCCGCCGAACTGGCTGACGACCCGGAACTGGATCACAGCAAACCAATGTCCCAGGCGCTCCAGGATGTTCTCTATGACGAACATGGTCTGCCCAAGTGATCGTTCTGGACACATCGGCAATCCTCGCAATCCTCCAGGAAGAACCGGAACGCGACAGGTTTCAGTTAGCGATTGCTCGGGCTGGAAACGCGCTGATCTCGACGGGCACCATCATCGAACTGGCGGCCGTCGCAGGCCGGTCCTCTGTCCTGCGTAGCCGAGCGGAAAACTTCCTGAAGGAGCCGTTCGTGACTCAGGAACCGGTCACGGCTGCGCAAGCCGCGATGGCCGCCGACGCGTTCCAGGCGTGGGGGAAGGGCCACCACCCGGCAGCCCTGAACCTCGGCGACATGTTCGCCTACGTGCTGGCCCGCGAACGGGACCTGCCCCTGCTGTTCAAGGGGAACGATTTCGCGCGCACCGACGTGCGGAACGCGCTCGCGGAACCTTCGTCCTGAGGGGCGGGAGGACGCCGATGAAGATGTTTCCATGGATCGCCGCCGTCACGGCGGCGGGCATTGCTCTTGGAGGGACAGCGATGACAAAGGGACAGCCGGCGGGAGACGACCCAGTTTCCCGGCACCTGGTGGCCGAAGCCATGCTCACCGCGCACTTCGTGAACGCCGCGCTCAAGGCAGGGATGGGCCGGGACGCGATCAACGCGGTACTGCGCCGCGTCGCGGACGAAACCGTCGTCACGGAATTCTGGGTCAGCGACGAAAACGGGGAGATCGCGTTCACCAATGTGGAAGGCGCCGACTTCGCGTTTCCCACCGATCCTGGAGCGGATTCGCAGGCGGCGCCGTTCGCCGCGCTGCTGACCGGCGACCAGACCGTGGTGGTGCAAGAACCCGGTCCGCGGCTACTGGACGGCGCGGTCTTCCAGTACGCCGGCGTCGCCGGGGTGGATCAGCCCCGGATCGTGCAGGTGGGACTCGCGGCAGCGGAACCCGACCAGCGCTGACGGCTCAGGAACTCGAGGGCCCGCCGGTCTCCGACCGGCATCGCCGCCCGACTGTCAAGCGACAGGACGGCGACAGGCGCAACGCTTTCGCCCGGGGCAAGTGAGCCGGGAGCTGGGGGGATAGCGCCCGAGCTGGCCAGATAAGCCCCGAACTGGGGCCCGGCTTCAACGCGGTGCGGCGGCCGGAGGCCGCTGGTCTTCGGGAAAGCGCCACCTGAACGGGAACGCCGACCTCTGGCCGGTCCTCCCGATGGGGGCCGACATCGCCGCGAGCAGCGCCAAACCGGCGTTCCCTCCCTTCTTCGGAAGCTGCTTTTCCTGAGCCATGGTCAAGACGCGGGAGCCATGGTCAAAGCACGGGAGCCATGGTCAATGGGCCGGAGCCATGGTCAATTCGTCGAATTGATCCCAAAGCAATGGTCCATTGTCGAATCTCGGCGCTTCTGCCCCGAAAGTGGGATCTCCCGGGTTTCTCGGTGGGATCGGTTGTTTCCGGGCCAAACCGGCCTTTTACGGTCTGGATTCGGTAATTTCGGCCGTTTTCTTCCGGGTTTCAATTCGAGAACCGGAGACGCGGAGAAACCGGAAACGGCTTTCGAGAAACCCCGGTCCAAGACCCGGCAGGCGCGTGTTAGCCATGGTCAATCGGGACTGAGCTCTGGTCAATCGGGGTAGCCATGGTCATTTCCGGAGCCATGGTCAAACGGGCCTGAGTTCCGGTCGAGGGGCGGGGGTTCGCCGTGCTGACGCAACCCCCACCGGGAGGACCGGGGCGATGCCGGGGTGCACCGCGGCGTTCCCTGCGCACCCGATCAGAAGCCGATGGAGCCCGTGCGGTCCTTGTCGCGCGACTGGGCGATGAGTTCGGCCGCGACCTGCTCCGGATCGCCCACGAAGCCGAGCTTCTCGGCCCGCTCGCGCACCAGGGCGAAGTCGGCCGGCACGAGGCGGGCGAGGTTTCGTACCGGGGCCGGACATTCACCGCCGAAGAAGAACCCCCAGGCGCGAACGACACGGGGCTCATCCAGGAACTTGAAGGTCGCCCGGAAAAGGAAGCGGCGGGCCGCCGCAGGGTCGAGGCGATCAGCGAGGTTCGTGGTGAAGGCGTACGGGAGATCGTGGCTCTCGAGTTGGCTCAGCATCTCGTTCACCATGCCGATCTCCCAGTTGCGGTGGGCGCCGCGCCGATCGGCGAGGAAGGAGTCCGCTTCGTCAACAATCAGAAAGCTGTTGGTCGCACGGGCCTCGGCGAAGGCTCCGGCGATCTGCTGCTCGGTCTCTCCGACCCACTTGCTCACGAGTTCCGAAGCGCGCTTCGGCAGGGGATCCAAACCCATGCGCTTCGCGAGTTGTTTCGCATATTCGGACTTCCCGCTCCCGGAAGGACCGTCGAGAAGGATCCCCAGGCGACAGCGGCCGACCTTCACGATCCGGTCGGTCAGCGCGGCGAGATCGGGGTCGGCGTGGACCAGGGAGAAGTCGTACCTGTCGGCCGGCTTTGTCTCGGCCGTCCCCTTTCCCCGAAGGAGTTGGGCCTTCTCCTTGACGGCGCGCCGTGCCGCTTCGGCGCCACCTCCGGAGAGAACGGCCACGAGACCGGCGTTCCGAACCTGGCGCGGCGTGACACGGCGGTCGGCAGCCAGTTCTTCGGCGAAGGCCTCCATGTCCGCTGACCCACCGCCCGCGAGCAGATCGCGGAACATGCCGGCGCGCCGCTCGCGCGGAAGGTCGCTGAACTCAAGCGAGTACGTCATCCGGTCCAGGAAATACGGCAGGTACCGTCGCAATTCCCGAATGGAGTTCGCGGTGAACAGGAGAGGGACCGGGCTGTTTTCCACCAAACCGTTCAGCCAGTGCTTGGCTTCGCCAAAGACGAAGTCCTCGATCTCGTCGAAGAGGATGACGGCCTCCGGCTCGTCCGTCAGCGCCTCGATCGCGTGCTCCAGGCTCACCCGACGCCGTACCGGAAGGCGGGATTCGGGACCATGTTCCCTTCCCCCGACCGAGTAGAGCGTCGCTCCCACTTCGGCGGCCACCGTCCGGCAGAACTCGGTCTTTCCACAGCCCGGAGGACCGTAGGCCAGGAAAGTAATGCCGCGCCCGTCTTCTCGCCCGTTCCCCCGGGCAGAAAGGGCCGCCGCGAAGAGTTGGCGGAAATCCTCCGCGGCCGGAGCCAAATGCCCGAACGCCTCCCAGGGAAGGTTCGCCCGCACCGGAGCCCCGAGTCGGGGACGGCGGATGTGCGTCGAGATCGTCCGCTCATGGGATTCCGCAAACCGGAAAAGATCGTCCGGGAAACCCTGGACCAAGCGAGTGGAGCGAATGGCGCGTTCGATGATGCCCGGGGGGCACTCCAATTCATCGGCCAGGCGGAACGCGAGAGGTTCCAACGCTTTCCCCTGGAGACTCGTGACACCCGAGTTCCGAAGCATCCGCCGGACGACAGACCGGCGACGGGTGGGACTGTGCGCCTTGAAGTGGATCGTCAGATCGAAGCGACGAAGCAGCGCCTCGTCGAACTTCGACAGATCGTTTCCGGTGAACACGATCGGAACCGCCGCGTCTTCCAGCAGTCGATGATTCTCCCGTCGGCTCCCGTTTCCGGAAGAAAGCACATCCTCCAGCTCATCGCACAGGATGGCGGCGCCCGGCTCGCTCTTCAGCAACGCCAGCGCCATTCGCAAGCGGTTTCGCTTGTCGGCCGCACGGTCCATCCGGCGGTCGGTGCGTTCCTCCCGCCACACGCCCGAAGACTCCGGTTCGCAGAGGTCGTAGAGACGGCCGCCGGAAGCGTGGACCAGAGTCTTCGCAGCCTCGGTCTTGCCGGTTCCCGCCCTGCCGTAAAAGAGCAGGCGCACGCCTTCCCGTGACGCGAGAGCGGCCGTGAGGAGGCGAACCGCGTCCTCTCGTGCGTCGAGATGGTCGAAGGCGTCGAGTTCCAGCAAAGGCTCCGGCGCCAAGGGAACCAGCCGCTCCTGGAGTTCCTTTTCGGTGGCGACCGGCGGGCGGTAGACCCGTTCGAACCACCCGTCCACGTAGGCGCCGGGCTCGGCGTCATGCGTGCCCCAACTCCCGGGATCGGCGATCCCGGCCTCGGTCAGTTCGTGAAGCGCTCGTTCCACCCGCGTTCTCGACAACCCCAGCAGCACCGCGCTCGCCTCCAACGGATCGCCGAGGCCGTCCTTCACCGCATCCCACAGGTCCTCGGCCGGCGACCCGCGCTCATCGTAGCGGCGGGCCAGTTCGAGCACCGGGCCGCAGTCTTCGCCGAGTCTGAAACGGCGAACGGCAAGCGACGTAGCGCGTGTTTCATCCCCCTCGGCGGGAGGGTCGGAGAGGGACCGGTCCAAGACGCCGATCGCCCATTCCAGGAACTCCTTCGCTTGGGGCAGCGCGGAGACCTTGGGGGCGCTCCGCTGGCCGCACCGCCCGGAGCCTCTCCGGCGGCGGCCGAAGGCAGAATGGTCGTCTTCGATCTTGTCGAGCCCCAACTCCTGGAACTTCGGAATGAGAAAACCGGCGTCCATCGCCTGGATTTCGTCCTCGTTGTTCGCTATCCAATCGATCATCCTGGGCCGGAGAACCTTGTCCTCGGCCGCGCGCTGGAACGCTCCCCGCAGATAGCGACGGGTCAGGAAACGGTCGTACTTCTTCACTGGCGCTCCACTCCTTTGCGATAGGAGGGAGGCTATCTGGGCGAATTGACATTTCCTGTCACCTTCGCCAACGTCTCGCCCGGCATGCAATTGTCGGGGATCTGCGTCGCACAACGAGCGGCGGCCAGCGCCGCCAAACAGGGCTGCGGACCCTGCGGTTCACTGCACTGTCGCACAGCGGTGCCGGTGTGAACACCGGCGTTCCCTCTCAGACGGCCCTATCTGCGCGGCTTGATGGCACGGGCCGGCAGCGTCAGCCTTGACATGTAGAATGTATGTTTTCATACTAAACGCATGAATACGATGATCCAGGTCCGGAACGTCCCCGAGGCTCTGCAGCGCCGGCTGAAGGCGCGGGCCGCCATGGAGGGGGTCTCCATGTCCGCCTATCTCCGTCGACTGCTCGAGCGCGCGCTCGAGCGGCCGAGCCGGCAGGAAGTGCTGGACGCGCTGCGCGCCCTGCCCGCGATCGAGCCGGACATCTCGGCGGCGGAAATCCTCCGGGAGGCGCGCGAATCTCGCTTTGGTGATTGACGCCTCCGCCGCCATCGAAATCCTCTTGAAGAGCCCGGCGGGCGAGCGCTTGCTCGACCGACTCGAGGACGGTGCGGCGGTGCACGCGCCGCACCTGATTGACGTCGAGATCACCCATGTCCTGCGACGACACGTTCTGCGCAACACGCTTGGCGCGGGGCAGGCGGCGGCGTTCCTCACCCTCTGGCGGCAACTCGACATCGAACGCCACCCCCACGAGTACCTGCTGGAGCGGATCTGGGGCTGGCGCGCCAACCTCACGGCTTACGACGCCACCTATGTCGCGCTCGCGGAGGTCTTGGGGCAGCCACTCGTCACCGCCGATCGGCGGCTGGCAACCGCCCCCGGAATCACAATTCCCGTCGAGCTGCTCTGATCAGAAGCTCGGGCCGAAGAGGACGGCGTTCATGAAGAGCCGGGTGAGACCGTCCCAGAAGAGCCTGAAGTTGGGATCGTCGAGAAAGAGCACGGCGCGGCCGGCGCCGACCCGCTCGGTGACCAAATAGGGGGTGCCGGCGAGGCGGGCGAGCGAGTCCGGAAAGGCGAAGCCGCTGCCGAGGAGCTCGTCCGGATCCTCCGGGAATCGGGCGGCCACACCGACGGCAGGATCCGGCTCGAAGGCGAGGCTCGACCACACCATCACCGGGAACCCCTCCTCGTAGCCGAAGCTGAGAAAACTCTCCGGATTCGGAAGCGCGCGGAGGATGGCGCCCGGGATGACTTCGGCGGGCTGCTCTTCCTGGGCATCGGGCGGCGGGTCGTCCGGGCGTCCGCCGTCGGTCATGAACGCCGACTTCGAGGCGAACCCCGACTTGAGCCGGGTCCGGATCCACGAAACGCCGTCTCCGGCGAGCCACGCCGAGGCGCCGCGCATGGCGATGAGGACGCCGCCCCGCGATGTCCAGTCCTCCAGACGGTCGAGGATTCGCGCCGCCGCTGGATCGTCTCCGGGACTGGGGTAACCCCCGTCCGGGAGGATGAGGACCCGGTAGCCCCGAAGGTCCGTGACACCGAGCCGTTCCCAGGAGAGGGCGGTGAACGGCAACCCGAAGCGGCGCTCGAAGAGGTACCACGGGCTTCCGTAGGCGGAAGGACGGACCGGACCGCTCATCACCATCGCGATCCGGCCCGGCACCACCGGAACGAACTGGTCCGATCCCAGGTGAGGGCCCGAGGTGGTCAGGGGATTCTCCACCCCGAGGACCCGGGCTCCGGTCGCGGCCAGGTCGTCCAGGCCGGAACGGAGCGCTGCCGGATCCGGTGCTTCCGCGGCGAAGACCAGCAAAGCCCCGCGGCCGTAATTCTCCCCGCCGGTCTCGAAGGCGCCGGTGCTCACCCGGAACGGAATGCCGGCGGTCAGGAACCGGGCCGCCGCCCGGGCGGCGTGATCGGAATCCCCCGCAACGACAAATGCGTAGCCGGCAGCCGGATTCCGGAACTCGCCCGGGGTCGGGGACGGATCCCGAAGCGGATCCGCGAGCGCGGCCGGCGCCGAGTCTTCCATCGGTGGCAGTCCTCCCGCCTCGGCGACCGTCCACGCGGTGAGGCCGTAGCTGAGCGGGACCGACCAGGCGGTGATGTCATAGAAGGCGTCGGCGCTGGTCCAGATGTCCGGGTGCCCGAATCCGGGATCAGCGCGGCGCTCGCGATGCTCGTCCACATAGTCGAGGAATTCCTCGCTGAACCTCGCGTCCTGCTCGAGCAGGACCTGAAGCAGCCGACTCTCCGGTTGGGCGCCCGGCACCACCAGGCTCCCGGGAGGAACGCTGACTTCGGCGGCAGGCCCGCTCCGCGGAAACATCGGCAGGGCGGCGCGGACGGTCGTCTCCCGGGAGGTCCGCCGCACTTCAATGCCGCCCCGAAGCAGCACGCCAAGGACCGCATCGAGCCGCGCGGGGTCGGATGAACCCGAGATCACCCAGCCGCCGGGACGCGCGTCTGCCTCCAGCGCTTCGCGCCGGTAGCTGAGGAAGTCGCGCAACCGGCGTTCCCGGTTCATCGCGGTGACCGCCAACAGGCTGCGATCCGCGATCAGATGCTGCTCGATGCCGTCCTTCAGGGTGTACTCCCCGCCGCCCGCCCGGGCGAGTCGCAGCCCGCGCCAGCCGCCCCCGGTGGTCTCGAGGGTGAACCCGATGGAACCGGTGAAGTTGGGCAGGGTGTCCCAGTAGCCGGGATCGAACTGGCCGAACTCCCAGGGCGTGTAGGGAAAACCCGCGGTGGCAAAGTCAGAGGCCATCGCCCGGCCGTATTCCACCAGCCAGTCGCGCTGGTTGCCGGTGAGCACACTGTGGAGCGGCTCGGCCATCCAGGGGCCGACGAAGGAATCGGTTTCGCCGTGGTGGTCCACGAAAACCATCGGGCGCGTGTCGAGGTAGAGCCGGACCAGGGCGCGGTTTTCGGGCTGGGTACTCCAGACCGAGTCCCGGTTCAGGTTGATCTGGTAGTGGTTGTTGTTCGTGGAGAGGCCCCAGGGGGCGCGGTGCTCGACGGCGTTCGGGTCGGGATCGCCGTCCGGCCAGCTCGCGGTCGCTTTGAACCAGGCGGCGAAGCGCTCGTGGCTGTCCGGGTTTGACGCCGGAACGATGTACACGACCACGTCTTCCAGGAGTTCGTCGTGGCGGCCGGAGACAAGCTCCCAGGCCATCCAGAGCGCGGCCTCGAAGGCGGCGGACTCGTTGCCGTCGTTCCCGTAGTTCAGGAAGACCCCGGCGGGAGTCCCGGCGAGGATTGCCTCGGCCTCGTCAGCGGGTAGCCCTCGCGGGTCCGCGAGCCGTCTCGTGCCGCCGTGGATCTCGTCGAGCCGGGCGAGATTGGCTGGCGAACTGATGGTGAGGAGGATCAGCTCCCGATGCTCGAAAGTCTCGCCGAAGACGGAGACGTGCAGACGTGAGGAACCCTCGATGGCATCGAGATAACGGTAGAGCCCACCGTAGTCGGTGACCGAACCGCCCATCGGATAGCCGAGAACCTCTTCGGGTGAGGGAACCTGGGCGAGCCCTGGCGGAGCGGCGGCGAGGAGGCCGACCAGACCCAGAGCGTGCAAGGGGAGACGAGAACGCACTGAACAGCCTGTGGACAAAGTGGCGTGAGCGCCGAGAGCGCCAGTTCTCCCGGTGGGGGCGAGGCACCCGGCTGACAAGGCGCGCGAGGGAGGAATACCGAGTGTATTTCGACCGAAACGCAACGATGAGCGGCGCGAAGCGGCGCGGCCAGTTCTCCCGGTGGGGGCCAGGCGGGATGGATCGCCGCTCGAACGCCGCGTGACTTTGTCCACAGGCTGTTGACCTCCGAGTGTACGGATCGCCGAGCCGTCCAGCTTGCGAACGGCGGGGATCGGCTGGTCCGCCAGCCCGAGCCAGTCGCCCCCGGTTTGACGGCGCACCAGCGTCTGGAAAACGTTCCCGGGGAGTCAGGTAGCCGACAACTACGCTGGTTACCGGCGTCCGCGGAAACCGACTATAGTGGCGAACCTGCTTTCGCCGGACAACGGTCACATTGTGTGCCTACCGGCGTAGCAGTTTACGCAGTGTCGGCGACGACAGAGGAAACTCGAAACTAACGAGGAGTAGAGGCATGTCAGAGAGAGTTCGGTTGAACCGCAGGATGTTCCTGAAAGGTGCCGGCGCGGTCGCAGGCGCGGCGGCGGCGGGGACCTCGCTGTGGACCCCCGCGGCGGCAGCCGCGGCACCGCTGCAGGGCGGATCCGGCGGGTTCGATTTCGACGCGCCGTACGACCGGGTCGGGACCGATTCGGCCAAGTGGGACGGCATCATGGAGCGGTACGGCCGCGAGAACATCCAGGTGGCGATGGGCGTTGCCGACATGGACTTCAAGTGCGCCCCGGCCATCACGGAAGCCCTGGCGGAGCGGGTCAGGCACGAGAACTGGGGCTACCTCAGCATGCCGGACGACTTCTTCCAGTCGATTGTCGACTGGAACCAGAAGCGCTACGGCCTGGAGATCAATCCCGAGTTGATGGCCCTCTCGGACGGCGTCCACCCGGCGGTGATCGCGGCGCTCAGGGCGTTCGCACGACCCGGCAGCAAGGTGATCCTGACGACGTCGACCTACAGCGGCTTCTACACCGATCTGAGGTTGTCCCAGACGATCGCGGAAGAGAGCCCGCTGATCATCGAGAACGGGGTCCACCGGTTGGACTTCGATGACATCGAATCCCGGATCTCGCAGGACACCGACGCGCTGATCCTTTGCAACCCGCAGAATCCGACCGGAAACTGCTGGTCGCCGGAAGACCTGATGCGCCTGGGCCAAATCTGTCTGGAGCGCCGCGTGGTCGTTCTGTCCGACGAGATCCACTGCGATTTCGTCACCCAGGGGCAGAAGTACACTCCGTTCCAAAGCCTGCCCGACAAGGCGGTGGTGGACAACAGCGTCACGTTCAAGTCGGGGAGCAAGACGTTCAGCCTGGCGGCGATGAAGGTCGCGTGGTTCCACACCACCAATCCGGAGTACTTCGAGAAGGTCCAGGCTCAGCACCGCGCGCAGACCAACACGCTCGGCGTGGTGGCGCACCATGCCGCCCTGCGGGGCGCCGAGGACTGGCTGGACGAGTTGCTGGTCTATCTGGACGGCAACCACAACTTCGTCGAGCAGTACGTCCGCGAGAACATCCCGCAGATCAAGTACACCAAGGCGCAGGGCACCTACCTCGCCTGGCTGGATGTCACCGATCTCGCCGAGCAGATCGGCGCGGCGGAGAAGGCCGTGGCGGCCAGCGCGGAGGAGGAGGCGGAGGAGCCGGTGACGCCGGAGAACATCGTCGCCCGTTGGCTGGTCGACAACGCCGGCGTGTACACCAACGCCGGGTCGAGCTACGGCCCGGGTGGCGAGAATCACATGCGGATGAACCTCGGCACGTCACGGCAGATGATCAAGCTGGCGCTCGACAACATCTCGGAGGCGATCAGCGGACTCTAGGATCGTGCAAAGTCTTCGCCGGACCGCGAAGGCCTGACCACGATGCGCCGCCGCGAGTTTGCCGCGCTCGCCGCCGGGGGCGCGGCTGCCGCTCTCTGGCAGCAGGCCTGCTCGGAAGTGAAGGTGACCAGCGAGGTCTCGATCAGAACCGCCGAAGCTCTGCTGGACCACCAGGGACCGCGGGGGATCTACGAGGATCTCGCCGAGCTGGACCGGTTGCGCCGGGCCATTGCGAACATGGTGGAAGTCCAGCGGACGCTGAGGGAGTTCCCGCTGGATCCCGACGAACCGCCGCTACTCATCTTCCGGCGGGGCTAACAACCCATGGAAGAAACCTCCCTTTTCCTGACCGTCTCCGAACTGGCGGGGCGCCTCCGGGCACGGGAGTTCACCTCGGTCGAACTCACCCAGGCGTACCTCGACCGCGCGGAGGAGCTGGACGTACCTCCCTTCGAACTGCCGAGCGAGCCGCGCGAAGACCACCAGGGCAAGCTGGCCACGATGGTGACGATCGCGCGCGAGCGCGCGTTGCAGGCCGCCGAGCGCGCCGACCGCGAACTGGCCGCGGGCAATCCGCGCAGCATCCTGCACGGGATTCCCTACGGGGTAAAGGACCTGCTCGACACCCGCGGAATCCGCACCACCTGGGGATCGGGCATCTTCCGGGACCGCGTCCCGGACCGGAACGCCGCGGTGATCGACCGGCTGGAGGAAGCCGGTGCGGTGCTGATGGCGAAAATGTCGCTCGGCGAATTCGCCGGAGGCAACACCAGCTCGGCCCTCAACCCCTGGAAGCTCGACCGCACCAGTTTCGGTTCGTCGAGCGGGACGGTGTCGGCGGCGGTCGCGGGCCTGATCGGCTTTGGGATCGGCACGGAGACCGGGGGCTCGATTGTGTTCCCGGCGTCCGCGGTCGGCGCCTCGGGGCTCCGCCCGACCTTCGGGCGGGTCAGCCGCTTCGGCTGCATGGCGCTCTCCTGGAGCCTCGACAAGATCGGCCCGGTGGGGCGAACCGCGGAGGACTGCGGGCACATCCTGCAACTGATCGCCGGCCCGGACCCCCGGGACACCTCGACCGCGGAGCGGCCCTTCGTCTTCCGGGCCGATCCCGGCTCGATGCGGGGCCGGCGGCTGGGGGTGCACCGCGCCGAGTTCCTGCTCTCCCAGTCCGAGACCACCCGCAGGGCGTTCCAGGAGGCGCTCGACGCCTTCGCCGCAATGGGAGTGGAGATCGAGGACATCGAGCTGCCGCTCTTTCCCACCGGCGCTCTCTTCACGACCATCGTCACCGTCGAAAGCGGAACGAATTTCAAGTCGCTGTTCGATGATGGCCGCGCCGCAGACATGTTCTCGTTCAACGAGGATCGGCGTGCCGGCTGGATGGCGGGCCGAATGCTGCCCGCCGCCGACTACCTGACCGCCCAGCGGATCCGCAACCAACTGGTGCGCGAAGCCGACGAAATTCTCTCGCGCTACGACGCGGTGATCGCCCCGACCTGGCCGAACGGGGCAGCGCTTCGGGTCGTGAAGGACGGATGGCCGGTCCCAGCGAGGAACGAGTGGGAGCCACCGGACGACGTGAGCGAGCGCACCCCCCGTCTCAACTACATCGCGAACCTGGTGGGCCACCCGGGCCTCGCCATCCCCTGCGGGTTCGACGAGGACGGACTGCCGCTGTCGCTTCAGATCGTCGGCTCACCCATGGACGATCAGGCGACGCTCGACTTCGGGATGGCGTTCCAGCGGGAAACCGACTGGCACCGGCGGCGGCCGCCCTACCCCTGGAGACAGTGATCGAGCAGCCTGTGGCAAAACCCACGCGGCGTTCGACGGGCGATGCATCCCGCCTGAACCGCCCCGCTCCGCGGGGCTCTGCGTTGCGCTTCGGTCAAAATACACCCGGTATTCCTCCCTCGCGCGCCTTGTCAGCCGGACCCCGACCGGGAGAACTGGGCCTCGCCGGTCTCGGCGCTCACGTGGGTTTCACCACAGGCTGCTAGTCCCAGCGGCGAAGCCAGATGACCAGACGCACGGATGGGCTCTCGCGACGAGAACTTCTGGCCGGCGCCGGAATGTTCACACTGGCTTGTTCCGCCCGCTCGGCCGGCGAGCCCGAGTACGACCTGCTGTTGAAGGGCGGGCATTTGATCGACCCCCGGAACGGGCTGAGCACGGTCCGCGACCTCGCCGTGCGCGACGGCAAGGTGGCGGCGGTCGAGGAGGCCATCGACCCGGGACGGGCCTTCAAGGTCGTAGAGTGTCAGGGCCTCTACGTCACGCCAGGGTTGATCGACTTGCACGTGCACGTGTTCGCGGGCACCAACGAGCGGGATTCGTACGCCGGGGACAACAGCCTCTACCCGGACGGCTACACGTTCCGCTCGGGTGTCACGACCGTGGTCGACGCCGGCTGCGCCGGCTGGAGGAACTTCGAGACCTTCCGGGACACGGTTGTCAGCCGGGCCCGGACCCGCGTTCTCGCGCTGGCCAATATCGTCGGCCATGGCATGCGGGGCGGGGACATCGAGCAGGACCTGGCCGATATGCAGGCGGCGCCGACCGCCGCCCTCGCCCGGGAGCATTCCGACATCATTGTCGGAGTGAAGACCGCCCATTACGCGGGACCGGAGTGGGATCCGGTCGAGGAAGCCGTTCGCGCCGGCGAGGCCGCGGGAATCCCGGTCATGGTGGATTTCGGGTCCAATCTGCCGGAGCGCCCGATCGAGACGCTGCTGGGCGAGAAACTGCGTCCGGGTGACATCTACACGCATTGCTTCGCAGGCAACCGCCGGGAGCTGCTCGCGGACGGCACGCCCAATCCCGGTCTCTTCGCCGGACGCGAGCGGGGCGTGTACTTCGACGTGGGCCACGGCGGCGGCAGCTTCAAGTGGAGCGTGGCAGCGAAGTGCCTGGAGGCCGGCTTCCCGCCGGACTCGATCTCCACGGATCTGCATATCGGCTCGATGAATGCCGGCATGCAGAGCCAGATCACCACGATGAGCAAGTTCCTGGCTCTCGGCGAATCCCTGGACGACGTGATCCGGCAGTCGACCTGGAATCCCGCCCGGCAGATCCACCGCGAGGAACTGGGCCATCTGTCGGTCGGCGCGATCGCCGACATCGCGGTGCTGCGGAAGGAATCCGGCACGTTCGGCTTCGTGGACAGCTTCGGCGCGCGCCAGGACGGTACCGAGAAGCTGGTTTGCGAGATGGCCTTCAAGGACGGCCTTCTCGCCTGGGATTTGAACGGCCGGACCCGCCCGGACTGGGGCGAACTCCCGTTCGATTACGGCCCGCAAGGTGAGGCGCGATGGGACGGAATCCTGCATCGACGCCGTTCGTGAGCGAGGAGGACATCATGCCTGAGACGATGACCCGGCGGCAGGTTCTGCAGGGCGGCGCCTCCGCCGCCGTGCTGGGCGCCGCGGCCTGCGAAACCGAGTCCGAGCCCGGCCCGGCCCCGGCCCCGGAGGACGTGTACCTGCGGTTGGGAGTCCAGCCGGTGATCAACGGCATCGGCACCGTGACGGTCCTGGGCGGTTCCATCATGCCGCCCGAAGTCACGGACGCCATGGTTGCCGCTTCGCGCAACTTCGTGCCCCTGCGCGAACTCCAGGAGCGCGCGGGTGATCACCTCGCCCGATTGATCGGGGTGCCCGCGGCCATGATCTCGTGCGGGGCCGCTTCCGCCATCACCAGCGGGACCGCGGCGGCGATCACCGGTGGCGACGACGAGAAGCTGCAGATGCTCCCGGACACCGCGGGGATGAAGAACGAGGTGATCCAGCAGCGCGCCCACCGCACCGGATACCAGGCCCAGATGCGGCTGGTGGGAGCCGAAATCGTCTGGGTGGACACCCGGGAGGAACTCGAGGCGGCGATCAACGAGCGGACGGCCATGATGTTCTTCCTGAACTTCGCCGAGCCGCGGGGCGGGATCGGCCGCGCCGAGTGGATTGAGGTGGCGCGGGCGCACGGCGTGCCGACGATGAACGACGCCGCCGCGGACGTCCCGCCGCCCGAGCGGCTACACACCTACGTCGAAGAGGGCTTCGACATGGTGATCTTCTCGGGCGGCAAGGGGCTGCTCGGCCCGCAAGCCTCGGGACTCCTGCTCGGGCGCCCCGACCTGATCCAGGCGGCCCGCAAGGCGATCAGCCCGTTCGGCGGCATCGGCCGCGGCATGAAGGTCGGCAAGGAGGAGATCGCCGGTTTGGTGGCGGCGGTCGAGCGCTACCTCGCCTTCGATCACGAAGCGGAGAGGCGGGAACTCGACGCTCGAGCCGAGCTGGTTCTGCGAGTCCTGGGAGGCGCGGCCGGCCTCTCCTGCGAGACCCAAGTGCCGGAAATCGCCAACCATGTCCCCCACGTGGTCGTCAACTGGAGTGAGGGGGACCTGGGTCTCACGTCGCAAGAAGCGGTCGCGAAGCTTCTGGAGGGAGACCCTCCGGTCGCAGTCTCACGGACGGGAGAAGGTCAACTGCGCATCTCGATGTGGATGCTCCGCCCCGGTCAGGACGCAGTGGTCGCGGAACGCGTGAAGTCGCTCTTTGTTTGAGCGGGCCGGGAATCGCGGACTGAGCGGTTAACGCCCCGAAGTCCTCGCGATGAACCCGCCGACGTCCGCCCTCCATTGGGGAAGGAGCGACTGTTCCACGTACATCATGTGGCCGGCGGCGAAGTCCGCCCGCTCGACGTTGGCCCGGAGATCCGCGGGTAGCCCCATGTGGTCCACCGACCAGACGGCAGCGAAGTAAGGAGTGGCCAGATCGTAGATCCCGTTGACCAATAGGACCTTCAGGTCCGGGTTGCGCTTCATGGCGCGGGCGAGGTCGGGAGCGACGTTCGGTGTTCCTCCGCCGCGGCCGAAGCTGCCCCCGCCGCCGAGGCGGCCCCAGTTCCAGTTCCGGGTGGCGCCGCTCGGCACGTACTCACGATCGCCGTCGTAGCCCAGTTCACCCCGGAGGTAGCTGTTGAACGCCGAGCTATAGGCCGAACTGATGGCGGTGGACTGGGGGTCGTGCGAGGGACGGCCGCCCAGTACGTCGCCGGCGGGACCAGTGAAACGTGCATCGAGCCGTCCCACGATGCGGCCCTCGTCGCGGAGCAGCTCGGCCTCGAAAGCGGGCGCGGTCACTCGGAGGTCGGATTTGTCGATGAAGTCCTTGCTGAGCCCGGTGTAGCGGTGCATCTGATCGATCACCCGGGCACGCTTTTCCGCATCCAGAGTCCCGCCGGCGAGGAGCGCGGTCGCGTACTCGTTCAGCGACCAGGCCTCGACTTCGGCCATGAAGGCCTCCAGATTGTCGGGGGAGCCGCCGGGAAGCCGATCCAGGTAGCGCGCGGTGATCGCGTACGACGGGAGGTTGACGATATAGGGAACGTCGTCGCCCGGCGCGAACTGGATCGTGTTGAACTGGAGGACGATCGAGACCAGCACGATCCCGTTCAGGTCGATGTTGGCGCGCTGCAGGTGGCCGGCCAGCACCGCGGAGCGGGTGGTCCCGTAGCTTTCGCCGAGGAGGTAACGGGGCGAGTTCCAGCGGTCGTACTCGCTGAGGAAGCGCCTGACGAACTGGGCCAGGGAGCGGGCGTCCTCGTCGATCCCCCAGTACTCGGATCCCTCGACGCCCTCGAGCGGATGGCTGAACCCGGTGCCGATGGGATCCAGCATGACGATGTCGGCGATATCGAGGAAGGTGTAGGCGTTGTCCTCCAGCGGGTAGGGCGGGGCGCCTTGGGGTCCCACCTCGGGGGTGACGACCCGCCGCGGCCCCATGATGCCCATGTGCAGCCAGAAGGACGCCGACCCCGGTCCCCCGTTGTAGGCAAAGATGAGTGGCCGCTCGTGGGACGGGGCGCCGTTCGTGCGGAAGTAGGCGGTGTAGAAGAGCTTCGCCGCATCCGCGCCCTCGTCGTTCGTCAGGGTGGTGCTCGCAACCACCGCGTCGTACTCGACGGTCTCGCCATCCATCATGATCGAATGACTGCTCTCCCAGCGGGATTTCTCAGCGGATTCTCCGTTCTCCTGACCGGCGGCCACCGCGGCAACGAGGAGCAGGGCGGCCGACCAAAGGACCTTCTTCAACATCTTCTGAAACCTCTCGGGGAAAGGGAATGGCAGGGCTGGCGAGCATACGGGACGAACTCGGCGTTCCGGTAACGACGGCCTGAGCGGGCGCGTGGCCAACAGAAAGGGGAACCGCCCGCGACGGGCGGTTCCCCTTGAGAAAGGATCGGAAGCCTAGAACACGAAACCAGCGAGGAGCATCAGGCGGCGGGGTTCCACCCAGCTCGCGGGGATGAACTGCTCGCCGGGGTCCTCGAGCCGGAGGCTGGCATGCCCAATGCTGGCGGTGCTGTTCAGCGCGTTGTAGACGTAGGCATCCAGCTTCAACTGCACGTCGCCGATGTCGAAACGCTTGCCGATGCGAACGTCTGCCACCCAGAGCGTCGGGTGGCGGAGTCCTTCCCGGGATCCCGCGTTCTCCACAATGAAGTTCTGGGCCGGCTGCGTGGTGACGCCGGCGGCCCGCACCTGGCGCGAGAACGGCTTGCCGCTCTCAACGTTGCCGTTCAGCGCCAGCACAATGTCATAGGGCAGGAACACAACGGTCTGCAGCCGGAACATGTGCGGGCGGTCGGCCTGGAGACGCTGGTAGGCGTTCATGTAGGAATTGGGATCCTGGCCCGTACTGCTCCCGTAGAACGGATTGTTCTGGGATTGGAACCACGGACGCGGAATCAGACCTTCCGATTTCGAGTAGGTGTAAGACCCCTGGAGGTTCCAGAGGCCGGCATCCCGGGCGTTGAAGTGAAGGATGACGCCGTCATACGTCTGTTCGTAGGTGTCCGCCGCACCCGGGAAGTCGCCCGGGTCGTTGCCCTTGACCAAGGTTGGCTGCTCCACCTGATTGAGCAGGGTGATCGGCGCCCCGGTGTAGGGATCGGCCCACTGGATGGATTCGTACTGCCCGCCCAGAATGGACCAGCCCACCATGCGGTCGGTGTATTTGTGCACGTACTGCACTCCGACCGACATGTTGTTGCCGATCTCGCGCTCATAGGCCGCGGTGTAGTGGTAGGAACGGGGCGCCAACAGGTTGTCCGGTTGCGCCAATTCATCAACCGTCGTCGCGAACAGGAGGTCACCGAGGGTGCCGTCGTCATTAAGCGCGTATTGTTGCCACGGGGTAACCCCGGGCGCCGGCGCGTCCCAGTTGCCGATGACGTTCTGGTCGTAGTGGACCCCGAAGAAGCCCTTGATGGCTGAGCGCCCCTCGTCGTCCGGACGGAAGGTGAAACCGATACGTGGGCTGATCAGGTTCCATTTCGCGATTCCCGGAGTTCCGGGGGCGTTTCCCGGAACGGACACCGCGTTGACGGCGGTGAACTCGGTTTCCTGGCCGGAATCGGGCACCCCGAGGAGCTCGTACTCGGGAATGTCTCCTCTATTCAGATCCAGCCGGAGGCCGAGGTTCAGGGTAAGCCGATCGTTGACGGTAACGGTGTCATCGATGAAGAAACCGCGGTCGTTGGAGATGCCTCCGTAGCGGTAGGGCTCCTGGATGACCTGGTAGAGGTAGCCGCCCGACTGGTACTGATAGGCGCTGTTGGGCCCCGCAGCCACCGCGGTCTCCGCCACGCCCCGGGCGATCTGGACACCGAAGCGGAATTCGTGCTGCGCGCCGAGGAAATCGTCCGCGTAGTGGGTCACCTTCGCATTGAACTGATTGCTCCAGGTCCGGTAGTCCCACGGATAGGAGATGCCGCCCTCGTAGGTGGTCGTAGGCTCCGCGTCATAGTGATGAAGGGCATGTCGAAGCTGCCGGTAGGCGAGTCGTGGATGTCGCTCGCCGACCACTGGGAATACCGCGCTTCGAAGATCGTGGTGTCCGAAATCGTGCTGGTCAGGCCCGCGGCGAAAGTGACCGTGGCGCCCCGCTCGACGAAAGCCGCCGAGGCCGAAACGTTCGGCGAACTGCCCCCGATCCCCGCCCAGTCCTCGAGGTGGGTGTTGATGAAGACTTCGTGGCGATCGCTGAGCTTCGTGGTGAGCTTCAGCGTGACCTTGTCGTTTTCGCCGCGGTCGGCGGTGGCGGCCGTCGGGTCGTTGCCCGCCTCCCAGGAACTGTCACGCGAGTACTGGCCGCCCACCATGAACCACATCCGCTCCCGGATGACGGGACCGCCGAGGGTGAGCGTGATGTCCTGGAAATTGTCCCGCTGGAAGGCGAACGCGTTGGGGCTTCCCTCCGTGGCCGGAGCGCCGGTGTCCGCATCCGCGTAGATCTCCGGGAAGGTGAGGCCGTCGCTCTGGTAGAAGTAGTTGCCGCTGCCGCTGAACGTGTCGCCGCCCTTCTTGGTGACGATGTTGAAGGTGCCTCCGGTGGCGTTCCCGAACTCGGCCGGGGCGCCGATCCCGATGATCTCGACTTCCTCGATCATGTCCACGTTCGGGTCTCCCCAGGAAGAACCCGTCTCGGGCGCACTCGTCTCGACGCCATCGATGTTCCAGGAGTTCGACTGCTGGTTCGAGCCGAAGGCGACCGCGCGGTCTCCGCCCCCGCCGCTGTTCACCTGGGTGATTCCCGGAGAGATGTGGATGTAGTCGTAGAAGTTCCGCTCCGTTGGCAGCTCTTCAACGAGCTCAGAGTTGAAGGTGGTGATCGAGGCGTTCGAACTCACGTCCAGAAGCGGGGCCTCCGCTACTACTAGCACCGTTTCCGTCACGGTGGACAGTCTCAGCCTGGCATCCAGGGTTGCGGTGGTGTTCTGGCCGACTCGCGCGCCTTCGAATCGAATGGTGTCGAAACCGCCGAGCCCGACCTCCACCGCGTATTCCCCAGCGGGAAGGCCAGGGAAGCGGAACACGCCCGACTGGTTCGTGACGGTCGTGCGCGAGCCGCCGATGATCGCGTCACTCAGAACGGTCGCAGTCGCGCCGGGGACCACGGCGCCGGTGTCGTCGGTCACGGTGCCCCGGATCAGACCGTTGTCCTGCGCAAGGGAAGCCGCCGGCAGCGTCAGCGCGAGGATCAGGAGCGCGAGCGTTGCCGACCGCGGGAAGCGGAGGCGATGAGTCATGAGCTTCTCCCTGGAGAATCTCCGGAAATCCGGTTCACGGGATTCGGAATCATGGATTGAAGCAGGAGATTCTGCTTCAAATGGCCCGGTTTTTCCACGGTTTGCCCTATCCAGAGACTTGGAGCCGCACCGGGAGCCATCACGTAGAGCAACGAGAGTGCCGTACCGGGGAACCGGATGGCATCGGCGCTCTCCGCGCAGTGGCGAGGGGGAATTCCGCTCCCCGGCGGGGAGCGATGCCGGTGTGAACACCGGAGCTCCTAGCCTCCTGCGGGGGCTTCCTCACAGCGCGGCGCGGTGAGGACGGCGCGCGCGGCGTAGCGATCGGCCTCTTCGGTTTCTCCGGTGGTTCGCGCCACCCGGGCTGTCATGGCCAGAGTTTCGGGATCGAAAGGGCGGAGGGTGAGCGAGCGGTCGAGAGCGGACAGCGCCTCGCTGTGACGGCCGAGCGCTTCAAGCGCGCCGCCGAGTTCGGCGAGGTCGGCGGCGAACTCCGGCGAGCTTGCGTCCCGGCCCCGCACGACGGCCTCCAAGAGCCGAACGGTCTCGGCCAGATCGCCTGCGGCAGCCGCCTCGCGGGCCTGCCGGCGCTGAATCTCCGCCGCGTTTGCGCGTTCCCACGCCGCCGCCTCCGCGGCCTTGACCGCCTCCAGGCGGGCCAGCACCACGTCCGCAGCGGCATCCCCGGTTCTCCGCAGTGCGGCGTGGAGGGTAGTGAGGATCGCGGCGTGATTCGGGTTCTCGGCTACCAGGCTGGTGAGTTCGTGGGCCGCCACGTCTGCCCGACCCTCACGCAGGTGCGCCTTCGCCAGGGTGAACCGGGTGTTCAGGGCATCGGGACGCCGCGCGGCGCGGTCCTGAAGTAGCGCCAGCAACTCCGGATCTCCGCCCGCGACGATCGCATCGAGCGCCACGCTCGCCACCTCGCCGGCGACCGCCGGATCGAGACGCAGCGCTTCCCGATAGGCGTCCAGGGAGGCATCCATGTCCAGGCGGAAAGCGCGCAGGCGGCCCAGAGTCATCCAGAGCGCGGGGTCGTCCCGAAGTCCGGAAGCGAGCGCCGCCTCGGCCGCCGCGAGGGCTCCCTCGGGATCTTCCCCGGCGGATGTCCAGGCAACCAGAAAGAGGGATTGGGGGTCGCCGGGGGAGAGTTCCGCGACTCGCTCGGCCGCGCAACGCGCGAGTTCCGGAATCTCGCCTTCGTGGGCGCCGAGCGACAGTGCGATCCACGGCCCGGGCCGCCCCAAACCCTTCGTTAGCGCCCTTCTGGCTGCCTCGAGACTGATTTCGATGAGACGCTTGAAGGATTCCCCGCGCGGGGCCCCGGGTCCGCGCTCTCGGACCGCCAATCGTCGCGCGAAGTTGGAACGACCCAGCAGAGCGGGCAAATAGTCCGGCGCAAACCGGAGCGCGTGGCCGGTCGCCTCCAGTGCTGCTTCAAGGCGGTCGCTCGCTCCGAGCGCTTCCGAATAGAGAGCCCAGGCGAGCCCCGGGCGCTGCACAGGAACGGCTCCGGCCGGAGCGTCGGGGCCGTAGGAAGCGACCGCGGCCTCCAGATGGTCGGCGGCGACTTCCCATTCGCCCCGCTCGACGGCGAGCGCTCCGAGCTGGAAACGCGCCGGGCCGTGGTGCGGCACCTCGTCCACGACGGAGAGGAGGATCGGGATTGCCCGGTCCGCCTCCTCGGCGGCGAGGAGGGCGACGGCCCGTTCCATCCGAACCCGCACCCGGGTGTCCTTACCGGTCTGCGCCGGTGCATTCGACGCCGCGACGGCCACGAACAGAATCAGCGGGGATCGGGCCACCCGCCGGCTGAACGTTGTGGGGCGACGCATCATGGCGCAGGGAGCGGGATCGGGGCGCCGCCGCGACGCACCAGCCAGGTCGTGTTGGGGGAGAGCCCCGTGTAGGTTTCGGTAGCACCCTCCGGCCAGCGAACCTCCACCGACATCGGCGCGGGCCGGGCAAGCGAACCGAGGCCGAAGTGAACGGTGCGCTCGCTGTCGGAGGCGTAGCTGCCGCCGGCGCGCACCCGGCGGGATTGCGCCGCTCCGAAACCGGTCACCGCAATCCTCGCTCCGAGGCCGTCCCGATTTCCTTCCGGGTCGACCAATCGGAACCTGATCCAGGAACCGTCCGCGGGTTCCGCACGGCGCCAGAGGGTCGGCCCGTCGTCCTGGTTCGCGACCGCGATCTCCCACGTCCCGTCGGCTTCGAGATCGAGCAGCGCCATTCCCCGGGACGAGCGGATCGGGGGGCCGAGGTCCTCAGCCTCGTAGGACGGGCCTTCGCGCCGGAACAACTGGTCCGGCTGCCCATAGGTCTCGCCGAGGGCGGGGTCGTCCACCACTTGCGGATAGAGGTGGCCATTGGCGAAAGCGACGTCCAGATCGCCGTCATTCTCGGCATCGAAGAACAAGGCTCCCCAACCCAGCGGACGGAAGGTCGCGGTTGCGATACCGGTCCCCACGGCGTCCTCCAGGAAGAGTGAGGGAGCGACTCCAACATAGAACGCATAGTGATCGTGGGCGAAATTCGTGACCACCAGATCCGGAAACCCGTCCTCGTCCGCATCCGCGGCAGCCACCCCCATACTGCCCTGGGTCGCGCCGTCAGCGCTCAGTGCGA
The DNA here is from genome assembly GCA_963668695.2 of Vicinamibacteria bacterium. Classification (GTDB taxonomy): domain Bacteria; phylum Acidobacteriota; class Vicinamibacteria; order Marinacidobacterales; family Marinacidobacteraceae; genus Marinacidobacterium. The sequence continues at coordinate 762,384 of CAXXLQ010000004.1, forward strand.
CTCCAGTGAGAAGTCCGGCGTCCCGAAAGATTCCGCCGCGGTTTTCGAGCATTGCATTCGGCCCGCTGTCGTTCGCCACGAAGATGTCCTGATCGCCGTCCTTGTCGAAGTCGAGCGCTACCACTCCCATGGAATAGCGCGCCGGCACGTCACCGACCCCGGAGGTGCTCGTCGCGTCCTCGAAAGTGCCGTCTCCGCGCCCTCTGAAGTAGCGGTTGGTCTCCGGAACCAGACCGCGCGGGCCGTCGAGCACCGGCACCCTCCCCCGCCAGCGCCGGGTGCGCAGGCCGGCGCGGATGTCCGGTTCGCTGGTCTCGATGTAGTTGGTAACGAAGAGATCGACCGTCCGATCCCCGTCGCCGTCCAGGAAGACGGCACCGATGCCCCAGCCGGGGTCCGCTACGCCGGCGCTTTGCGCGATCTCGGAAAACGTGCCGTCTCCGTTGTTGCGAAAGAGCAGATTGGGACCCAGCGCCGTAACGTAGAGATCGGGCAAGCCGTCCGCATCGATGTCGGCGCTCACCGCTCCCTGGCCGTAAATCCCGGTCGCCACCCCCGCTGCTTCCGTGACGTCGGTAAACCGCCCGTCACCGCCATTGCGGTACAGCGCCCCCGAGCGGGAGCGCCACGCACCGTTCGGGTCTTCCCAGGTGGGAGCGTTCGGGAAGTAGAGATCGGGCAGGCCGTCCTGGTCGTAGTCAAGAACCGCGACCCCGGTCCCGGTGGACTCGGCGATGTGATTCTTCTCGGGCCCTCCGGTCCCGGTCACCACGACCAGGCCAGCCTCTGCGGCGATGTCCCGGTAGTCCTGGGCCGCAATCCCCAAAGGGGCGCACCAGGCAATGGAGGAGACGGGAACGAGCACCGCGACCCACATCAAGATCCGCCCCCACGCCCCGGAGGGGGGAAGCTCAGTCCCGGGGCGCCGGCTGATCGTGACCCAGAACCGGGTGCGGGATGTAGGGCGCTTCCAGCGCCGCAATCGTTTCCTCATCGAGCGTCAGGTCCACGGCGGCGGCGAGTTCCTCCATCTGGTCGATGCGGGTCGTCCCTACGATCGCCGCATCCACTCCCGGCACCGACAGGAGCCAGGCGAGAGCGACCTTCGCCGGTTTCTCTCCGAGCCGGGTGGAAACCTCGAGCAAGGTGTCCAACACCTTGAAGTCGGCTTCCTCGTAGTACAACCGGTCGGCATAGGGATCGTCCTTCGCGCGGGGTGTCGGGTCGCGTCGCGTCCGGGTCCGGTTTCCCGCCAGGAACCCCCTTGCGAGCGGACTCCACGGGATCAGCCCGACACCCTGATCGAGGCAGAGGGGGACCATCTCGCGTTCCTCTTCGCGGTAGACGAGATTCAGGTGGTTCTGCATCGAGACGAACCGGGACGCTCCCATGGAGTCCGCGGTGAAGAGCATCGTGGCGAATTCCCAGGCGGCCATGCTGCTCGCGCCGAGGTAGCGCACCTTTCCGGCCGTCACCAGCGAATCGAGCGCCTCGATGGTCTCCTCGATCGGGGTTTCGTGATCGAACCGGTGGATCTGATAGAGGTCGATGTAGTCGAGGCCGAGCCGCTGAAGCGAGGCGTCGCACGCCGCGAGGATGTGCTTTCGGGAAAGCCCGCCCCGGTTCGGACCCTTGGCCACCGGGAAGTACACCTTGCTGGCCAGGACGTAGTCCTCACGGCTCGCCATTTCGCGAAGCAGTTTCCCGGTGACTTCCTCGCTCGCGCCCCGGGAATACATGTCTGCGGTGTCGAAGAAATTGATTCCGAGGTCCAATGCCTTCCGGAAATGATCCCGGGCCGCCTCTTCCTCGAGGATCCAGGAGCGCCAGTTGGGATCGCCATAGGTCATGCAGCCGAGCGAGAGCCGACTGACTTCAAGCCCGGTCGTGCCAAGTCGGACGGTCTTCATGAAGCATTCCCTTCCCCAATGCGGGTGCCAACCACCCGAACTAGGAGCACGGACCCGACGATGCCGAGGATCAGCGCAATGCTCGGAGACACCCCGAAGCTCGTCGGCAGGATGCCGAGAACGATGGCGATCCCCGCCGCGCTCAGCGCGTACGGCATTTGGGTCTTGACGTGGTCAAGGTGGTCGCAGGCCGAGGCCATGGAACTGAGCACCGTGGTGTCAGAAATTGGCGAGCAGTGATCGCCGAACACTGCCCCAGCCAGAACGGCTCCAATGACGCCCATCAGGATCGGGTCAGACGCCGCGGTAGCCAATCCGGCGCCTTCCGCGAGCGCGTGGGAGAGCGGGATCACGAGGGGCATGAGCACGGCCATCGTCGCCCAACTGGTGCCAGTCGCAAAGGCCATCACTCCCGCCACTACGAAAGTGAGGGTCGGGAGCAGAGTGGGATTCAGAACGTTTTGAAGAACCTGAACCAGGTACTGCGCCGCGTGGAGTTCAGCGGTTACATCGCCGATGCACCAGGCGAGCACCAGGATCAGGATGGCGAGCACCATGGACTTCAGCCCCGCAACCCAGGCGCCGATGGCAGCCCCAAGTGTCAGAATACGTCGCGCAACCGCAATCACGATGCCAGTGAGGCAGGCGGCAATGGAAGCCCACAGCAGCGAAACATAGGAATCGGAACTCGTTACGACCTCCCGTACTCCGTAGTCGGTAGCACCTGAAGCAACGAGAGCATTCGTCCCGGTCAACCAGATCCCGATTCCCGCGGTCAGAAGAACCGCAACGATCGGCAAGAGGCCTACGGCCCAGAGGCCTGATGAAATCCGCGCGACTCCGGGGTCTTCGTCGAGGGCTTCGGTCGCCGGTTCCGAACCGGGCCGAAGCGGTTGGCCGAGGCGCATCGCCCGTTCCTCGGCGACCCGCATGGGGCCGAAGTCCCGGCCGAGGAAACCGACCGCCATCGCCAACGCAAAGGAGAAGATGGGATAAAAGCGGTACGGGATCGTGCGCAGGAACACCGAATAGCCGTCTTCCGGGTAATCGATCAACCGGAGTCCTTGATCGATCAGGCCGACCTCGTAGCCGATCCAGGTGGACACAATCACCGTGCTGGCCACCGAGGCGGCCCCGGTATCGGTCAGAAACGCCAGCTTTTCGCGGGAGATCCGAAGCCCGTCGGTGATCGGCCGCATCAGGTTCCCGCGAATGATCACGTTGGCGTAGTCGTCGAAGAACACGACGAGCGCCATGAGCATGGCGCTGACCTGGCCGCGTCGGGCGGTCCGGGCGAAACGGGTAATGAGTTGGGCGAAGCCCCGGGCTCCTCCGCTCCTTGAGAGAATCCCGGCGAGCCCGCCGAACATCATGCTGAACACAATGATGTGGGCGCGGTCGCTGTCGGTCACCGCACCGATGACATAGCGACTGCCCACCTCGAAGAAACCGGCCAGCGGGTTGAAGTTGAGCAGCAGGGTGCTGCCGATCCAGATCCCGGCCACCAAGGCCAACACAACCTGCCGGAACAGGATGGCGAGCACGATGGCGACGACCGGTGGGGCGAGCGACCAGATGCCCGCGATAGCCCTGGTGCCCGCAGTCCCACGGGCGGCGCCGTCCTCCGCGGAGATTTCGAACCGTCCGCTGTCGTCGACCTGTACGTCCGAGAAAACGACGGCCCCGTCGTCCCGGCGCGTGGTGGATCCGGCCTGGTCGGCGCCATCGAGACGCGGCGTTCCCCGGTATCCAGGCAGCGGGTCTCCAGACTCTGCCCGCGGAATCGCGACGACTTCGAAGGGCACCCCGGTGAGTACCACGCGGGGCACCTCGACCTCGAACGAAGTCGGGCGCTGCTGACCGACGGTTTCGAGTTCCTGTGCTACGGCCGGCGGCGCGAAAACAAGAGTCGCGATGGCCGAGGCCGCCACAAACAGGCCGAACCCCCGTCGGAACAACCCCGGACGATCCGGTCCGCTAGGACATACCGCCCACGGCGCGCCCGGCCGGCGCCCGCTGCGCGTATGAAACGTGAGCGGCCGCATCTTGGTGTTGGGTATCGCGGTGTTGGGTATCGCGGGTTTCGCCCGCTCTCGGCGGGCGACGCCGGTCTGACGACCGGTGTTCCCTGGCGATTCTATGGAATCGGGAGTCCCGGCGACGACCTACTCTCCCACAGCGCTTCCACTGCAGTACCATCGGCGCTGGAGGACTTTACTGCCGTGTTCGGAATGGGAACGGGTGTGGCCCCTCCGCTCGGGTCACCGGGACAAAATTGATCCGTTGAAATTGTTGTAGAAGCGCCTAGCGTGACATCCCGGAATGCGGGACGCCAAGATGCTTTTTGCTGCAGTGGCTTCGGCGAACCAGTTGTTCTGTTGCCAGAAACTCTGGTTACGCACGATGTGGTCAAGCCTCACGGCCGATTAGTACCCGTCAGCTGAAACGATTACTCGCCTTACACTCCGGGCCTATCAACCTGGTGGTCTTCCAGGGGCCTTCAGGGATCTAATGATCCGGGAGATCTAATCTCGGGTGGGGCTTCGCGCTTAGATGCTTTCAGCGCTTATCCCTTCCGAACGTAACTACCGAGCTATGCCCCGAGGCGGGACAACTCGTACATCAGAGGTTCGTCCAACCCGGTCCTCTCGTACTAGGGTCAGCTCCCCTCAAATCTCCTGCGCCCACGACAGATGAGGACCGAACTGTCTCACGACGTTCTGAACCCAGCTCGCGTACCGCTTTAATGGGCGAACAGCCCAACCCTTGGAACCTGTTTCAGCTCCAGGATGCGATGAGCCGACATCGAGGTGCCAAACCTAGCCGTCGATATGAACTCTTGGGCTAGATAAGCCTGTTATCCCCGGAGTACCTTTTATTCTTTGAGCGACGGCCCTTCCATTCGGAACCGCCGGATCACTAAGCCCTGGTTTCCCATCTGCTTGACTTGTAGGTCTCGCAGTTAAGCGCGCTTATGCCTTTACACTCTACGACTGGTTTCCAATCAGCCTGAGCGCACCTTAGGGAGCCTCCGTTACATTTTAGGAGGCGACCGCCCCAGTCAAACTACCCGCCTGACAGTGTCCCTGACCCGGTTTCACGGGTCTAGGTTAGAATTCCAGAACGATGAGAGTGGTATCTCACTAATGGCTCCCTCAAAGCCTAAGCTCTGAGTTCAAAGCCTCCCACCTATTCTGCGCACAACGC